>NZ_CP124747.1:669062-1338125 GCF_041860085.1 Schlesneria sp. DSM 10557
GTTCGGTGGCTCGTTCGTTTTCTGAGCCGCTGCAGGAACGATAAACCCATGCCTCGGGGACATGCACCTTGGGATGGTGAGTGACTGCGTGATTTCCGCAAAAGTTCATCCCCACGAACACGGGGACTTTCGTTCCCGCGGGGACGTTATTCGGCAGCACCAGTATCACATGCAATCGATGCTTCAGGTCGGGACCGAAAAACGCCAACCGGCTTTCGCTGATGGTCGCTTTGCCGTCCAGAAATGCCGGATCAGTAAAGAGAACTTCTTCGACCACCCACTTCTGCGGCCTGGCAGGGAGATAGCCGTACATATAGTGCTGGAACAATTCCTTCAGCTCAGGTCGTCGCTTGCTGTTCCAGTCCGCTGCGGACGTGATTTTGGTTCCGTCCAGCATTTCGAGCGGATCAGGAAGCTCTGCCCTTGCAGGCAGAGCTTCGAAGGCCGGGAGATCCGCGGCCCTCACCGGTATCCATGAAACTAGAATTCCCAGCAGGACGAACGACCCGATTCTGAACGTCATAGACTCACTTTCTGCACAAGACTGTAAGCCAAAACCGCCGTCAGCAAGAATGAGTTATCCCTGTGGGATGGTCAGTTCCACCAGATCAGACTTGTTATTCTGCAAGTCACGGGCGACGTTCGCATCGACGAAGTCGCTGTGGCAGGAAGCCTTGTCTGCTGCTGGCGGCGTCATCACCTTCTTGGTCTTCGCAGCCAGGCGGTGGATTTCATCGGGCGACAGAACACCTCGCTTGGCCAGAATCTCCTGTTGCTCTGGTGAGAGAGCCGCAGTCACTTTCGCCTTTTCCCACTTGTACTGTTCGTCCTTGCCGGACGAAAATTCAACGATTTCCTTACTGATGCGGACGCTGCACCAGTCGTGACCGCACATCGCACAGAAATCGGTGTCGACGTCGAGATCCTCGTCGTGGTAGGCCCGCGCTGTATCGGGATCGAAACTCAATTCGAAGTGTTTCTCCCAGTTCAGTGCCGCTCGTGCCTTGGTCAATTCGTCGTCACGATCGCGAGATCCCGGGATTCCCAATGCCACATCTGCGGCGTGGGCAGCAATCTTGTAAGCGATACAGCCTTGTTTGACGTCATCTTTTTTCGGCAGTCCAAGGTGCTCTTTCGGTGTGACGTAACAGAGCATCGCAGCGCCGTGGTATCCCGCAGCCGTGGCACCAATACAACTGGTGATGTGGTCGTACCCGGGGAAGATATCAGTCACGAGCGGGCCCAGCACGTAGAACGGAGCACCGTGACAGAGTTGTCGCTGAAGCTTCATGTTGAATTCGATCTGGTCGAATGGGACATGTCCCGGACCTTCAACCATGACCTGAACCCCTTTCCGCCAGGCACGCTCGGTCAGCTCGCCCAGTGTCACCAGTTCAGCCAGTTGCGCCTGATCTGTAGCGTCCGCCAATCCACCCGGACGCAATCCGTCACCAATTGAGAACGTGACATCATACTCACGCATGATATCGCAGATCGATTCCCAGTGATCGTACATCGGGTTCTGCTTGCCGTGCACCAGCATCCACTTCGCCAGGAGGGATCCACCACGACTGACGATCCCGATCAGTCGTTTCTTGATGAATGGCAGGTGCTCGCGCTGCACACCGGCGTGAATCGTGAAGTAATCGACCCCTTGTGCGGCCTGCTCCTTCAGGGACTCAAGAATGATTTCCGGTGTCAGTTGTTCGATTCGCCGTCCGATGATCATCGAATAGATGGGGACCGTGCCGATTGGAACCGTGCTGTTGCGGACGATGGCGTCGCGGCAGGCGTTCAGATCGCCCCCCGTCGAAAGGTCCATGACGGTGTCCGCCCCCCAGCGTTCGGCCCATTTCAGCTTTTCGACTTCTTCATCCGTGCTCGATGAAACCGGCGAAGCACCCATGTTGGCGTTCACTTTGGTTTTTGACGCCCGTCCGATTGCCATGGGATCGAGTTTGTACTGCAGGTGAACCTTGTTCGCAGGGATCACCATCCGCCCAGCAGCGACTTCATCGCGCACCTGCTCGGGTGTCAGATGCGGTTCACGTTCGGCAACTCGCGTCATCTCTGGAGTGACGATTCCCCGGCGAGCAAACTCGAGCTGGGTGACAGGCTGAAAACCAGCCGGGGGCTCCCAGGCGTCCGCCTGTTCGTGGGACTGCTGCCCGGCGTCACGACCGTATTCCGATTTGAGTTTCCAGTCCAGCGGCATGAAGTCCCAGGCCGTTTTCTCAGACGGAGCGGGCATTCCCGGTGTGTCTGGCGACGCAAACGTCAGAGCCCCTGCGCGACCAGGTTTTAATGCAGGCTTTAACGCAAAACTGCCAGGAGTCGTCCCCTGAGCCGTCGTTGATGGATTTTGCCCGAGCGGCGGAAGTTGATAGGTGCGTTCTGTCGTCATGCAATATCTCTCTTGAGTTAGCCCGAGTGGCGTAACTGTTTTGCGAGTGGAAAGTCTCACGCCCCGGTCCGTGCGACGGACAGTCAGATCCTTCTGGCAAGCGTGGCTTGGGCTGCAATAGTATTCCATTGCGGCTCACTTTTCAAAAGGGGGGAACAACTTATGTGATGTGCGAACGTCGCTCGTCCAGTAGAAAACGCTTACTCGCAATCCTTTCCTGATCACGACCTGCTGACCAGACTGCGTTCCCTGTCACTGATCAGCGTTTTTCTCATTCTCACAGGCTCTTTGCCTGCCGTTCGCGGCGAAGTGACCGCTCAATCACAATTGATTCACAATTAATAGAGAGAGGACAGTCTGGCCCAGTGGCTGTCGGAGCGGAGAATGTCCGAAGGATTCCGTTTCGCCTTGCAAATCAGACGCCAAACTCCTCTTGGCGAGAATTCGACTCTGGGTTATCGTTCCGACCTCTCCCTGGACCATGTCACGATCGCCTTTACTGTTGGAGGTTCCCGACGATGATTTCGTCTCGAACGATCATGTCGTGCGCCCTTGCGGGTTCTCTGTTGATGAATCTGGGCTGTGCGAGCTTCTGGCACGATCTGAAACCATCGCGCCTGCATCGCCTTAATCGAGGGGCTGCCCCTTCGCTTGATCCGGAATTCAGTCTTCAAGAGCAACGCAGCTCGACGCAACTTGCCAGACGGCAGTCGCCTGCAAAAAAGTCGTCCATTTCGGCGAACACGGCCGAAGTGGCGATGGTGCGGGCGCAATCGCCAAGGTAAGTCCGGGATGTCGCTCAAACCGCGGGCTGGCTGTATCGGTACTCAGCCCGCGCTGGCGTCGTTCCCTCGCCGCAAGGCCTTCGTGTTGATCGAGACGGATTTCCGGCTGTACCTCGCCGTATGGTGAGGGCAGGCAGAAATCCGTCTTTTCATGCGGCGCTTGTTTCTCTGTGGCAGGTCGGTTTGCGGGGGCTCACCGTCTTGGGGGTGGGATCGGGCTGCAGTTCTCGCTGGAGTCATCACACGGCGGAGCTTTCCTTCGGTCGCTTCGTCTGGTTCCGTCGCGCTGGTTTTCTCTATGCGGTCTTGAACTCCAGAAGTGTCTTCAGGTGTACGGATACGCACTCTGCCAGCTTCTGAATGTGGTAGCCCCCCTCGAGACAGCTCACAAGACGTCCGCCGCTGTAGGTCTCTGCGACGTCGATGACCATTGTTGTCAGTGCCTGGAAGTCTTCTGTCTCCAGTCCCAGTGACCCGATCGGGTCAAGGGTGTGCGCGTCAAAACCGGCACTCACCAGGATCAGCTCCGGGCGACATCGTTTCGCGGCGTCGTTCAACAACGACTCGAAGCCGCTGAGATAGTGTTTGCGGGAGGTTCCAAACGGAAGTGGCAGGTTGAATGTGGCTCCCAGGCCTTTGCCGGTTCCGGTTTCGTCCTTCTGACCCGTGCCGGGGTAAAATGGCGAGCGATGAGCGGAGAGAAACCAGACGTCATCCCTCTGATAGAAGATGTCCTGCGTTCCGTTGCCGTGATGCACGTCCCAATCGACGACAAGAACGCGATTCAGGTGGTGCTGCTTGATCGCGTGGTCCGCCGCCAGGGCGATATTGTTGAACAGGCAAAATCCCATCGCGTCGTCTGCCAGGGCATGGTGACCCGGCGGGCGGATCAGGCAGAGTGCTCTTCGGTCATCATCCGCTCGTACTACGGAATCGACGGCGGCGAGAGCTGTTCCCGCTGCGAGCCTCGCAACTTCGTAGGACTTGGGTGACATAAAGGTGTCTCCTTCAATCCAACCGCCCCCCTCGTCCGCGAAGTCGGCAACCCTTCCGACATACATCTTCCCGTGGATCTGGGCCAGCTCGTCCACTGTAGCCACCCGGGGCTTTCCCAGGGTACAGCGCGCGTCGAGGCCGGATTGGATCAGTTCCTGACGAATCGCCACGAGTCGCTCGGGGCACTCCCGGTGTTTCCCGGTTTCATGTCCCAGAAAGCGTTCGTCCATATAGAGGACAGTCATCAGCCCCTCCCATTCGCAAACTGTTGGTGGCGATCCGCCTGTTTCTCAATCTTCATCTCCTCAGGATGTCATCTTTCTTCGTCCTTTGCCACGGTCAATGCCGCAACACCGTGTGCACGACAAACAAGCATTCGTTGATCTTTTGTTAGGCTGTCGCGAAGAGTTGCTTCGACAAACTCTCCAATCCTGATGTTCGTTCTCAGGCCCGGGGCCGTAGGGGGCAAGGCGATGGTCGCGGGTGACCATCGAAAGTGGTCGAAAAACCGAACCCGAAAAAAATCTGACAATAGTTGCCCCAGTGCGTTGACTCACGAGGTCCACGCGCATAAGATCTCCCTCCCGCGACGCCGACAGCAAACGCTGAACGCGACGCAAAGATCTTTGACAAAACGGTTTAAGTAAGAATAGCTTAGAAATCATCACAAGCTGTTCGCTGAGCTTTGGGGCTCGGCGGCAGAAATTGTGGGTAGTAGAGTCAGTGAGATTCTAAAACCAAGTGGTCAAGTTATTAAGGGTGTGTGGAGGATGTCTCGGTGCCAAGAGGCGATGAAGGGCGTGGAAGACTGCGATAAGCCTGGGGAAGCTGTCAAACAAGCTCTGATCCCGGGATTCCTGAATGATTGCATGCTGAATTCATAGGCATGCAAGGCAAACCCAGGGAACTGAAACATCTAAGTACCTGGTGGAAAAGAAAGAAATTTCGATTTCCTGAGTAGCGGCGAGCGAAACGGAAATAGCCCAAACCATGAACTTCGGTTTGTGGGGTTGCGGGGCCAGACTTTCGAGAATTGAATGCTAGAAGAACTTGCTGGAAAGCGAGGCCACAGAGGGTGACAGCCCCGTATTCGAAAGTAATTCAGTTTTTTGTCTGGTACCCAAGTAGGTCCAGTCACGTGGAACCTGGACTGAATCCGGGAGGCCCATCTCCCAAGGCTAAATACTCCTTGGCAACCGATAGTTAACAAGTAGCGCGAGCGAAAGATGAGAAGAACCCCTGTAGGGGAGGATGGTGAACCTGAAACCACACACTTACAAGCTGTCGGAGCCCCTTACGTGGGTGACGGCGTGCCTATTGAATAATGACCCAGCGAGTTACTGTCATCGGCTCGATTAAGGCCTTCAGGGCCGTAGTCTCAGGGAAACCGAGTCTGAATAGGGCGTATTTGTCGGTGGCGGTAGACGCGAACCCAGGTGAACTACCCATGGGCAGGTTGAAGCGCGGGTAATACTGCGTGGAGGACCGAACCCACTAATGTTGAAAAATTAGGGGATGACCTGTGGGGAGGAGTAAAAGTCTAATCAAACCTGGAGATAGCTCGTTCTCTCCGAAATAACTTTAGGGTTAGCGTCGGTATTTTTCGATGTGGGGGTAGAGAGACTGAATTGGCATGGGGGGCTACCCGCCTACCCAGCCTAACCAAACTCCGAATACCATATCGAATACCCGGCAGTTAGTCCGTGAGGGAGAAGCTTCACGGTCGAGAGGGAAACAACCCAGATCGCCTGCTAAGGTCCCAAAGTTTTGCTAAGTCACAAAGGACATTAGGATACTGTGACAGTCGGGATGTTGGCTTAGAAGCAGCCACCATTTAAAAAGTGCGTAATAGCTTACCGGTCGAGTGTTCTAGTGCCGACAATGATCGGGAGTTAAGCAAAACGCCGAAGCAGCGGATTCGCGTAAGCGAGTGGTAGGAGAGCGTTCCAACACAGTTCAAGCTGTACCGAGAGGAGCAGTAGCGGGTGTTGGAAGTGTTTATGCTGGGATGAGTAACGATAAAACAGGTGAGAATCCTGTTCGCCGAAAGCCTAAGGTTTCCTGGGGAAGGTAATTCCGCCCAGGGTTAGTCGGCCCCTTAGTTCAGGCCGAAAGGCGTAGACGATGGAGAGCAGGTTAATATTCCTGCACCGATGTGTGGGCGATGTGGGGACGTTGTGTGGATGGGCGTCGGGCGGCTAGAAGTGCCCGTGGGGCAACCCCGAGTCCTTGTTGACGAAGCGAACTGAAGCACAATCAAGAAAAGCCACTAAGATCAAAGCACACGACCGTACTAAAACTGACACAGGTAGGCGAGGCGAGTAGCCTCAGGCGCTCGGGAGAATGCTGGTTAAGGAACTCTGCAAATTGACCCCGTAAGTTCGCGAGAAGGGGTGCCCATTTCGGTGGGCCACAGATAATCGGCTCTAGCGACTGTTTACTAAAAACACAGGACTCTGCTAACTCGTAAGAGGACGTATAGAGTCTGACGCTTGCTCGGTGTCGGTAGGTTAAGGAAGAGGGTCAAGGTTTTGCCTGAAGCCCGCAACCGAAGCCCCGATAAACGGCGGCCGTAACTATGACGGTCCTAAGGTAGCGAAATTCCTTGTCGGGTAAGTTCCGACCTGCATGAATAGCGTAACGACTGGAGCACTGTCTCAACCAGCAACCCGGTGAAATTGCAGTTGTGGTGAGGATACCACGTACCCGCAGCTAGACGGAAAGACCCCATGAACCTTTACTGTAGGCTGATATTGGCTTTAGACAGTTCTTGTGTAGGATAGGTGGGAGGCGATGAGGCCGGCACGCTAGTGTCGGTGGAGCCAACGTTGAAATACCACCCTGGGCCTGTTTGGAGTCTAACACTGATCCATGAATCTGGATGGTGAACAGTGTCAGTTGGGCAGTTTGACTGGGGCGGTCTCCTCCCAAAGAGTAACGGAGGAGTTCAAAGGTACACTCAGCCTGGTTGGCAATCAGGCGAAGAGCGCAAGGGTAGAAGTGTGCTTGACTGCGAGACCTATAAGTCGAGCAGAGACGAAAGTCGGACCTAGTGATCCGGCGGTTCCGAATGGAAGGGCCGTCGCTCAACAGATAAAAGGTACTCTGGGGATAACAGGCTGATCACGCCCGAGCGTCCATAGCGGCGGCGTGGTTTGGCACCTCGATGTCGGCTCATCACATCCTGGGGGTGGAGAAGCTCCCAAGGGTTCGGCTGTTCGCCGATTAAAGTGGTACGTGAGCTGGGTTTAAACCGTCGTGAGACAGGTTGGTCCCTATCTGCTGTGGGCGTACGAAACTTGAGGGGTTTTCTCTTTAGTACGAGAGGATTTGGAGGGACGAACCTCTGGTGTTTCTGCTGTCACGCTAGTGGCACTGCAGGGTAGCTAAGTTCGGTCGGGATAAGCGCTGAAAGCATATAAGCGCGAAGCCTCTCCCAAGATTAGGTTTCGATGGAGAAATCCTGAAGTCCCCTGGAAGACGACCAGGTTGATAGGTCGGAGATGTAAGGCGAGTAATCGTCTCAGTTGACCGATACTAATGGACGACAACTTGACCACTTTGTTCTAGAACCTCTGTTCTCAAATGACTCCGATTTCTAAATATTCTTACGAAGACTCGTTTGCTTCGTCCTCGGACGAAGCCGCAAAACAAGTCCGGTGACCATACGCAAGAGGAAACACACGTTCCCATTCCGAACACGACCGTTAAGCTCTTGCGGCCGATGATAGTGCTTACAAGCGTGAAAGTAGGTCATTGCCGGGCGTTTTACAAGAAAGACCCTCAGAGTAAACTCTGAGGGTCTTTTCGTTTGTAGGCTGCCGACATTTCCTGTTCCCAGGAAGCGGTTTGGCTGTCTGTTGAAAAGGTGGGACAGGCACCTTGAGCGATGCGTATTCCTTATTGATTTCGAGGGAACTTCGGAGCCAATCCCCAATTTTCATTAGCCTGCCACCATTACGATGATTGCATGGACACGTGTAAGTCGGAGGACAGACGATCCAGCGCTGTGTTGATTGCTTGACGACGCTTTGATGTTCGTGCCGCGAACTCCTTGGTCTGGACGCCCTAGTTGAGCCGTCTGCGACTGCGTTCGCCCGTGATCACTGCGCTGATACGACCGACATCGCGTTTCAGGACCCCGTTATGGCAGACCTGTGTGGTACGATAAGACCTCGCGTCGACCGGCAGCAGCGACTCACCCACTAAGCCGCAACACCTGATGAGTTCTTTTCCACCTCTCCACCGCTCCCGCGCCAGTCGGAAGCCACGACTGAACAGCTAAATGTGGAGTGAGCTTTCTCAGCTCTCCACCGACCCTGTGTCGGTTGGAAGGTAACTGTTAAGCTATTCTGGGCTTTTCCAGTGGCCAGGGTTTGGTAAATTTTGAGCATCATGGATGATGTTGCGTTACTCAAAGAGCAGGTAGCGGCTTTGCTGCATCGCGTGGCGAAGTTGGAAGCCCAGGTTGCGGAGCGTGATGCTCGGATCTCGGAATTGGAAGCAGAGCTGGAACGGGTTCGCCGTCAGGGTTACAAGCCACAACCCAATCGCAAGCCGCCTGCGGGAAACAAGAAGCAGGATCGTCGCAAGAAGCCATTTCGGCAGCATCCCGGCGTGTTTCGTGATCCGCCGAAGCTCGATGAGATTCCTCCCGGTCAAGTTGAATGTCACGAGGTGGTGCTCGACGCGTGCCCCTGCTGCGGCAGTCGCCGAATCGAGCCGACGGGCCGATTTGATGATCATCTTGTCACTGATATTCCTGAGCCAAAACCTGAATACCATCGCTATCGGCGACATGAGTATCAGTGTCGGGACTGCGGAAAAACCAGCCAGGGTCGTGCGGAACTGGAACTGCCGGGCAGTCATCTGGGACCTCGCGCAAGGCTGCTGAATCTGTATTGCCGGGCTCATCTGGGGATCTCGCTGGGCAAAAGCTGCGATCTGTTGTCGCAGTGGTGGGGAATTCCGTTGAGTCGGGCAGGAGCACTGGGACATCTCGCTTGGGGCGGCAAGCTGTTTGCTCCCGTTGTGACCGATCTGCTCGATCTGTTGCGGCAGCAAAACTTGATTCACGCCGATGAAACCGGCTGGCGCATCAATGGCAAAAACGTCTGGGCCTGGTGCTTCTCGAATCCCAAAATTGCCGTCTACCTGATTCGGCATTCTCGAAGCGGTGCCGTAATTCGCGAGGCACTGGGAGACTCGCTGGCCGGTGTCTTGGTGACGGACTTCTACGCCGCCTACAACGCGATGGAAGCGACCAAGCAGCGCTGCCTGGTCCATCTGCTGCGAGAACTGCACGACCTGCGCCAGAAAGTCCCTGCCATCTGCACAAAGCGGATCATCGAACCACTGATCGCCTTGTTTCAAGAGGCAATGGCACTCGGCAAGCAGCGCGATGAACTGTCGCCGAAGGCTTATACTCAACAATGTGATGCGATTTCAGACCGCTTCGGGGAACTGGCAACGACGATCAGCACAAACACCCATGTTAATCGCATACTCAAGCGATTGCGAAAGTATGCAGATGAACTCTTTACCTTTTTAGATCATCCACACGTCCCCCCAGATAACACACCGGCCGAACGAGACATTCGAAGCGTCGCCGCCACGCGTGCCGACGGAGGAGTGAATCGGACGGATTGGGGTGCGACAGCCTTTGCAAATATCAAATCAATCGTTCGGACATGTCAAAAGCAAGGCTGTCAGTTCCTTCAATACGGACTTGAGTTGATCCGTGCTGTCCAAGCCCGGCAACCCACCCCACTGCCGGTCAGTCAGAACTCCTCTTGAACCACCCACATCCCTCGGGAACCAAGCAAGTCACGATCTGAATCGTCCCCATCATGCGGGAACCGGGGCCGGTGCGCTTAACAGTTACGTTGGAAGCAACGACTGAGCGGCTAAGTCGTGACAAACTAAAGAACTCCTTCATGCTCTCCACCGACCCTGCGTCGGTAGGAAGCCACGATTGAGCCGCTAAGTCATGACAAACGAAGGAACTCTTTCATGCTCTCCACCGACCCTGTGTCGGTTGGAAGCAACGACTGAACCGCTAAGAGCCATCACAAACGGGACAGTGTCCTTGATCACCTATCGTCGCCAGCACCAATGAGAATTCCACCACCGCGCGGAATCGTCGTTGCGGTTCCTTGTACAGGCATCGCAGCGTGAAGGAATTCAGCTCAGATGAGAGTGAGTCGCTTCCCGGTAGAGGAACTTCAGGGAGTTTCGGAGACAACACATTTGCCAGGATTTCCGGAAAGTCGCGACCGGTCATCGGTGGGCGCCCTGTCAGTAGTGCGTAGAGGAGAGCTCCCATGCCGTACACGTCAGTCAGTTCCGTGACAGGGCCGAATGCGTCCGACATCTGTTCAGGGGCAAGAAAACCAGCTGTTCCTCCTCGCGGCACATCTTCCCGATCTGTCACGTGACGTGACAATCCAAAATCACAAAGAGTGATGCGGCCTTCAACACCAATCAGGACGTTTGCTGGTTTCAAGTCGCCATGAATGATGCCTTTCGAGTGGGCTGCCACAACCGCTGCGGCGACCTCCTTGACCGCGACCAGGATTTGGTTGAGGCTCGGACGTATCGTCGATTTCCAGGTGGCAAGATTCGAGCCTTCAATAAAATCGGTCACTAAGAAGAGCGAACCTCCAGGCGTCGTACCCCAACCGTGAACTGGCAGAATCCCTGGATGGTTCAACTGACGCAGGATTTGATATTCACGGACCAGCGCCTCTGCGGCCCGCGGATCCTGCAAGCAATCTTTTCTGAGATATTTGATGGCAACAGTTTCATTCGAAGCCCGTTTTTTTGCACAGTAAACCTTACTGAACGCTCCGGCACCGACGAGTCGTTTCAACAAATAATCGCCATAGTTCAGCGTTCCCTGCACAGTTACTTTTGGCGTTCGCGAAATTGGCGACCGTTGTTTTGTCCTGAGCGAGAACTTTGCCCAGCCGAATGAATCGGTCGCTGAAGACGGAATGAGCTGGCGAATTCGTTCCAGTGCGCGACGGACGGTTCGTTCATGCAGGTTGAGTTCATTCCCGATTGAAGGGACATCCTGTCCTTGCAGTGTTCGAACCAGAACTTCCCGCGCGGTCGCGTCCAGGTGGCTCAACAGGAGTTCAATTTCGTCTGTCAGGATGGCCGCATGTTCGGTGGTCGGCGCTTGGCTGATCAGGGATTCCAGGAGTCTCGATTCGTCCTGTCGCTCCAGCTCAAACGAACGGCATTCTGCTTTGTGATATCGGGCCTGCCGAGCCAACTTCCGCAGGACGATTGTGGTCAATAGCGGCCACAGCTCATCACTTGCGTTCGGAGTGCAGCGCCCCGCTTGGACACCGACAAAAAAACTGCGATAGGCAGAGAGCAGGATGTCTTCGGCGTCCACTCGACGTGCCAGTTTCTTCGAAAGACGCGAGCGAACAAGTGCCAGTAGCCTGGCTTGATAGCGACGAAAGACCTGCGCTGCGGCGTCCTGGTCACCCCTCTTCCAGGCACTCAGCAACTCCTGATTGGTCCTCTCGGGTGACATGATGTCCACATGCTGGCGGCAAATTTGGGAAAAATCGAGTGACATCTCATTTTTCACGCCCGGAGCGACCTCGTCATGGGAATCAGCCTTTCAGGAGAAACTTCTTCAACTTGAAAGGAACTGAGAATGGCGATGGTCGTAACGGAACCGTGCTTTGGCTGCAAATATACCGACTGCGTGACTGTGTGTCCTGCAGATTGCTTTTACGAGGGGGAGTCGATGCTGTTCATTCACCCGGATGAATGCATCGATTGCGGTGCGTGTGTACCCGAATGTCCACCACATGCGATCTATTACGAAGACGATGTGCCCGAGAAATGGAAAGCGTATATCGACCTCAATCGCGAAATGGCCCCTCAATGTCCCAACATCATAGAGAAGAAGGCCCCCTTGGAATGAGGCACCTGGATGGTTCAGAGACGCACGTCGGTGACTCCTCTTGTGGCCTTGCCGCCCCGGTAGCCGCGATGAAGCGTCAACCTGTCAGCACTTAGCACTGGCGCGCAGCCTGAGCAGGATCGCAGCGCGACGACATCCCTGGTCACCCGCAATGAAGGCCCTTCGCCGGTCAACAGGCTCCCTCACTCCTCGACGAGGGTGAACGGTTACCGAGACCCCTGTTCGGACCCTATTCCAAAGGATTGGCTGTTCGGGCTCGCTGGATTGCTGCTGGTTGCTGACACTACTGGCGTTCGGAATGATTCAGCGACATCGATCGAAGGATGGCGAAGCCGAGCGGGAAGGTCTCACTGTTAGAAAATGGGGATTCAGTGGGTGGACTTAACACAACCTCATCGACGTGAAGTTTGTTTGACGAATGCGGATCCAATTATTTGGGTGGCCGGCTGGCCAACTCTTGGCCAGCCGGTGGCCAGTCCCATGTGCTGGAGAGGTAACACATTAAGGATTTTCAGGGGACTGGCCCGGCTGGCCAGCCGATTGCAAGGCCGCCGACTTTCCGTTTTCGTGAGGGTAGCTGGTTGGCCGCAGCCCCGGCGAGCGTTTCTTTGTCGGGCTTCATGGAAACGCTCAACGAAGATGGTCCGCCGGTGTGGACAGCGGCAGTTGAATTGGAGCTGGCAAAAGGGGAGACCGGGGATCTGACGTTTGCGGCCGGGCATCAGATTGTTTCTGTGACCGATCGGCGTGGTAATATTCGCAGAGTCTTGGCACGATTTTCTCTATGGTTTGCCCGCGTTTGTAAACTGCCCCCATTGGAATCAGATGCGGCATCCCTCAGAATTTGCCAGGTGCTGGAGTCGATCGAGGCAGGGGGGTGGGTGATGTGACTGGCTGTTCGGTGGTAGACGCCGAGGCCCGCGAGCGACCTGGATGAGGAGAATCAAAAGTGAAGCAGGTGGTTCAGGCGTTTGACCGTGCTCTGATTTGCGAGGTTCCGGTTGACGATGCTGATGCGCTGGAGAGGAAGCTGGTAACGGCCGCGACCCTGTTTGCGGACCGGGCAGCGCGTCTGAAACCACATCAACGACTGGCGATTCTGCAGCGTTTAGAAGGGCTGATGTACGCTCAGCGAGATTTTCTCAGTCGACAGATTGCCCGGGAAGGTGGAAAGCCATTAGCGGATGCCAAAGTTGAGGTGACGCGGGCGATTGACGGCGTTCGGTGTGCAGCGGCTGCATTGCGAACGAGTGGAGGCCAGGAAATACCGATGGGACTGACGGCGGCCAGTTCTGACCGCCGTGCCTTTACCATTCAAGAGCCGATCGGTGTCGTGGCCGGGATTTCTGCATTTAATCACCCGCTGAACCTGATTGTGCATCAGGTCGTTCCTGCGGTTGCGGCGGGATGTCCCATCATCATCAAGCCTGCTTCATCGACCCCCTTGTCGTGCTTCTCATTTGTGAATCTGCTGCACGAAGCGGGTTTGCCACCGGAGTGGTGTCAGACGTTCCTGCCCGCGTCCAGTGATCTGGCGGAAGTACTGGTTTCGGATCGGCGCGTGGCATTCGTCAGCTTTATTGGTTCCGGTAAAGTTGGCTGGCGGCTGCGTTCCATCCTCGCACCGGGGACGCGGATTGCACTGGAGCACGGCGGTTCGGCGCCGGCGATCATCGATCAAGCGGCCAACCTCGATCACCTGATTGAACCACTGGTCAAAGGGGGGTATTACCACGCCGGACAAGTCTGTGTTTCGACCCAGCGGATTTACGTCCATCAGGATCTCAAAACCGAGTTTCTCAAACGGTTCACCGCGCGCGTGGCGGCACTCAAGGTGGGTGATCCGCTGAACGAAGAGACCGAAGTCGGGCCGATGATCACTCCGGCCGAAGCGGACCGTGTCACCGAGTGGATCGACGAGGCCGTCGCGGGTGGTGCAGAGCTGATCGGCGGTGGCAGGTTGAGTCACACGACAGTCGTTCCTTCGATCCTGGTCAATCCGTCTGTCGATTCCAAAGTTTCAACGCAGGAGGTCTTCGGGCCGACGACGTGTGTCTATTCTTATGCGGACCTCGATCAGGCCATTGAGGCGGCGAATTCGCTGCCGTTCGCGTTCCAGGCGAGTATTTTTACCGAGCACCTGCGGACAGCGCTTTATGCCTCCGAACGCCTGGATGCCTCGACGGTGATGATTAACGACCACACCGCCTTTCGGACCGACTGGATGCCGTTTGGAGGACGGCGTGAGTCTGGCTATGGGATTGGGGGAATTCCCTACACGATGCGCGATCTGACGCAGGAAAAACTGATTGTTTTTCGGTCGTCGTAACGGGATGCACGGCAGAGGTCTGTGAACTGGGCGCGGCTAGCGGAAACGAAGACAAATTCGATCGTGTCGCAGATCTGGACGATCGGGTCCGATTCTCCTTGGAATACCCCCAGCGATGGTGTGAGAAGCGAAACGGGCAGACCCGAGCGAAGTTCCGAATGGCTCTCGAGATCATCTGGCCGCCTCAGCGCGTGTTTGAAGCGGGAGAGAATGGCTGTAACCAATTCAAATAAATGAGTTTCCGTTCAATGGAAAGCCCCTTTACAGGGGACTGGTGCGGGCTACAATTTCCTGCGAAAAGCGAAGAAAAAATGGGATTCGATAGATCCGAATGCGGCCAGCAACGTTTTTAAGAACATGCGATCACGAGAAGTGACGAATCACTTCGGTGAAGCAGAGAGGGACGTTTGTCGAAGTGAGGTTCGAGCGTTCGAGTGACCTCAGGACAAGCGGCCCGCACAGAGGCGATGGATTCAGCATGGAGAACTTGAGAATGAAAATTCAGGTCACGACCGACAACCACACGATGAAGACGCCTGAGTTGAAGAAGCATGTCGAAGACGCGGTCGAGACTGCGTTGAAGCGCTTCGGCGATCGAGTTACTAGAGTCGAAGTTCATTTGTCGGACGAGAATAGCAGTGTCAAGAACAGTGATACTGACAAGCGTTGTGTGATGGAAGCGCGGCTGGCGGGACTGCAGCCGATGGCTGTCACTGCCGAAGCTGCTGCGATCGAAAAAGCCATCGCCGACGCCGCAGAGAAGCTCGAACGGCGAATTGGCAGCACGGTTGACCGATTGAACGACCCTAAGGGGCGAACTTCCTTCGCTGGTGAAGTTGTCCCGTAAACTGAACTGAAAAGGAGACTCGCGGGTGATTGTAGAGAGTCGCGAGTTTGCCCTCGTCAGGAGAAATGAGGGGGATCAGCTCCTTCGCGGGAAACTCGTGGACAAGATCGAGTGAGGGTGAAAGACTTCACCTGCCCCTCTGAATTCTCCTCGCGAACCGAATCGACAGGCCCGTGGCAGTTACAAAAAACTGTCACGGGCCTGTCGCCTGCCATGCCGGCCGGCGCAATGCACGGGCTGAAATTGGCGGGGCCTGCAACTCGCGGTACAGCAGGCCGGTTCATCGCGCGATGCTACGAACTTGCGGCAGGGGATCCCCGCACGGCCAGGTCAAAGTCTCCGCGCCGGAAGTCCTTCCCGTGCTCGATCGCAAGGAGGGATTTCGCACAAAGAATCGCAAGAATTCAATATTTCCAGTCTTTTCGTTACGGCAAACCGCTGTACATTGAATTGTCTGTCAAATGGATGGCATGACGAGGGTCGTAAGTCGTAACGAGACTCGATTGTAACGAGTCCCGGCTGGATAAACTCTGCTGGCTCAGGTTGACCGTCATTTGGCTGGATCAGTGAAGAGCCCCGTTCCCGTGAGGCACGCGTATGTTTAATGCGGAGCGAAGTTGGAACAGGCCGCTGCTACTAAGCACGGTCATGCTGCTTCTCTCTGCACTCCTCTGTGACCGATGTGCGGGTGACGACGTTATCGAGATCGACAGAAGCGACGGCTTCGTGTCGATGTCGGACGGGATTGAACTCGCGACGACCGTCTATCAGCCGAAAACCGGGGGACCGTTCCCCGTCATCCTGGCTCGTACGCCTTACAACAAGGATGGTCAGAAAGCGGAAGCGGAACGTTTTTGTGCGCATGGTTACGCTTATGTTGCTCAAGACTTGCGAGGCCGCTTCAAGTCCAAAGGGACGGACGCCATCATTTTCCACAATGACGGCTGGAATACGCCCCACGACGGCCACGACACCATCGCCTGGATTTCTCAGCAACCCTGGTGCAACGGAAAAATCGGCACGACGGGGGGCTCGGCACTGGGCATTACGCAGAACATGGCAGCCCCGGGAGCACCTGCGGCCCTGACGTCCCAGTACGTCGTGGTCGCTTTCTCGGACATGTATCATCAGGGGGCTTACCAGGGAGGCGCCTTTCGTTCGGGACTGCTGGAAAACTGGTTGAAGGGGACCGGAATGTCTCCTGCGAACCTGAAGACGTTCGTGGAACATCCGAAATTTGATTCCTTCTGGAGCGAGCTGTCTCCGGAATCGCAGGCCAAGCGAGTGAATGCCCCCGGTGTCTTCATCGGTGGCTGGTACGACATCTTCCTGCAGGGCACGATCAACTCATTCACGACGATTCAATCACAGGGGGGCCCAGCCGCTCGGGGCCGTTGCCGTCTGGTGATCGGGCCGATTGGCCATGGGAGCATGAATGAACTTTCTTACCCGGCAAACTCAGCACGATTACCGCGCTGCGCGGATAGTCTCGCGTGGTTCGATGCGACTCTGAAGGGAAAAGAGAACGGCGTTAACAGTGAAAAGCCGGTCAGCTACTACGTCATGGGGGATCCTACGGATTCCTCCGCACCGGGGAACTACTGGCGAACAGCGGATTCCTGGCCCCCCATCTCGACGGCTACCCCGTTTTATCTTCATCTCGACAAAAGACTCGATACGAAACCTTCCGCCGAAAACGGGAGTATATCGTATCGGTACGACCCCTCGGAGCCAGTGCCGACGATCGGCGGCGCGGAACTGGGGATTAACATCGGTCCACGTGATCAGCGGTCGGTTGAGTCGCGTTCCGATGTCCTGGTGTTTACGACTGACGAGCTAACGGAGTCTGTGGAAGTGACGGGACGAATCGAGGCGCGACTTTTTGTTTCCTCCAACTGTCCTGATACCGATTTCACGGTCAAGCTGACAGATGTGTACCCCGACGGGCGTTCGATGCTGGTGACGGATGGGATTCGACGTGCGAGGTTTCGTGAATCGTTTGAGACTGAGAAATTTCTTGAGCCAGATGAGGTCGTGGAAATGACCGTAGACCTGTGGAGTACATCGCTGATTTTCAATAAAGGGCATCGTATTCGAGTCGCTATTTCCTCTTCGAATGCTCCCCGGTTTGATCCCAATCCGAATACGGGGCATGGATTCCGAGTTAATCACGAGAAACGTATTGCTGACAATACCGTCATGATTTCTGATAAGCATCCATCGAGGGTTATTCTACCAGTACATACGACATCCGACTGAAAATCGAAAATTCAGGTGTCTCACCTCACTTGTGGCCGAGCCAGAATTGGACATCGCCTTCGGGAACTGAGTAGACTTATTGGCATCTCCTTGGACGATGCTTTCAGCGAGTTCATGAGTATCAGGTCAAGGTTGGCCGAACTTCTGTCGTCGAAAGAACACGATTGTGTCAGAAACGCAAAGGGATTGGGCCGAGGTCTTTTCAGACCTGACGAACGAAATCCAATCGATGCTTAAAAACTGCAGCATCAGTGGAGAGTGCGTCGTCTGTCACGCGGAAACACGGCGGGTTCGAGATATCAAAGTTGATCACGCTGATTTTTATATGACGGTACCGCTGCGCCTGTGTCGTCACTGTTCCGCTCAACCTCCCTTTATAAGCCGTCGCTTTGGAACTCGCTGGAACGGAGCGGTTGAATCCCTGCGTGAAAATTTTGCGAGATGGGGAATGTGGCGATCCCGGAAGGGGCATGAGCCAACGGCTCCTCAACTGTCACTCCTCGAATACTTCACGCGAGTGCCGACGTATCAGAAGTTGTTCGCGGCGTTTCCGGCTATCACTGTCACCGCTGGGCCCGTTCGCGACATCAGTCTGATTCCTGATCCGGGCGAAGATTTACGGTTCCTGAGCAATCTGCAGCAGCGGACGTCGGTGTCGTATCTGATGACGGCCGAAGAAGTGTCTCGATCGGGTATTCCTCACTCGTTGTTGTTCAGCTATTCGGAAATTGTCAGCGATCTGATCCAGCGCGAAGTGGGGGACGTTCGTGACAATCAGGCGATCCTCTCCCAGGTCGCCGCGGTATTGCTGCCCGGCCGGACATGGCAGTTTGATGTTCAGGTGCTGGCATCGAATGCTCGCCAACGGACTGATTCAGTCGCACAGAAACTGCGCCGGAAACTGGAACAGATTCCAACCTGGCCGGTCGCATATCCCATCGTGTTTGTTGTGCGCCGATCCTTTGGCAGAGCCTCCCGTAATCTCCAGGACCTGGTAATTCATCCGTTTGAGGACTGGTCGCGCCGGGTGGTTCTGCCAGATGTAACCAGCTTTTGCGAGATGGCGCTGAAAGTCTACGAAGTCGAAGAAGTTAAGGACCTGATTGAGTTTCGCCTGGAAGACTGTCAGGCATTGATCGAATGCTCGCCCAAAAGCGTGAAGCTGAAGTTGCTGCATGCGAACGGCCTGCAAATTCTGGGGAGGGTTCAGGAAGAGCTGGAAGTTTACGATCGTTTGATCGAAGAGTACCCCGATGACGTGACCGTCGTTCATAAACGGATCATGTGTCTGTCAAACGCGGGTCAGCTTGAGAGAGCCGCTTCCGAGTGCCAGCGTCGACTGGAACGTCACCCCGAAGACGCCGACGCCTTTGTCCTGCTGGCGAACCTGCAGCTGGATATGAATCACGCCGAGGAAAGTCTTAAACAGATCAACTCGGCGCTGGCGATTCAGAAGTCGGCCCATTTCTGGTGCGTCCGTGCGAATATCCTCAGTACGCTGGGGCGGACCAGTGAGGCGCTCAGCTCGGTAAATGTGGCACTGATGTCGGACTTTGATTGTTCTCAGGCGTATTTGTTGCGGGCTAAGTTCCACCTTCAGGCGGGACGAACGGAACAGGCCCTGAAAGACCTGAATGACTATGAACGCTGTGTCGGCTTGTCGCTGGATTCCATCCAGATGAAGGCTGAGGCACTGGCACAACTCAAAAGGATTGGGGAAGCAGAACAGGTCTTTCGATCGGCGCTGGATTACGCCCCCGAGAACGTCATTCTGCGTATGCAGTGGGCAGAGTTCCTCGGCCAGAACGGGAAGCTAGAGTCCGCGCGGCAGGAATGCGATCAGATTCTGAATTCCTCTGACCGATTCGGAGCTGCGTTCTCACTGCGCGCGGCAGTCCTGCTGGAGTTGGGGCATTTTGAAGAGTCGATTCATGACGCCGATAAAGCAATTGAACTCATGGAAAACTCACCGAAGTCCTACATGATCAGGGGCCTTGCCAAGGCCTCACTGGGACGAGTCGACGAGGGGCTGGACGATCTGGATACCTGCCTTACTCAGGACCCTCGCTACTCGATCGGTCGCCTGCACCGTGGACGCTTACGTGTGGGGCGGGACGAATGTGAGTCCGCAATCGACGACTTTACGGACGCTTTAGAAACGGCTCCAGATTGGGTTGAGGCGCTTCTGGAACGGGGCTACGCATTGCTCAAACTTGAGGAGCACGAACGAGCCCGAGAGGACTTTGACCGTGTGATCGAACTGGCGCCCGAGCGTGCGGACGGATATACCGGCCGGGGTATTACCTATCTGATCGAAGGGAAGAAGGCCGCTGCCGCCAGCGACCTCGATCAGGCAATCGAACTCGACCCCAGTAATCTCAATTGCCGGCTGAATCGGGCCAAGTTGCTACTCGATTTGACCGAAATGGATCTTGCCAAGGAAGACCTGAATGAGATCCTCGCCGCCGAACCTGAGAACGGTGCGGCGCTCTGGCAGCGGGCTTACATCAATCTGTATCAGGGTCAGTTCGCAGAGGCACAGCAGGACTTCGATCGCGTCATTGAGCTGAACCCGAACTTGTCGCAATCGCTCATCGGACGAAGCGTCGCGTTTGAGTTTGCCGGTGACGTCGAGAGAGCCGAGGCGGATCGCGAAGAAGCGCGGCGACTGGAACCGTTCTCGACTGATCAACTGAACACAGATCAGATCCTGCTCACCGCCAGTGTGGCGGCGATGAACGAACAGTTTGAAAAAGCGATAGAACTGGCCACCAAAGTCATCGAGGAACACGCAGACCCTCCGGCAGAAGCGTACCGAACGCGGGGTCACTCGCGGTGGTACATCGAGAACTTCGTGGATGCACTCGATGACTACGCTCACATCATCGAGAACACCGATGACGCAACGCGGCACGATTATAGTGCCTACGGTCAAATCCTGTGTGAGTTGGGTGAGTATCAGGACGGCCTCGTTTCCGTGGAACACTCCATCGAAATTGCCCGGGAAGAGGATGATCGAGTAGGTCTGGCTTATTCAGTCAACGGACAGGGCAGGGCACTCGCCGGCATGGGGCTTTATGACCAGGCAGAATGCTCATTTGCAGAATCCTATTCACTCAAGCCTGACAATCCCTGGCTGCATTTCTACCGGGGACTGATGTACGTTGAGCGGGATGACACGAAAAAGGCGTTCGCCTGCTTCGAACAGGCTCTGTCCGCAAACTCTCCGAAGCTTCCACCGGCGAAACGACGTCGCGCCTTGGGGTATGTGGAAACAATACGGAAGAAACGAGTTGAAGAGCTATCGTAATAACGATGCGACCGTAGGCTCACATCGAGCCTACGGTCGTAAGTTGTCGATGGTTGAGTTTGAAGGACTGACAAGTTGGCGAAGGTCATAGGGCGGAGGCGGAGTACCCAATAATTACGGGAACAGCTTCCTGGCGACTTCAGCGACGTGCCGACCCTGGAAAGTTGCCATGGCGAGTTCTTTGCTACTTGGTTGGCGTGAGCCGTCTGCACCTGCGATCGTCGCGGCGCCCCAGGGAGATCCCCCTTTCAGTTCGCTGATGTCCGCGAGTTCCGGACATGAGTAAGGTAGCCCAACATAGATCATACCGTGATGCATGAGTGTGGGGATAAAGCTGATGATCGTGCTTTCGTTCCCGCCGCCCGTTCCAGTACTGGTGAAGACACTGGCAACTTTTCCGACCAGCCCCCCTTTCACCCACAGTCCCCCCGTCTGGTCAAGAAAGAGACGCATCTGTCCTGCCATGTTCCCGAAGCGGGTCGGGGTCCCGAAAATGATGGCGTCGTATTCGCTCAGTTCCTTGGGATCAGCGACGGGAGCAGCCTGATCCAGTTTAGCCCCCGCGCGCTGAGACGCTTCCGAGGACATCGTTTCAGGAACTCGCTTGAGAGTCACTTCGACACCGTCGACGGATTTTGCTCCTTCAACAATCGCCTGCGAGAGCGTTTCGATATGCCCATACATCGAGTAGTAGAGCACCAACAGCTTTGTCATCCTGATTCTCCAATTTTATGAAAGGGTATCCAGTTCCGAGATATCGCAGACAGACGCAATGGGGTGCAGACGGGTTTGCATTGTCGAGTAAAGTGAGCAATGTCGGTATCAAATTAATTCGCGGATGGGATCGCGGCGATCCACCAGGAATTGCGGACGGCCACTGTTGTCGGGGATTGTTGTGGTATTCACGTCAATCCCTAACTGATGGTAGAGAGTCGCGAAGACATCCTGGTAATGGACAGGTCGGTCTTGCGGTACTTCACCGAGCCGGTTTGTCGATCCGATCACCTGGCCCATTCGCATTCCTCCTCCGGCGAGCAGGGCGCATGACGCTTGAGGCCAGTGGTCCCGACCACCGGAGGAATTGATGCGTGGAGTCCGTCCGAATTCACCCCACGCGATGACACTGACATCTTCGTTGAGACCTCGAGCATGCAGGTCTTCGACAAGTGCCGTAATTCCCTGATCGAATTGAGCTAACTGGGTTGGCAACCGTTCAAAGTTGCCGCCGTGACGATCCCAACTTCCGAAAGAAAGCGTAACGCAACGGACTCCAGCTTCGACCAACCTCCGGGCCATCAAGAACTGGTCCATCCAGTGCGGCCCCGCGTCTTCACCAAAAGCAGGGCTGGCGCTGCCGCGACCATAGCGATCCCGCAGTGCAGAGTCTTCCTTTTCCAGATCCAAAGCCTCGACCAGCTTGCTGGAGGTCAGGACATCAAACGCCTTTTGCGTCAGATATTCGTTGTCTTTGAAGGAGGAAACCTGATCAACCTGGTTACGAAAGATGTCAAAACTCTGGAGCAGTGATTTGCGATTCCGCAATTGGTCGAGCGTCACGCCATTCAGGCGCATGTTGGCCATTCCCTCACCATTGGGTTGGAATGCCGCATGGGCCATCCCGAGGAACCCCGGTTCGCCGGGGTTGGAATAAGGGACGTGACCCGTCTTAATCGTCAGTCCAGTGAAGGGAGGAACGGCGGGATCGACCGGACCCAGGATCCGGGACAGGGCAGACCCCAATGAAGGGTGATCGTCTTGCCTTCCCTTGGGGCCGATGGGGTAGCCACTGAGACACATGTCTGAGGCGTGCTGGTCGGGAGAGCCGTAGAGCGAGCGGATGATGGCGAACTTGTCCATCATCTGGGCCAATCGGGGCATGTGCTCGCAGATCTCGATCCCTGGTACATTGGTTTGAATCGGTCGGAAGGAACCCCGTATTTCCACCGGGGCATCCATCTTCAGATCATACATGTCCTGATGAGAGGGGCCGCCTGACAGGTAGATCATGATGATCGCCTTGTGCGGCAGCTTCTTTCCGCGGGTGGCTGCGGAGGCTTCCTCTGCCTTGAGAATCTGCGGTAGCGAAAGTCCCCCCAGGGCAAGTCCACCAATCTTCAGAAACTGTCGCCGCGTGTGGCCGTCACAGAATCGAGACGGCGATTGGCCCATGATATGAAGCATGCGATGTCCTTAATCATCCGTCCAGCCTCACGCACCGAGTTGGCGACCGTGGAAGGATGTCCCTGCGCGTTATGCGTTAAATGGTCTGTCAACCGTTACTCTGAGCCATAGAGGTCTGTTGAGTTGGCTTTAGTCCAGGTAACCGGTCAGCGAGTCTATCGGGTTTTGCTCAATCCATCCACGCTTGTGGATGTTGGTGAAAGCCCATTGGGCGAGGCAACAGCGCATCGCAAGAGCGTCGAGCTGGTGACCCTGGGTGGAACTTCATGGCGAAGTGTACGTGTCTGGCAACGCAGTCTGTTGTTCCTCCGCACGAAGTGGGTTAGGGGCTCTCTACCGGGCAGGGAGGTGCCCTTGGATGAATGCGACGATGCGGCGAATCGCTTCGCGAGATTCAGGCAAGTTTCGGATCTGAAAGACATGAACCATTCCCGGCCAGACTTCGAGCTGGACGGGTACTCCGTCGGCACGGGCTTTCACGGCGACTCGAACGCCGTCATCTCGAAGCATTTCCTGGTCTCCAAGTTGAATCAGCAGGGGCGAAACGCCATGGAAATCCGCGAAAACGGGGGACGCGAGCGGATCTCGAGGGTCACTCACCCCCAGATAACGGGTCCGGAATTCCGGCATCGTGCGAGCACTGATAATGGGATCGTCAACAGATTTCAGGGAGTCGCTGGAGAGGGTAAAGTCGGTTGCCGGGGAAATGGCGATCGCACCTGCGGGGAGCCACTGCTGCCGATCTCGCAGGGCGAGCAATGTCGTGAGTGTGAGGTTGCCACCTGCCGAGTCACCAGCGATGAAAGTCGCCTTGGCATGAACTCTCCCTGTCGGGCCGTGGTCAACCATCCATTCGTACGCAGTCAGGCAATCCTCAAGCCCATCAGGAAATGGATTTTCAGGGGCGAGTCGATAATCAGGAAGAAGCACCGCGCACTTGGCTGCGGCCGAGATGTCTGCTGCGAAGGGGAGATAGTTACCACCCGATCCGGAAACCCAGCCTCCTCCGTGAAGATACAACAGTCGAACATCGGGGTCTGCACCGGGAGCGAGCACCCATTCGCAAGGGATCCCGGCCACGTCCTCCTTTTTCAGGACGAGGCCTTCCATCTGAGGTTCCTGCCTTTGCCCCATGATCGATCTCAGGCGAGGCAAGTCGAACGAGTCTGCACCGAAGGGAGCCCCTTTTCGAAGCTGATCCACCAGTTGCACGCCCTCCTTCGATACTTCTCGTTTGCTGATGGCCGACGCTGCCGCTCTACGGGCGGGTTCCAGCAGTTCCACGAGCGGAATCTTCTCGAATGTCAGCTGGGACTGGCTTCCTTCGTAGACGATCCCGACATGGTCGTGATCGATACGAGTTAAGGAGGGATAACCTGCTCCGGGGCCCTCGTCGAGCAGCATATGGTGGGATTCCGGCCAAGTCCCCCCCTCATTGAAGCTGACTTGGATCGTGTGGTGCGTACGTCCCTTTTGGGAGTGGGGATTCGCGAACAGGAGGGCTCTCTTCTGCTTTGTTCCTCGCTGGTAGTCGGCCCTCAGCAGGCTCGCATTACAATTGGGCTCAATCAGAGTATTGGAGTGGGTCGTGTGGGGAATCCATGTTTGTCCCAGGTCGTGGGTGACCATGACGGCCCGGAATTTTTCCCGGTCGTTACGGACATTCAGCATGATGGTCTGGTCACCGATCAGAGCTGCCTGGCACTCGTTGCCACCTCGATATCCCGGGGTGGCTAGCGTCCAGTTCGCCCCATGATCACGGCTAATCATAATAGTCGCAAACGCCGCCAGGGGATCTCGACCTTCCCGCCCTTGTACGGGCATGACAAGAGTCCCGTCAGGAAGAGTGATCCCTGACTGAGGGGAGGGAGCCAGTAGCCACCAGGATTCCTGTTTAAGCTTTTGAGTCAGATTTTCTGGCTTGGACCACGTTAGGCCATCGTCGCTGGATTGAACCATCATGAACTGAGCGGTCTTCCCAATTTCAAATCCCGGCTCAGACCCATCATCGTTCCATTGATGCTTGCCCGGTTTTCCGTTCATCCAAACAGCAAAGCAAAAGATTTGCCCGGTCTGCTGGTCGACAATGATTCCTGGGTCACTACAACCGTTTTGATTCTGAGGCAGACCACCGAACTCACCCATATCCATGACAATCCGCATCGGCTCCCAGGTTTGCCCTGCGTCGGTGCTGCGGCTGAGACCGATATCGATGTCCTCCTGCAGATCACGACCCTTGGAACGGCGCATGTCGTATACAGCCAGGAGCGTTCCTTTTGGTGTGGTCGTCAATGCAGGAATGCGGTAGGTATGCACTCCATCATCGTTGTGCTTCCGAAGCGCAACTCCGATCCTCAGACGCAGACCGGAGGATGTTTCGTGAGGGATCAACTTCCCGGATGGCGTTTCGATGGACGTGCATGAGATCGAAATTTGATGGCAAAGATCGGCGCTCTCGCTGACTTTACACGTAAGCCAGAAGACGTTTTTTCCTGGCTTGAGGCGTTGTTTGACAGGTATCCGAACAAGGGTGGAGGCGGAGACCGCAGGGCATATCTGCGTCTGGGGCGAGAAGGCCTCGTTGATTCCCGTGGACCACAAGCTGAGTGATACGAGATCTGTAATGTCGTCCGTTCCCGTCAGGTCGAACGAAAATGAAACGAGTTCGATTTCGTTTGTACCGTCAACTTCGATGGCGATCCTGATGACCGGAGAATGATCGTTCCTGATCAAGAGAGGATGCACGGGTCGAAAGACGGATGCAATTGGCTGAAGGACTTCCTGATCCGCGGCACTGACCTCGGGCTGGAGTGGGTTTAGAAACAGGAGAAAGGCGACGAGCATCGAAGGCAAGCAGGCTTCCGACCGGATCAGATCGGTTCTGGAGAAGCGAGTCCTGCCGAACTCAGAGACTTGAAAATCTCGTGATTGCATGGTCATCGCAGTACCCCTGTTTCCAGCCGTTAGGCCTTCAATGAGTGTGCTCAGTTCCCATAAACCTGATCAGTCGAATCGTCGTCCCCGCGTTCTGGACGCCGCGGCGGAGTTTTCCAGTCCCCCGTTGCGTTCAAAGAAGAAATCTCAGCGAGGGGAAGTCCGGACTCGCTGAGATTTGCAAGATAATCAGACGTCACACAACTGAACCGCTTGGCGAAGACCTTCCAGCGGGTCACGGGTAGGAATGAATTCGTGACCAACGTATCCGTCATACCCAATTTCGATGAGTTTCCTCATAATGGGTGGGAAGTTGATTTCCTGCTTGTCGTCCAACTCGGCTCGCCCGGGATTTCCAGCGGTATGGACGTGGCCGATCACGTCTTTATGCAGTTCGAGTCGACGGATGACGTCCCCGTTCATGATCTGAACGTGGTAGATGTCGAACAAGACCTTGACCCATGGAGATCCAACTTTACGCACAATGTCGCAGACGTAGTCGATATCGTCTCCCTGGTATCCGGGATGTCCCTTCATCGGATGGGAATCGTCGCGAGTGTTCAAGTGTTCGACGCAGATGGTGACTCCTTTTGCTTCCGCGTACGGTGCGATTTTTTTCAGCCCGGCAATACAGTTTGCAGCTCCTTCCTCCGGGGAAATTTCGCCACTGGTCGGATCTTCGGCGTTCTTCCATTTGTAGCCTGTGAACGCGATGACGTTGGGGACGCCAGCGGCAGCACAATCATCAATCATCTGTTTTGTTCGAGAAATCACTTCTTCGTGATAGGCGGGATTGTTGAAGCCTTTGACGAAAGGTGCTCCCGGCATCCCGTTCGGTGCGATGGCACATTTCAAGCCATGTCGCTTGAGTGCATGCCAGGTTTCGGGCCCGCAGATCTCGACTGACTCGATTCCCAGGTTCCTGGCAATCTCGCAGGTCTTGTCAATGTCCCACAGCTCCCCTGCAATATTGAAGCACCAGAATACGACAGAGTGCTTGATGTTTCCTTTGAGCCCAGCAGCTTTTGCGATGTTTGTTGCTGCTGAGGAAGACGCGTCACTGCCACAACTCGACATGGGTAATTCCTGCTGCGAAGTAAACCGATTCGTATTGAGCGATGGATTTTGCAAAGTGAGGAAAGCAATCCGAAGTGTGATCACCATGTCGGAACGGGACTTGCCCGCGAAGCTTCGCACGGTGCTGCCGTTCGCTGTTGATTCAAGTGAGGATGATACCCATCGACCCGCCGAACTGCGACCGACCGAAACCCCACTTCCGGTGACAAATCTTGCAAGAAAATAAGGAGAGAAATCCCGACGACTCGCCATTCGCCTATTCTGTTCGTTAATCTCTTGGACGCTCGCGAGATCTCTCAATCCCCCCACGGACAATTGCATTGAATACGGTTACTCCTTTGCCTGTTGATGGCTGGTCGTCGATCGACAGTTCGTTGCGGGACCCTGTCGAATTGCAACTGGCTTCGGCCGAGTCAATCGTGGCTTATATGATCTCGGACATCGATTCCGAGCGTTATTACCGGTCGACACTTCTCGTTCTGACCACTCAGCGATTTCTCAGTCACTCACTCGTGACGGGGATTCAGTCATGGCCCCTCGCCAGGATCGATCAGCTGAAAACAAAAGACCGAGGAGGGCTGGGGACGCTGGAGCTTCTATCGGACGAGGGCCGTCTGGCTGTCTGGCATTACACAATTGCTCAGGGGCCTTCAGCGCTCATCATCGGAGACCGTTTTGATGATTTGAAGATGCATCGAACGGCTTCGACTCCTGTCGATGAAGAGGGGGCTCCCGAACCGGAAGAGAGAGAAGATCCACCGGATACGACTTCATTACTTCGTCTGTGGCAATTTGCCCGACCTCACGCTGGCTGGATGTTGCTCGCACTAGTCATGACGATGACTGCGGCCATCGCCGAGGTCAAGACAATTCAGATGACAGAGCCCCTGACTCGTCTGTTAAAAAACTATCAGCAGGGCGATCCTCCGCTGATGCCTCAGGCGGTTTACTATCTGGGGATCATGTTCGCCTTCGCGGTTGTGGCCTGGCTTCTGGGTTGGGGACAAGGGGCGATTCTCGCCTGGGTCAGTGAACGGGTCACGGGTGACCTGCGGCGCCGAACGTATTCGCACCTGCAGAAGCTATCGCTGGAATATTTTGGCGGTAAACGAACTGGTGACCTGATGTCGCGAATCAGCAGCGACTCAGACCGCCTTTGCTCTTTTCTTTCAGACAGCATCGTGGACTTTACATCCAACACGATTCTGCTGTTTGTGATCGCCTATGCTCTGTTTAGTGCCAATCTCCAGATCGCCCTCGTCGCGTTGCTCCCATTCCCGTTGATTATCTGGCTGATGTACTATGCTCGGGACCGGCTCCAGATTGGCTTTCAAGCGTCCAGTCGTGCCTGGGGCGCCATGTCGAGTGTCCTGGCCGACACTATCCCAGGCATTCGAGTCGTGAAAGCCTTCGCGCAGGAAGATCGCGAGATCGAACGATTTTCGACTGCCAATGAAATGGTGGTGACAACGAACAATCGCGTTAATTCACTCTGGACGTTCTTTTGGCCATTGATCACGTTCCTGAATCACCTGGGTGTCCTGGTGGTCTGGGTCTGCGGGGTCTGGCTAATCGGTGGTCGCGCCTCAACCTTCGACGCCGGGGCTCTGGTCGCGGCAGTTTTGCTGAGCGAGCGATTCTACAGCAAGCTCGAAATGATGAGCCGGATTGTTAATGCATCCCAGCGCGCGGCCGCCAGCGCTCAGCGCATTTTTGAGATTCTCGATCGCGTTTCGAGCGTTCCCGAACCCGCGAAGCCGGTGCCGATCGATAAGCTGCGAGGCGAACTCGAGTTTCGCAACGTGGGATTCCGGTATGGCAACCGGAAAGTGATTCGCGATTTTTCGCTCAAGATTGAAGCGGGAGAGATGATCGGTCTGGTGGGGCACACAGGCGCTGGAAAGAGTACCCTGATTAACCTTGTCTGCCGGTTCTTCGATGTAGCGGAAGGAGCAATTCTTGCCGATGGCGTCGACATCCGTAGCTACAAAGTGGAACCCTACCGTCGAAACGTGGGGATCGTTCTACAGGATCCATTTTTGTTTTACGGAACCATCGCCGAAAACATCGCCTACGGACTTCCAGACGCGACCCGTTCACAGATCATCGAGGCGGCAAAAGCCGCCAAAGCTCACGAATTCATTCTGCAGCTGGCCGATGGATATGACTCTCTGGTGGGAGAAAGAGGGCAGTCTCTGTCAGGAGGGGAGCGGCAGCGCATCAGCATTGCACGCGCACTGCTGATTGATCCGAGGATACTGATTCTGGACGAAGCGACGTCGGCTCTTGATTCCACCACCGAGCGCCAGATTCAGGAGGCGTTGCAGAACCTTGTCCGTGGAAGAACCACGATTGCCATTGCTCACCGACTCAGCACCCTTCGTCAAGCTCACCGCATTATGGTGATCGAACGGGGACGATTGGTGGAAATCGGCACGCACGAGCAGTTGCTGAAAATCAACGGTGCGTATGCAGCACTTCACCGTGCTCAGCAGGAACAAACCAAAGATATTGGCTGGTAAGAAGCCGTGCGTGTTAACCGGTTATCCTGCGTTTTCATCTGCTCATCACCACTCTTGTTGCCTCACTTCTTCAGAAAGCGTCCGAAATGACGGTCTCACAAGCCCAGAAACCCGTCGAGCATGTTCTTGTTGTTCCGACGTTGCTTTTTCATGAGCTCGGTTACTTCCAGGGGTTCGAGTCGCGTATTGATCGATACATCAATACTTTGCTTGATCCCGCCCACACCAGTTTCCGGCCGCGAAACGAAGTGGAGGAAGACCCCAGCTACAAACAACTGATTCCGTATTGTATTTTCCGGTATGAGGGAAAAGTCTTCTTCTATAAACGGGGGAAACTGGGAGGAGAAGGCCGCTTGCATAGCAAAAGATCGATCGGTATTGGGGGGCACATTTCTTCAACCGACAGGCTTTCCGGTGACCGCCGTTATTTGGAGGCGATGCACCGGGAAATTGAAGAAGAAGTCTTTCTGGAATCAGGGTTTACAGACCGATGTGTGGGGCTGATCAATGACGATGAAACCCCCGTAGGACGGGTGCATTTGGGAATCGTTCACATTTTTGATCTCGACATGGCCAAAGTTCGCCCACGTGAAGAGTCGATCTTAGAGACAGGATTCGCAGATCCCGCGGAATTGCTACAGGTCCACGACGAGTTTGAAACCTGGTCACAGATTTGCCTCAAGCATCTGTTTGGTTGATGACGACGCGAGGGCATTGGGGCAAAGCGGGAGGCCGTTTCAATAGATTCAGGCTGATCTCGAGGCGACACTGAGGGGGAAGTCGTGACCATGGAGGGTTATTCGATGTCGAAACAATGGAATCGTAGAAGCGTAATCAGCGCGGCCGTCATGGCAGCAGCCGTTCCCGTCTCCGGGGTGATTGCCGCGACGGAAAAGAAGGCGGATCCTGTCGTTAAAGGCAAACTAACCGATCAGACGCTCGGAAATTTGCTGCAGGCGATGGGCCTCGAGACCAAGGTCCAGGAAACACGCTACGACTTCGGATTCAAGGCGACCATTGAGGATCAGGAGTGGGAACTCTCCATGTCCACTGTGCTGAGCCAGGACGCCAGTTCCGTCTGGGTGATGGCTTGGCTGGATGAACTTCCCAAGTCAGCAGCAGACGTTCCCCGGACAGCACTGCTTCGACTGCTGTCGGACAACGACAAATTGGGGAAAGGAAAGTTCTTCGCTTATATCGCTGCGAATCGGCGATTTGTCCTTCAGCGAGTTGTTCCGAACGAAGGAATGACTGCAGAGAAGTTCCGTGCCGTGCTCGACGACCTGGGTGAGTCCGTTGTCGCTACCCACCCACACTGGAGTGTCTCGAACTGGACTTCGTCGGGAGATGATCCCGCTGCCGCCGCCAAGGCTGCTCCCCCTGTGAAGGGAAGCCTGCCTGCAAGCGGTGTCAATAAAGCCGTCGGTACGCAATCAACCGGTCAGGGTAAGGTTCTGAAGACCGGCGTGAATAATTCGAAGCTTGGAGACTCACAAAAGAAGTAAGTACGGAGAGTCCACGTTGAGAAGGTTGCGGTCGGTTTAATGACTCGGGAGGAATTGAACCGCTCTGAACTTTCGACACGGATGTGCAGTCCCGCATGGCTGAAAGCCCGCTGACCAATCTGGTCGCGGGCTGAGCTTTTAGCTGGAGACACGCTCGAAGGCTCACCGTCGCCGCTACCGGGGTTTGACTTGTCCCTCGCGATCTTTCCGGAACATCTCGTCCAGGACAATCGGATGCCAGGATCCATCTCGCTGTTCGGCGGGCGCATAGTGTCGCCTGGCCCAGGTGCGCATCCGCATTTCTTCTACTGGATCGACATCATGGCTACTGACTTGTTCGAACATAACCAGTCCGCTCACGATACCCTCCTCCACCGTACTAACGGCTCCGAATTGCTAAAGAACCGAACGACTGAACTCGCTCGACGCCTGCCAGCGTAAACAAATTTGAAATTTTGGCAACAAAAAAGCCGGTTTCGCCAGGTTTTTTCCATCTTCTCTCCGACATTTCCACAAAAACTCGTGGAACCGACTTGCCACCAGTGCTCTAGTTGAAAAGGATTGTGCACGCTTGGCTTCGGCGAGCGATCGACTTCCTTCAACTTCGAGTATGGCCTGGATTCACGGTATGATCGTAAATACGCTTACGTCAGATGAAGTTCCTGCACGCTCTTAGGAGGAGCCATGGACGGGCTCGTTCAGAGTGGTCTGCAACCGAATCTTGAATTACGTCACCGGGAATTGGAGCCGTCAACTCCCACACAAATGCAGTGCTGGATCTCATTCGGTGGGAATGTTGGGGACGTCAAAGCCACATTTGATGCCGCTCTGGCACTTCTCAGCTTGCACCGCCATATAGAACTCGGTCCACGCTCGGGACTTTATTGTTCTGCACCGATGGGAGCGCAATCAGGGAGCGAATTCCTGAATTCCATCTGCGGACTGAAAACCAGATTGAATGCCCGTCAACTGCTCTGCGCCCTACAATCGGTGGAAACGCAGCTTGGACGAGTGCGTGACATCTACTGGGGTCCGCGGACGCTTGATCTTGATCTGCTGAGTTATGGCTGCAGCGTAATCGAAGAGACTAATCTGATCGTGCCCCACCCGGCATTGACGTATCGTCGATTCGTATTAGATCCGCTCGCCGAAGTCGCTGCTGAGTGGCGCCATCCCCTACATGGAGAGACCACTCGAGAAATGCTGGGTCGAATCCAGATTCGCCCGTTACCGGTTAAGTTACTGGATGTTCCTATGGAACACATGGAAGCATTAGCGGCACTGATCCGGCCAAAGTTTCCTGATATTCAATTTGTGCATCCAAAAGACCCGACCAGACAAGCACTGCTAATTCGTTTTGCTGGTGGCCCACCCTGCGAAAACCAGACGGTCATTGATTTGCGCCGTTCGCCTGGAGATCGGCATGAAAAACTGACCGCTGCCTTCACAGCGATCTTTGACAAACCTCTTCGCATCAGTGATTGGTGAGCAGAGCCAGTTACAAGCAAAGGGGACAACCGTTGCCGTGGATGACGACGCAGAACAACGGACAGCTCAGGCGGTGACGCCCACGCGATGCAGAATTGGGATTGCGTGTCGTCTGGCCGAAATCACATGAAGTGTCTGAGTGGAGTTCGTTTAAGGCCGTCCGTGACCGCGATCGAAATCAGGATCACCAGAATCGCAAGTAGTCCTCCTTCATGCAGTGGTGTCAATCGACAGGTGAGAAATTGCACGAACGGATGGACCAGATAGATCCCAAAGCTAAGCCCGGCTAGCCAGCTTATGCAGCCAAGGGCGGGGATGTGGACGAGCCAGGCCGCTCCGATTGCTGCTGTTCCCAGGATGCAGGGGATATAAAACGCAGGTGAGTGCGTCGCAAGACACCCGATAGAAACTGCGAGGACAAGCGAGACAACGCGTAATGTCTTTCTGGATAAGCCGCCCGAATGGGGGAGCGAAAGCCCCACGGCGACAGCGGGAAATCCGAATACCCACTGTCCAAAAGGGGCGGGAAACGTGGTTGTCTCCAGAATCCAGGCGCAGATCGCGGTCGTGCCACTCACAAGCATCACGGCCGTCGCACCCGCTGTCCGTTCCGAATAATAAATATAGGCCAGCAATGGTCGCGCAAGACAGGTGACGAGAAAGGCAAAGGGGAGATACCACAGGTGAAGTGATGTGCCTGCCAGGAATGCCCATTCGTTAGCGGGATGCCTGGAGATCTCTTTGAGCCCTTGTGATTTGATCAGGTTCGCGCCTCCGTAGACGGCGCACCAGAACAGCCATGGCAACAGAAGTCGCTTCGCTCGCTTCACGACCATCAGGGAGAAGGGCGCTGATGCACCGGGCGCCGTAGCAAGCCCCAAAGATAACGCGATGAGTGCAGGCAAGCCGGCATAAGCCAGGAATTTTCCCGGCCCCTTACAGTGGAACCAGACAACTCCGAGAGCAGAGACAATCCGAAGCAAATCCAGCGCTACATTCCGGTTTGATCTCGCGGCTGTGACGGATGGCAACTCGCTCGTCTGGACCGATTGCACGTCAGTGCTCATATCGGTCGTTCCTGTGTCTACTCAAGCTTAGCCTCGTCCGTGACTGAGTCGCTGAAAAACTCGTCACAATAAAAAGTCCTGGTCGCCTAGTTCAACGGTGTCTAGTGATTTCGGCCCCTCAACCAGGCCGCTGCGACTCTAAAGTGCTTGCTCTCAAAAACATAGAATCGCGTCTCGCGTTGTTAGCAACTTCCATTCCAGCAGGCGAAAGAAGGTGCGAATGGCATGAAGAATGGATCTCACTGCACGCGTTGGAAACTCTTTACTAACTTGGCGGAAAAGTTTTTTCAATCTCGGAAGAATTTCTTGCCTGCACTTGTTGTGTTTCGGAGGACATCCGCCACAAACCGCTGCGAAAAGTGCTGAGAACTGAGGCGGATCGCCCCACTTCAAGAGTTTTGCATCGGTGGATCTTGATGGGTTTGGCTTAGGAATCAGAATTAAATTGTTGGCTGGAAGGTCGGACGCTCGGGTTCCCCGATTTCCTCGCACGGGGTTTGTATCGAGAGTCGAAGGCATCCTCCATGCTTCCTGTCTATTCCCGGTCAGCGAGACCGGAGGTTCGTTCAAGGGTTGTGTGCTCTTTTTTAGGAAAAGTTGGGTGGTTTGTGGAAGGATGGGCGAAGTCCCCTCGGAACGAGAGCAGACTCGGTTCAAGCGTTTTCGCCCACCCACCTCAATGTTACGATCAATTCAGGTTCACCTCGGGTGCGCAGGCTCTCGTCTGCGATTCCTCCCGGCCTTTCGATCGACGTCATCCAGCTGCGGTTGTCGCGCGAACTCGTCACTGGTCGTTCAGCGCGCGTTGATCACCTCGGCAGATTCAGTTCCTCTGGAAATCACAAGTTCTTTTCAGGACGGCGTTTGCAACAAGTGCGCCATGCTCGCTTCACCGGCGTTTGGGGAGACTTGCTTGAGTGTTGCCCGTCTGAATTTTGGCGAGATCTCTCCAAGGAAGGTACTCCGCGGAGGCTGAACGTCCCTAGCTCGGCCGAGAAATCCTCCCGGGAAACGCGTCTCTGAGTGTCAACTCTGCTCCGATTTGCTCCACGAGGGTGGGGTGTCGTGTACTAGACAAGTACTTGACAGCGATACTGAAATATGTATCGAACAGTCTTGACTCAAATCCTGATTAACGAGTAGAAGACCGACGATGCGACACAGCCATTCGTGCTGTAATGCAGTAAACACTAATGTCAGCGTTGATTTTATCGACGCGTGGAAATAGTCCAAATCTGTTGTTCGCAGGTGAAGTTGAGATAAGTACATTGTTTTAGTCTTTATCCATAACACCTGTAATTAGATTTCAAATTAAGTGTACGGTCCAGTCTAACGATTATTTCCTTTCCGCCCGGAAGTGAATAAAACCGACAGGATCAGATCATCACTTGAGTGTTGTCGCCGACTTCCGGTCCATCACGCTAAGAGATGTTGTGTCGGGCTCAATTGATGTCTCCAGGCATACTTCGTAACGTGTGATTAGCGGCAGTCTACGGACTATCGTTTGAGCGTGCTTTTCCGTGCGCTTGTAACCCGCCTGAATGCCCCTCTACTGCCCATCTTATTTTCGATTCATAAACACTCCTCCTGGAATGGGGGAGTGTCTGATCTTAAGCCTCTGTAAATTTTGACTAGAACGGAGACTGGACCAATGGGTTCTCGTACGCGACAGGTCTCAACCATTCTGATGGCGGCACTTGTCGCATTGGTGAATTCAGGTGCAATTGCAGGTCCCGGCGCGTCCACGCCGGCCGCACCAAGAAAAGTTTTCTTCGCGGACCCCTCAAAAGGCTCAACGACGAAGGGCGATGGATCGGCGAAAAAGCCGTGGGGGTCACTTCAGTCGATCATTGATGCAAACTTGATCGACGGCAGGGCTCGATCAAATGGGAAAGTCGGTCCGGGTGATTTGATTTATCTGATGTCGGGTAATCATGGAGACATTGGAATCTGGGGCCCATCGCACACCAATGCTGACTTCATCACGATTCAGGCAGGTCCGAGTCAGACGCCCATCATCAAAACGATGACGATGTCGAACTGTGAAAAATGGGTCGTGCGAGGTGTGACATTTGAGAATATTCCCAAGGCTGGGGACCGTAAGGTTCTTCTGAATATTCAGCAGTCCAATGAGGTGATCATTGACGCGAATAAATTTCGCTCGCAAGCAGACGTCCGCAAGTGGAGTCCCCGCAACTGGGCCACGCTGAGTGCCCCCCACGCGATATTTACGAACAAGCTCACGAATTCGACCATCAGCAAGAATATTATCACGAATGTAGAGAACGGGATCGCGGTGTCAGGCGATTCGCTGGACGTGTCAAACAATTCAGTTGACTATTTCGCGAATGACGGAATTCAGTTCACCGCAAGCAATTCAATTATCAGTCGTAACCGCATTACGAATCATTACGGTCTGTGGAACAATGGTTACCATCATGACGGGATGCAAGGTTATACCGCATGGGACGAACGGAATACGAAGAACGTCGTTGTGGATGGAAATACCGTCCTGGCTTCGACCGGCGCGTACCCGCTGATTCCTCCGGTGTCCACCGGTCAGGGTGATGACTATATGCAGGGAATCGTGATCTTTCAGGGGGACTGGGATAACTTAACGGTCACTAATAATGTCGTCGGAGCCGCCGGATTCCACGGCCTCTCCCTGTTCAATCTCAAGAATTCGTCCGTATTGAATAACACCATCATTTCGCAGGCGAAGAACCACGATTCGTGGCTAGGTATCTTCGGGGAATACAAGAATGTCGTCGTCCGAAACAATATCGCGACGACGTATTCCCTTCCCGAGAAGGGAGTGCTGTTCGATTCAAACCTGGCATTCACGAAAAGCTGGCAGCCGTGGCAGCGATCGATCCCCTACACGTCACCGGAAAAAGTATTCACGAAGTGGTCGCCCTCAACCGCCCAGTTTGATTTTCGGCTCGCTAAAAACAGCTACGCGATTGGTCGCGGTAGCACCCGAAACTTCGCCCCCCGCGATATCGTCTACGTCAATCGAAAACCGCAGGTGGTGGATATGGGAGCCTACGTTCACAGTCGCTGATCGTGCCCGCGAGTACTGTGTGAGCCTGGGTGGTCAGAGATTCGCCTCGTGCCCCTGACATTCCTCGACGGCATCGATCAATCGGTCGATGTCGTCGTTTGTGTTATAGAGATGGCAAGACACCCTGAGGAACGATTGGTCGCAGCAATTTGTGACCGGTATTTCGATCCTGTAGCGTTCACGCAAACGTTGTTGGATTGGATGCATGGCGTTGGGCTTTGGCTTCTTCCAACCGTCATTTTTCAGAGGGATGGCGATCATCGAGGCATACCACTGAATCGAGTCCGGAATCCAGGCAGTCTGTCCCCAGCGGGATTCCATTTTCTGTCGAGCCGACGCAGCCAATTGATGCGTCCAGAGACGAAACTGCTCAAGTCCCGCCTGTTCCATGAATCTGATGGCTGCGGGCACCGCGAGATATGGAGCAGGGTCCCTTGTTCCGAGCCAGTTCAACTGGTCCTGCCACCGTTCTGGTCTGCCACCCAGGCTTCGACCCCAACTCGTTACAGGCGACGTCAGGCTTCGTTGGTGTTGGCGCTTCACGTACAGGAATCCCGAACCAAATGGCGCGCAGAGCCACTTATGCAAGCTGGCGCAATAGTAATCGCAGTCGAGTTCACCCAGGTTGATGTCACGCATCGCGATGGCGTGAGGTCCATCGACGCAGACGGGGATCCCGCGGGCGCGTGCTTCACGGCAGATCTCTGCGACAGGAAGAACAATGGCTGAGGGCGAAGTCACATGGCTGACGACAATTAGCCTGGTCCGAGGGGTAACAGCGTCGAAGATGGATTTCACGACGGCGGCAGCGGGATCGCTGCCATTTTGCTGACCGGAAGCGATTTCCGCCGTGGTCTCAGGGGTTGATCCGAGTCCGAGCTTCGCTGTGACAACGCGGGCTCCTGTCTGCTGGCATCGTTGCCTCCAGATTCGAAACACGGCTCCGTATTCATGATCATTCAGCAAAACCTCGTCGCCAGCCTGCAGAGGTAGGCTGGCGGCAACCACGTTCATTCCCACGGTCGCATTATCAACAAACACCATATCTCTGGCGTCTGCTCCAACGAATCGCGCCAGCACGCTCATGGCTTCATCGAGCGCCGGTTCCATCTGCCTGAGATAGAAATCCATCGGCTGGCGTTCCAACCGTCGGGACCAGCCTTCACGGCATTCTTGCACGACGCGGGGCGAGGGGCCGAACGAGCCGTGATTAAGGTACGTGATATCTTCGGGAATTGACCATTCGGATCGTGGCGGGGGTACATAGTTCAAGCAAATGCCCCTTCGTGAAAACGGAACTTGCATGCCCCAGAGGGCGTATTTCTGGGGTTACTGGTGTGTGTGTTCTGCACCAGGAAACTCGCCATCCCGTACTTCCTGCAAGTAGCGTGTCGTCGCCTCGAGAATCACTGATTGAAGATCGGCGTAGCGCTTCAAGAATTTGGGATGGAACTGCTGATTCATCCCCAGCATGTCATGGCACACCAGGACCTGCCCGTCACAATCGGGGCCCGCACCAATTCCGATGGTGGGGATGGAGAGTTCTCTGGTAATGCGTGCGGCAATGGATTGCGGCATCAGTTCCAGCACCACTCCGAAGGCACCAGCATCTTCGGCAGCCTTGGCATCGGCCAGGAGGGCTTCCTCGTTGCGCTGTACCTTAGACATCCCTCCCATTTTCATGACTGACTGGGGACGCATGCCGACGTGTGCCATGACGGGCAAATCGGCAGCGGCCAGTGCACGAATTGTGTCAGCCTGGTGGACGCCCCCTTCCAGTTTGACCGCTCCCGCTCCGGTTTCTTTCAGAATTCGTCCGGCATTTTCAAGCGCCTGTGTCGAGCTGACCTGATAAGACATAAAAGGGAGATCGACGATGACAAGAGCTCTTGAGGTGGCTCGCACGACCATTTCGCCGTGGTAAATCATCTCATCGAGGGTGACAGGGACTGTGGAGGATTTCCCCTGTACCACCATCCCCAACGAATCGCCCACCAGGATCGCATCGACACCGGCTTGATCGAACAACCGAGCGAACGCAAAATCGTAAGCTGTCAAAACAGTCAGCTTCTTTTCGCGCCCTTTCGCCGCGGCAAACTTGGGCACCGACATCGGCGAAATCTTGGGAGTGCTAGGGTGAGATTCAGACATACCAGCAATTTCCTGTCCGCAAAATAGGGGCAGCGTCTCGGCCATCCAGACATTCCCTGGGGGACGCAACGCTCAATTTCAATGTTAACGCTTCCGGCAACCCATGTCCGACCCACGGTCTCCTCGGGAGGTTCGGCGGCGATCCCAGTGCGAGGATAATTCGCCGAATTGCGGGGGCTGCAGCCGTGGCAGCAGACTGTATCGGCTTTTTCAGGACATCTCGAAAGGGGGGGAGGGACAGTTATCATTCCCCGTTTTGCTGGGTCACACCCTGCCAGCCGGTCCGGAAACTATTTCGAGAACAATTCAGCAAAATCTTTCTTCACCGAGTTAACCCCTGCGACCGCCAAGCGAATGTCATTCGTAGGAGACAGCATTTTGCATCCTTTGCTAAGCAGCATCTCTGCATGCTGAGCATTGAATGTGACCGCCGCCCAGGGTTTGCCAGCTTCGCGGCAGGCCATTGCGACTTTATCGATCGCTTCCAGGCATTTTTCGTGAAAGAACTGTCCGGTGACGCCGAGGCTCTGGCTGAGATCTGAGGGGCCGACGAAGAGCGCATCGACGCCGTCGATCTCGGCAATTTCCCGGCACTGTTCCAGCGATGACAGAGTCTCGATCTGGATGGCGACGAAGGTTTCTTCGTTGGCTTTGCGCGTGAACTCGGCGGCGGGAATCATGGAAAACTTGGCATCCCAGCCCCCGGCGTTCAATCCGCGCCATCCGCGAGGAGCAAACTTGGCCCATCGCACGAATTCTTCCGCTTGCTGAGCGCTGAAGATTTGAGCCGCCATGATGCCGCTTGAGCCTGCTTCAAAGCAGCGGGTCACCGTCGCATAGTCCGTCGGTGCCACTCGGCAAAAAGTGTCCAGGCCATGTTCCCGCGCGGCCATTGTCAGAATCTCGATTTCTTGTGAAGAGAGTCCGGCATGCTCGAGATCAAACCAAACTCCATGAAATCCGCCGCTCAGGCCTATAATGTGAACGAGATTGTGGTGCGGCATCCTTCCCATGCCGCAAATTCGCACAAATTCATCGTTTTTCAAACGCTGTTTCAGTGTTGGCATGCTGATCATTCCAGATATCGAGAACAGAAGCCGAGCAAATTCCTGGTGGCGGTAAGTCGGGTGTAAGATAGCGAATTGCTTCTTGGACTTCACGCGGATCGGAACTGACCGTATCCTCTCCGCCACGTACCAGTTGTGCGAAGCCTCGGTATCTGGGGCGAATGATCGACCAATGGATGTGTTCGTTCAATGATTCAAGTTCGTAATTCGTGTTTCGAGAGCCGCAAATGACGACCATTCTCGTGGTCGACGACTCGACCGTCGACAGGAAGTTGGCGACCGGACTGCTGGCGCAGGAGTCCGAGTGGCGCGTGGTTGAGGCCAGCGATGGTAACGCTGCCATGTCGATGATCAGCGAGGTTGACCCCGACTTGATCGTGACTGACCTGAATCTACCCGGGATCAACGGTCTCGAACTGCTGGCGAATCTTCAGAAAAGTCATTCCCGGATTGGGGTGGTTCTCTTGGCCGCCCAGGGAAGTGAGGAAATCGCGGTCGAAGCCCTGCAGACGGGGGCTTCCAGTTACGTCCCCAAACGGCTTGTCCCTACGACACTTGTGGAAACCGTCCGGCGAGTCCTGGCGTCGATACAGGAGACTCGAAAGCATTCCGATCTGATGGACCGCATGGGCGAACGCGTCGAGACGTTCGTACTCGAAAATGATGTTAACCTGCTGATGGCGATGTCGAGACATTTCCAGACCGTGCTGGCAGACTCATGGAGCCTTGATCGGACTGATCGACTCAGAACAGGAACTGCACTCGAAGAGGCACTGCTGAACGCCATGTACCATGGCAATCTCGAAGTCAGTTCCGAGTTAAAAGAACAGGATCATCAGGCCTTTTATGCCTTGGCCGAGGAACGACGGAACTCGGCTCCGTGGATCGACCGTAAAATTTTCATTCGTACGATTCTCAACCCGGATGAGGCCACATTCGTGATTCGCGATGATGGTAGCGGGTTTGATCCCAACTCCCTGCCTGACCCCACCGATCCCGAGAACCTGATCCGGCCCTTCGGACGGGGTGTGATGCTGATGCGAGCGTTCATGGACGATGTGACGTACAATGCGACTGGAAATGAAGTCACTCTAAAGCGGAAGCGGAAGCGAAACCGCAGTTAACTGCGACACCAGTTTTATTGTGAATGACAACGAGTGGCAGCCTGTACTTTCCTTTCCCCTGCGACGCTCCTAAAATTTAACCCAGTTGACTCCCTTTTGCCCAACCCCCACGTGCCAGTCATGAAATGCGGACGTTGTTCTAAACCGGCGGTGTTACACATCACCGAATTGCGTCACGGAGAAGTGCAGGCCCTGCACCTGTGCGAGAGCTGCGCGCAAGACTACCTCAATCCCTCTCAGGCGGCCAAATCTGCGAGCACAGCAGATTCCGGTGCTGCAGGTGACGCCTCAGAGCTTGAGGAACTGGATCAAAAGGTCTGTCCGAATTGCGGAATCTCCTTTAAGGAGTTTCGTGCACAGGGACGACTGGGCTGCCCACACGATTACGTGGTGTTTGCCGACGAACTGATGAAGCTGCTGGAAAATATTCACGGAGAAACCACTCATGTGGGTAAGGTTCCCAAGCGGTCGCCTCAGGCCAGTCAGCTTCAGTTCCAACTGATCAAATTGCGAAACGAACTTCGTTCTTCTGTAGAAGAGGAACGGTACGAAGATGCGGCCCGAATCCGTGATTCGATCCGTGAGCTTGAAGAATCCCGTTCCCGCTCTGATACGCCCGCAGCGACGAGTGAATCAGAGTGATTTCTCAGTTTTGGTGAAGACATTGCGTTGATCGAACAAACAACGCGATGCAGCACAATTCGCTTTCAAAGAGCACTACAATCAAGGAATTCACGTGGACCTCGAGTCCCTGACGCGCACTAGTGGCGAATGGTTGAAAGCGACTGGGCCTGACTCCGATATTGTCATGTCCAGCCGTATTCGGCTTGCCCGAAATCTGGCTCAGTTCTCATTCCCCAGTCGCGCCGATGAAGTCGCGCGGCGTGAGATCGAAGAACTGCTGCGCAGTCAGATCGCCAAGAAACCGGCCGGACGTGAACTGACTTACATTTCAGTCAGTGCGCTCAGCCAGATCGACCGCCAGATGCTGGTCGAACGACAATTGATCAGTCGTGAACATTCCGAAAATCAGGGACAACGTGGTGTCGGAATCAGCGATGAAGAAAACGTCAGCATTATGGTCAATGAAGAAGACCACCTGAGAATTCAGGTGCTTCGAAGTGGCTTTGCATTGGAAGATTGCTGGAAAGAGATCGATGCGATCGATGATGCCATCGAAGCTGATCGAACGTACGCCTTCAGTGATCGACTGGGATATTTGACGTCCTGCCCGACGAACTGCGGAACCGGCATTCGTGTGAGTGTGCTGCTGCACCTGCCCGCACTGGTGCATACAAAAGAGATCCAGAAAGTCTTCCAGGCGCTTCAGAAGATCAATCTCGCCGTTCGGGGGCTTTATGGGGAAGGGAGCCAGGCGATGGGCGACTTCTACCAGATCTCGAATCAGGTGACTTTGGGTAAAAGCGAGGAATACCTGATTCGTACGATTCAGGACGTTGTTCCCAATATCGTCGCGTACGAACGAAGGACGCGGCAGGCACTGGTCAGCGAGAGTCGACGTGAACTTCATGACCAGGTCTCGCGTGCATTTGGGATCCTTAAAACGGCTCGAACGATCAGTTCTGAAGAAACGATGGATCTGCTTTCCAGTGTGAGACTCGGGATCAACCTGGGTCTGATCGAAGGGCTGGAAATTCCCACGATCAATGAGCTGTTCATTCATACGCAGCCGGCCCACCTGCAGAAAATCCGGCACGAAAAACTTGAAACGGTTGACAGGAATGTTGCTCGAGCGGACTACATTCGACAGCGTCTCAATGAACAAAATTGATCAGTGGTGTCGTCGTTGAAGACGGTCCTCGATCGCCTTGCTGGTTCAGACCTCGAACCGGCCGGTCCGACAACCCCTCACACTGACTTCAGGTGTCGCCGTGGTCCGAATTTTTCTACCTCTGGCGCTACTCAGCACCGCATCGCTGCTGACCGCCATGATGTTGGGGTTTTCCATTGATGACCCTAAGGTCCGTACTCACGCCGTACAGGCGGGAGTGCAGTACCATTTTCTCATGGCCCTTGCGGCACTGGTCTTCGCAACCCTCGTCCATGCCATCGTCCTGACCTATTTCATGGGAACGGGGCGATGGATGGAAGAGACGTCAGCGGCCTATCATCTCGACCCCGGGCTGCACGCGAAGAGTCAGTCCCTGAAATACCGCACGATTCCGGCGATGGTGCTCTGCTTTGCCATGCTCTTGGTGACCGGGGCACTGGGTGCCGCCGCCGATCCGGCGTCACCACTTCAGTCAAAAGGGTGGGGCGGCTTGTCTGCCAGTTCCATTCACTCCATCGTTGCTCTCACGACCATCGCCTTGAATGTTCTGGTGCACTGGCTTGAGTTCCGGGCGTTGGAGCGAAACAGCGGTCTCATCGACCAGGTTCTGGCGGAAGTCCGGCGAATCCGCCTCGAAAAAGGTCTGGCTGTCGACGCCTGATCTCGAATTGCCTTCTCTGGTCGGTCATCCATTAATGAGACGAGTCGGCGACGCGTCCCATCAGCGACCGTTCAGTCAGCGACCGTTCACAGCGTAATCCCCACGAGACTTTCTGATCATAAATCGGGTAGGAGGAGGGGTTACCCCCTCCGTCCTCCCACACCACCGGACGTACTCATCGTATCCGGCGGTTTCTAAGATGGTTGTAAATCGGCGTGCCTTTGGGTCAGGAAGACGAGGCCGAGACGATGGAACCAGTCGATGGACATGGCATGTTGAGCGGGAGGGCTACCCGCCATGCGCCACCATCCTTTCCCCGAGTTAGCCAGAATCCACGCGAGGTACCGGGGTACTCCGCACGAGATCAGGAAGTCGGAGATCGGTTTCGCACGTTTCCGCTGTTTGAGTTGAACGCAGCGCAGACGATGTCGAATCCATTCATCCAGACGTTCGAGGTGAGACCGACATTGGGCATGTCGGTAGTATGTCACCCATCCGGTCAAGAACGAGTTGAGTTCGGTCACCATCCGTCGGAGGCTGACGCCTCGATTGCGTTTCGTCAGTTCACGCACCTTCTGCCGTGCCCGTGCGAGACTCTGAGGGGCGACCCCCAGCTTCCCGCCCGGGAGCAGACGGTGGCCCAGGAATTTCCGGTCCAGGATGTACGCTGCTGCGGATTTATCGCGGTTAACCCGCAATCGCAGATGCGTTTCCAGGAATGTCGTGAGCGAGGCCAGCACGCGTTCTCCCGCTGCTTTTGTCCGCACGTAAATGTTGCAGTCATCGGCATAGCGACAGAACTTGTGCCCGCGACGCTCCAGTTCCCGGTCGAGATCGTCCAGTAACAAGTTCGCCAGCAGTGGTGACAAGGGACCGCCTTGCGGCGTCCCTTCTTGACGTGCAAGGCAGGCACCGTCTTGCATCAGCCCCGCTTCCAGGAACCGGCGAATGATGCGAAGCAGACGCTTATCAGGCACGCGTCGCGCCAGACGTCCCATCAGAATGTCGTGGTTGACCCTGTCGAAGAACTTCTCCAGGTCCATATCCACGACGATGAGACGTCCTTCGGCCACGTATTGCTGAGCCGCGGCCAAGGCCTGGTGGGCACTGCGACCGGGGCGGAACCCGTAGCTGGAGTTCGAGAACGTCGGATCAAATAGCGGTTCGAGAACCTGCAGAATCGCTTGCTGTACGAGTCGGTCGACAACCGTCGGAATGCCCAATTGTCGCATTCCACCTCCCGGCTTCGGAATTTGCACTCCACGCACCGGTTGGGGCTGGTATCGTCCTTCCAGAAGCGAGGCGATCAGCGTGTCCTTGTGAGTCGCAATCCAGGCGGCCAAATCGTCGAGGGTCATCCCATCGACGCCTGGGGCACCCTTGTTCGCTTTCACTTTGCGATAGGCTCGATTGAGATTGTCTCGGTCACAAATCCTTTCCATCAGGTTGTCGGTCAAGGCGCGTGTCTGGTCTGACGCCGCGAGAGTTTGTGACTCCTCGAACCGGGCAGATTGGATGCTGTCCGCACCGCCCTGGTCGTGGCGCAGCGGTTCCCCGTCAGCTCCGAAGAGTCGCCGTTGATACCAACTGCCTTCCTGTCGCTCCGCTCTCATCGAGTCGTCTCAGGCGTACCCTGCATCTTAGATTCGGTCCTTCGCCGGTGAGTAAGTCATGACCAACATGTCTGACGATGCACCCCAACTACTACGACCTCGGCTGACTTCTCTCCACGCGTCTGACGGTGTTGCCACCGACATAGCCGGATCGACCGGCACGAAGAGAGATCTCCCTGGGTAAGTTGTGCTTCTTTCCCTTGGGCCTCGCTGGATTTACCGGCGTGAGTGTCCGGATGAGCATTGGGCATCCCCGTCCATTGCCGGGTTACCCCACCACGTCGGCCTTGTATCCAGTTTCTGTTCGTCGAGTCCAAGTTTCGCTTTCGGCTCCCTTCAGATCCCGCCTCGCGGCGGGCACCCTGTCCTACAGCTCACGGTTCCGGTCATCACGGCCCGTAGAGAACTTGCATCTCCGAGAAACACAACATGCCAGGCGCACAAATGACAAACCCCGGATGGATGGTCCGGGGTTTGTCTGCTGAGCCCGTCGGCGAAGGATTGCTGGAGCCGCACACCTCGCGAAGGGGGCGAGAGTCACTTGCTGGTGACAGCTTTTGGCTCGATGTGTTTCAGGGCAATCAGCACATACGCGGTCGTGAGGTTTGGATCTCCTTCGTACCACCGGTCATTCTTATTCAGCCAGCTCCCGTTTTCCCGTTGGAGACTTACCAGGTGGTCACCCAATTCCTTGCGCCAATCATGCTTGACGCCGTTATCGTCCACGAGGTAATCGAGGTTGAGCGTTGAGAGCGTTTTGGCAAAGACCTGGAAGTAGTAGTACAGGCCCTGTTGCCCCAGACCGGGATTGTCTTCGACCGTGTAATGTCGGGAGATCCATTCTCTGGCGGCTTTAACCCGTTTGTCGTCCGGTGTGAGGCCGGCAAAAACCATGCTCTTGAGGCCGGCATACGTCATGCTTCCGTATGACCGCAGTCCCCCATTCTCGTGGTTCCCCGCCTGCGAGTTTCCGCCGGCGGCGGGAGTGTAATAGAAGCCTCCGTCGTTGACCTTCGACGAAAAGCGAGTCGTGTTATGTTCGGATTCCAGGTTTTGGCAGCGGGATAGAAACACGAGGGCGTTTTTCACGGCGGGGTCATCGGCGGTCGCACCGGTCGCCTTCAGAGCGTCGAGGAAGAATGTCGTATTCGACAAGTCGGGACGATCATTTGTCCGTCCGTAACCGGCTCCACCGAATTTCACGTCAGACGAAGGAGTCTGCTCGGTTTCATCCCATTGCAGGTTTCGCAAGTATTTTTCCGCCCCCTTGATGAGGTCGGTAAATTCACCTGACTTGTTGGCCGCATTGAAGGCGAGCAAACTGATTGCGGTCTCGTAATTACCATGGTGCGTCTTTGGGGAATAGATCCCACCGTTGGGTTGAACGAAACTCTGCAGATGTTTTAAGCCCTTCACGACGACAGGATCGTCGGCGGGAACCCCACTTTCCAACAGCGCGTAGGTGACCAGACCTGAAATCCCTGGAGATTCGGGCGAAGTCCAGCTTCCGTCTGCTGCCTGAGATGTTTTGAGGAAGTTTGCACCGCGAAGTCGCGCCTTGGCCAATTGTTCCGTATTCGGACCCAGAGTTTGACCGGCCAACGGCGACTCAAGTCCATGCGCGAAACACGTCAGAAGGAACAGCGACAGAAGTGTCGAGATTCTTGGCATGATCTACCTTTGCTGGATCCTGATTTGGCGAAGAGCAGGTGATGAACCGCTTAATGCAATTCTAGCTATCGCTTTCCTGGTCTGCGATCGTGATCGGATTCTGTTGGATGATTATGAAGCTCAGCGGTCCTCAACGTGACCGACGGTTACCGAAAAACGGTGGCCAGACGCAGAGACGAGGAACTGGGGAGGTTGCTGAATCTTAAGCTTCGATTCGACGCGGGAATTCAAGTTTGATCCCAACCCAAAGCGACAAACTCCTTCTGTCCCGTTGACGAACTGATGCCTTCACAAACGGAATGACTCCCGCTATTGGCCTGTTGCAACAGGCAGTAGTTGAGCCCGCGAATAACCTCTTCCCAACTCGTCGAGATCACGTTGAGAAATGATGCGTGGCGGTAGTTGTGAGCTGTCAATCGTGGCTTCGATGCGGGAAACGGGCCCCCCCCCGTCGAAGAAGCCCAGGACCTGTACACGGAAGACGTCACCCGTGGCGGTGATATAGGGATCCAGATTGATCATTCCGGGAAGATCGACCAGATTCTCTGTATAGAGCCAGCTTGTGTTTGAATGCTGCCGAATGGTTTCCAGCGAGGGCTGGCCGTTCGAATCCAGACGCTGGGCGGCAATGATGGCGTTCGCAATTTCTTCGGTCATCGATGGAAGACCCAAGAGAAGCTCGCGTCGCGCCTGATTGATGTTAATCCTCCCTTTCATAATCTCATCGGTCGTTGTCGTCAGTTTTGTCAGCAAGTCGGGCAGGACGGCGGAAATTGCTGCGGGATCGTCTTCCCAGGGACTTTCCAGCTCTTCTTCTTTCCCATTGATCGTGACCTTCGTCTTAGCCCCAATCAGTTGCCATAGAGAATTGATCGTTCCTTTGCTTTGACCACCTTTCGAGAGATCAATTCCCCCCCGAGTCACTTCGCCTCCTGAACGTGCAACCCAGCCGAGAAACTCGCTGAGCCCTGCCGCGACTTCTTTTTCCTGCTGCGACTGACCACTGTCAGAAGTCGAACTGCTGGCAGCATCATCAGCCGGTTTCGCGTTGGGGCTGGAGGCCTTCTCGGTGTTTGATAGCTTGGTCGATTCTCCGTCTGGCGGGACGAGTGGATTCGTCTGGGATTCTTTCAGTTTCGTCGATGGACCGTTGATGCGGTACGCGACAATGAACTTGGCGGTGTTCTCATCAAATTCCTTCTCGAGAGCGTCGTACAGGTCGGTCAGGAAACCGTCATTAACGTTAATTTTGAGTGTCCCATCCTTGCGCCGATTCGACTCCCCTCCGCTGACTGTTAAATAGGCCATGAATCCATGGTCAAGAATGCCATCCGAGTTATCCAGTGGAGGACTCGCGTCCCCATCATTCTCATTCGGATCGAGCAGGCCATTCCGGTTTGCGTCTTCCCCGTACAACAGAGTCGGGGTGATCCCATTGACCAGAAGTAATTCGTCCATGGACTCGAAGGGGCCGTTCTTGGCTCGGTAAGGTGGCACCATTTTTTCGTACGTCTCTGATTCCGCCCCGTACGGATTCTTGGTGTCGTCAGTGTCCATCCAGTCCAGAATGGCATCGATGATGTCGACCGTCATTCCGGGGATTCTGATCATCATCGCCGAGATTTCGTCATGGGACATTTTCATGTCCAGTAGATGATTGAGATTCAGCTTCGCAGACTCATCCATCAGCCCGTACCGAATGGCAGCCCCTCTGGGATCCTGTTCGATCGGAGCGATGATCGTGAAACGGCCGTTGGCACGCAGATGGGTGGAAGGGGAGACGACCCGGCCCATGAAGAGCTGGGGATTGTGGATCAGGTTCTCGGCCAGATTCGGATTGCGGCTGCCCAGCAGGGACGCGACAAATTCAACTCCTGAGTCAGCCGTGGCCTTCGCCTGCACATCCAGTGCATACATCGAAGCAGCCTCGAGCTCGGTCATCATCGACTGCGCGAAGTTATAGGCCGCAAGGGTGAGCATTGCGATCACAACGACGACCAGTAGCAAGACACTGCCTCTTCGAAGCGTCGATTTGAGCGAATCGGCGAGCTCAAGTGTCAACGAAACTTGAGCCGTGTCGGGTACTCTCACGTCAGGTTGCCGTTTCCGGGACCATGTTCTCATTGAATAAATTCCTTGGGAAATGGATCTGAAACGGGGATGAGAATCACGCTTCGAAAGGAGTCCATCGATCGACTGACAGCGGCATTCAGCAGAGGTGGTTTTCGTTTTGGTGGATGAAACGAGAATTTGATTTCAACCGCACGGGGAATTCTTCCCATCGTGTCGGAATCCCAGGTTGCATACCAGATCCTCCCGTCAAAGTAGCGAAGCTCGAACGTCGCCACTTCCGGGGCGAGAACCTGCGGGGTAGAGACGTTCGTCGGGTTGGCACCCTTTTCCTCCTGGACTTCTGCAGCCATGCGGTCCCCTTCGAACCTCACCAGTCCGCTCGATGCGGAAACGCCGCTGGGGAGAAAGCTGTAAGAGACGAATCGCAGGTCGCTGGTCCTGAGCGGGCTGACTGCTGCCGCTGCGGGCGTTGTTGAGTTCACACCGTTCAGTGCGGTCCCCATTCCCGGTAACAAATCCCGGCGTGCACGAGCGATGCTCATGTCCATACGGATATTCGTTCCCCGAATTCCGATGCTCTTGGAGTTCGGGGTGGTATCTTCGGTTTCTTCGGTGGTCGTGCTCTCTTCAGAATTCGAGGAGGAACTTGAGGTGGTGGATTCCGTTTCATCGACAGGAGGAGGGGGAACATACGTAATCGCACGAAGGTCCTGTTCCAGACGGTGAATCAACGCACGAGCCAGCTGGGCTCGCTCCATCTCTTCGCGCCCGCTCGCAGCGGTGCGCCAGGATTGATCGATGGCCGCATAGATCCCTGCCAGCAGCAAAGCCGAGATTCCTAAGGCCAGCATCGTCTCAAGCAAGGTGAACCCGAAGCGGCCACGGTCCCGATCGTGGCGATGACTGGATCTCATGCTCCCCTGGCGTTGTCGACCTGCGCGGAAGTCGTCATCTGCTGACGACGGGGACAAGCCACGCCATCGTCTCTTTCGCACGGATTGAGTGGCGCTGTCTTTCATTGACCCCGCTCCTCTTCTTTTTTCTCTTCGAGTCTTCCCTGTGCAGCCCCTTGCTGGAAGACTGCGAGTTGTCGAGCCCAGCGTTTGAGAGTGACATCGATGGTAGAAAGTTGACTGGCTCCTTTATGCGTGACTGTGACCTCGAGTTGAACCAGATCCGCCGTACCACTCGGAATGACTTTTTGACTCCAGACCCATCGACTGTCATCAGGGAAGGGGACTTGGTTCTGAGGCTGCATGGGTTCCACACCCGCGAGAACTTCGTTGAGTTTCGTCTCGCAGCGAATCGTGGCCTGGGTCTTCAACCGTGCTTGCACGGTCGCCCGAGTTCCGTTCCAGGCCAGCTGAGACAGTGCCGCGATCGCTCCGCAAAACAGGGCCAGCGCGAGAATAATCTCGAGCAGCGTCAGGCCCGTTCGATTCTGAGAACTCCGCATCAGCGTTTCCCCTGAGTCAGTCGCTCCATGGCGACGGCACCCGTGAAGGCGCGAACGCGAAGCAGAATCTCTTGATTTCGTCCGTCAGCGACCGTGATTTCCGCATCGACGTTTGCCGAACCTTCTGGATGAAACAGAATGGGCGAACACCAGCTGACACCTGCAAGATCGTTGGCGTTGGGAAGTCCTTGGAGGGACTGCGGCGATAGCTTGTACGACGCAGGGACTGCAGTCATCGTCCCGGCATTTCGCACTTTGAACGTGCTGAACACGATCCTTTTAGGCAAGTCTGCAGAAGCGCGGCCTAAAGGTCTACTTCCTGAAACGGCGGGCTGAGCAGTACTGGAAAAATCCAGCTCGTAAGGAGCAACCACGAACCTGCTGCCGTTGAGTTCGCAACAGAATTGATAGACTAACCCGGACTCAATTGCACGGATACGGGCACTGGCAATGGCCGAGCGGACCCGTTCGGCGGACCCTGTCAATTTCTGCTGCCCAAACATCCGCATCACGGCCGGGACGGTCATCCCGGCAAATACGGCCAGCACTCCCAGCACGAGCAGGACTTCCACCATCGTGAATCCGCGTCGGCAGGGGAGGCGGGCACGACGAATTGATGATGCAGGTTTCATTGGCTCGTTGACTTCCGCGTTCCAATTTCTCGCTGCTCATCACAACCCAGAGACACATCAACGAGACAGGTAAGTGACCCGGTCGGCCAAGTCCGTCTCGTGGATGTCGATGGTGCTGCACTCATGTGAGGAAACGAGGGCAAACTACTTGATGTATAACTGGTACGGCATCACCGTAAGGACCTTCTCCCGTGCGAGTTGATCATACACATCCAGACTCTTTAATTGAGATGAAATCTCGGCGGGAAGTCGGTTCAGCCAAGCTTTCATGACAGCGTTTCTGACATGGACTGATGGATCCAGCGGACCGAACAAAGCCTCGAGCGGGCTGGTTGGTTTTGGAAGATCGAGACGCTCAAGTTTCGACTCAGGATCGATTCCCGCAGATTTCTTTGCGTAGGCGATCGCATCGTCCAACGTTCCTAATTCGTCAATCAATCCCAGGTTCAGAGCCTGGGTTCCGGTATAGACTCGCCCGCGAGCGAGTTTTTCGAGTTTCTCGTATTCCATCTTGCGGCCTTCCGCCGCTTTCTTCGTGAACTGCGCATAAATGTCGTTCATCATTTTCTGCATCGCGTCACGTTCGGTTTCCGTCCAGGGCTTGGTCGTGCTCAGCACCCCGGCGTTCTTTCCTTTCTGAACGACACTCGTGGTGATACCGACCTTGGCATAGAACTTCTCCAGAGCGATCTTTCCTCCCACGACCCCGATCGAACCTGTGAGTGTTCCCGGTTCGGCAAAGATGCGGTCTGCACCCATGGCGATGTAGTAGCCACCACTGGCGGCAGTGTCACCCATACTGACGATGAGTGGTTTCTTTCCTTCGAGTGTTTCCAGTTCGTGCCACATCAGGTCACTTGCCAGCGCGCTTCCTCCCGGGCTGTCGACCCGCAGAACGACGGCCTTAACAGAGGCATCGTCCCGTGCCTGTCGGATGGCTTTGATCATGGTGGTTGACCCCATTGACTCTTCGCCGAAGAAGTCTCCTCGGCTGGTCCCTGACATGATGGGGCCGACAGCACTGATGATCGCAATTTTGGGACTGGACGATTTGCGTGTGGCAGGTTCGATTCCCATCATCAGGTTCATCATTTTCGCCATGCCGGTGAATCCACTGAAGTCGGTGTCGATTTTCTTTTTACCGTACGACTTCGTGATTTTGACTTCCGCATCCTTCTGATCTCCCTTGATCAGATCAATGATGTGGTCTTCATAGGCGACGTGATCAATCAGGCCACGTTCTTTCGCTTCCTGAGCAGAGAACAGACCCGTGTCGATGATTCCAGAGACCTGCTCCGCATTCAAATTCCGGGACTTGGAGACCATCTCGATGATCTGCTGATAGTAATCATCGATGATTGTTTCCATCTCTTCTCGGAAAGCGGGACTCATCTCCGATCGGCTGTAGGGTTCTGCTGCGGACTTGAACTCGCCCACCCGCAACATTTCGGGTTCGATCGCGAGCATGTCGAAGAGATTCTTGTAGAACGAGATTTCCGCTCGCAGACCGGGCAGCATCACCATTCCCGATTCAGGAATGACGATCTGGTCGCAAGCCGAAGCCAGCAGGTAATCTTTCGTGTCTGCTCCTTCGAGCCACGCGTAGACCTTGCGTCCGCGGTGCCGAATTTTTGCGATCCCGGACCGAAGTTCATTCAGTTTGGCCCAGCCAATTTGTGGGCTGTTGATGTGCAGAACGACGGCATCGAGACTTTCGTCGCCGGCGGCCTTTTTCAGCCGTTGCAGGGCATCATTCAGGGTTTCGACGACTTCACTGAACAGGCCTCCGCCACCCAGACCTTCCGTGTAGCTTCCCTTAATTTCGATGTGTGCGACATTCAATTTTTTCGCAACGACTTTTGCCGCTGGAGTCGCCTCTTTAGGGGAAGATGTTTCCGTCTGGGCATGAGCGGTTCCGACGGAAGCGGTTCCCAGCAATAAAAGAAATGCCATGAATCGTCGCATAGATTACTCCTGAGATTTTCTTTGGGTCGCCTGACACAAATTCTGTCTGAAATGAAGGATTTGTGTCAGGTGACGCGATCACGTCCGATGACAAGTCGTTCCGTCGAACTGTCAAAATTCCTGAAAGGTGATTTCACCCCCTGCTCGACATCGAGGGCGCACACGAATTGTCTTTCAATCTTACGATGCGTCATTCGTTCTGACTAGCACTGTGTACACTGAACGGCGAACATGAAATCCATCTGACGCGTCGCAGGCAGACAATGGGATGTCAGACAGCAGGCAGCCCTTCACAACTTTGTTCTGCTTTGATCCATGTGTCAGAATGGACCCAACTGGCGTCGTTGCGTCTGGTTGCAGACAAACGTTGAGCGCTGCGGGGTAACGGGATCTTCTGCTTGCGTTCGGTCATGGTCCCTTTCAGATTTCGCGAGCCCTGCATGCTCCACCCGCTACAATATTCCGGAAACTGCTGGACGAGGTTTCGTGGTGACGGGCCATCCGGTCGGTAACAGATCGCTGCAGAGGCAGTTCAGAGACGACTTCGCCCCATACATTAACGATCAAATATGGATAATCGGACGCCCCCTGCAGCTGTCGGCCGTGGTGCTCAAAGCAATCCGCTGAATCGGTATTCCCGGATTGAGTACGTGGAAGATCCGACACACCGGGACGAAGACGATGATGCGGAAGGACAGCGTCACAAGACTGAGTATTTCGCAGACCTTTCCAAATCCGTTGTAACAGAGAACGACAGCCCGGACGTTTTTTTTCGTTACAGCGTCAACCCGTACCGGGGTTGCGCGCACGGTTGCAGCTACTGTTATGCCCGGCCCACTCATGAATATCTCGACCTGAGTGCGGGGCTCGACTTCGAAACCAAAATCTTCGTCAAACAGAAGGCGCCAGAACTCTTTCGCGAGTGGCTCGCTCGCGATTCGTATTCGCCTGAGCTTGTCATGATGTCCGGCGTCACGGATTGTTACCAGCCGGCCGAACGGAAGTTTCAGTTGACGCGCGGATGTCTTGAGGTGGCATTGGATGCGAGGCAGCCCATCGCGCTCATCACCAAGAATGCTCTGGTCACTCGGGATCTGGACTTGTTGAGTGAAATGGCGAAGCGAAACCTGGTCAGCGTCGGAATCAGCATTACATCGCTCGATCAGTCCCTGACGAAAGTCATGGAGCCCAGAACGAGCAGCCCGCAGGCTCGCTTGCGCGCGATTCGCGAACTTTCGACAGCGGGTGTCCCAACTCAGGTGATGGTTGCTCCCGTGATTCCGAGTCTGAATGATTCCGAAATTCCAGCGATCCTGAAAGCAGCCCGCGAGGCAGGGGCCACATCAGCGGCCTACGTGCTTCTTCGATTGCCCCACACGGTGAAACCCGTGTTTCTGGAATGGCTGGAGAGGGCTCTGCCAGCGCAGAAGGATCGCATCGAAGGGCGCGTTCGGGATACCCGCGGAGGCCAACTCTATCGATCAGACTTTGCAACTCGCATGACCGGAACCGGTGTGGTGGCAGAACAGATTCGACAGACGTTTCAAGTCTTTGCTCGTAAGTATGAACTTGCCCAACGCTACCCGACGCTCGACGTATCTCAGTTCCGCTCACCCGTTCCCAAGTCTGGTCAACTCCGTCTGTTCGACTAAACGAACCGGGGTTTGCTTAGCGACGCCGGTCCCGTCGGTTGCAGGGGCGACATCTCACGACTTGAGGCTGGCTTTCTCGGATCCCGTTCGAGTTGGTAATTCGGACGCCGCAGGTGACGCATCTACACCCGCTCGAGTCAACAGACGAACGACCGCGAGCAGTCCAGCAATCATGATGACGATCGGAATCCAGAACGAGGGACCGAAAACGGCGGTTGCCTGGATCATGAGAAATGCGAAGACAGTTTGGACTCCCCAGTAACCGGATCGGTTATTCGGCCATGACAGGTCCCGCCACCAGAGCAGGGTGTCAACAACCCATAAGGCAACAAATGCCTCGTTAATGTAGAGTCCGAGTCCCGATGACCATCCCGTCAATTCTGCGGTTCGCTTCGCCGTGTATGTGTAGGCTGCGTCGTGATTCCATTCGTGCAGAAAGTGAAACGCTGAAACAACGTGTAAAATGAACCAGCCGCATCCCACCGTCCACCACCAGCGGGCCTGTCGCTGCGCCGAGGGCTCAGTCATCCCGGCGGCATCATAGAGCAGTCGCGCGACGTAACACGCCACTGCGAATCGAGCTGTCCATCGAATCAGGAGTTCCCCCGGCATTCTCATCACCTTTCATCGTCTGCACCGTATCTCTGACTTCACGCCGTCGTCTGCGAAGAAGTCTCTCGGACCTGGACTGTCACTTTCGCCTCGATTGAGTCTTCTGACATGTACGAACCGAATTCTTTAATCTGCCTGCGTCCAATTAGCCTTTTCATTGGTCAATTGATGGCTCCAGCAGGAAAATCATCGCAAGTTTCCGTACGATAAGTCGACTCTCTCGACGACGCATCAGGATCCGCCGGAGCTCTGATGAGACTCCCCACTCTCGTCGTGATTTATTCAAGTTTTGAACGCGATCTCGTAGCAGGGAACGATGCGTTCGCCAAGCAGGTGCGATTGGATCGACGTATGTGAAACGAGAACGCTGTCGGAGCGACATGGGCCAGATCGTGAGCATCCACTTTCGTGAATTCATCACACTCCTTTGAATACCGGTTTGAATAACGGGCCCCAAGATACGGTTGTGCATCTGTCCTGTACTCGCTTCCGTGCGTCGATGGCGATCAGCGAGTATCTTTAGATTCTCGAAAAACTTCTCTCCTGGTTAGAAAGCAATCCTCCATTATGGTTTCGTCGGATCCACCTGTCGGGAAGTACAGACGGATCGCACTTTACTTGGCCGTCCTTGCCGTGCTGGTCGGACTTTCGGTCTGGTTCTGGCGAGATTTTTGCCTTTGGAGAGGTACCTCGGCATTGAGGCAGCGGAAGCTCGCTGCGGCCGAGTCCTGGGTTGCCAGAAGTCAATGGTTTCACGAGGGTGACGATCCTCAAGCCTGTCTGCTGGAGATTCGGATCGCGCGTCGCCAGCAGCAATTTCAACTCGTAGAGTCCAAGTTGCAACTGGCGAGCAAGATGGGTGTCCCTAAGTCAGAGTTGCGGCGCGAGCGGCTGCTCGCGATGGCTCAGACGGGTCAGTTCAGCGCCATGCAGGCGAACTGGTCGGATCTTTTGACGGATCCACGCGATGATGGCCCGGAAATCGCGCGAGCCTATTACACCTGGACGATGCTCAACCATAATCTGGAGCTCGCCAACAAGACGCTCGATCTCTGGCAGAAAGACTATCCGAAGGATCCAGAACCCCACGAACTGCGTGGCCGGTTTAACCAGTCAATCTACAACTGGGCAGAGGCAGAGTCCGACTACCGACGAGCCCTGGCACTCGATCCGGACAATGACGATTTTCGTCTTGCACTCGCCAGCGTGATGCTGGAACGGCTGAAGACCAACGACGCCGTCCCGCTCTTCAAGGAGTACCTGTCACGGCATCCGGACAATCTGACGGCCATCCGCGGGTTGGCACAATGTGCCGCCACGGCGGGTGACCTGGATACGGCGATCGAGCTCTTGCGCGGGGCCATGGAAAACCATCCGGACGATTTCAACGTTCAGAAGTCCTATGGCGAGGTGCTGCTTGCAGCGAATCGTGCCTCTGAGGCTGCGGCGGTCCTGGAAAAAGCGTATCGTTCCGTGCCCGAGCATGCGAATCTCGCGTACTCCCTCGCACGAAGTCTCAAAGCCAGCGGCCGCGGCAACGAAGCCGAGCCGCTCCTTGCGTTTGTGGCCGAATCCAGAGCCCCACTGGACCAATTGACTGCTTTGGAACGTCAGTTGCGCGGTGAACCCGGGAATCTGGAACTGCGCATGCAGATTGCGGCCATCGTTGCGAAGTACATCTCCCGTCAGGATGCAATCCGCTGGTACCAGAACCTGCTTCAGATTTCGCCAGACTACCCTCCAGCCCACCGCGAGCTTGTCGCTCTCTACCATCAGGCAGGAGATCTCGAAAAAGCGCAGTTCCACCAACGAGTGCTGGAGGGGAGGGGCGAAGCGAAGGAAATGGGTGACCAGCCGATTTCAGATCCCGCTTCGCCGACCACATCGGATGCGGATCGTACACCCTAGTACTTGAACGAGGCAACGGCTGGCGCGAGTGCGAGGATAGCAATACGAGCGCGGATACTTTAATCCTTACCTCGAATCCGCTTTTATTTCGAAGTTGGGCGACGACTCAATTCAATTGCTGAAAAGTAAACGCTCGCATTGGCAGGATCATCGATGGCGTCAGGCAAGTTGCGTTCGTCGAACAACTGGAGCAGGACCGTTCTTATTGGTTTCTGCGTTGTCGTATTCGGATGTACGGACCGAGCGAAATCTCCGTCTGGAGTCGACAGTTTCAGTTTGAACGGCGAAAAGTCGCTCGAGCAGCACCACATCCGTTTCACAGAGATGGCTCAGCAGTCAGGAATCGACTGGACGGCTCGCAATGGTGAGGAAGCGAACTTTTTCACCATCCTTGAATCGTTCGGTGCAGGTTGTGCGATCGAGGACTTCGATCGTGACGAAAAGCTGGATCTGTTTCTGGGAGGTGGGGGGCACTTCGGGTCTGACAAATCGATCCTGCCCCACCCGATCGCCCTGTACCGCCAGATTTCCGACTGGAATTATGAAGCCGTCACTGATGCTGCGGGGCTGAGCCCGATTCATCGCTACCACCATGGTCTCTGGACCGTGGACATGGATGAAGATGGTTTTGCGGATTTGCTGATCACAGGGTGGGGAGGCCTGCAATTGTTCCGGAATATGGGGGACGGAACGTTTTCCGATGTGACCCCTTCATCCGGATTGACGGACCCTCTGTGGAGTCTGGCCGCCGGATGGGGAGATCTCAATCAGGATCAGGTGCTTGATCTGTTTGTCGGTCATTATGTCGACTGGTCGTTCGACAACGATCCTGTTTGCATCGACAAGCGGCTTGGCATTCGGAACGTCTGTGATCCCACAGTCTTTCGCGGACTGCCCTGTACCGTGTTTCTCGGTAATGGAGACGGATCATTTCGACCGGGGAACGAAGAACTGGGGATTGAGGGGATCGGCAAGACGCTGGGTGTCCTGATTGCCGATCTGAACAACGACAATCAGCCAGACGTATTCGTCGCCAACGATACGGTACCCAATCAACTGTTTGCTTCGCAGTCCGATCGACGCTATCGGGAAGTCGCTCTCGAAAATGGCGTGGCCCTGGGTGAGACGGGCGCCTCTGATGGCAGTATGGGCGTCGACCTGGGGGATGTGACCGGTGACGGCAAGCCGGATCTGTGGGTGGCAAATTACGAGAATCAAACGTTTGCCTTGTATCGCAATCTTGGCAACGACATCTTCGGTCATGCCAGCCGCGCATTCGGAGTTACAGCCGTTGGGTCAGCGGCTGTGGGATTCGGAACGACGCTGCTGGATGCGGACGGCGATGGATTCCTCGATATTTTCTGCACGAATGGTCACGTCTGGGCCCCCAATTCTGTCGCTGATCGCCGGCAGTTGCCCTATCTGTTCTGGAATGATCAAGGCAGGCGTTTACGTGAAATCGCAAAATCCTCAGGCGAATATCTGAGCACGCCGCATCTGGGGCGAGGGGCTGCCATGGGAGACCTTGATGCGAACGGGAGCCCGGACCTTGTGGTCGTGCATACCAACGAACCTGTGGCAGTACTTCGGAATGAGGTGAAGATCGAGAACTGGCTGGCAATACGACTCGTGGGACGCCACAGCACGCGTTCAGCGGTGGGAGCCTGGGTGAAAATTTTCACGGGCGAACGGGAGCAAACCGGATATGTGAAAGGTGGGGGGAGTTACTTGTCGACGAGTGACCGGTCCCTCCTGTTTGGACTGGGCAAGTCGACTCAGGTGGACCGTCTAGAAGTTCACTGGCCAACGGGTCAAACGACCTCGCTGGCCAGTGTTTCGTCTTGCCAGCGAATTCTCGTTCTGGAAGACACTTCAGAGTATCACGTGATGCCAGTCGGGCATCGTGAATCTGATTAAAGCTTCAGCTCGATCGCGGGCGTTTTTTCCGTGACTTCCACCTCTTTCGGTGTCGTTCTGGTCGACACGTAATCTTTCGAGAACGGAAGGTCTACCTTGGGAGGCCCCTTGCGCATTGCAGCCTTGGCTTGCTCTTCCTGAGACATCTTTGGAGCGTAGCCGAGGACGACTTTGTATTTACCCTTCGCAGCCCCTGCGTGTCCGTTGCTCGCCGTCATTTTGAAGTTACCACTGGCATCCGTGATACCACTCGACGTCAGCGTCCCTGGAGAATTGTTTGTTGCTGGTTGCGGATCGACAGGGACCAGCTGGACGCTCACGTCTGCGAGTGGTTTGCCACCGACGGTGAGGTTTCCAGTGACCGGGAACAGTGGTGGGCCGGCTGGACCCGATGAGCTACAGCCAATGAGGCCGGCCAGACAAAGCAGACTGAACAAACGCGCGGACATAGAAATTCTCCTGAAAGGAATCCAATGGTGTCTCGTTGCAGTGAATTAGAGGGACGTGCGGTAATCTTAGCTGTGGAGGCGGCACAATTCGAGTCATTGCTGTGGACCGGTGATTCGTGAACGCAGGGCGGTGACGACTTCCGCATCCTCGATCAGTTCGGCCAGGGTCATCAGGCTGGTACGAAACTGAAAATCATCGAAGGCGTCGGAAGAGCGGTTCATTTCCATGATCATCTTCGACAGCGGGACACTGACCTCGTAGAGCTTGAAAAATCGTTGAGACTCTTCTGCCTTACCCAGTCGCCGGCAAATGTCATGAATCTGAAAATGAACCTTCCACCAATAGGGATCAATGGCGTAAGCGCGGAGCGACAACTCCAACGCGGATTCGAAATCATTTTCAACATCGGCTTTCCAGGCTCTCGCACGCCAGATTCGAGCATCTCCGTCGGCTGCTTCCTGCGGTACCGAAGCAAGCAGCCGAGTCACTTCATCAATGTTTCCATCTTCGATGGCGAGGTTAATAAAGTAAGCCAGTAGTTCCAGGTTGTGTGGGTACCGTTGCAAAAGTTCCGTTGCCTCTGGAATGTGCGCATAGTTCTCGGCTTCTTCCAGATTCGACTTGGCTTCAGACATGTAGATCTGCATTGCACGAGCGACCTGGAACGTTTCGTCGTCAGGATTCCCTTCCAGCCAGAACGAGTTGTTACGATAAAGCGATGCACCGTAGAACCAGCTTGCGCTCGCGAGATAAACATACGCTTCCGGGGATTCACGACGGACACGGATTGCTGCTCGAATTCGTTTGACCAGTTCCGCACGTTGAAGCGTCATGGCTGCAAAAAAGATGGACTGCTTGTGTGCGAGCAGAACACGCGGATCGAGCGAGATGATTTCGTCACAGGTCTTAAGGCCGTCCCATGGCCGATTCAGATACTCAAACTCCAGTCCCGCTTTTCTCGCCAGAGAAGGAATTGCGCGCCGGTCCGTTCTGGGAATGCTACCAAGACACTTGGCCATCAGCTTCCAGTCCTGAACTTCTTCCGCCGCTTCCGCTCGAAACAGCCAGGGTTCTGCACGCTGGGGTTCCAGGTAGGACCATCGCTCAGAGGCCTTCGCCAGCTTGTCCCACTGCGAGTTTCGTGAAGCTTCATAACAGAGCGAGGCCAGCGACTTGACAGTTTTGGCCTGCCAGACCTGATGTCCCCAATACGCGAGCGGTACGACCAGCAGGATGATCAGCATGACCCAGATTGATCGGCGGTTTCTAACCCCAGCGGTATGCTTCATTCCTGGTCTCGCCGTTTCACGGTTGCTCACTTGTCGACAGGGGGATTTCGTGGCTCGTACCACATCGCAAGGACTGGGCCCGATCGACTGACTCAATCTTACTCCGTTGCCGAAGATCGGGGTTGTTGAATCAGCATCATCGAATCTGCTGTGACATCGGGAATCTGCTGCACGGTACCGTCCGGCCAGCGAATCTCCAGCGAACACGGGCTGGAATCGTCGCCCAAGCCGAAGATGAGAGCAGGTTCATGTGCGGAACAGTAGCTGTTCCCCCCCAGCATCTGCTGGGTCAGAGTTTTTTCTCCCTGTCGCAGGGTCACACGTACCCCGACACCGCGACGATTTGTGTTGCACTGAAATCGAAGCTTTAACCAATGCCCTCGAACCGATTCATTGCGCAGCAGCGCCGTCGGCGAGTTTTGATGCACGACAGCCAGGTCCCAGTCACCATCGTTGTCAAAGTCGCCAGAGGCCACTCCGCGCCCGAGTCCTTTTCGCTGAAAGTAGGGTCCTGCGATCTGAGAGAACTCGACAAAACGCGTCCCCGCAAAGGAGAAGAGCTGAGCGGGCATTTCATGCAGATCCCCCTGAGAGCTCCAGTCATCAATATGACCGTTCGCGATAAAAATGTCTTCGCGGCCATCCTGGTTAAAGTCCGTCATCACCGTTCCAAACCCGAGAAAGGGAATGACAGGGGTGTGGAGGCCGACCAACCCCGTTACGTCCTGAAAGCCCGTCGGTCCCAGGTTCTTGTAAAGCGTGTTCGATTCTTTGGTGAAGTGGGTGCTGTAGAGATCCAGCCAGCCGTTATGGTCGAAATCCCCGGCAGCGATTCCCATACTGGCCTGGGGATGTCCTTCGCGGCTGACCGCACAACCCAGCAGCATTGCCATTTCAGAGAACTGACCATGGCCCTGATTGATGAACAGGAAATTCGGAGAAGTGTCGTTCGTGACATAAATATCGGGCAGGTTGTCGTTGTTAAGATCTGCAATCACCACTCCCAGACCCTTGTTCTCAGGTCCGAACAGGCCCCGCTTTTCAGCTTCAGCCGTGAATGTCCCGTCTCCCTGATTGAAATAGCACTCGTCCGGAACTCCCGTCATGTTCTTGGGATGGCAAGTGCCGGGACGACCATCCGCGCGGAGGCACGGAACGGGGTTATGTACGTCGTAGTCCACATAATTGCAGACGTACAGGTCGAGATCACCGTCGCCATCGAGATCACCCCAGGCAGAGCTTGCGCTCCAGAGGGGATTCGCAACTCCGGCGGAGTTTGCAATCTCGATGAACGTCCCATCTCCCATGTTACGGAACAGGGAGTTGGGTCCTACGTTGGAAACATAGACATCATCGAATCCATCGTCATCGAAATCGGCGACAGAAACGCCCTGACTGTATTGCGACTCGTGGATCGTCGCAGGAACAGTAACCCGTTCAAACCTCCCCGGTTCCACTTGCCGGAAGAGTTGATCGAGAGGTTGAGTATCACTGGAAGGATCGACCGGATTTCCCCCCTGGCAGAGATACAGATCAAGCAGATGGTCTCCGTCGTAATCAATCCAGCCCGCTCCACCTCCTGTGGCTTCCACCATCAGGACTTTTCCCTGTTCGCCGTTATCGTAAACGAAGTTCAATCCCGACTGTTCGGCAACATCGGCGAAGACAGGGTTGGCGATCGGTTGCTCAGACCGTGGTCTGTTAACGGTCGATTCGGGCGCCCCCTTTGTTACTGAAACCGTAGAGGTCGAAGAATCAACAGGGGCTGTGGAGGTCTTGGACGTACAACCGCAGACCGCCCAGACGCAGATACCAAGATGAAACCAGCGCGGCATGTCCCCGCATCCCGTGGACTTAGATGATGTCGTGATGAATGTGAGCTGCAGAAAAGAGAGAATCTCGCCCCGCATAGGGGCGAGATTCATGTCTGGAACTCAGCAGAGGATGGAGTGAACCACCTTCTAGAATTCGCCAACTGTTTCCGAGTTACCGCGGGTCGAAATGGCCTGCAGCGTGACACCCGAAATGCTGTCGCTGATAAATCGCACAGCGCCGTCACACATCAGGACGTGAGCCCCACCGACGTGAGTGCTGCTAATGCCGTGACATTTGTGTGAGTCATGGCCGGCAACCATGCTTCCGTCGAGGTTGAACGAGAAGTTCTGGTTGACGAGGTGCGCGGCCGTCGAGATGGCCATAGGGCTGGCCCAGGCAGCATCGCCAGAAACGCTGGCTGGTCGGCGAGGACCGGAAGCGAAATGCTGGTCTTCCATGATCAGAATCGTGTTCGAGGTTCCATCGGTAATGTCGCGCATCTTCGCGGTGCCGAGCAAACTGAAAACGCCATTCTCACGACAGAGATAAGCGGTCTCGTACATTGAGGCCCAGATGGCTTGGCCGACAATTTCAGTTCCGCCACCGTTACGCGGAGTTGGAACGGCGGGACAGTCGCGCCAGTCACCGTAGGTGAATCCCATGTTTCCAACGTAATCAGTACGTCCCGAGGTATTTCCGGGAACGGAAGGTTGGCCCCCACCAGCAGCACCGACGTCGACATAGACGAGTGAAGTCTGTGGGTTGCTGGGGCACATGAAAGCTGCCATGCCGCGCTGTGCCAGCAGTCCATTGTAGCTGCTACCCCATCCAGGGATTCCACTTGGAGCATTGGCAGACAGGTTGTCGGTGAAGTTGAACTGGTTGTACAGAGGAGCCTGGTCAATGTATGGCAGAGCCATGATCATCCAGCCGAAGCTGCCAGGGCCCCCTTGCCAGGAACTACTTCCCTGCCAAGCCTGGATTGCTCGTCCATCGGTGTTCTGCGGGAACTGACCTGCAGTGTCATGATAGTTGTGGCAGGCCAATCCGAGTTGCTTGAGATTGTTCTTACATTGTGTGCGGCGGGCTGCCTCACGAGCCTGCTGCACAGCGGGCAGCAGCAAAGCGATCAGAACTGCGATGATCGCGATGACGACCAGGAGTTCGATCAGGGTGAATCCACGAAAACGAGTCTTCATTTGTCTAGATTGCTCCGCGTTAACGATGTCGCCAAATATCGCGACTCATACAGTCCTGTCCTCCACGTTGAAGGACACCCATCAGGTGAGCTCAAGGCAACCAATCAGTCGAATGAGAAAGAGAAAATTGCGCTGCTGGTTTTGAGCTGCCTTTCGAACGTCACAGCGGCACGATGTAAATTGCGGCGCGCTGTGATCTTTTCGACCAACCTGAGTTCCTTCGGTAATTCTCAATAGAAACTTCGGATAAGTCAAGGAGAGACGTGTGATGGCCGAAGTCCTTCGGGGAATTCCGTTTTTTTCCGTGCGACCAACCTTGAAATTCGGGTGGAGTTTGTTTCGGTCTGAGTGCGGTCGCGATTCAAATGTTCTTCTGGAGTGTCAGAATCGCACTGGAAACCCGTGAACTTTCGCTGCCCATCATTTGAAAATCCCTTGTCCGGATGGTATCCCACCTTATCTCTGCGGCGCCACGCGGTCCCCTGATTCCCGTCTGGCCACGTCTCACGAGAACGTCACTCACCGTCAATTTGCGACTAAACTACAGAACGGAGTTCTAGCGGATGAGTTCAGACACTCCTCCACAGCAACGAGATTTCGACAACGGAGAAGCACCACGGAAGAAGCGAGGAGTGCCCGAAGGACTCTGGATTCAATGTGATTCCTGCAAAAGTACGGTGTACCGAAAGCAAGTCGAACAAAATCTTTATCTGTGCCCTGATTGCAACCACCATTTCATCGTTCCTGGCCGGGTTCGCATTCAACAACTGCTCGACGAAGACAGCTTCGAAGAATGGTTCACCAACCTCGCTCCGAAAGATCCGCTGGGGTTTGTTGATTCCAAGCCTTACAAGGTCCGTTTGCTGGCGGAACAGAAGAAGACCGGCTTGAAAGACGCGTGTATTGCAGGCCGAGGTTACATGCGAGGGCGACCGCTGGTCTTCGCCCTGACGGACTCTTCTTTCATCATGGGAAGCATGGGATCTGTGGTTGGTGAAATGCTGACGCGGTCCGTCGAGGAAGCCACCCGACTCAAGTTGCCTTTGGTGATCGTGAGCGGATCCGGGGGTGGTGCTCGAATGCACGAGGGGATCCTCTCTCTCATGCAGATGGGGAAAGTCAGTGCCGCACTGGCTCGGTACCAGTCTTCAGGGGGGCTTTTTATCTCGGTACTGACCAACCCGACCATGGGGGGGGTCGCGGCGAGTTTCGCATCGCTGGGTGACATTACCCTGGCCGAACCGAAAGCCCTCGTTGGTTTCGCGGGTCCACGGGTTGTCCGGGCTACCTGCAAAATCGATCTTCCTGCGGGATTTCAGACAAGCGAATTTCTGTTGACACATGGTTTTATAGACAGGATCGTCCCACGCCCTGAGCTGCGTACAGAGATCTCTCGTATCATTGATTACTGTGGTGTGTAGTTCGGTCGCGTTGTTCACCTGCGAGCTGAAATTGGAGCAAGGAAACCCATGTTGCAATTCCTCAAAGCGCTGCTCAAACGCAAGCCCAAGGTGAACAAAGTCGACATCGGGTCGCGCTTTCAACTGATCAGTCGCGTCGGTCAGGGAAGCATGTCGAAAGTCTGGCGTGCGACCGACCGCCGTACAGAGAAGACGGTCGCATTGAAGGTGCTCGACATCGAGAAAACCAAGCGACTGGAATCCCGCTTCTCTCAAATGAAGAGTAAGAAGCCGACGGAAGGGGAGGTTGCAATCACATTGCAGCATCCCCACATCGTCAAAACCTTCGAACATGGAATCACGACGAACAATGAACAGTTCCTCGTGATGGAATTCATCGAAGGAATGTCGTTGAGCTATCTGATTGACGTTCAGAACGACGTCATGAAGAAGAATCGGTTGAAATTCATCGTGGAACTTGGCGAGGCCATCGAACACTTTCACCGACAAAACTGGATTCATCGGGATATCTGTCCGCGCAACATCATCGTCGATCAGTCGCTCAACACGAAGCTGATCGATTTTGGCCTCGTCGTCCCCAATACCGCGGAGTATCAGGCGCCAGGAAACCGTACTGGAACGGCAACCTACATGGCTCCTGAACTCATCAAGCGTCAGAAAACCGACCAGCGCATCGACATCTTTGCGTATGCGGTGACCTGCTTTGAGATGTATACGAAAGAGCTTCCGTGGCCGGGTGGAGAAACGCTCGAAGCTGTCGTGCAGCACATTAACCTGCCCCCCAAAGAACTTCAGAAACTGGTCCCGAGTATCGACCCTCTGGTCGCGGAAACCATCATGAAAGGTCTCGCCGCGCGGCCCAATGAGCGCTGGTCCACCATGGGACAGATGCTGAAACCGCTGCGTGAAGCACTCCACAATTCGCAAAGTCAGTAAAACAAAACCGCCACTATCGTTTGACAAGCGGTATCTCCCTGATATTCTGCATACCACCCAGACGGGACAATCAGACAATTCTCCCCAATCTGACATTTTGAAAATTGTCTCTCGGCGACAGTTCTTCTCAGAACTGCGAGGGAAGGATTGGAGGGGCCGAAGGTCGGCTTCTCCAGGTTCAGCACCCGTGATCGCTTTGAAGGAGTTTACTTATGAGTCGTGCCCTTGGTCTGTTGGCCGCAGTTGCTGTTGTTTTTTCAGCTGTTTCTTCGGTCGAAGCCGGCCGTGGCTGCCGCAACGCATGCCGTCCTGCCCGAGTTCACCATCACCGAGCTCGTTGCTGTCCAGCACCGACCTGCGCAGCACCAGCAGTAAGCTGTGCCGCTCCAGTTGCAACCTGCAACAGCTGCTCAACCGTTAGCGCTGTTCCAACCTGCAGCAACGGCTGCAGCTCCACCACCGTTGTTTCGGGCGGCTGCCCAGGTGGTTGCAGCGCTGCTCCAGCAACCGTCATCTCGACCGGTTCACCTTCGTACGCCGCTCCTGTCCAGAACGCTCCAGCTCCTCCAGCTGAAGCTCCAAAGCCAGCCGACGCTCCGAAGCCAGCTGAAGCTCCAGCTCCAGCTCAGTAATTTCCGCATCGCAGGAATGACTGAAATTCAAAGGGTTCGTACTGAATACTCAGTGCGAGCCCTTTCTTTTTTTACTTGTTGCCAGCAAATTGAACGGAAAACCCAATTACGGAGGATTCATGCTCGAGTACGTCCAAACCGCAGAAGAAGCCGCACGACGCGCGGGCCATGTTTTGAGGGCCTGGTCTTCAAAGTTCACTGTTCGAGAGAAAAGTCGATCGAATCTGGTGACCGAGGCGGATGAAGCTGCGCAAGCGGCGATCTTCGATTTTATTCGGGGACGGTACCCGCAGCATGCCTTCTGTGGCGAAGAAGGGCTGTCGGTGACCGACACCGACTCTCCGTATCGGTGGGTCATCGATCCCCTCGACGGAACAACCAATTACGTTCATGGCTTTCCGTATTACTGCGTCTCGATCGGTCTGGAATGCCGCGGCGAAGTGATTGTCGGCGCCGTGTTCGATCCTGTGCACGATGAGATGTTTCTGGCGGTCAGAGGGGAAGGGGCCAGTCTGAACCGACGTCCGCTACGGTGTTCGGGGGTGACGGAGTTGTCACAAGCGCTCCTCATTGCCAGCCTGCCCGTCGCAACGACCGGATCCGAGGATGCCGTCCGCCGCTTTCTCAATGTGCTCCCCCACGCTCAGTCCGTACAAAGAACCGGGTCTGCGGCACTCAACCTCGCCTATATCGCCGCGGGACGACTCGAAGGATTCTGGTCCACCAGCCTGAAGCCATGGGATATGGCTGCGGGAATTCTGCTGGTGGAAGAAGCGGGCGGACGTGTTTCCAAGATTGATGGATCCCCGTTCCAGCTCGAACAGCCGAACCTGCTCGCGACAAACGGTTCTGGAATTCACGACGAGTTACTACCGATTCTCGTGTGATCCTGCCAGCGGATCTCAGTTTGGCAGTAACCCGCTTGAGTTTCTCCAGGTATGGACCAGCAGCGCTCGTATGCGGGCTCGCTCCGGCTCGCATACTCTTTAGCTCGTTGAGACAGCCCGAGCCGTGACTTAGTGGGACGACACGTGCATCCGAATTCCAATTGCGTACGGGCTCGAAGCCATGGGACTGAACAGAAAACCTGCGTTGAAACAGCCGTGAGGCAACTTCGCAACCTGCTACAGAATTCCTTCGCCCCATTCCTCCTCAGCAGGCTCTACGGGAATCTCTTCAGGGACCGGGGCAGGGGGAGCAACCAGTTCACTCTCTGGTTTAGCGCCGGCTGCCTTGATCTCAGGCTCCTGGTCGCGCGCGATTGCCGGCTTAATGATCGTGGCGGCAGGCCGCGTTGGCTGAGGTGGAGTTGGTTCGATTCCGAAATCAATCGGACGTCGCTCGACATCGCTGGGGCGCTGGAGTGGACGAGGTGTCTGGATCCGTTCCGACACGATCTGCATCCAGCGATCGGGTTGGCAGTCACACTGAAGCGACGTGATCTCGCCCCCGAGCTTGCGTTCGCGTCCACACTGCGAGCATCGCCAGGTTCTTCTGACATCTCCTGCGGTTTTGTAACCAGGCCCTCGCATCCTTCGACACCTTTCACATCAATATTTCAATCCGTCGCCGGGATGCCGATCGCTGGCACCGAGATTCCCGTCGGCATCCCGGCTCATGACTGCAGCCCCCCCGAACGTCCACTTGAATTCGCTTCGGGTTTCAGGGAAACGAAGGATATCAAACGGAAACAGTCAGGTCTCTACCCGTTGTTCGAACCTGAAATTAGAATAGCTTGTCATAGAATACTGATTCGGCTCTGACAAATCAAAATTCCTCAAACGGACATTGCATGACATCACGTCGCATGCTTGTGACTTCGGCATTGCCCTACGCCAATGGCCACATCCACTTGGGCCATCTCGTTGAGTACATCCAGACAGACATCTGGGTTCGCTTCCAGAAGCTGCGCGGCCACCGGTGCATCTACATTTGCGCTGATGACACGCACGGCACCGCGATCATGATCCGTGCCCGACAGGAAGGCCGTAGCGAAGCTGCGCTCATTGCTGATATGCGTGAATCGCATCTGAGAGATTTCACAGGGTTTGGAATTGCTTTCGACAATTACGGCAGCACGCATAGCGACGCGACGCGAAAGATTTGCCACGAGGTCTGGGCCGCGCTGCGGTCTGCTGGGCTCATTGTGGAAAAAGACGTGTCCCAACTCTTCGACCCTGTCGAGAAGACCTTTCTCGCCGACAGGTTCGTAAAGGGAACGTGTCCGAAATGTCACGCCCCCGATCAATATGGCGACAACTGTGAGAAATGCGGATCGACGTACAGTCCTGCCGATCTCATCAACCCCGTCAGCACGCTCTCAGGAGCCACGCCTGAACTGCGTACCGCCAAACACCTGTTTGTCGAGATTGAGCAACTGCGAGACTGGCTGACGGAATGGACTCAATCCGGTGATCATCTGCAGGACGAAGTTGCGAATTACCTGAAGGGACACTTTCTCGGCGAACCGTTACGGAACTGGGACGTCTCGCGACCTGCCCCGTACTTTGGTTTTGAGATCCCCGACAGTCCGGGGAACTACTGGTACGTCTGGTTTGATGCCCCGATCGGGTACATCGGGTCTACCGCAGAATGGTGCGAACGTACTAACGAGAATCTTGATGACTGGTGGAAGAATCCCCAAACGGAAATTCACCATTTCATTGGTAAGGACATTACTTACTTCCATACCCTCTTCTGGCCCGCCATGTTGAAAACGGCGGGACTTAACCTGCCGAAAAAAGTCCACATTCACGGTTTTCTCACCGTGAACGGCGAAAAGATGTCAAAATCCCGCGGGACGTTCATCCAGGCGTCGACGTACTTGCAGACGCTCGATCCGGCCTATTTGCGTTACTACTACGCCTCGAAGCAGGGATCACGTCTGGACGATCTGGATCTCAACCTCGAAGAATTTGTCAACAAGGTCAATTCGGATCTGGTCGGCAAGGTGGTCAACCTGGCAAGTCGCACCGCTCGATTTGTCGAAGCGACCGGATTGTCAGAGGTCTATCCCGACGACGGCGGGCTGTTCGCAGAGGGCGCCGCTCAGTCTGAAGCCATTGCCTCAGCTTACGAAGCGTGTGACTTCAACGCGGCCATGAGAACCATCATGGCACTGGCAGACCGGGCAAATCAGGATGTCGAACAGACGGCCCCGTGGACGCTCAAGAAGGATCCCGGCAAGGCTGCTGAACTGCAGCAGGTCTGTACGGTGACACTCAATCTGTTTCGGCAGATTGTCGTGTACCTTTCCCCCGTCTTGCCGTCGCTCGCAGAGCAAGTCGGCAAGTTATTCCAGCAACCGATTACGAATTGGAACGATGCTCAGACGCCGCTGCTTGGAACGCGGGTCTCGAAGTTTGAACACCTTATGAAGCGAGTCGAACTCGCACAGGTCAATGCCATGATTGAAGCCGGTCAACAGTCCGTCCCCGAAACCGCAGGTGCCGCACAACCTGCTGAGTCCGCACCGGTCTCGCAGTGGAACGATGGTCCCGAAGCGCTCGCCCACGAACCGCTCCTTGCCGAACATTGCACCATCGACGACTTCACGAAGGTGGATTTGCGGGTCGCTCGAATCGTTGCAGCGAACGCCGTCACCGGCGCCGACAAATTACTGCAACTCACCTTGAGCATGGGTGGCGACGGGACGCGAAATGTCTTCGCAGGAATCAAGAGTGCCTATGCCCCAGAAGATCTGATTGGACGTCTGGTCATTTTCTGCGCTAACCTCGCGCCCCGAAAGATGAAGTTCGGAGTCAGCGAAGGAATGGTCCTCGCCGCAGGCGCAGGGGGAAAAGAGATTTACCTGCTGAATCCGGACAGCGGAGCCAAGCCGGGCCAGCGAGTTCACTAAATTGATGAGCCCATCGGCGTGTAGATTGCGGACCAGAGTCGAGCAGGACTCTGGTCCTTTTCTCTGCCCCCAGTTCCCCCAATAGCAAAGTCCTCATCGCCATGACGAATCGCCCCATGGAGTCAGAGAAATTTCGTTGTCCCTGGGCGCAGGCGGATGAGTACGTCGCCTATCATGATCAGGAGTGGGGAGTTCCCGTCCACGATGATCGGTTACTGTTTGAATTCCTGATCCTGGAAGGAGCCCAGGCGGGGCTGAGCTGGATCACAATTCTCAAGAAACGCCCCGCCTATCGCCGACTGTTCGATGATTTCGATCCCGCTGTCGTCGCAGGGTATGACGAGGCCAAGTTCGAAAGTTTGATGAGCGACGCCGGAATCGTACGAAACCGGCTGAAGATTCAATCGGCAATTGGCAACGCGGCCGCCTTTCTGGAAGTCCAGCAGGAATTCGGTAGTTTCGATCGCTTCATCTGGGATTTTGTCGGCGGTCAGCCTTTGCAGAACCGGCGTCAATCTCTCGCCGATGTCCCGGCGAGTACTCCCGAGTCGGATGCCATGAGCAAATCGCTCAAAAAACGTGGTTTTCGATTTGTCGGGACCACGATCTGTTACGCGTTTATGCAGGCGGTCGGTATGGTGAACGATCATCTGGTGACCTGCTATCGCCATCGTCAGCTTCACCCAAAATAAGATTCACCTCGTGAATGATTCTGTTGCCGAGTGGGCTGTCTGCATTCGCAGAGGCAATCCGCAGAGGCACTGATGAGAGCTGTCCGGCAACCGGTTGCTTCTGATGAAAGGCACCCCCTGCTAAGCCCGGAATGAGCGTGAGGTGGATCAGCCGTCGACTAAGGGCCGTCATGCGGTTTCGGAATTTGAAGAAATATTCTCGCAACGACGGCGCGAGAGCCGCACCTGTGCACCTCTGTGCACAACGCTTCCTCTGAACGATCCGAGCAGCACATCGCGGACGTAAAGGGCTGCATTCCCGCATCGCGTCTGCGACCCGCAATTTTTGCCTGCGATAGTATCCGGATTATTGAAGGGGTACGATTTTCAGCAGTGATCACTCAACTTACACCTGCCGATGTGCGATGGCCGACCAAATTCGGCCCAAACCGCTCAGAGGCATTTCTTAGGAGACATGAATGACGATCAAACGTTGGACTCCTGTGGCAGGAAGCATTCTCCTGCTGGGGGTGGGAGTCTTTGAGTCGACCCGGTGGCAGACCGCTCATTCGCAGGAAAAGCCCAGCTCGCAGCAGAAGCCTCTCACCACGACCTCTGAACCCATCGTGGAAACGCTGAAAGCACTGGCGCTGAAATTCGAAAAGGCATTCAACGCGGGTCGTGCGCAGGAGATTGTGACGCTGTTCGCTCCGACGGCGGAAGTGATCGATGAAGAGGGTGACGTCATTCAGGGCCGCCCCGCCATCGAGGCCAGATTTGCGGAGTCATTCAAGAGTTACCCAGAGGCACAGATTCAGATCGAAGTAACGTCAGCGCGGCAGTTGAATCCGTTTCTGGCGATCGAAGAGGGGACCAGCACCCTGACACTGGAACCGGCAGAGCCTCCGGTTCGAAACCGATATACGGTGATCCACGTTAAGAGCGACGGCGTCTGGCAATTCGCCAGTGTCCGGGATTTTCCGGCTGAACAACTGGAAACAGCTCACGACCACTTACTGCAGCTCGGCTGGTTGGTGGGCCAGTGGGTGGATGAAAGTCCCGAAGGGCGTGTCGAGTCCACCGTGCGGTGGTCAGAAGACAAGAACTATCTGTTGCAGGAATACGTTGCTCGAAATCGCAATGGGCGCGAGCTACGGGGAGTGCAGCGGATCGGCTATGACCCCCTGCGAAAGACCATTCGAGCGTGGGCCTTTGATCACAGCGGTTCGTTTGCCGAATCCGTCTGGACGCCTGTCGAAGGTGCCTGGGTGATTGCTGCAGAAGGAGTCACGGCGGCAGGCCTTTCTGCGCATGCCACGCGGGTTCTGACGCCATTGACGACCGACTCGTATCAGCTTGATTCCTCAGGGCAGGTTGTCGGTGGGGAGAGGCTGCCCGATTCGTCGATTCGTGTCGTCCGCCTGCCTCCCCGACCGGCTGAGTAGTCACGTCAGTTTGACGACTTCCCGATGATTGAACGGACGATTCCAAGTACCCCGAAAATCAACTCAAAGAGCATGACTATGAATCATCGAGCGTTTCCTCAGTGGCTTCGCTATGGGTTAACAACGGTCCTCATTTTTTCCATCGCGGGAGCCGGCCCGGCTCTTGGGCGTGGAGGAGGCGGTCGAGGTGGGGGATTCGGAGGCGGAGGAGGCGGTTTCCGCGGCGGAAGCCCGGGAGGGTTTGGAGGCGGAGGTGGACGCGGCTTTGGAGGCGGAGGCGGAGGTGGACAATTCGGCGGGGGGTCGACCGGCGGGCGGTAATTTTGGGGGCGGAAACTTTGGGGGCGGTGACCGGTCCTTCGGAGGTGGAGTTGGCGGCGAAAGACCCATCGGTGGAGGCAGCTACGGGGGCGGATTTGGTGGAGGACGTCCTGGCGAATTCGGTGGTGGAATCAACCGTCCCTCCATCGGCAGTGCACCGTCATTCGACCACAATTTTGGCGGGGCCGGCCGGGGGTCCATTCCGATTGACGCTGGCGGCATAGGGGGCAACCGGGGAATTGGATCGCGTGATGGCATCGGTTCCGGAGTCGGAATTGGGTCGAAGGGAGGATTTGGCGAGCGCCCGTTGACCGGTAATGACGGAGGGCTCGGCAATCGAGGTGCACGTTTACCTGGTTTGGATCAAGGAGGGTTCGGTTCAAGACTTCCCAATCAAGGGGCGGGACTGCAGGACCGGATGTCAAATCACCCCCGGTCGACAGAAGACCGGCGATCTGATCTGAACCAGCGAATGGCCAATGGTCGTCAGGACTGGCAGAACCACATTCAAAATCGGCAACCCGGCAACTACGATCACTTCAACGGACGCCACGAGGACTGGCAGAACTTCACCAACTCCTATCACTACCACTATGGAGCGTGGTACCACGGCTGCTGGCATGGAGGCTGGTATGGAGGATTTGGCTGGGGCAACTGGAACAATCTCTGGAACCGTTACCCTGTCGCGGCAGCCTTCGGACTGACGGCCTGGGGAATCAATCGCATGGCCTACGGATTCGGGTATTTCCCCTACGTGAACCCCTACTACACCCCCGCGATCGTTGGGACGGCCGGCTACGATTACTCGCAGCCCCTCGTGAGTTACGCTGACAGCGATCCGGGCACGGGATTCGGTACGTCAGTCCCATCCGGCGGTACGGTCGCAGATTCGGGAGTGAGTGATTCTGCAATCGGAGTAACGAATTCACAGCCTTCGCCTGACGATCCCGGTATGACGGCCTTCAGCAGTGCGCGCTCTTCGTTCTATAACGGCGACTATCCATCAGCTCTCAAGTACCTGGACACGACACTCAAGACGATGCCGCGTGATGCAGTCGTGCATGAATTTCGAGGTCTTGTTCTCTTCGCCACGAAGAGTTACCCCGAAGCGGCCGCCGCCATCTACGCTGTTCTTTCCGCAGGCCCCGGCTGGGATTGGGCCACGATGATCAGCCTCTATCCCAATGTGGACGTCTATACGCAGCAACTTCGACAACTTGAGGCATTCACAAAATCAAACCCAGACTCGCCGGACGGACATTTTCTGCTCGGGTATCACTACCTGACGACCAACTTTCCCGAGGCTGCCGGGAAGCAGTTTGCACTTGCAGCGAAATTGCTTCCAAACGACCGGCTGCTCTCGCAACTCGTCAGTATGACCAGCCCGACTGATGCGGCGAAACCCGCTGAGACAGTTACCGCACCGACTCCTATCCCACCTGAAAAACTGCTGACGACAGATAAACTGGTGGGATCCTGGAAGGCAAGCGGCAACGGGGCAGACTTCACACTCGAGATGACAAAAGAAGGAAAGTTCGTCTGGACCTGCGTGCGAGGTAAGGACACCCAGACCGCGAAAGGGGTGTTCGCCGTTGATCAGAACAATCTCGCCATGCAGCCCGACACCGGAGGGACGATGCTGGCAGAAATTGATTTTCAGAGTTCCGCGCAGTTCAACTTCAAGATGATTGGCGGCGATGCCAATGATCCAGGATTGAACTTCACCAAGTAACCCGCACGTGATCCCGACCACTGCGCGCTGAAGTGGCTTCCCTTACGGGTGCTGCTTCAGCGTCATTTTTTTGGTGGCGCCTTCCGAACGCGAGGAAACCGATTCTTCCTGTCAGATCGAGTAATCCGGCGCCGGTGGCATGAAGACACGAACCCTTCGAGCGGCAACATACACCCGGTCACCGGGATTCAGTCGTAATTCGGCATACCTCTCGAGATTCAGGTCAACATTCAACGCCAGACCGAACTGTTCCGAGAAGACACGCACTTTGGCGACCGAACCGGCCGGATTCACCTGCATGACCCGGACTTCCAGACTCGAGGTCCCGCAGGGGGCGTGGGAGATATCGAGTTCGTGAGGACGGACGTAAGCCGTCGCGATTCGGGATTCGGCATGCGGGTACTCGGGATACTCGATGTTGAGTGCCCCCAGCATGGCCATGCCGTTCTCGACACGGCCGTGGAACACGTTCACGTTGCCGAGAAAGTCCATTACAAACGGTGTCGCGGGATGGTCGAAGACCTGCTGAGGCGTCCCTGCTTGCTCGATGTGACCGGACTTCATAACGACGACGCGATCAGCCACTTCGAACGCTTCTTCCTGGTCGTGCGTGACGAAAACCGTCGTCAGATGAATTTCATCATGGAGTTGTCTGAGCCATTGGCGAAGTTCCTGTCGGACCTTGGCATCGAGTGCGCCGAATGGTTCGTCGAGCAACAGAATTCTGGGCTGCACCGCCAGAGCACGAGCGAGGGCGACACGTTGCCGCTGACCTCCTGACAGTTGCGAAGGGTAGCGTGAGTTGAGGCCTTCCAGACGAACGAGGTGCAAAAGTTCGTGGACCCGCTTTTCGATTTCCGAGTTCGGCCGATGGCGGACCCGCATCCCGAAAGCGACGTTCTCAAACACCGTCATGTGGCGGAACAGGGCGTAGTGCTGAAATACGAATCCGACCTGCCGGTCTTTGGGCGATTGCTGAGTGACGTCTTCATCCTGATACAGGACAGTGCCACTGTCGGCTGTCTCTAGACCCGCAATGATGCGAAGCAGTGTCGTCTTGCCCGAACCAGACGGACCTAACAACGCGAGCAACTCGCCACTGGGCGCTTCCAGACTGACGTCGTCGAGTGCGGTGAAATTCCCGAATTTCTTGATTAGGTTCTTGACGACGATGCTCATGAGACAATCCGGTGGAAGAGGAAGTACGAGAAGAGTTTTCTTGCGGAGGCTGTTTCTGCGAAACCGACTACTCGATCTGATGAATCTTGGCTGCTTCACGCAGATCAGTTTGCGTCTTCCGTTCCAGCGCGATTTTGATGAACAAGGTGACAAGTGCAAGCAGAGTCAACAGGGACGCCGCAGCGAAAGAAGCCGCGTAAGTCTCGGATGATCCCCCTTCGAAGAGGGTGTTGACACGGATTGGCAACGTTTCGGTTTTATTGATGATCCGTCCGGAAACAACGTAGACGGCCCCGTATTCACCCATTGCGCGGGCGTTACAGAGGATAATCCCGTACAGCAGCCCCCACTTCATATTGGGCAGACTGACTCGCCAGAACATCTGCCAGCCGTTCGCCCCCAGGCTGATGGCGGCAACCTCTTCGTCAGCGCCAATGGCCTCCATTACAGGAATGAGTTCCCGCGCGACGAAGGGCAGAGTCACGAAGGTGGTCGCCAGTGCAATTCCCGGCCAGTTAAACAGAATTTTCAAACCATTCGCCTGTAACCAGCCTCCGAAAACGCCATGGTTGGCAAACAACATGACGAACATCAGGCCCACCACGACGGGCGAAATGGCGAAGGGAAGATCAATGATGGTTGTGAGCAGCGTGCGACCAGGAAATCGAAACCGCGTGATGACCCAGGCCGCCGCCACACCAAAAATGACATTCGCCAGCACCGCGATCGGGACGACGAAAAGTGTCAGCTTGATCGCATGCATGGTCTCGCGATCGGTCAGATTCTTGAAATACGTCCCGATACCGCTCGAGAAGGCGTGATAGAAGACGTTACTGATGGGCAGAATCACCAGCACAAAGAGTACGAGCACGGAAAGTGAGATCAGGCCCCAGCGGACCCACCACGGATCTTCTTGTGCCGAACGGCCCCGAAGTGTCGAATTGGCATTCGTTGAGGGAAGATGTTTCGGAACCGCGTGCATTGTGATCGTCTTTGCGGGGAGGAAGGACTGGAGTCCGTGCCGGGGATTCGGGCGAGCGACTGACGGTCGATGAGGGCATCATGTCAGGTCAATTTGCCGATGAGTTGGCGGCACTTGTCCTGCGTTCCAGGGCGTTAATGATGATAAGCATGATGAATGACGCAATCAGAAGCACCACCGCAACCGCCGTTGCCTCGGCCCACTTGAATTCGTCCAGCTTCTGAACGATCAGTACCGGGGCGATTTCTGTCTTCAGCGGGGTATTACTCGAGACGAACACGACTGAGCCGTATTCTCCGATGGCTCGAGCGAAAGTCAGTGCGAATCCTGTCGTGAGAGCCGGATAGAGGGCTGGCAGGATCACCCGGGTAAATGTCTGCCACCGGGTGGCACCTAGACATGCCGCAGCCTCTTCGATATCCGCGTCCATGCTTTCCAGTACGGGCTGGACCGTCCGCACTACGAAGGGAAGGCCGATGAAAGTCAGCACCAGCACGATGGCAGAGGTGGAATAAGCCAGTTCGATTCCCATCGGAACCAGGAACTGCCCGATCCAGCCTTTGGGGACGTACAAGCTTGAGTAGACGAGTCCGGCAACCGCAGTCGGAAGAGCGAACGGGAGATCGACCAGTGAGTCGAATAAGCGTTTGAACGGAAACTCATAACGAACCAGCACCCAGGCCAGGAGCAGTCCCAGAATCGTGTCGGTGACTGCGGCAATGGCCGAGGTGCTGAAGGTGACAAAATAGGCTGCCTGGGCTCGTGGGGTCCAGGCGGCGGCGAGAAACTGCTCAAAAGTGAGAGAACTCGCTTTGGCAATCAGTGCAGCTAACGGAATCACGACCAGTAGGCACAGGTAGGATATCGCAAGGCTGAGACTCAGACGAAACCCCGGCAGAATGCGATGTGATGCCATGAAAATGTCGACCTCAGATCAGAAACTCATACAGCTACGGCGGATAAAATAGAGTTGCGCAGTTTCGTGACATATCCGCATCTCGTCAACTGGGATCGCGCCAAGGCTGAAAACCGGAATTGTCGCCTACTGTTTCGAGTAAATTTTGTCGAAGATGCCCCCGTCGGCAAAGAACTTCGCCTGAGCTTCTTCCCAACTCGGTACCAGATCGGTGATCAGGAACAGCTTGATCGGCTGAAATTGTTCCGCGACTTTCTGAGCGATCTCAGGATCCGTCGGGCGATAGTAGTGCTTGGCAATGATCTCCTGTCCCTCTTTTGTGTACAGGAACTTGAGGTACGCTTCCGCAGCGGCGCGGGTTCCTTTCGTCTCGACGTTCTTGTCAACAACGGCCACATGGGGTTCGTGGAGGATGCTGACAGGGGGATAGACCAGTTCCAGTTCGCCCTTGGATTCTTTCACTTCCAGATAGGCTTCACTTTCCATCGTGATATGCACATCGCCGATCCCCTTCTGAGCGAAGGTCATCGTGGCACCACGGGCACCGGTATCCAGGTTGGGAGCGTTCAAGTAGAGCTTCTTGATAAACTCAGTCGCTTGCTCTTCTGTACCACCATTAAGAACCACGCTTCCCCATGCGCCCAGCAGGCTGAGGCGGCCATTCCCGGAGGTTTTCGGGTTCGGTGTGATGACAGCAATGCCTGGCTTTACGAGGTCACTCCAGTCCTTGATCCCCTTCGGGTTCCCTTTGCGGACCACGAATACCACTGTCGATGTGTAGGGGAGAGAGCGGTTCTCGAAGGTGTTCTCCCAATTGTCCTTGAGCAGCCCATTCTTTCGAAGAGCGTCGGTATCGGTCCAGATCGACAGGGTCGCGACGTCGGCTTCGAGACCATCGATGATCGAACGTGCCTGACTGCCGGAAGAGCCGTGGGACTGGTCGATCGTAATTGTCTGGCCCGATTCCTTTTCGTAGACGGGAATGAAGGCCTGATTGAGTTCTTTCCACAGTTCACGCGTCGGGTCGTATGAGACGTTGAGCAATTTCACGGCGCCGCCCGAGCTTCCTCCCGAACCTGTGTGATCTCCGGTGCAACCCACTGCCAGAAACAGAAGGGGAGCGGTCAGGACAAGAGCCCGGATAAAAGTGCCAATTGCGCGACGCATGAAAATAGACCCCAAACTAAATATCACTGAAATTATCGACAATATGAGCAGCCGATTTGTGGACGGTGCGAGATCAAAGCCGGGCACCACGTCGAAATCTTGCGATCAGATGCCGTCGCCACCGATAAATGCCGAGCTGAAAACCTCTGACTTTGTGACCGGTGCGGTGCCGTAAACAGCTGCCAGATTGGCCTCGTCCATTCGACGAGAGGAATAATTGCGGATGTCGAGCATGATACGCCGGAAGCGACAAGTCGCTTCCTGACTGCAGGGCTCGTAGGCTGTAGCAGAAACACATCCGATCGGTGCGATCAGTCCGTCGAAGAAACGGACGATCTGACCCATCGTGATCTCTTCCGGGCGTTTCGCAAGTTCGAACCCACCAATCCGACCGGGGATGCTTTTCACCCAGCCCTTGGTCTTGAGTTCGAGCATGATATGTTCCAGGAAGCGGCGCGGTACGTCATTCTTTTCAGCGAGTTCTCTGATGGAAACTGGCCCCTGCCCATATCTTCCAACAAGCGTCATGAGCGCACGGAGCGCGTAATCCGACTTTCGCGACACTTTCATCGACTTTGCCGCCTCTCCGTCTTGAAGGTTAAATACGACTATGTGACTGATATTATTCGGGTCATGACGAGCTTGTCAAATTGACCGTCAAAACTCCTCCTTCAAAACGCACGATTGAGCGTTTTGCCCACTGCCCGTGAGAAGGGATGGACGAGGAGCGAAAACTGGCTGATGTCAGCTTGTGCCGACTGCCGTAACCTGTTGGAGTCGAACAATTTGCCGCCCCGTTCAAGGGGTGCCGCACGCGCTACTGTGCATCGCGTCGTGCGCGATACCCCGCGGAGTTATTGACGTAGTGCTGGAAGGTAGTGGCCAGCCTCTGCCGCTGCTCCGGTGTTAATTCTTTGATCTGGCGAGCCGGGCATCCTGCCCACAGGGTATGAGGCGGAACGACCGTCCCTTCAAGCACGACGGCTCCGGCGGCGATGAGAGCCCCCTCACCGATCACACAGCGGCTGAGAACGGTCGCACCAATACCAATCAGGGCACCGTCCCCGACGGTGGAGGCATGTACGATCGCCCGATGTCCCAGCGTCACGCGGTTCCCGATGATGCAGGGGGTATCGGCTTCGATGTGCAGAATCGATCCGTCCTGGATGTTCGACTCTTCCCCCACCTCAATCCACTGCTGATCACCCCGAAGGATGCAGCCGAACCAGACTGAGCTTCTTGCTTTCAAACGGACACGCCCCACAACAATGGCTCCATCAGCCACAAACGCTGTCGGATCAATTTGCGGAACGGCGTGCAGCGCCGACCAGTCCCAGAGGACGTCCGGGTAAGCCACCGATGGAGCAGGGGGGAGTTCTGGTCGGGCTGAAGGCCATTTGGCCGTCTCGGGGACCATTTCATCTGAAGAATTGCGATTCAAGAGTAAATCCAGGCTCAAAGTTATCTAAATTTGCCGTTTTAGCTCGGCAATGGCGGAACTGGGACACTCGCTCGGAACGGAGGGCGCCGCTTCACACAGGGGGTGGCTACCTGTCGGTTCTGCCAGCATCTCGGCCAGAGTTGTTTGGGCAAACGATTTCTCAACCATCCCCAGCGCTTCGTCCATGCGATGGTGCAGTGGACATAATTGCTTGCCGTGGGACTTGATGTTGAGAGGGCAAGTATGAATGCGCTCAATCGGTTCCACCGCATTCACGACTTCCAGAATCGTGAGCTCTTGAGGAGTTTTGACTAGCGTTACTCCTCCACCCGTTCCCCGCTGGCTGCGGACAATCTGATTCCGTCCCAGGTTCTGTAAGACTTTGGACAGATACGGTTTCGGAACCTGCGTGGCGAGCGCGATCTGGTCGGTGGTGCGGGCGTTCGGGGCGTGGTCGGCCAGATAGACGACGGCTCGTAGAGCATATTCTACTGTCTGAGAAAACATGCCTGCATTCCCATTGTCACTAAAATGGACATTGACGTCCAGTTTCTGAGGTCGTACAGTGATTGGAAAGCGACGCCGAGATCCAGTATCGGAGGAACAAGACCTGACGGTCAATGTTCAGCCGTGGAATTTCTGCGTTCGGACGTGATGAGCATTCCATTGTGAAATGTCTTATTGCGGTCGACACCGGGTTTTCTTTCTTACAGGAAGACACCAGCATGAGTCCATCTATCGATCGCGCCGTCCACACGAAGATTCGGAGATCGAGTCTCTGGAGTGGCATCCTCACTCTCATTCTGTTGGGTCTCGGTTCGCCGTTTAGCGCGTTGTGCGGAGAAGATTACGAACGAGAGCCCATCAATTATGACACGGCGACTCCCGAGAATCCCATTAGTCGTCTGCAGGCAGCACTCGAAGAGGGGGCGGTCTCGCTGAGTTACGAGGCCAATACGGGCTACTTGAGCTCACTCCTGCAGGCACTCGAAGTTCCCGTCTCGTCCCAGACGCTGGTCTTTTCCAAGACGAGTCTGCAGCGCAATCGGATCACTCCTCGTTCACCTCGCGCACTTTACTTTAATGACGATGTCTATGTCGGTTACTGCCAGGATGGTGATGTTCTCGAACTGTCCGTCGCGGATCCAAACTTAGGCGGGGTCTTCTACACGCTGGATCAGAAGGCGGAGAAAGCGACGCTGGTCCGTCAGAATGACCACTGCCTGACTTGTCACAGTTCCAACAACACGAAGGGTGTGCCCGGACATCTGGTTCGGTCGGTTTACGTCGACCAGAGTGGATTCCCGATTTTCTCGATGGGAACTCATCGCATCGATCATTCCAGTCCCCTCGAAAAACGCTGGGGAGGCTGGTACGTGACGGGCACACATGGTGATCAGAAGCATCTGGGCAATCTGGTCATGACGGGGACAAAACAGAAAGAGCCCGTGGATAACAGCGCGGGGCAGAATGTGACCAGCCTGGATCGTCGCTTCAAACACTCCAGTTACCTGACACCCCACAGTGATCTGGTGGCTCTGATGGTACTCGAGCATCAGGTGGAAGCTCACAATCTGATCACGAAGGCGAACTTTGAAACCCGGCAAGCCCTCCATACAGAAGCCGGAATGAATAAAGCGCTGAACGAACCACCCGAGCATCGCTGGGAAAGCACGACCACTCGCATTCGCAATACTGCAGACAGATTGGTGAAGTATCTGCTGTTCTGCGACGAAGCTCCGCTCCATGGCAGATTGACCGGCACCAGCAGCTATGCTGACGAATTCTCGCAGTGGGGTCCCCGGGATGAACAAGGTCGATCTTTACGCGATTTCGATCTCGAACGTCGTCTGTTCAAGTATCCCTGCAGTTATCTGGTGTACTCCAAATCTTTTGATTCCCTTCCTGGGGAGGTAAAGGAGGTTGTCTATCGGAAGCTGTGGGACATACTCACGGCGACCGGACCGCAAAAAGACTATAAGCATCTTTCCGATACTGATCGCAGCTCCATCCTGGAAATACTTCGATCCACGAAAAAGGATCTCCCCCCCTACTGGTATCCCTCGCAATCGGCGGCCGATACCGCATCGAGCGGTGGCGCGCCAGAGCAGAAAATCGACTGAATTCCCCACTGCTTTGACGCCCTTTCCGTGCCAGTCTCTCCCTGATGACGATGCCGCTTCAGGACAAAAACTGATAATCTCGCCCAGGAATCGCCGGACCGCTATCACGATTCTGACGAAGGCAGCAAGTTCCCCGGGGAACTGTCCCGGCATCTGACATGCTATGCTTTCCGAGGCCGTCGTTCACGTTGCGAGATTGGGGCAACTCGTAGTGATGGGGAATCAATGCTGAGTAACAAACGGTGCTGTTTCACGGCAGAAACTCATCTCGCCACGCTTTGGACTCAAACGTCTGGCCGTCGACCGTCTCTTCGAGCCTGCGCCGGAGTGATGGCAGGCATCCTCTGTTATGCCACTTTCATTCTGATCGTCGGCACTGCGGATGCGCAGGAACGCCCGACGACGAAAGCGACGGTCCATGAACTGCTTGGTCGACTTGACGCGCCGACACTCTCTGAACGATCGCAGGCAGAACGTCAGATCCTGGATCTGGGGCCGCAGGTTCTGCAACAGCTACCAATACCGGAATTGATCGAAAGTGTTTCGGCCCGCGAATCAATCCGGCGGATTCGGTTACAACTTGAGAGGCGAACTGCACGCGAGTCGTCTCGCGCGGCGCGAGTGACTCTGGAAGGAGATTTTTCTCTCGAACAACTCCTTCAGCAGATTCAAATGCAGACAGGGAATAGGCTCACGCTCCATAAATCAGCTGCGGCGGTCCAACGCCAGAACCGCAAGGTAGTGTGGAACCAGGTGTCGTTCTGGGAAGCTCTCGATCAGCTTTGCGAATGGGAGCAGGTTCGCTGGCGATTCGCTGAAGAGGACGCTGCCATTATCGTCGAACTTCCCGAAGCAGAATCCACTCGCCCGTCCGGTCTTCAACGATCGGGACCATTCCGACTTGCCATCGACACGGTCGAGCGGCGTCCCGTTGTTGGTGAACAAGGACAGCAATTGATCCGCGTGCGCGGTCAACTTTCCATCGAACCTCGACTGCGTCCCCTGTTTCTCGCGATGGCCGCTGCAGATGTTGTCGCAACCGCAGACACGGATCGTTTACTCGCGGCCTGGAATCCGGATGCACGGTACGAACATCCTGCCGGTGATGGGGGAAGACAGATCCCCGTCCAATGGGACTATTCCCTGCGAGAGCCACTGTCCGTGAGCGAACTGTCGCTGCAGGGACGCATTCACTGTCAGATCGCCGCCTCAACCGAGCGAATCGTCTTTGACCGGACATCAATGGTGAAGGGGACTGTCCGCCGCAGAGGTGGCGTTTCGGTTCGACTGAAAGATGTGGAGTTCGATTCAACGCCCCCCGCAGGGGTGAATGCAGAGATCGATATCGCGGTCACGTATGACTCGGGAGGACCGGCGTTTGAGTCTCATCGAACCTGGATTTTCCATAATGCGGTCTATCTCGAAACCCGGGAGGGGGTACGAACCAGCTTCACCAGCTTTGAGACGACCCAACAGTCCGACGGAGCAGTCGGGGTGACTTACTACTGGACTGCGCTCGCGGACCCACGAGATCAGTATCGCTTCGTGTACGAGGCACCGACACTCATCATCAACGTTCCCGTTGACATTGACCTGCGGAAAATCCCCGTCCCGAAGGAGACTGATTAGGTCAAACGTCGTTTGGCTAACAGAAAGCCGCTCGAACCGCGGCAATGTTGTCGCACGACGTCGCAGCTTCATTCACCCCAGCCGACGTCCCATGAAGTTGACTTTGGTGTAATATACACGACGATATTCACATTACTTCCGTCTGATGTATTCCTCGTGCCCGGAACACCGCCCGTCGTGATGTTCGAAATTGGGAATTGGCGGATTGATCGAGTCAGTATCTACGTGACGAAATCTTGATCGAAGCGAAACTGATGGCGAAATTGACAAAGCTTCCCGCAGGGACACCGCTGACTTTCTCACCGTCGCAGTTGATATCCCACGTTTCCTTGGGGCTGACTCTGATTGGACTGTTCATCTGCAGCAATAACAGTGCAGGTGCAGACCCCGGAGAGTTGGACTTCAATCGTGATATCAGACCCATCCTGGCCGAGAACTGCTTCTATTGTCACGGTCAGGATGGAAACAAACGCCAGGGCGATCTGCGACTGGATTTGCGCGATGCCGCAGTGGCTGCTGGAGCAATCGTCCCGGGCGATGCTGCGGCGAGTACCCTCGTTCAGCGAATCCATGCAGACGACCCCGAACAGTTGATGCCCCCTTCCAATTCAAACCGCCGATTGAGTCCTGAGCAGAAAGCACTGCTCGCAAAATGGATCACCGACGGGGCAAAATATCGAACGCACTGGGCGTTCACCGCTCCTGTCCGTCCGGCCGAGCCAGAGGTAAAACTCAGCGGGTGGGTTCGCATGCCCATTGATCGCTTTGTACTCGCCAAGCTTGAAGCGGAAGGGCTCTCACCCTCGACGGAAGCGGATCGAGCGACCTTGATCAAGCGACTTTCGGTCGACTTAACCGGGCTTCCTCCCCGACCTGAAGAAGTCGAATCCTTCGTGAAGGACAACAGTGAGGGGGCCTACGAGGCGCTGGTCGATCGGCTGCTCAACAGCCCTCACTACGGCGAACGCATGGCACTGAGCTGGCTCGACGCGGCTCGCTATGCCGACAGTAACGGGTTCCAGCAGGATGGCGACACGTGGCAGTGGATCTGGCGCGACTGGGTCGTCAAAGCGTTGAACAACGATCTTCCGTTTGACCAGTTCACAATCTGGCAATTGGCGGGTGACCTGCTGCCAGATGCCTCGAACGATCAGAAAATCGCCAGCGGATTTAATCGCAATCATCTTCTGAACGGTGAAGGGGGGGCGATTCCGGAAGAACAGCGTTTCGTAAATCTCTTCGACCGCATGGACACGACATCGACGAACTGGCTGGGGCTGACGATGGCATGTGTCCAGTGCCACGACCACAAATATGATCCGATCACCCAGCGTGACTACTACAGTCTGCTCGACGCTTTCAACCGCGTACCAGAGAGTGGAACACCGCAGTACTTTTCGTCCCGTATCCGCGTCGCAGCTCCGTTTATCGAACTTCCCACAGACGAAAATAAAGCGAGATTTGCCGAGCTGGAGACGCAGATTGCGGCCTCAGGTGTCGACGCAAAGCTGGCTGCAGATTCGGCGTTTGAAGGCTGGAAGACCGGACTCTTTGCCGATGGAAAACCGGCCGAAGGGAACGGGCTGCCTGAGCCTGTTGCCGCAATCTTGCGAAAGCCCGACGGCGAGCGAACCGATGAGGAAAAGAAGTCACTCGAACCATCGCTGCGGAAATACTTCGACGAGAAAGTCCGTTCGACTCTGGTGTCGAAGATTCCGGCTCTGGCCAAACTTGACGGTCTCAACCGCCAGCTTGCCGACTATCGCGCCGACCAGTTGCCACGGGTCATGGTGATGAGCGACGCCGCGCCGCGTGAAACGAAAATACTGGATCGCGGCGAGTATCTTTCTCCGACCGAGAAAGTCTTGTTCGCAACACCTGCGTTCCTGCCACCACTGCCCGCTGATGCGCCACGGAACCGGCTTGGTTTTGCTCAATGGCTTTTTATCCCCGAACATCCGCTGACCGCTCGTGTTCAAGTCAATCGAATGTGGCAGCACTTTTTCGGTACAGGCATCGTGAAGACGTCCGAAGATTTCGGCGTTCAAAGCGAATTCCCGATTCATGGCGAACTGCTCGACTGGCTGGCGGATGAGTTTCGCCAGCGGGGATGGAGCATGAAGTCCATGCACAAACTGATTGTCATGAGTGCGACGTACCGACAGTCCAGTATGCTGACCCCCGAGCTGAAGGCGCGAGACATCGAAAATCGGCTGTATGCTCGCGCCTCGCGGATGCGAATGCCGTCATTGATACTGCGAGACTGGGCACTTGCCTCTTCGGGACTTCTGGATCCTCGTATCGGCGGACGCCCCGTTTACCCGTATCAGCCCGATGCGGTGTGGGAAGCTCTGGCGATCACCAAGGAACGGGATTTCACTTATCCTGCCTCTCAGGGAGCAGACCTGTACCGGCGCAGCATCTACACGTTCTGGCGGCGGACGGTCAATCCGTCCAATATGTTTGACACTTCGAACCGGCAGACTTGTCGAGTGCGTTCGATACCGACCAGTTCTCCTTTACATGCCCTGACCACGCTGAACGATCCCACGTGGGTCGAAGCGGCACGCATGCTGGCAGAAAACTGTCTGCACCACGCCCCCGATCGAAGTCAGCAACTGTCTTACGCCTTTGAACGCGTCCTTTGCAGGACTCCCACGGCGTCTGACCTCGCCCGTCTGCATCGAGCTTACGACCGTCAGTTCGCGATTTATCAGAATGAAGTGGATCACGCCAAGACGCTGCTGAAGGTTGGCGCTGCCCCCCGTGATGAATCGCTCAACGTTTCCGAGCACGCGGCACTCACCGCCGTCTGTCTGGGAATCCTGAATTTTGACGAAGCGCTCACACGAGAATAGAAGAGAGCCGGAATGTTTGACCTGCTACAAAACCAGATGTTGAAGTTTCATCGTCGTCAGTTCCTCGGTTCCAGTACCAGCGGAATTGGCCTCGCTGCGCTGGCGCGACTGATGGGCGAAAAACCGGCCGAGGCTTCTGACGCTGAAGGGAGGCTGCAGGCCGGATTGAGAGGATTACCCGATCTGCCACATTTCCCTCCGAAAGCAAAGAGGGTGGTGGTCCTCTGGCAGGGTGGGGGGCCGTCCCACGTCGACTTGTTTGACGATAAGCCGATGCTGAGAGAGATGGCCGGCAAGGATATTCCGGATAGTGTTCGAGGGACAACGCGTCTGTCGACCATGTCGAGCGGCTACGGGAAGTGGCCCTGTGTCCCTGCCATCAAGCCTCACCGCGCCTACGGTCAGGCGGGAACCGTCATGAGTGAGATGCTGCCCAGTGTGGGAGGCATCGCAGACGACATCTGTCTTGTTCGCAGCATGCATACGGAAGCGGTCAATCACGCGCCGGGAGTAACCTTCTTCATGACGGGGGCTCAGGTTCCGGGGCGACCAAGTATGGGAGCGTGGCTCTCGTACGGATTGGGGAGTGTGACGGATAACCTGCCGACATTCGTCGTGATGACGTCCAGTGACCGCGCGAAGACCTGTGGACAGTTATTCTTCGACTACTACTGGGGAAGCGGATTCCTGCCCAGTCGTTATCAAGGGGTGCGATTCCGGAACACGGGTGATCTCGTCCCTTACCTGACAAATCCACCTGGCGTCAGTTCCCAGGCACGTCGCGCATTGCTGGATGAAATCGTCGACATGAACGCCGCTCATCTCGAGGACTACGGCGATCCTGAGATTGAAACGCGGATTTCGCAGTACGAAATGGCGTTCCGCATGCAGACCAGCGTTCCGGATCTGGTCGACTTCTCTAACGAAACGAAAGCAACGATCGATCGATATGGCCCCGATGCGCTGATCAAGGGGACGTTCGCCAACAACTGCCTGATCACCCGACGCCTGCTGGAACGGGGTGTCAGTTTTGTGCAGTTGATGCACGCGGGGTGGGACCAGCACAGCAATCTGTTTACTCATCTGGAAACGCAGTGCCTCGATACCGAAGGCCCCTCGGCCGCTCTCGTTCTTGACTTGAAGGAACGGGGCATGCTTGACGATACGCTCGTCGTCTGGGGAGGTGAGTTCGGGCGAACGCCGTTCGGTCAGGGAGACCCAGCCAGTCCCAAGGGACGCGACCATTTCGGTTGCGCCTATAGCTGGTGGCTTGCCGGAGGAGGAATCAAGCCCGGTCACGTTCACGGCGCGACCGATGAATTTGGCTGGAACATCACGTCCGATCCGGTGCATGTTCATGACATGCAGGCCACAATTTTGAAACTGTGTGGTGTCGATCACACCCGTCTCACATATCGCTATCAGGGCCGGCAATACCGGTTGACTGACGTTCATGGTGAGATTGTGGAGGGAATCCTTGCTTGACCCCCTGCTGACGAGCCGGTTTCTGTTCCCCGAGATACGGAAACAAGTGAGTTCAGAGCAGATCGCGCAGGTGGAAGTGGTGTTTGCCTAGTTTTCCGCCGTAGTTTCCTGCAGTGATTCTCAGGACACCCGGCATGCCCGCAGCTGCGTGAAGACCCTGGCGCATCGCCTGGTTCACTGCATCAAAGTTTAATCCGTCGATCACGACTTCGTAGACGGCCTGGCAATCAGCCGGCAGTTCGGATGGAGTCAGTGAGCGAAGCGTAGGGCAGTAGGCATCGTTCGTACTCGCCTTGAGTTTCGGATATCGCGAACCCACTTTGCTTCCTGAACGTACGATCCCTCCGGGAAAGGGGAGCGCGACATCGGGGACTTTTCGAATGGCATCCGCCGCCGCTTCCGTCGCGACCAGGGCTGAGATTTGATTTGTGCCGCAGATCAACAGATTGCCCCCGGCGACCCCCGTGATCGTGCCGAAGTAGTCTTCACAGAGAAATTCCCCATCCATGACCGGGATTCTCCAGAACCGTCGGTGATCCGGTTTCTTCGACTTTTGAAAGCCGTCACCAAAGTAACGAATGGCGCCGCCGATCCGAATTTGTTTTTCCCTGGGACAATTTTCGATTCCGTTGAAACAAGCCGTGGTCGGGCAGGTCAGCACACACTGTCCGACACGGCTTTGCAGTGACTTGGCCAGGGCGTCGATCGAAAATGCAAAGACCAGCACAGAAACCCCGGGCCGCCCATCTGGCGTCTCGCCCGACGGGATCGTTTGTTCCACAGCCGCTTCGACATCACAGGCGATGACACTGGTTGCGTTGCCGCACAATTCAGTGGCGGCAGTCAGGGCCCAGCGTTCACTGATCGCAGTCAGCACGAGCCGCGTTGCTTTAATGGGGAACGCTTCCGCAAATGTATCGACAACTTCGACATCATTGATTCGTAAGCTGCTGAGAGACTCGGATTGTTCGGGAGGCATTTCCAGGTCCGTGAGTCACATCGGTGGATATCAAGATTACAGGCGTCGATCGTCACAGTTGCAGATCTCAGAACGATTGGCCTCCCCTCATGAGGTTGTCTCAGTGAGGGAAATCCGCTCCTTCAGTGACTCGACCGACTCATCGACTGTCAGCTTGATGTGAAAGTATTCACTCAGATTTGACGTGCGAAACACCTGGCGAAGGAAATCATTCAGCCCGCACAGAGCCAATCGTCCTCCTCGGCGATGCAGATTCCGATGCAGGGCGATCAATTTTCCAATCGCCGAACTCGTCATGATTTTCACCTGGCTCAGGTCCAGCGTTATCCAGTTGCGCCCAGATATCTCAACCAGTTTCGTCAATTCGAAACCGAATTGTTCGATGTTGTCTTCTTCTGTAAGACTGGGCCGTACGACGGTCAGGACGACAACCGGCGCCCTGTCTTCAATCGTGAAGTACGTCGCATTGAAGTCTTGCAGTGTCATGCGGGGGACTCTCCCGTTCAGCTTCGACAAAATGACGCGTTGCCCGAACAGCACGGCCGATGCACATGCGACCGATATCATCTCGAGTTCCCGGCATTTCCACCGGGGCGTAGCTTCGTTCCGTACCGCAGACCCAGCCGGGGCGACTGGATTCACTTTCGACCATGACTTCCAACGACCGCCCCAGCAGCGATTGATAATAGCGTTGAGCCAGGTCCCGCTCCAGTTGTTCCAGACGAGCCATCCGTTCATTTCGGATAGTTCCGTGGACTTGCTCACCATATTCCGCTGCGGGCGTGCCTTTCCGCGGACTGAATGGGAAGAGATGAATTTTCATGAACTCGGCCTGACGGCACGTTTCCATCGTCTCCTCAAATTCCTCCTCGGTCTCGCCCGGGAATCCAACGATGACGTCCGTCGCAAATGCGGGACGGTCCAGCAGGTCACGCATTCGCTGGATCTTGTCGAGAAAACTTTCGACCGAGTAACGGCGGCGCATCCGCTTCAAAACCGTGTTGGATCCGCTCTGCAGCGCGGGATGAAACTGTGGGCAGAGATGTTCACTGTCGGCAAAAGCGGATATCAGCTCGTCGTCGACTTCCGCCGCTTCGATGCTGGATAACCGCATCCGCCATGAACCCGGAATCTTGTCCAGTTGCCGCAGAAGTTCGGGAAGACGGAAACGGGACTGGCCCAGACGCGCCCGCGAAGTGTCGACACCGTAGTGCCCGACATGCACACCCGTAATGATGATTTCCTGATAGCCATTGTCGATCAACCGACGCACTTCCGCTTCGATATCCGCCGCGGATCTGCTCCGCAGACCGGGACGAACCTGAGGAATAATGCAGTAGGTGCAACGCAGGATGCAGCCGTCCTGAACTTTGACGTAGGCCCGACGACGGCCTTCAAAACGGCTGATCCCCGTGGGAATGTCGACGATCCCGTGCCGTTCCAGCACGTCTGGTAATTCCCGTTTGTCAGTCACAACTTCGAAGACCGAGGGGAGTCTTGAAATGGCCTGGGGATCTCGGGTCGCGTAGCAACCCATGACCAGCGTCCGTGTCCCCGGATTATGCTTTGCCAACTGCCGAATCACCTGTCGTGAACGGGAATCGGCGTTGGAAGTGACGGTACACGTGTTTACAACGCACAGATCTGCGGTTTCGTTCTCCCGAGCTTCCCGGAATCCGTTCTTCTCGAGTGCTTCGAGTACGAGTTGCGTTTCGTATTGGTTGACTTTGCAGCCGAGCGTCACCATCCGACAAAGTTTTTCGGCCATGTTATCCTCGCCCGCTTCGGGAGCGCCACCTCCAGAGAAAGCAGCGGAAATATTCGACAAAAGGGGGATCGCTTCGATTGGTTTGTCGTGTGCCAGAAGCGTGTATCCCCGGGAGAAGCCCCCGCAGCAACAAGCCCATGGGCAGCGCTGCATCCCAAACGAAACTGACTCTCAAGGAATTCGTTTAAGGCGAATTCCCTGTGCAACAATCGTATATTCGCGAGTCAGGCCACCTGCCGCATAGCGACAGGTGGCCCAAGATTGGTTTCCGACGACGAAAGACTTCTTAGCGGCGTCGCGAGTCGTCCCGTCGACTGTCGTGCCGACCACGATAAGATCCTCGTGATTCGGTTGGCGGGACGATTACAAGGTAGGAAATCGCTTCTTCCCAGGTAGGAATTCCTTCATAGCTGACCGGAAGAACGACTTCTTCATCAGCATCTTCGGACTCCGAATCGCGATCGACACTTTGAATCTCGTCCCCATGTTCTTCGTCGCTGAATTCTTCCGACACTTCTTCTTCGAGGTCTTCCGATTCCAATTCAGAAGCGGCGGGGATGTCTGAGCGTCGGCCGCGACGACGGCGGCGGCGGCGAGGTCGACGCACTTCTCGCTCTTCCTCTTCCGGCTCTTGAACTTCATCCGTGGCCTCGACCTCGGTGAGTTCTTCGTCAGCATCGTCATACGCAGCGGGTTCATCGGCGTCACACGAATCGTCTGCTTCGAGATCAGCGGGGACGCTGGCCAGATCCGATGCAGATCGACCACGTCGTCGTCGGCGTCGACGGCGTCGGCGTGGTGGTCCACTTTCCCCGTCATCGGAATCGAATACAGATTCTTCCGGCTCACTGGTGACGGCTTCATCGATGAATTCGTCGTCCGAATCTGACAGGAAGAGGTCACCTTCGAAATCGTCTTCCGGTTCAGGGCGTCGAGTGGCGACCGGTCTTCGAGCTGGCGGCGGGGCGACCTTGTCTTCACGTTTACGGACTGGTCGGGCTTGCTTTGGACGAGGAGTTTCGACGGCGTCTTCCACTCCGGAACCGAAGTCGTTCCCCACATATTCAGACGCAGTCTCTCGTGTCTTAACGTTCTCGGCGGGGCGCTGCGGTCGGCGTTCCGCCTGGGGGCGTTTGGCCGCAGCAGGTCGTTCTGGAACCGCTCGTTCGGCTGCGGGACGATCCGCTGGAGCAGCACGCCTTGGCTTTGGTGGCTGTTCCGTACGTGGGGGACGTTCTCGGCGCGATTCTTCGCGTACCTTTGGCAGATCATTGTCGTCGTCAGCAATCGTTTCCTCGACGCCTTCGAGATTGCGGCGACGTGGCCGTTCTGGTTGTTCTCGTCGGCGTTCTTCCCGGCGTGGTGCTTCCTCACCCCGAGCGACTTCCGGCCGGGGGGATTCGGCACGAGTTGGCTCGGCTGCCCGTCGCGGCGTTTCTGACCGGCGAGCTGGTTCTTCCCGACGAGAGGCCGATTCCCGGCGCGCTGGTTCGTCCCGCTGACCCCGACGAGGTTCGGAGGAACCCGATTCCTGCCGACTACGGCGTCCCTGAGATTCGTCAGTCCGACGAGCGGGAGGAGTTTTTTCGGACTCGTCCCAGTTCCAGGATTCGAGGATATCCCAGAACTCGTCATGATCCTCATTGCCAGGAACGGTTGATTTCTTATCGGTCTCGACAACTTCCTGAGCTGTCTCTTCGACTTCGTCAAACCCTGCCTCGGCCACTGTTTCCATTTCAGCCGCCGAGCTGGATAAGGAACTTCCCGTCACAGCAGCCGCCGAATGCGACTCGGCTACGGGTGCTTCGTCATCGGGAAGTTCAAAATCGTCGTCGTCGTTGAATTGGATCCCGAACAGATCTGAGGCAATTTTGCCCCAGGAGTCATCATCAGGAGTGGAACCGCGCTGTGCAGGATTTGCCATGAGTACTTGCTGGTCGATTAGGAGAAATTAAATGGGCGGGCAAGCTCCGCTGAGGCCCGCCCTAATCTGCTTGAACTATGGCGATTTGCCACGCCTTCTGCAACAGTCTTCGTGGGTTAGAGTTGGCAGGATCGGCGAATTCGTCGACCCTGCCCGCTCGGAGTCAACTGTTGCGGAATGAAACTATTTGTTGTTCGCCGTCACTCCGGGCCAGTCATCGGTCCGGAAGGGGGTCAGAGGCAGTCCGGCACCGCTGAAGACATTCACGATGGGATTGTCAGCCCAGCCGTAACGAACGGCCACGGGTTCGGCGACCTGATCGCTCGACACTTCAATCGTGTTGTCTGGCAGAATTGTCGCTGTTGCCCAATGGAATTTCTTGTCTTCACCAGCAATCGCGAATCCACGCAGTTCCTTAACGTCGAAGGGACGCCATCCGCTGTCGACATAGTCGAACGTCAGGACAATCTTGTTGTCCTTGGCAGTCATCGATTTGTATTGAGGACTGTGGTAGGGAACGGCCACTCCGTAGTCTTTTGCAAGTGCCCACCGGGCCAGTCGACGGCCGACGTCAACCTTGTTTTTCGGATGGATGTCTTTCCCTTCGCCGATATCAATAATGACCGCTTCGCCCGTCTTTGGCAGACGAGACATCGTCATGGTCTGAGCTTCGCGAAGTTCTGCCCATGCGCTATCGGTTGGCTGTGGCTGTTCATTCATGAAGTCCGCGAGTTGGACCCAATAGAAAGAGAAGTCGCCCTGACCCCACTCGTCGCGCCAGCTTTGGATCATAAGTGGGAACAGATCGCGATACTGATACGCGCGACTCGCGTTGGATTCACCCTGGTACCAGATCGCTCCTTTAATGCCGTAGCCGAGATGTGACTTCAGCACACCATTGTAGATGTTGGCAGGACGGTGGTTCCCGGCCAGCTGACCTTTGAGCGCCGTCAGCTCTTTTTTCTCTGCGTCCGAAAGGCTGTCCCCTTTGGCGACAAGTTCGTTGTGCCGGGATTCGATTTGTCCCCATCTCTCAAGCAGAGCCGAGTACTTTTCGTCGGCAGCGAGAAGATCGCGTTTAACCCAGGCTTCACACGCCGATCCACCCCAGGCGTTGTTGATCATCCCAACGGGGACACCCAGCGTCTGGTAAATCTGTCGGGCGAAGAAGTAACCGACTGCGGAGAAACCCCCGACATTTTCTGGTGTCGTCACTAACCACTTACGGTCGTCGTGGCTCCAGAGCGCTTCCTGAGTTCCCACTTGCGGAAAGTTAATCATTCGAATTTTGGGAAAATTGGCCGCCAGACGCTCCAGGTCAGGATCGTTGGCGAGATTCACCGACCACTGCATATTGGATTGCCCGGAGCAGACCCAGACTTCTCCGACCAGAATGTCGGAAATTTTGACTTCTGTTTTCCCTTTCACCAGCATCCCGTAGGGACCGCCGACGGGAATCGGATCAAGCATCACTTGCCATGATCCATCTGCAGCCGCCGTCGTAGTCTGACTTTGTCCGTTGATGGAAACCGTGACGGACTCGCCCGCATCGGCGCGTCCCCAGACCTTGTTCTTCTGTCCCTGCTGCAACACCATGTGATCGCTGAAAACGTTCGGCAGCTTTACATCTGCTCGAATCTGGGTCGTCAGCGCAGAGACCGCAAGTCCCATCGCCAAGAATTGTCTTGCCCCTGATGCCCATCGAGATGCCATTCCATTCCCCATGTTCGCTCTTCCTTTGTTTTGTTCCGTCAGAGATGAGTGCTCACACTCCAGAGCTGGCGCCAACCTCACCGGTGCGAGGAGCACACACGTAACGTTTCGTGGATGTGAAAACAACCGAACGGGGGGCAATTTGCAGGTCCGTCCCCTGCGCAGAAACGTTTGTCAGACACTTCCGTTGATTTCGGGGGCTCAGCCCCCACATTGCGAAAGGCCGAGGTCGCACTTCTGCTCTCGCGGCTGTCCCGTCATTGGTAACCGGCGGTTCGCTGGAAGTCGCTCGAAATTGCTGTGCGACAAGACACAGTCAGCACATGTGAACTTCTGAATACTGACCACAGCCCCCGCCGTGAACGTTCTCACGCAAGTGAGAACGTTCGCGATTCAGCGATTCGGCTACCCGAAACGGGCTGGGGTGGTTAGTCTATTCTCAGTGCGCAATTCCCTGCTGCCAATCAATTTAATCAGTTAGAAAGCAGCGTATTCCTATTCCTACTGAAGGGGTGCCGCCACTTTTCTGATAGATCAGGATAAAGACGGCGTGAAGAAGGTCGAACGATGGACGCGACTGGTTCCATTGACAGCGAGTTCGCTTCACTGGCGTACGAACTTCTGGACAACACGTCGACGGTTGTATACGCCAAGGACCTCAACTACCGGTATCTGCTGGTCAACCGCAAGTTTGAAGAGCTGTTTCATATCGATCGGGCATCGATCCTGGGCAAAACGGACTTCGATGTGTTCCCACTCGAGATGGCGGAGGCATTTCAGGAAAACGATCGGATCGTGAAGGAGTCTGGAATGACTCTTCGCTGTGAAGAGGTCGCTCCTCACGATGACGGGCCACACCGTTACGTCTCGGTCAAATTCCCTCTTCGCCACCGCGACGGCGCCCTCTATGCCGTCGGAGGAATCTCGACTGATATCACGGAAAAAGTTCGAGCCGAACACGAAATCGCCTCGCTCGAATACCAGCAGAATCTGATTCTGGATTCGGTCGCGGACGGGATCTGTGGACTCGACTCAGCCGGGCGGATCGCCTTCCTCAACCACGCGGCCGAGCGAATGCTGGAAGTCTCCAGCGCCGAACTGGAAGGGCGCTGTCATTCGCAGATCGTGGTGCCGCCGAAGCCGAATGGGCTGTACCAGTCTGACTCCGAACCATATCCCGTGAAAGCTGTGCTGAATGGAAACACGGCCATCAAAGTCTCCGGGGCAACTTTTCGCCGCCGTGATGGAACACTGCTCCCAGTGGAGTATACAGTCTCACCGGTCTGCCATAACGGGGTGACGGTGGGCGCCGTACTCGCGTTTCAGGATGCGACGGCACGGTTAAAGCAGCGCGAGATCGAGCAAGAGGTGCAGACGGCCCTGCGTATTCAAGTATCGCTGTATCCGAAGCAGGTCCCACAAATAGCGGGATTCGACTTTGCGTCGTTCTGCCAGCCCTGTTCTAAGGCGTGCGGTGACTACTACGACTTTATTCCCTGGGGGAATGACTGCCTCGGGATTGCTGTGGGGGACGTCAGCGGTCATGGTCTGGGGCCCGCTGTTGAGATGGTTGCCACCCGCGCGGTACTGCGAACGCTCACGCAACGGGAGTCCGCGCCGCATGAGTGCCTCAATCAACTCAACCGCATTCTGAGCGAAGACCTGCCCGACGACATGTTCGTAACGCTGTTCCTTGCGTCGCTCAATACGCGGGACCGGACACTGAGTTATGCCGCCGCCGGACATGAAGCAGTGCTGCTCCGCGCAAATGGTGATCTCTGTCCGCTGAAAAGTACTGGCACCATTCTGGGAATGCAGAAGACCGCAGTATTTGGCTGTGGTCAGTCTGTCACGCTGCAGACCGGTGATCTGCTGCTCATCGCAACCGATGGGCTGGCAGAATCCACGTCACCAGATCGTAAACTATTTGGACAGGCAAGGATCATTCAGGTCCTGCGTCAACATCAGGCCGAGTCGGCTTCACAGATCCTCCATGCCCTGATGTCAGCATGTGACGAGTTCCGACAGTCCCAGCCCAGCCGCGACGACGTGACGGCCGTCGCCATCAAGCTTGTCGAATGATGGCGACGCGGCTACACCGAGCTAGGCTCGGCGACCGATTTGCCATGCCCTACGTTGGTGTTTGACTCCCGGTTTCTGCGCAGCACAGTCATGAGGGGCGGCCCGTCATGCAACCCACACACGATGGCGATCGACTCATGCAAGATCTGCAATCAGATTTCCCGCCGGTTCTTACCGAATGGCTGGCCCAGGCCGCGCAAGCGGAAGCCTCAGACCTCCATCTGGTGGCAGGTTTTCCACCAAGCATCCGCCTGAATGGGCGCTTAACGCACTTGAACGAATCGCCGCTCGAACCCGACCGGCTTAACATTCTGCTGATCGAGGCCTGTCCGGAACACTTTCAGGAAAAACTGAAGACCGAACGCAGCCTGGATTTTTCCGTTGCACTGGGTGGTGATCTCGCCGGCACCCGGGTTCGGGCGAATCTGTTTTACACGACGGGGAATCTCGGCGGATGTTTCCGAATCATCCCCGGGGCGATTCCCGACTTCGAATGGGCAGCCTTTCCTGAAGAACTGGCCGAACGACTGGCAGGAATTCGGGACGGAATGGTGATTGTGACCGGGCCTACCGGTTCCGGAAAATCGACCACCCTCGCCATGATCGTCAATTTGATCAACAGGGCAGGGGGCAGTCGCATCATCAGCATTGAAGAGCCGCTCGAGTTTGAATTTCCCAGGATGCCCAATTCGATGGTGTCTCAACGGGAAGTGGGAGTCGATGTTCCCACGTTCGCGGACGGACTACGCAACGGACTGCGTCAAGATCCTGACGTGATTCTGGTGGGAGAGATTCGTGGCCATGACACTGCTCAAATCGCATTGAGCGCCGCGGAAACAGGGCACCTCGTGTTCAGCACCTTGCACTCACGCGACGCAAAGGGGGCCATTACGCGATACACCGACCTCTTCACCGATGACGCGCAACGCGACATTCGCTCTCAACTCGCCCTCTGTCTCCGCTCGGTCGTGGCTCAACGACTGTTACCCGATGTGCGACCGGGACGGAAACAGCACCTGGCTCTCGAGGTTCTCTGGAATACGTTTCCCATCGGCAGCGCGATCCGGACGGGCAAATTTGAATCGATCGACAATTACCTCACCACTGCCCGCGATGACGGAATGGTCAGTTTTGATGAATCGGTTCGACGGCTCTTCAAGGCGGGGAAAATTTCTCAGCAAGTTGCCGAAATGAACGTTCGCGAAGCGATTCAGCTTTATCGGTAATTCCTGTCTGGACGTACCTGTCACTTTGTTCTGTAATACACCCGGTAAACAGAGTTTGGCGCAACGATTGCGCGTTGTAACTGGCAGGGATGCGAATCCGTGAAGACATGGGGTCGATTGGGTTCATTTATTTGGCCGTACCGGCGAAAGTTGACACTTTCGTGCGTATTCGGGCTCGTAGCTGCACTCCTGTGGAGCTTCGAACTGCTCCTGACATTCCCGATCACCATCATGTTTGGCGAGTACCACACACTCGGAAACTACGTCCGCCACGAAGTTGAGCTGAAGACGTCGGCGATTGCAGAGCGAAACAGCAAACTCCTCGAACTCGATGAGAAGCTGCTGTCGCTACCTGAAAATGGAGAACGACGGCGCCTGTCTGAACGCGTCGAGGTCATTGAAGATCAACAGCGGCTGCGTACGGAAGTGAAGGCGTACACGTCGAAGCTCTGGTGGCTGACCTGGATCGAATCCAAGATCATCCGTAACCTGCCCACCGACCAGTTTCGCATGTTTGCGCTGCTGTTTTTCGGCATCCTGGTTGTCACCTTCGCCAAGGGAGCGGCGGGCTACTACCAGGACGTGCTGGCGGGCAGCGTCGCGGAGTCGGTCGTCATCGACCTGCGTCAGCAGTTGTTTCGAAGTGCGTTGCGGCTGGATCCACAAACGATTTCGCTTGAGGGAAGTTCGGCGTGGCTGACCGACTTTACGTACTCTCTGCAGCACCTGGTCAATGGGATGACAGAAGTCGGGGGACGCATCGTTCGCGAACCCTTGAAGGCGCTGTCGTGTCTTGTTGCGCTGTTCTACTTTAACTGGCAGCTGACGGTCGTCTTTCTGCTGTTCATGCCCGTCCTGGGATTGCTCTTCCATTGGCTGGGACAAAGACTGAAGCGGGCGGCCAATCGTGTCGTCGACAGCATGAGTCGGATCTACAAGAGCCTGGAAGAAACGTTCAATAACTCCAAAGCAGTGATCGCCTTCGATCGCGCCGGGCAACACCGTCGCCACTTCCACCGTGAAAACAAAAACTTTTATCGACAGGCAATGAGACTCGTGCAGCTGGATGCGATGAGCGGCCCCCTCGCCGAATTACTCGGAATGGTGGCCGCCTCGGCCGTGCTCCTCCCGGCTGCATTTCTGGTGCTGCGTCAGACGACAACAATTGGGGGGATTACCCTCGCCAGTTCTCCGCCGACCTTTCCCGAACTCGCGCTGTTCTACGTGCTTCTTGCCGGAGTCCTGGAACCGGTTCGCAAATTCTCGAAGTTTTACAATTCGATCCGGCAGTCGACCGCGATTGCCGAACGGTTGTTCGAACGGATGGACACGAAATCGCTCGTCTCCACCCCGGCCGAACCGCAGTTCCTGCCGCGCCTGACGCAATCGATTGAATTTCGAAATGTTTCCTTCGAATACGCCCGCAATCCGAACGACCGCAGCGAACGGGGCCTGGTCCTGAACGGTCTCGACCTGACAATCCGCGCTGGCGAAACAGTTGCCGTGGTGGGACCCAACGGCTGTGGCAAGTCGACACTGGTGAACCTGCTGCCGCGCTTTTATGACCCCGTGAGCGGCGACGTGTTCTTTGACGGGATCAATCTGAAAGATGCAAATCTGGGCGATATCCGGGATCAGATCGCCCTGGTTCCTCAGGAAACATTGTTGTTTGACGACACAATCCTGGAGAACATCCGTTACGGACGACCGACCGCCATGGATGCCGATGTCGTGGATGCAGCCCGCCGCGCTCACGTCATTTCCTTTTCAGAATCCATGCCCCTGGGACTGAAAACCATGGTCGGAGAGCACGGAAAACATCTGTCGGGCGGACAGAGACAGCGAGTCGCCCTGGCACGGGCCATCCTGCGAGATCCTCGAATCTTGATTCTGGACGAACCTACGTCGGCGGTTGACGCTCAGAGTGAGCAGTTGATTCACGCCACGCTGCGTGATTTTGTCGTCGGTCGGACGACACTTTTGATCACACATTGTCTGACGCCGACCCTGCTCGAGTTCTTGACGAGGATCGTCGTTGTCGACCGCGGGCGCGTCGTGGCCACGGGCCGACATGCTGAACTTCTGGCGAATTGTCCTATTTATCAGCGTTTGTGGGCGGCCCAGACGCAGCGTGCGGTTGCCTGAGCAACGGGTCACACCCGCCAAGATCACCTCCTGCAAGACCCCCATTCCGGGTTTTAGGAAAGTAAGTAAAAAGTTGATCCTCAAAGTGTCCTCATGTCGAAAACATATACGGCTGAGATGTGACTTCAGATCGACTAAGCTGAGAGTAACTGGAACGTATCGTGTCGACGAAATGGATGAACTGGCGACTGAGTCTAGTCATCATCGCGATTACGGTTGGAATTCTGACCCTGATCTCGCAGAGCACCGGCACGCCCGAAGTTCGCAACGCAGACAGTCCTTCTAACTTCGTCCTCGTTGATCCCCGGCCCAGCGCCGAGGATTGGCCCTGGTGGCGTGGGGTCGACGGTCGAAATGTCGCACTTTCGAAACAGTTCCCGTTGCAATGGTCGGAAAGCAATCATCCGGGATGGCAAGTGGGACTCTCGGGGCTCGGCAGTGCCACACCCAGTATCTGGGGCGATCGATTGTTCCTGCCCGTATTCGAACCGGACAGCCAGAGGTTGTATCTGAAGTGCGTTACCCGTCGTAGCGGCGTCGTCGCGTGGAAAACAATGATCCACGACAAAGATCCCAAAAACGTCCGGGACAGCAACTTGCTCCACCTTGCGACGCCGGTTTGCGACGGACAGAGCGTGTTCACTGTGGCTCACTACCGTGATCAGCTTTGGGTGACTGCGGTCGATTTTTCCGGACGCGTGTTGTGGCAGAACCCGGCGGGTCGTTACCTGTCGGAAACAGGTAGCGTCTCGTCGCCGACCCTCTACAAGTCGCTGGTGATCGTCACTGCAGATCAGGCCCGAGACAGCTACATTGCGGCAATACATCGTCAGACGGGAGAAGTCATCTGGCGCACGCGACGCCCCAAGGGGGAAAGCCTGGGAACACCCGTGGTCGGAACGATCGCCGGTCGTGCTCAAGTGGTCGTCGGAGGGCCGGGGGCCGTCATCAGTTACGACCCGGCAACGGGTGAACCCCTCTGGACGTGTCGAATTTCCGCATCACACGTCCTGAGCTCCGTGACCTTTGATTCTGAACGCGTGTTTGCAACCACGGCACAACCCAACGCCGAAGTCATCTGTATCGCGGCGGACGGAACCGGTGATGTGACGACAAGTCATGTCGTGTGGCGCGACGCACGTTTGGCGGGTGAGGTCCCATCTCCCGTATGTCACGGCGGATTGCTTTACGTGCTCGCCGAAGACGGGCGACTGTCGTGTGTACAAGCGGCGACGGGAAAACTGGAATGGATCCGGCAACTGTCTGGAACATTCTCTGCCTCACCCGTGATCGCTGGAGACTTCGTCTTTTGTGCGAGCGAATCGGGAGAGACCTATTTTGTTCGCACAGGGACAGCAAACCCCGTCATCATCAAGAACACGCTGGCGGAAGGAATCGTCGCCACCCCGATTTTCGCGGGTGATTCCATCTTCATTCGGACGATTCATCAACTGCACAGAATTTCAGGACAGAACGTAGAACCCGTCGTTGAACGCGGAAGCGACGTGCGAAGACGATTCTAAAAACGGATCCAGACGCAGGACGAAATCACCGTGCGCGATTGTGCTCGGAAGGAGGCGGACCGAAACGAGGGAAGCCTCCTCCATGCAAAGCCCGGGCATGTGTCACCCGAGCACAGTCCAGCACGGTGATTTCCGTCGTCCCCGGTGGACGAGATGGCGGACCGAGCCTGCCACAGGACCAGTGAACGCTTACAGAACTTGTCCTTCGATCAGATTGCCGTTCGATTTGACTCGAACGACGCTGCCGGCAGGGCAGACAGCGCGTTTCAGCGTGCCGATCCCCACCCCCTTTGTTTGGGCTGGATCTGGATTCTCGGTGTCGCTGGCCGCGGACGTCAGCACACCCACTTCGCTCTCTCCGGCAGCATCAAAAACCGGAGAGCCACTTGCCGGAGCAATCGGAGATTCAAACCGAATCCGTCGGATCTCACGGTTCGTGTGGCCCAGTGCATCCAGGCGAGCAATCGTCTCCTGACCGAGATAACAACCCTTATTGAATGAGACACACTGCCTGGTGCGAGCCACCTCTTGCGCCAGGTAGTCCTCTGTAAAGTCTTGTCCGAAGAGCGGGTACCCCGCTTCGATCCGCAAGTACTCGAACTGGTCTGAAGTCCCTTCAGGGATACCAACCGATATCATGCCCTGTTTGACGCGGTCTACCTGGCTCCGGGGAATCGACATCAGAAAACCAGGTGTTCCAAAGAGGTCGACGCGACGAATATCGATTGTCGTGTCGTGAAGCTCGCGCTGCTCTGAGTCACCGATCCGCATGGTCTCAGGAAGCTGCAGCAACTGTGTCGCCAGCGGTCCTGACACGAACAGTTCTCCAAAATCGTTCTCATGAGAAATCAGTTGCACGTCGTCGATCAGAACGAACTTCTGAAGGTGCGACAGGATGGCTGACTGCTGCTGAGGCGCCCCGTCCAGCCAGTGCGAATCCTCACGACAGAAAACATAGACGTGAGCGACCACTTTTCCTTTCAGGCTGGTCACGAATGTTTCGCAACCGGTTCCCGGTTTCAGTGACTTGATGTCATTCGACATGAAGCTGTGCAGGAAACGAGCGCGATCCGCCCCCCGAACTTCAATTTGTGTTCGATTGCTGACATCAAACACGACCACGCTTGAACCGGCTGCGTTTCGGATCGCTGCCAGAGAAATCGATGAGTTTCGGTTATCAGTGCTCAATGGATGCTGCCTTTTCTTGTGATGATCGCGATCTTCGCCCGGATAGCAAGAGCCGTAATTCGGTCAGGTTCACAAGGCGTGTCGTGAAGAGGAAGGCTAATCCACCCATTCCCATGGGAAGGACCAACCGAACTAGCCGCTCCAGGAACTCCACCCGAATCGGGAATGAGGTCGGCATCACCAGGCAGACCAGAACCATCACCAGGGTCGCCGTCAATGTTTTCAGCGTGGTGATGCCGATCTCACGCCAGTTGAGCGTTCCCAGTTTGTGCTGAAGCATGAGCGCCGTCACGGTGCTTTGTCCCGCCGCGACGAATGCCGTGGAAAAGGCGAGCCCAATACCGCCCAGAGGCCAGATCAGTGTCAGGTTCAGCACAAAATTAATCGCGACCGCTCCGAGACCGATGTACATCGGAGTCAGTCGATCCCCGATCGCATAGAAGCCACGTTGCAGGATCAGCAGGCCACAGTACGCCCAGACCCCGGAACCGTAAGCGGCAATCATCTGTCCCGTTGTTTGAGCAGCCTGCGCATCAAACTTGCCATACTCGAAGAAGAATGTCGCCAGTGGCTGACCAATCAGAATCAGGCCGGCGCTCGCGGGCAATCCGATGGCAATTACCAGGCGGATTCCAAACGACAGATCTGATCTCAACTTGTCCGAGTCCCCATTCTGGGCATGCGCCGTTAACAGGGGGAACAGGACTGTCCCGAGAGCAACCCCGAACACACCGAGGGGAAACTGATAAAGACGCTGGCCGAGGTACAAGGCCGTCGCAGTCCCTTCACGAAGAGGATAATTCAACGCCCAGGGAAGGGGCATCAGTTCGTTGGAGCCCGCAGGCTGCGTGAATCCCCAGGCGACGAAACTGTCCAGGACCGCGTTGAGTTGTGTGATCGATACTCCAATTACGACCGGCAGCATGCTTCTGGCAATTCGTCCCACCTGCCCCATCGACAGCCGCCAGTCAGAGCGGAACCCGAAGCCGCACTGCGTTAAGACGCTCAGCGGAAAAATCAGCTGAAGTACCCCGCCGATCAGCACACAGACCGCAACGACGTAGACCTGCGTAATCTCGTCCGTCCAGAACGGAACGATTCCCCACAGACTCAGCAGCCACACGGCATTCAGGACAAGTGGAACCAGGGCAGGCCAGAGAAACTTGCCAAGCGCATTCAGAGCTGCGCCAAGTTGAGCCGCCAGACAAATCAGCAGCACATAGGGCATCAGGGCCATCGTGAGATTCCGCAAGAGCGTCCCTTCGGGACTGAGCGGAATGTACCAAGTCAGCGACCACAGCAGTCCATTGATGAGCAGGATCATGGTGCTCAGGAACACGGCTAATGTGATGAAGACCGCCCATGTGACGCGTACGGCGGACTCAATCCCCTTCTCGCGCATTTCAGAAACAAAAACGGGCAGAAATGCGGTCGTCAGCGCCCCTTCGCCAAGCAGCACCCGTGCCAGATTCGGCAACCGGAATGCCACCGTGAATGCGTCCATCACCGGCCCGGCGCCGAACATCACACCCATGGCCTGGTCACGTAATAATCCCGTGATACGACTTAAGAGGGTGCAAAAGCTGACAACTTTCAGGTTTGTCGTGACTTGTTGCAAAGATTCGTTCAATGAGAAATCCGTTCCATGAACCCGGAAGGCATCTGCAAAAGGCGAAAGAGTAGGAGAATAGTTCCATGAATTCCACCGTTCAGACGGAGCACACTGACGGCGTCCTGTAATGCAACCTTGAATGCATGAAGCTGCCGCTGCCGTTGAGCCGTCCAAGTTCGATGCCCCCGATCGCAGCGTAGCACCCGTTTCCGAATGGCGGTGTGAACGGTCTTTGGCCTTCGGGGCACCGAAGGGGGGCATCACACTGAACAGATTAAGGCCAGATCATTCATTCGATCACTTCGACCACGTACGGAATCACCCATCTCCATTTCGGGGGCTGGTAACCCGAAGGACGAGGTTCTACATTCTCGACAAACTTGGACTCAGAAGACGAGCGTCGGCCGGTCGAATGAAGTACGCTCTTGGCGCTGCGGGGATCAGATAAGAGAACGAGCTCTGCCATCGGTCGAGTGAAACCACCCCGCGCTGCCTGGCCGGAGGACTGCGTCTGAATAAGTCCGAGCGGATGGATACCTAATTTGGGCCTCGCCCTGGCCTCCTTTCCGTCATCGGGACTGAGGGCAGGCCTGCGAATTGAGAATCGACAATCCTGAGGAAATCTGTGTCACGCAAACCGCTCTTCATCATCTTTGTGACGGTCGTCGTCGATTTGCTTGGTTTCGGAATCGTCCTGCCTCTTCTGCCACGCTATGCAGAACATTTTCTCCCCACGGAAACGCACGTCGCGGCACCAGCCGAAGCTGTCGCAGTCGACGTCCCGGAAACTGTTCCTGGCACCGCAGGTGGCCCGGTTGATGCGGTCGAACATGCGGTCCCAGAACTCACCCGAGGGAGTGAGGTGAGCAAGTTCTGGCGGGGGATGATCCTCGGGGGTCTCATGGCATCCTTTTCTGCCATGCAGTTTTTGTTTGCTCCGTTATGGGGATCGCTCTCAGATCGTGTGGGACGCCGCCCGGTGCTCCTTGTGGGACTGGCCGGATCGACCCTGTTTTACATTCTGTTTGCTCTTATCACGCAGTGGGGCAACAGTGGGCCGGTATGGGGGTTGAGTCCCGTCGTCTGGCTGTTCGTCACGCGCATGGGGGCAGGCATCGCGGGCGCCACCATCCCCACAGCCCAGGCCTACATTGCCGATTGCACAGACCAGACGACACGTGGCAAGGGGATGGCGATCATTGGGGCAGCGTTCGGAATCGGCTTCACCTTTGGCCCATTGCTGGGGGCCTGGTTTGTCCCCGACAATATCACCGCCGCACCAAGTGCCGCTCCAGGTTATGTCGCAGCGGTCCTTTCCGGAATTGCGTTTCTGCTGGGTGTTTTTCTGCTGCCAGAATCTCTCAAAGCGGGCGAGCGATCACCCTCATCGCGGCACGGCTGGCAGTCGATGGGTTCCGTCTACCGGGTCCTCACAAATCGAGTTCTGGGCCCGATTATCTTTGCCGTCTTTTTAACGACGTTTGCTTTCGGTCAGTTTGAAACAACACTCGCCATGCTGACGAAGAAACTGGCAGTGTCCGATCGAGGCAACTTCTACATTTTTGCTTATATCGGTCTGATTCTGACCCTCGCACAAGGACTCCTGGTTCGTCGGCTGATTCCCAAAATGGGCGAATATCGCATGGCCGTTGGCGGCGTGATTTTGATGACGATCGGACTTCTGCTGGTTGGGCAGGCCGCCACAGCAAGTTCCCTGACAATTCTGCTTGTCGTCCTTCCGATCGTGGTCATTGGTTTCTCGGCAACCACTCCTTCCCTGCAGTCGATGCTCAGCCTGAATACGGGTGATGACGTACAGGGCGAAGTTCTGGGGGTCGGGCAGAGTATTTCATCGCTCGCTCGTATCGCAGGCCCCGTGGTTGGAATGGTGCTGCAGGAACGAAATTTGTCGCTTCCGTACTGGTTTGCAGCGGCGCTGATGGCCTTTGGTGCCGTGATGGTGTCGCGTCTGAAGTCGCTTTCCCAGGTTGGGAAAGAACTTGGCGCGACGGCGCCTGCTGATCCGACGTCCGCTGCCTGAATGGATCGCAGACTTCTCGACAACGCGTCAAACGATTGAGGTTTCGCCCGCTTCACATTTGCATCTCTGGGGATTTTTTTTGTTCCCAGAGGCGATCGAGATAACACGGCGCCGCAAGCGGTAATTAATCCTCGTCACGTCCTGATTGAAAAAGTTCCAGAGCGAGGGAGATGTGGATTGCCCTCTTGACGCATAAGTGGTTACCTTGGTGTTTCGATTTGAGTACCACTTGCTCAGGGAACCGAATCCATGACGCGTGCGCCTTCCGGAATGTCAACTCCCCTCGATTGGATCCATCAAATTCCGGTCTCGCGACGGAAGCTCCTGAAAATAGGCAGCCTGGGATTGGCAGGCATGGGACTTTCCCTTCCACACCTGCTTGCGTCGGACGCGGCGAAAGCGAATTCACGCCGATCAACCCTGGCGGACAACTGCATCCTGCTCTTTCTGAACGGGGGCCCGAGTCATCTGGACATGTGGGATCTGAAACCCAACGCTCCGGATGGAATCCGGGGAGAGTTCAAGCCGATCTCGACATCGTTACCCGGTTATCAGATGTGCGAGCATCTTCCTCGTCTGTCGCGGCAGGCTCATCTGGCCACCGTGGTGCGGTCGATGAATCACACCGTCAACAATTCACACGCAGCCGCTGTCTACGCTTCACTGACCGGACATGATCGGGGAGAGCAGGGGGGTGGGGCGAAAGCGACCGATCATCCGTCACTCGGCTCCATCATGGCCCGCGTCCGTCCGACCGAGGCGAATGTCGTACCGCATGTCTGCCTTCCTTACATTACCAAGGAAGGGGCAGGTGGGCCGCCTCAGCCCGGATTCTTCGGAGGAATCCTCGGTAACTCGTATGATCCGCTTTTCGTTCTGAAAGACCCGAACGCGCCCGACTTTCGCGTCCCGGAACTGACTCTTCAACAGGAAGTTTCATTCGACCGTCTGGACGCACGACGCAAGCTCTTCGAATCCGCAGAAAGCGCGGCGAAAGCGACCTCTGCGACGACTGGCGAGATGACCCGGATGCAGTCTCGGGCATTGGATCTGCTCACCTCGGAAACGACTCAGCGAGCGTTCCGGCTGACCGAAGAATCCGATGCGATGCGTGAGTCTTACGGCAGAAACATTTATGGTCAAAGCGCTTTGCTGGCTCGCCGGCTGGTGGAGGCGGGGACCCGAATCGTCACGATTTCGTGGGCTCCTGACGCCAATGCCACCTGGGACACTCACGGAAGCAATTTTGTCAGCCTGAAAAACACCCTGCTCCCGCAGTTCGACGCGGCCTGCGCCAGCCTGGTCGCCGATCTGTCCGAGCGGGGGATGCTGGACCGAACTGTGGTCGCGGTGATTGGCGATTTCGGTCGAACTCCACGAATCAACGCCAACAATGGTGGACGTGATCACTGGAACTTCTGCTATAGCGTGATGATGGTCGGGGGAGGTTTCAAACCGGGACTGATTTACGGTTCAAGCGATGCAACTGGAGCGTTTCCCGCGAGTCAGCCGCTTGTTCCCGGGGACATCATTTCGACCATCTACACCGCACTCGGGGTGGATCCGACTGGCGACATTCATGACGCATTCCAGCGCCCCTACCGCATCGTTCCTGCGGGCGAAACCGTCTGGGATTTACTGCGAGATCGCGTTTCTTGAGCGATCTTCATTCTGGACCTGATTAATCCCACGTCGGTCGAGCAGAGAAGAACGGACAACACTCCACGCCTCCTCGCCCTGTTAGCACTTCTTCACCGGCGCATCACGTTGACTGGCTCATCAAGCGGGGAAGAGTTGTCCACGCGCTGTTCCGGGTCGTTCAGTGGTTCGACTGCGAATCCGTATGCGCCATTGATTGTCCGCAATCCCCGGAAGTGCTAGGATTGGCCTGCCTCAGCGCAATGGGGTTATGCACCATATTGATCTAGCCAGCTGTCCCGTCCATTGCCCATTTAAACACAGGTTCTGCCCGGATGAATTCCACCCAATACCGTCATCTTGGTGCACACCTGGCAATTGAGAATGGTGAGCCCGGCGTGAAATTTAACGTCTGGGCTCCGAATGCCACCGAAGTCTCCGTCCTGTGTGATCAGAATGCGTGGATGCACGGACGCAACTGGCTTCAATCCAGTGACAACGGTGTCTGGTGGGGTTTTGTCCCCGGAATGAAACACGGGGACCCTTACAAATTTGGCATTCGGTCGAAGCACGGGCAATTGCTTCAAAAATCGGACCCGTACGCCTTCGCGACCGAAGTCCCCCCGAAAAGTGCGTCGCTGGTTTACAACCTCGATGGCCACAAATGGCGCGATCACGAATGGATGAGCCAGCGAGAGGCCTCCAACTGGTACGAAAAGCCTGTCTCCGTCTATGAAGTCCACCTCGGTTCCTGGAAGCGGCCGACCGATGGTCGTCAGTTCTTCAACTACGTGGAACTGGCTCGGATGCTGGTGGCCTATGTGCAGGACCTCGGCTACACCCACATCGAACTCATGCCGGTGAATGAATTTCCCTTCGACGGTTCATGGGGGTACCAGGCGACTGGCTACTTCGCTCCGACCAGTCGCTTCGGAACGCCGCATGACTTCATGGAGTTTGTCGAAATCTGTCACGCAGCCGGAATTGGCGTGATCATTGACTGGGTTCCCGCTCACTTTCCCACCGACGGACACTCGCTGGGCAGCTTCGACGGAACGGCGTGCTACGAACACGAAGACCCGCGGAAAGGGTTTCACCCCGACTGGGGAACACTGATTTTCAACTACGGTCGCACGGAAGTGCGCGAATTCCTGCTCTCGAGCGCCCGTTACTGGATTGACACGTTCCATGTCGACGGACTACGCGTGGACGCCGTAGCCTCGATGCTCTATCTCGACTACTCCCGTAAGCCCGGGGAGTGGGTGCCGAACATGTTCGGGGGACGCGAGAACCTCGAAGCCATCGATTTCCTCAAAGAAATGAATTCCGAACTGTACCGTGAATTCCCGGGCATCCTGACGATTGCGGAAGAATCGACATCCTGGGGCGGAGTTTCTCGTCCAGTCTACACCGGCGGTCTCGGTTTCGGCATGAAATGGGACATGGGCTGGATGAACGACACGCTGCGCTACTTGCGCCGTGAACCCGTCCACCGCAAGCATCATCAGAACGAACTTTCGTTCCGAATGGTTTATGCCTTCACAGAAAATTTCATGCTGCCGTTGTCCCATGACGAGGTCGTGCATGGGAAGTGCTCTCTCTTGTCCCAAATGCCGGGGGATCATTGGCAGAAGTTCGCCAATTTGCGAACCCTCTTCGGATATCAGTATACCCAGCCCGGCAAGAAGCTGCTCTTCATGGGAGGAGAGATTGGCCAATGGCTGGAGTGGAACCATAACACGCAGCTCGACTGGCCGTTGCTCGATCATCCGATGCATGCCGGAATCCATCGACTCGTCAAAGACCTGAATACGCTCTACCGGAACGAGCCGGCGCTGCATCAGCTCGATATGTCCGGCGAAGGGTTTCGCTGGATTTCCTGCGACGACGCCCAAAACAGCGTCTACGCCTACATCCGCCAGGGACGTGCCGCGAACGACCGTGTGATTGTGGTCGTCAATTTCACTCCCGTCCCTCGATACAACTACCGGATCGGCGTTCCAGTCGCCGGTTACTATATCGAGCGTATGAATACTGACTCGAGTCTCTACGGCGGCTCCAATGTGGGGAATGTCGGAGGAGTCTACTCTCAACCCGGCTCGTGCCATGGCGAAACCCAGTATCTCTCGCTCACACTCCCTCCGCTAGCCATGCTGGTCCTCAAACCAGTCACTGGCGCCGCGACGGTCTAATGGCAGGACCAGTGACATCGAAAAAGTCATGACGCCAGCGGAAAATGAGTTCGACGACTTCGACTGGGGACTTGCCACTCAGGCGATCACGGTCCGAATCCGCTGGTTTGGCATCTGCATCGGTTACGTTCTCGTCAATTTCATCGGACAAGGCCACAATCGGGGCATCCTCAATGCCATTCTGCTGCTCGGAGCGATCTACGCTCTGTTCGACACCATCTGGTCCATGCGCGGACGGGTGTTTCTCAGCAAGTGGCCCGTGTTCATCTCCTTTATGGAGGCTCTCTTCATTGGCCTGCTCTGCCACTTTGACGAAGGGTTGCTGAGCGCCTTCCGTTTCTATTACTTCCTGTCACTTTTAGTCTGTGCCATTCGTTACGCCCCACTGGTCACCTGGATCACCTTTGGACTCCATTCAGCCAGCTATATGACTCTTGCGCTGACACGCCGGATTACCACCAGCGACGAGATTTCGGCCCTGATCCTGATGCCGATCTTTATTGGCTGGGTCACCTGGGCGAGTGTCTCTTTGTCCGGTCTCCTGAAGTGGGCAAGCACCCGCCTGCGGGAACTGAATGCAAAACTCCAGCAGAACCAGTCCATGCTCGAACACCGCATCAGTGAGCGCACTCGTCAACTGCAGGAGTCCCAGGCCATGCTTGTCCAACAGGAAAAGCAGGCGGCGTTTGGACTTTTAGCAGCAGGAATTGCTCACGAAGTCGGCAACCCGCTGGCAGCGATCAGTTCCCTGGTGCAGTTGCTCAACCGCCGGAATATCGGAGGAGAAACTCGGGAAAAGCTGTCGCTGGTCGACGATCAACTGCGTCGGATCCAGCGCACCCTGAGGGAACTGGTCGACTTCAGTCGTCCTGCAGTGAACGAGCAGACCCGGTGTGACGTCCACGCAATGATTGATGCGGCACTTAATATCGCCAAGTACTACAAGCGAAAAAAAGGGAAGCAAATCATCACGCGCTACGCCCAGGGCGTTCCGCTGATCATGGTCGTGCGAGACCAGCTGGTACAGGTTTTTCTCAATCTGATCCTGAATGCCATGGACGCCACCGAAGAAGGAGGAACGATCCTGATCGTGACGTCGAGACAGGACTCTTGGCTGAAGCTTGACTTCTGCGACGACGGTCACGGCGTTCCGGAAAGTTTACGCGGACGAATGTTTTCGCCCTATTTTACCACGAAAGTGACGGGTACTGGTCTGGGGTTGTTCGTCAGCAAGAATATCGTCGAGCAGAACGGGGGGCGGATTGAGCTGACGCAGACGTCGTCGGAGGGGACTGTCTTTTCTGTCTTTCTGTCGTGCGGAGAGGGAACGGCAATCACAGACGATTGCTCTGCCCCTGATTCCGCCCGGCAAGGAACGTAATCAGTTCGGTTTGACGAATGGAGACATCGGAATGGGGGACTCGACACAAGCGGTTCTCCTTGCCCATGTGAAGACACGCTACTAGAATTCGCGGTGACCTGGAATGTTCTGGAGCGTTATCGGAGACGGCAGTTACGGCGAACCGTACATCTACGGTTTGCGGAATCAATCTAGCGAAAGCATGGCGACGTTGGGTCGATGTTTGAGTGTGAGGGATTGTCCTCGACAAATCAGGTCGTATTGGTTCAAGCGTTTCACATCGAGTTATGGCAGGTTGTCCTGTCCCTCATAACCTTGGAGGCTATGGAATGTACGAGCGATTTACTGATCGCGCCCGAAAAGTTATGCAACTCGCCAATCAGGAAGCCCAGCGTTTCAACCACGAGTACATCGGTACCGAGCACATTCTTCTCGGGCTGGTGAAGGAAGGTTCCGGCGTTGCCGCGAACGTCCTGAAGAACCTCGAAGTTGACTTGCGCAAGATTCGTCTGGAAGTTGAGAAGATCGTCCAGTCGGGGCCCGACATGGTCACGATGGGCAAACTTCCGCAGACGCCTCGAGCAAAAAAGGTTGTCGAGTATGCAATGGAAGAGGCGCGAAATCTCAACCACAATTACGTCGGTACCGAGCACCTTCTGCTGGGCCTGATCCGTGAACAGGAAGGTGTCGCTGCACAAGTCCTGATGAACCTCGGTCTGAAGCTTGAGGACGTCCGGGAAGAAGTCCTCAACCTGCTGGGACACGGTGTCGACGGTGGCGCGGAAGGCTCTTCCGAACGCGCTGGTGCCGGCCAGGCAGGCCCTGCGGGCAAGACCCCCAAAAGCAAGACCCCCGCACTCGACAGCTTCGGCCGTGATCTGACCGAACTGGCCCGCCAGTCGAAGCTCGATCCCGTCATCGGTCGTTCCAACGAAATCGAACGCGTCATCCAGATTCTCTGCCGCCGTCAGAAAAACAACCCCGTCCTGCTGGGGGAAGCCGGCGTCGGTAAGACCGCAATCGTCGAAGGCTTTGCCCAGATGGTTGTGAACGGCGAAGTTCCGGAACTGCTGCGGGACAAACGAATCGTGGTGCTGGATCTGGCGATGATGGTCGCCGGTACCAAGTACCGTGGTCAGTTCGAAGAACGCATCAAGGCCGTGATGAACGAAGTCAAGCGAGCCAAAAACACCATCCTGTTTATCGACGAGCTTCACACGCTGGTCGGTGCCGGGGGTGCCGAAGGTGCGATTGATGCTTCCAACGTCCTGAAGCCCGCTCTCAGCCGTGGTGAAATCCAGTGTATCGGTGCGACCACACTCGATGAGTTCCGCAAGTACATCGAAAAAGACGGTGCGTTGGAACGCCGGTTCCAGACCGTCGTTGTCGAGCCCCCATCTCCTTCGCAGACGATCGAGATTCTCAAAGGCTTGCGAGATCGGTACGAGCAGCACCACCGTGTGCAAATCACCGATGATGCTCTCGCCAAGGCCGTCGAATTGTCGACCCGGTATATCACCGCGCGTTGCCTGCCTGACAAGGCAATTGACGTCATCGACGAATCGGGTGCTCGCATCCGCCTGAAATCGATGGTTCGTCCGCCCGATCTGAAGGAACTCGAAGGTGAAGTCGAACGCCTGAACGCAGCGAAAGAAGAAGCCGTTGCCAATCAGGACTTCGAAAAGGCAGCCGCTCTGCGTGACCAGGCTGATAAGCTGAAGAAGAAGAAAGAAACGATCAACAAAGACTGGCGAGAAAAGTCCAAAGAGAAGGAAGGTGTCGTCGACGCCGAAGTGATCGCGGAAGTCGTCGCGAAGATGACCGGAATCCCGCTGACACGTCTGTCGAGCGAAGACGCTGTCCGTCTGCTGCGGATGGAAGAAGAACTGCATCGCCGGGTGGTCAGCCAGAACGAAGCCATCAAGCAGGTTGCGAAGTGCGTCCGACGCAGCCGCAGCGGCTTGAAAGATCCTCGTCGTCCGACGGGTGTGTTCCTGTTCGCCGGTCCAACCGGGGTCGGGAAAACGCTGACCGCCAAGACACTCGCAGAATTCATGTTCGGTGATCAGGACGCCTTGATCCAGATCGACATGAGCGAATACATGGAGAAGCACAACGTCAGCCGTCTGATCGGTGCTCCTCCAGGATACGTCGGCTTTGAAGACGGTGGTCAGTTGACCGAAAAAATCCGACGCCGTCCGTACGCGGTGGTGCTGCTGGACGAAATCGAGAAGGCTCACCCTGACGTCTTCAATATGCTGCTGCAGATCATGGAAGAAGGTCACCTGACCGACAGCTTTGGTCGCAAGGTCGACTTCAAGAACACCATTCTCATTATGACGACGAATGCCGGGGCACTCGCCGTCAATAACGAGTTTGGATTTGCTCCCAAAGATACCGACACAAGCTACGATCGCATGAAGGAACGCCTCATGCACGAACTCGAACGCGAGTTCAAGCCAGAGTTCCTTGGTCGTCTGGACGAAGTCGTTGTCTTCCGATCGCTGACCGAAGAAAACCTGAAGCAGATCGTCGTGATCGAACTTGCCAAGGTACGTGAACGCCTTGCAGAAAAGGGGCTGACCCTGGTTCTGACCGAAGAAGCAAAGCAGTTCATTATCTCCAAGGGAAATGCGACTGAATATGGTGCTCGTCCGCTCCGTCGGGCGGTCGAGACCTACATCGAAGATCCGCTTTCGGAAAACCTGTTGCAGGGATCGTTTGAAGGCTTCAATACCATCACGGTGAAGGTGAAGGAAGTCGGCGATCAGAAGCAACTCGACTTCGAAGCATCGACACAGGAACATGCACCAGCAACCGAACTGGCAGAAGCTCAGACAACCTGATCTTCCGCCCGGCGTTGCTGCTCGTTGAATGACTCAGCTCGATCACCTTTCGATCGGGCTGAGTTTTTTGTGCGCCTGGCATGTTGTGTTTCTCGGAGATGCAAGTTCTCTACGGGCCGTGATGACCGGAACCGTGAGCTGTAGGACAGGGTGCCCGCCGCGAGGCGGGATCTGAAGGGAGCCGAAAGCGAAACTTGGACTCGACGAACAGAAACTGGATACAAGGCCGACGTGGTGGGGTAACCCGGCAATGGACGGGGATGCCCAATGCTCATCCGGACACTCACGCCGGTAAATCCAGCGAGGCCCAAGGGAAAGAAGCACAACTTACCCAGGGAGATCTCTCTTCGTGCCGGTCGATCCGGCTATGTCGGTGGCAACACCGTCAGACGCGTGGAGAGAAGTCAGCCGAGGTCGTAGTAGTTGGGGTGCATCGTCAGACATGTTGGTCATGACTTACTCACCGGCGAAGGACCGAATCTAAGATGCAGGGTACGCCTGAGACGACTCGATGAGAGCGGAGCGACAGGAAGGCAGTTGGTATCAACGGCGACTCTTCGGAGCTGACGGGGAACCGCTGCGCCACGACCAGGGCGGTGCGGACAGCATCCAATCTGCCAGGTTCGAGGAGTCACAAACTCTCGCGGCGTCAGACCAGACACGCGCCTTGACCGACAACCTGATGGAAAGGATTTGTGACCGAGACAATCTCAATCGAGCCTATCGCAAAGTGAAAGCGAACAAGGGTGCCCCAGGCGTCGATGGGATGACCCTCGACGATTTGGCCGCCTGGATTGCGACTCACAAGGACACGCTGATCGCCTCGCTTCTGGAAGGACGATACCAGCCCCAACCGGTGCGTGGAGTGCAAATTCCGAAGCCGGGAGGTGGAATGCGACAATTGGGCATTCCGACGGTTGTCGACCGACTCGTACAGCAAGCGATTCTGCAGGTTCTCGAACCGCTATTTGATCCGACGTTCTCGAACTCCAGCTACGGGTTCCGCCCCGGTCGCAGTGCCCACCAGGCCTTGGCCGCGGCTCAGCAATACGTGGCCGAAGGACGTCTCATCGTCGTGGATATGGACCTGGAGAAGTTCTTCGACAGGGTCAACCACGACATTCTGATGGGACGTCTGGCGCGACGCGTGCCTGATAAGCGTCTGCTTCGCATCATTCGCCGGTTCCTGGAAGCGGGGCTGATGCAAGACGGTGCCTGCCTTGCACGTCAAGAAGGGACGCCGCAAGGCGGTCCCTTGTCACCACTGCTGGCGAACTTGTTACTGGACGATCTCGACCGGGAACTGGAGCGTCGCGGGCACAAGTTCTGTCGCTATGCCGATGACTGCAACATTTACGTGCGGACAAAAGCAGCGGGAGAACGCGTGCTGGCCTCGCTCACGACATTCCTGGAAACGCATCTGCGATTGCGGGTTAACCGCGATAAATCCGCAGCAGCGTACATCCTGGACCGGAAATTCCTGGGCCACCGTCTGCTCCCGGGCGGGAAGCTGGGGGTCGCCCCTCAGAGTCTCGCACGGGCACGGCAGAAGGTGCGTGAACTGACGAAACGCAATCGAGGCGTCAGCCTCCGACGGATGGTGACCGAACTCAACTCGTTCTTGACCGGATGGGTGACATACTACCGACATGCCCAATGTCGGTCTCACCTCGAACGTCTGGATGAATGGATTCGACATCGTCTGCGCTGCGTTCAACTCAAACAGCGGAAACGTGCGAAACCGATCTCCGACTTCCTGATCTCGTGCGGAGTACCCCGGTACCTCGCGTGGATTCTGGCTAACTCGGGGAAAGGATGGTGGCGCATGGCGGGTAGCCCTCCCGCTCAACATGCCATGTCCATCGACTGGTTCCATCGTCTCGGCCTCGTCTTCCTGACCCAAAGGCACGCCGATTTACAACCATCTTAGAAACCGCCGGATACGATGAGTACGTCCGGTGGTGTGGGAGGACGGAGGGGGTAACCCCTCCTCCTACCCGATTGTGTACAGAAGTCAGTTCGCCTTAGGAAAAGTCCTCGCGTCGGCTATCCGCCCACGAAACTGAAGCCGTATTTCCCCTAAAGCGCACTTTGCAAAGGAAAGAGTCGTAATTCTCGGGATAACCGAATGTCGCTCGTTGACATCGCCTCTCAGACCGGGTTAAAACGAATTCGGTTAGTCTACGGAGTTTTTCAGAAGTGCGACGGAGTCGCTCAATGACAGTCGGCGTCAGGGAGAATGCGGCGCAGACGACTGTCAGACTGAGTCGTTCAGAGTGAAGGTGTAAGTCATCATGGCACGCGCAGCGAAGCTTGCAATCGTGTTCGCGTCAGTTGTGGGGTTTTCCTTGGCGTCTCCCGTCGAGAGTCAGGCAGGGGTCATCCCCTGGATGTATGATGCCATTTTTGGCCCTGTGGGCAGTATCCGCGCAAATAGCACCTATGCTCCCGCGGCCGTCGGTTACGCCCCCTATTCTGCCTACCAGGCCTCTTACACTCCCATGACGGTGGCTTACGCCCCCATCGATGGAAGTTACGGGTCTGTTGCCGAACCGATGTACACGTCGTATGCGCCGGCCTATTCTTACTCGGGCGTGACCACAGCAGGCTATCGCTCACTGGATTCAGGCTGTGCCTGCAACCAGTCCACAAGTTATGTTCCATCGTCAACGTATGGGGCCGCCTATGGGTACGGGCCTTCGTACTATGGAAGCACAGGCTGTAGCTCCTGCTCCGGTGGCAATTGTTCCAGTGGCAACTGTGGAGTGGGTTGCTCAAACTGCAATGTTGGACCGGGATCCACCACTGCCGGATACGGTTCCACCAGCACGACTGGTCCGATTCCCGAACCAGATCCCAACAATACCGGCCGTGACGATCGATCCAAAATCTACGAACTCGAGCGACGACTCGACGAACTCGACCAGCGACAGCGATACGACGAACGCTATTTCCGACGTCAGCATCAGGACTATTCACCGAACACCCCGAACTCAAACCGGGATGCTCGCGAGGAAGAAGAAGTGAAAGCTCGGCGGAAGCAGTCAACGTTCGGTTCAGACTCCGACTCGGATCCCAGCAAGTATCCTCCTCCAGTAAAGCGATCACCCGCTCCCGCAGACGATCAGGAACCCGAAGAACGATTCAAGCCAAGCCTGGATGTTCCCCCCACGAACGAAAAGCCTGCGACCGAAGCGGACGGAACAACTCAGGTCAAAGAAACAGAACCCCAGGCACTGAACATGGAAACTCGCATCACTGCTAAGGCCGTGACCCCCAAGGTCCGACTGCAGATCCGGACAAAGCAGGGTGCCACTTCCGTCGCGAAGTCGGTAAAGCCGTCAGTCAAAACGTCGGTCAATCCCGTGCCTGTGACAGTCGCCAAACAGTAATCCGCTCTGAATGCCGGCGGGCAAGGCCCAAATTGCAATTCGGGCGATTTGGCTCTTGCTGACAGAAATGTCTACCGGCTCTTGCGTTGTCGCGATTGAGAATAACTCCAGACTGGCAGGTGCACCAAGCAGCTGCCAGTTTTGGTTTTCACATCCCGCTGACATGTCTTCAATCGACTTCCGTTACTGGCAGGATTCAATCCGTCAGTGCATGATTCGCTGATGATTCCGCCAGCCTGTGGTCGATGGTCTGGCAAACTTGAGATAACGACACTTCTACACGCTGACGTCAGTTCATACTGACGTGGTCAAGGACGAATCTCGCATGTTTCTCGGTATCGAAATCGGCGGCACGAAACTGCAACTGGGTGTTGGACAGGGGGACGGATCTGACTTCGTTGCCTTCGAGAGACTCGATGTCGATATCTCCAAAGGGGGGCAGGGGATCAGAGACCAGATTCGAACAGTCGGTCGAAAGCTGGTCGCCGAACACAAGATCGAACGTGCGGCCTACGGCTTTGGAGGTCCCATTTTTGGATCAAAGGGAATCGTCCAGACCAGTCACCAGGTTCCAGGCTGGGACAACTTTCCGCTGAGTGCATGGACCGAGCAGGAACTGGGGGTTCCGACCATTCTCGGCAACGATTGCGATGTGGCCGCACTTGCAGAAGCCAACTTCGGGGCAGGCCGTGGAGCCCGCAGTGTCTTTTATGTCACTGTCGGGACTGGTATCGGTGGCGGACTCGTTCTCGATCGGAAGATCTACGGAACATACCGTCCTGCGGCTGCTGAAATTGGCCATCTGCGACCCGGCCTGGACGCGACTTCCCCTTATCAGACCGTTGAATCGTTCGCCGCTGGCCCGGGAATCGCTATCGCGACCGTCAAGCGACTCGAATCCATCCTCCAGGCAGGCGAAGCCACACGAGACATCCACGACTTCCGTGAACGCTGCGGCGGCGACTTCCAGAAACTGACAACCAAAGCGATTGGTGAAGCCGCAATCGCAGGCAATCAGCTGGCCCGGGATCAATATGCCGCGGCGACAAAAGTCCTGGGCTGGGGAATTGCACAACTTCTGACGCTCGTTTCTGCGGAAGTTGTAGTGGTCGGCGGAGGCGTATCACTCGTCGGCGAAGAAATCTTTTTCGAACCACTTCGCACTGCGGTCCAGCAGTATGTCTTCCCGCCACTGCGAGAGGCGTACCGCATTCTCCCAGCGGAACTCGGGGAGAGCGTCGTTGTTCACGGTGCGCTCGCACTCGCTCGAGGCGACTGACTCTCTCGGTGAGGACTCAAGCAATAATCTGGCTCTGCGAAGGGGTCTGTATTTCCGCGCGAGAATGCCTGGTTCCAGAGTGACACCGGCTCCGACAGTTGAGTCATTGCATCTACGGTCAGGCATCCGCAGCATCAGGTTGCTTCAGCATCGCCAGCCGTACCGACACAACTCTCTTCCAAGTTGCCCTTCGTCATTGTGCGGTCGCTTGCCGATTGCGTAGCCCGAGCATGAATCAGGCAAACGCCCCTCAGTCCAGACACACGCGGGCGTCCAGACGGAAGGGCGTGATCCATCCGCGAAGTGCGACCCGACGAACTGGTCGAGGCTACGAGTTTATCGTCCTCTGCACCAACGCTGTCGGATGGCTCGTACGCCCAGCCCCAATCCCCCCAGGCCGAGAAGCGCAAAGGTACCGGGTTCGGGAACCGTATCAGGAACAGGAGGAGAACTGAGATCCTTCACGTAAATGGTATCTGCAGACGCGATGTCGAATCCTAGAAAACCGGGATCTCCGTAATGGTAGGACGTGACATTGCCAGCCGTGTAATCAACCGTATCAATGTGCGTATAGCCTGTGTTCCAATACCGCACTGCGTCATTTCCGCCTCCGGGTAGTGCGAGAAAAAGAGAGATATCAGGTCGATTCGCCCACTCTTCGGCGGTCGCATATCGCCAGCCCACATTTCCATTGTCGGACGGCTCCAGCAGGATGTTAACGTTATGATAGTCTGTCACCGCGACCGGCGAGGCATAGGCCCATCGCAGGTCAGCCCAGACGACTGTCTTACTGTCCGGTACCGGCCCCGAGATGAGAGCCGCTTGCGCGGAGGCGCATGAGACGCACATCATTGCAGCGATTCTCAAGGCAGCGGAGATCCTTCCGAAAAGATTCACTTCCATTCGAATGAGCCCTTTAGACATAGTTGACGGGGAGGGAACTGAGAATGACAACACAGTTGTCGAGAGAGGTGAAAGCAGACTACTTACCTGGTGTCGCACGTGAGACCGAGGGTGTTAGCACGCTCAGGAAATCTACTTATGTTGTAATATTTCTGCCATTCCGAATCAGGGAATCCACCCGCCGTGTGATCGAATACGTTTAATAACGCATGGGAATGGTGACCACGCACAAGACAGCTTCGCTGCGCAGGATTAGCGACCTGTCAACAGCACGGCTAAAGCTGCATTAGATAACAATTCCTTAACCTACGTGAGCGACTCACAACCATTCCGAATTGCCTGACACCGGACTTCGAAAGGACTCATGCCGCGTGCCGCTGGGCACTGACAGTCCACCATTCGCAATCACACCAGCATTCGTCGCAAGTTGAACTTGCACCAGAGAACGCGAATCACCGCTTCAATATTCCAAGGAATGCCAAAGGCCTCAGAAAGCAGAATGCTGACGAACTTCCTGACATGGAAAATCCTGACAGATACAGATGCCTTCAAGCCCCTGATCAGAATCCAGACGTTCCGTCACAGTCCCGTGCCACTTGGCCGCTACTCCAAGCGAAGTGAGTAGTCCCGGTCGCCTTGATCGGTTTTGATTCTTCCGACAACGAAATCCGATTGATTGGTCCCGTTTCACAAGTGCAACTCAGGACCCCGCCGTCGAGCAATGTGCAGACATCCTCGCGCGGATTTCAGATTTGTGACGGATGACGCCGCGGTCCTCAGCATGACCGTGGGAGCGGCCGTTACGAACTCTCTTGTCTGACAAGGAGTCCTGAGGAAAAGTGGCGGACGTCGGACGTAACGCGACGGTACGTGTCGATGACGCCACAGGTGCGAAGAGGGCTGAAACAATATCCGGTACGGTTCCCCGAATGGGCGTGCGGAGATTTCGCTGGCGAGTCCGCAGCAGTGTTGCGAAGATCGTGCCGAGAGTTTCTATTGGCAACAAGGCGCTGCCTTCAGCAGCCGGCACTTAGGTCGTCACATCGCCATCGGCACGTGAATCGATCGGCAATGTAAAACTTTGCAGATGACGAATGCTTCAGCCGGATTGAAATCAAACCCAATACTGGCCTAAGTCTCGTTGCGGGGACCAGAGGTGCAGGGAGTAAAACTCAAAAAATGTTTTCGGTTCGCTTTTCAGTCTGCACCGCACCATCTCCCCGCTCAGGTGGAACTCGGTACAAACGCATCACAAATCGGGAAGCCAGTGACCACTTTTCTGATCAGGTGGGCGAGAGGACTGCGTGTGAGTGAATATGAGCAAAGTGCGAATCGCCCGGACGTCGCACAGTCGCATCGGACGGAGGGGCTCCCCTCCTCACTACCATCTAATGGGAAACGAAGAAAAGTCCTCGCAGTGGCCTCTCGAGGTGGACACTGGATTCAGCTTTTACGTCTGCGCCCGGCGCTCTCTGAATCTGATGTGACGTTTGTCACCACGGACCCTTCCTATCACAGCATGGTCGCAGGGGAAAAATTCGTCGTTGTCTGTGAGGCGACTCGAAACCAGAAACTGCGGCTGCTCTGTTTGAGCGCACAGATCCTTTGGATTCTGCTGCGGCACCGGCCCTACGCGATCATCACGACGGGGGCTGCCCCCGGCTACGTTGCGATTCGCCTGGGCAAGCTCCTCGGTGCGAAGACGCTCTGGATCGACAGCATTGCCAACGCGGAAGAACTCTCGCTCTCTGGGCAACTCGCGTCGAAACATGCGGATGTCACTCTGACGCAGTGGAGTCATCTCGCATCACCGGACGGCGCTGACTACAAAGGTGCCGTGATATGATCTTTGTGACTGTTGGCAGTCTGGATCCGTTTGACCGTCTTATCAAGGGGGTGGACCAGTGGATTGCCGAGACTTCGCCGAAGGAAAAGGTCTTTGCCCAGATTGGGACCGGTAGCTACGCGCCTGCGAACTGTGAGGCTGTTCGATTTCTCACACCCGGTAGGTATCGAGAAATCTTTCAGGAATCGCGATTGATCGTGTCCCACGCAGGGATGGGGACGATCATCACGGCACTCGAACTTCTTAAGCCAATCATCATCATGCCCAAGCGAGCCAACCTGGGCGAGCAACGAAACGATCATCAACTCGCCACCGTGCGCCACTTTCGACGCTCGCAACAAATCATCGTTGCCGAGACAGACGAGGACCTGTCCAAAGTTTTGAATCAGTCGCTTAGCTCGACTTTCGCCGATAAACACAATCCGCTCGACACAACCAATTATCAGCCAGCCCCCTCGCTGATTCAGTTCATCCGCGAGTTCGTCTCCTGATCGCCCTGTTGGAGTACGGCCCCGCCAGGCGTCATACGCGGACCGACTGGTGAAGTAGACCAGCCACCCCAGCAGATTTCGCGCGAGTCATTCCCTGCGATACAAACCGCGGCATCTTCTTGCCAGAGTCTCATGCGGAAGCCACTCTCCGCATCTCTTTCATCGCGCCGAATCTCCAGCGGCGCGATGTCACGAAGTGAGCTCATCAGCAGAATGAAATCGCCGAGAGCGTTTATGAGACACGTCGCATCTCGTGCCGAACAGTATTGGCGGTTTCCCGACGGGAGTCTCACGTTGTCTGGTAAATGAGAGCGTGTTTCGGGAATATATCGCAGACGATTCTCGTTCCATTCCATCACTAGAATTCGAAACCTAACGATGACCGTCCCCCTTCACAAGTTCCTCCAGCAGCTTGAAGAGAGTGGGATTCTGACGGATGACACGATCAAGGATTTCATTCCGCCGAAGGCGTCACCCCAAAACGCCGAAGACCTCGCGCGTCACTTGGTCAGGCAGAAGAAACTGACCAAGTTTCAGGTTGAAGAAATTTCCAAAGGCAAGGGGAAGTCGCTGACCCTCGGCAACTATGTCCTGATGGAAAAGATCGGAGCGGGCGGTATGGGGCAAGTCTTCAAGGCCCGGCATCGAGTCATGGAACGGCTCGTGGCAGTCAAAGTGTTGCCGACTGCGATGACCAAGGACCAGGCAGCCATTGCCCGCTTTCACCGGGAAGTCAAAGCGGCCGCTAAGCTGATACATCCCAACATCGTCACGGCCTACGATGCCGATCAGTCCAATGGCATTCACTTTCTTGTCATGCAGTTGGTAGAGGGCCGTGATCTTTCGGTCTTGGTCAAGAAGGGGGGGCCGCTTTCCGTTGAGGAAGCCGTCAATTATGTCCTGCAAGCCGCCAAAGGCCTGGAAGCCGCCCACAAGAAGGGAATCGTTCATCGAGATATCAAACCTGCCAATCTTCTGCTGGACACCGAAGGAACGGTGAAGATTCTCGACATGGGTTTGGCTCGCCTGAGTGTGGACGGAGAGGACTCGCCGCAGGCAGACCTGACATCCACCGGGACGATCATGGGGACCGTGGATTACATGGCTCCCGAACAGGCTCTGGATACCAAGTCTGCCGACGCTCGTGCCGACATCTATGCGTTGGGATGTTCCCTCTATTTCCTGCTGACCGGCAAATCGACCTACGAAGGCGAGACGCTGATGAAGAAACTGCTGGCTCATCGGGAACAGCCAATTCCTGCACTCCGCACAATTCACCCGGAAGTCACGGAAGAACTTGAAGTCGTGTTCAAGAAGCTGGTCGCCAAGAAGGTCGAAGACCGTTACCAGTCAATGACTGAGGTGATTATTGATTTGCAACGATGCACGGCTGGCCCGGCAGCCACCATCACACATCTGCGATCGCCGACCACGACGTTTGAAAACGGTCCCTTCGACTTTCTCAAGAAGATGCCGGAAGTGCCAACCATTCCAGCGAATCCAAAGGCCATTGCGGGAAAGACGGGCAGCAACAAGACGCTGGCCCTGATCGGTGTCGCTCTCTTGGGCGTAATGATTCTGGCCGGCATCATTGTTTCGCTGAAGACCAAAGACGGGAAGCTGATCGTCGACGTCAATCAATCGGATGCGATGGTGCAGGTGCTGGATGCCGATGGGCAGGTCGAAATCAGTCAGAAAGGTGGTAGCGGACAGATCACAATCGATGTCGATCCCGGCAAGCACAGTCTCAAGGTTGTCAAAGACGGCTTCTCGACCTATTGGCAAGAGTTTGAGATGCCTCAGAACGGGAAGAAAGAGATCACGGCGAAGTTAGTGCCGTTGGAGCACAAGCCCGTATCCGCGACTCATTCGTGGCACGGTTGGCCTCCGGATGCTCCCCAGCCAGCTGTCGCCCCTTTTGATGCAGAACAGGCGAAGAAATATCAGGAGGAATGGGCCGCATTCCTTAAGGCGCCGATTGAATATACAAACAGTATCGGCATGAAATTCCGCATGATCCCGCCCGGCGAGTTCATGATGGGGTCCACGGACGAGGAGATTCAGGACGCACTCCAATTTCTCGGGTGGAAAGAATATGTTCCAGGCGAAGGACCACGGCACAAGGTCGTTTTATCGCAGCCGATCTACGTGAGCATCCACGAAGTAACGCAGGAAGAGTATCAACGTGTCATGAACCGAAATCCTGCTCATTTTGCACCGCAGGGCTCCGGGGCGGACGCTCTTGATGACGAAGATACACGACGATTTCCGGTAGAGTCAGTGAGTTGGGTTGATGCGGCGGAATTCTGTGCAAAGCTGAGCCAGCAGCAAAAGCTGAAACCATGGTACTCCCGTTTCGGCAACACAATCACGCAACTGGAGGGCACGGGCTACCGCTTGCCAACGGAAGCAGAATGGGAATTTGCCTGCCGCGCTGGAACCACGACGAAGTATTGGTTTGGCGATCAAGATCAAGACCTGATTCTGGCAGGTTGGATTGCTTCGAATTCCGCGATGCGGACGCATACGACAGGAGAATTGAAGCCGAATCCATTCGGGCTCTTCGACTTGTCCGGCAACGTGTGGGAATGGTTACAGGACAGTTGGGATCCAGGCTTTTACAGCCAGTTTGACAACGGAATCGCACTGAATCCCATTTCTGCACCTTCCGCTGGTTCGCAGCAGGTTGTCCGTGGTGGCTGCTTTCTCGATGGCCATTCGGCCTCATTTCGATCAGCAGGGCGAAGAGCTTTCCCCCCCGATACTCGCGGAGAATATCTGGGCATCAGAGTATGTCTGCCAGTGGAAGCAGTGAAGCAACATGTAACAACTCCAGCCGAACTCTCTAACGAAGTCGATAAACAACGCGGAAAGAAACTCGGATTCTAGAAGCAGGCTGACATCGCACGAATTGGACTTGCCCATGAAATGTGGGCGTGAGGAAAGCGAGTATGCTTTTCCTTGAGGAGTCCAGAGTAGGTCGAAAGAACGTCGGAAGCACACCCCGGAGTTTAAGCGTGAGGCATTGAATCTGATCAGCAGTCAACAGTTCAGTTTCTGGCACAGGCTACCCAGACAATTCCGGAAGTCAGGTTACAGCCGATTCGATGAGCAAATGGAAATAGGAAAGGCACTGATGACTGTCGAATCACCGAAAGAGAAATTTCTTCGTCTTTGTCCCGGTGGATTCAACGATCCGAGATACCTCAAGGACGAACGAAATTGCAAATGGGTCGCCCATGAGATGTGGTGTGAACTGCTCAATCAAGAGGAGTTTGCCCGCTTGCTCGCAGAGGATCACTACCATGAAATCTGCCGTCGTGTCCTCAAGGTTGAAGCCAAGACAAAGTTCATGCTGAGTCAATTCGAGAAGTCGGCGCTTCACCACGCTATCAAGGGAGACTTGTTTGCTGGGTTAATGGCAGAGAGTCTTTTCGATCTTGTGTACGGCGACGATGACTTCGAGAAGCGCTTGGTTGAGTTCGCAACGGACTTGTCATTGCTTCCAAAGAAGCAGACACATCCCGCTAAATGGACGATTGCGACTATTTTCCCCTTTCTCGCACATCCCCAGACGCACATTTTCTTGAAACCTGAAGTTACCCAAGCGGCAGCAAAGCGCCGTGGCTTCACACTGAATTACACGCCCGAACTGAATTGGCTGACGTACTCGTCTCTTCTTGACTTTTCAGAAGTTCTTGCCAAGGAAGTAGCCGATTTGCACCCCAGAGACATGATCGACATCCAGTCGTACATTTGGGTGACTGAGTTCTACGAATCCGACTTGTGAATTCATTTCAGTAACCGTCCACCAATTTTGGCGAAAGTTGCAAATATAGCATGTGGATATTCACCAAACACGGCTTCTTCAGTGCAGTGTGCGCCCGCCAGGGGGACGGGAAGCATGGCCAGCCCGTCGATCTTGACCGGATCATGGTTCGGGCCAGACTTCGTAGCCATCTCGAAGCCCTGAAGAAGCGGTTTCCCAATCTGCTGGGCCAGTGCGAATTCTTAGAGTCTGAAGGCACCGATTACCCCTACCGTCTATTCGTGCAGAAGTCTGCATGGACGCAGGTGATTGCGGGGCTGGCTGGGGAAACCGATTACGACAACTTCAAGTCCGAGGTCGCTAGTCACCAGGGAAAAGCAGGTGCGGCATACGAGCATTCGCTCCACTCTGTCTGGTCAGCAATGCACAAGTTGCAAGAAACCGAGAGGCTGGTTCAGATCAGTGCCGAACAGATCGACGCCATCCTCCCATTCCTCGAACACTTCGAGGCTGTCGGCTTTTCGGCTGGCACCTGGAAAATGCCAAAAGGCCAGTTTCCTTGGTTCGACTTCGAGGAGGTCGTCATGGAGTTCAACCAAGCTCTGTATGACAACGGGTGGGTGACACCCGAGTTCGATTGGACCGAATGGCAGGAGTCGGCCAAGGAATTCGTTAATTCACCGAAGAAGATCGAGAGAGCCGACGCCATCACAATTCAGAAATTGCTCATGACACATTCACGAAAAGACCGCTTTTGTGAAGGGCATTTGGCTTCAATGTTCGAGAGCGGGCATATCGTAACCCTCTTGCGGAGGCTGAAAGCGATTCGGGAAAAGATGAAATAGTAGTGGTTCGAGCTGGAGACAGGACCGAGAAGAAACCACTGGGGACACAGCATTCGTTGTTCTACGGTACTTCGTTACGCTGAACGCAATTCAGTGCGGCCGACACTCGTTCAGCGAGCAGAGGACTGGAATTGGGGGTGGTATGGCGCTGGCTGCACCCTGCGGAGCACCAGGAAAGGCCGATTCTTTGCCCTTGGCCGATCGCGCGCCCTTCGGATTGCGTCACGCAAGTGAATCGCGCCTTGACAAAGAAAGTATTGGAAGCGGTTCGGACATCGGTCGTGCGAGGCCGTCCGTTTGGCTCGCACGCCTGACAAGAGGCTGGCCTGCCGGTGATTTCCGTACCAGTTGTAATAAGAGTCAGGTCTGTAGGGGGCTGAACGTGTGGGCCTGGAGCGGAGGCGCAGGCGTCTTCGCCGGAGCCGTAGCGGAAGGACCGCACGTTCGCGCGAACTCCGCCGGGGTCTGATACCCAAGCGAACTGTGAGGTCGCACTTCGTTGTACTGACGTCGCCACGACAGGCCCAGGCTCGTCGCTGAACGCAGTGATTCAAACACTTCGCAGGCCAGAAACTCATCCCGTACCTTCGAATGAAAACTCTCCGCGTAGCCATTCTCCCACGGTGAACCAGGCTCGATATACAGCGGCCCCACCGATGACCGCTCCAGCCAATTCCGCAACGCTTTGGCAATAAACTCCGGTCCGTTGTCACTCCGGATATGTGCCGGTACACCGTGAGTCACAAACAGGCCGCGCAATACCTCGATGATGTCCTCGCTTGTCATCCGGCGAGCCACCTTCAAACACAAACATTCGCGAGTGAATTCATCGACCACGCTCAACCACTTCAGGCTGGTCCCGTTCGACGTTCGATCGAAGATGAAATCCCACGCCCAGACATGGTTCTTCCGCTCCACACGAACGCGATTGCAGCGATTCACACTGGCACCGAGACGTCGCTTCTTTCGTGGCTTTTTCTGCACTTTGAGACCTTCGCGACGCCACAGCCGATACACACGATCAAACCCGGCTTCAAACCCTTCCCGCTGTAACAGAACCGTGATCCGGCGATACCCGAAACGCGGGTGCTGAAGAACCAAATCGTGAATCCGGGATAACAGCCGCCCTTCGTCACAAGAGGGTTGCCGTTCATAACGGTGACTACTGCGCGGCTGGCTCAACACACGGCACGCGCGACGTTCACTGACCGAAAACGAACTCTCCAGATGGTCCACAGCTTCACGCTTGCGGGAAGGGCTCACCAGTTTCCCGAGGCGATCTCTTTCAGCATCGCCTTGTCCAACTCCGCTTCAGCCAGAAGCTTCTTCAGCCGCGCGTTCTCTGTTTCCAGCTCCTTCAGACGCTTCGCTTCGTCTGAACTCATACCGCCGTACTTGCTCCGCCAACGGTAGTAAGTCTGCTCGCTGATCCCGAGGTGTTGAACCAACTCCGAAACCGACTTACCTGACTTTAGCATCGCATCACAATCACGCAGCTTCTCCACGATCTGAGCCGCGCTGTGACGTTTTCCAACACCTTTCGGCATCTCCAATCTCCTTGCCTTAATTCGGCAAAAAGACTCTCATTACTGGTGGTACATTTCAACCATGGCAGACCAAGGCCACTGCCAAGCAACGCGGGCTCGAATCAACCTTCCGCTCACGCGGTAGACCCAAGAAGCGATGACAAAACCACGAAAGCGTTGATATCGGACTTATCCCCTTTTCTTATCCGCAGAATGGTCAAATTGCTGTGGATTTGCAATATGCAGGATTATCAAGCATGGCCCCAGTGATGAACGACACGAAATGGAATGAGCTTCGGCTGGCGATGTACGAACTTGATGATTTGTCTCCGCTTTGGCGCGTCAAGGATTTGTCGGGATATTTGTGCCCTTGGGATGGTGATTGGTTTTATCACTTTCGAACTGGCGGCTACGATTCGATTGAATGGGTCGAAATTCAGATTACCTCACCCGCTCAGGATAGTGCCGTTCTAAAGCTTCTCCGAGAAATTCATCTGCCTGGGCACCGCACAGACTGTGGATTCCGCGTCTATGGATTCATACACTGCGGCACACCAATCAGTTACATCTAAATCACTTCTCCACTACCAACCGCAATCAGTAGCAAACGGTTGATTTCCGCCAGATTTGGTTTCCCAGTTGCGACACGGGGAATAGCGCCCACGGGGACACAGACACTTTTCACGCACTCACCCCCTTGCCGGATTCGTTTGCGCCGGTCGGAGTGGAACCGAGATCGACAGCGGCACAGCAGGACCCGATCCCGCCGCAGACGTCGCCGCAACCTGCGATGGTACCGGTCCCCCAACCTCAGCCGTACGGAAATCTCGTCAGTCAGCAGCGGAATGGCCAGAGTACGTTTTACCACTTTGATGGACTGGGGAGTACCGCGGCGCTGACGACATCGACGCAGACCGTCAGCGACAGCTACACCTACCGCGCCTTCGGCGACATCGCGGCCTCCTCAGGCACGACGACCAATCCTTACCAGTGGGTCGGACGGGAAGGGTATTACCGCGATGAGGAAGCCGCGGAACTCAACCTCGGCCATCGCCACTATGATACGGCAACGGGTCGCTTCACCACGGAAGACCCGATCGGCTACCACAGCGGCGACAGCAATTTCTATCGATATGGTGGTAACAATCCGATCGTCAGAACAGACCCGAGCGGATTGGCGTGGAATACCTGGGGCTCTTTTGGGTATTCGTTGCTGATCGAGCAACCGGCGCAAGCGGTATATAATCTTCCGGGTAATGTCTATCGTGGCGGCCGGTCGCTGGTGACAGGAGAGGCGGGACGTGCTCTCGGTGACCGTGTTCTTCAGATTCAGCAAAAGGGTTCGCAACGGGACTTCACTGGTTCTCTTGCAGATTATGGAAACTTTGCTCGGAACATTACCGGCGAAATGGTCGGGACCAATCGTCTCGCAGAGGGAATCGCGGGAGCCGATCTTGCGACGGAGGAATCGCTCACAGGCGAGGAGCGGATCATCCGGGGGGCATCGGGCGTCAGCCAAGTCGCCGGCACAGTTGCGGGCGGTTTGTCCTCTGTCAAAGCTGTAGCAGGCAAGGTCACCGCTGTACAAAATGCAAAATTGCCAGTGGCACAACAGGTCAAGCCGGTACTGCAATTCGATACCCCATTGCCAGGTTCCGCCGCGTTGGATCCGCTTGTTTCCAATCTCCGCGAAGCCGCTTTGCGATTGACTCCCAAGCGCGCCGGCAAGACGCCCGTCATAAACAAGATCGAAGAGAAGTATCCCAATAAATTTGACACTGCCGCTGAAAAAGCGAGAATGGACCCGGTCTATCAACAGGGGCCTCGGGGGAACCCGAAGCTACCTGCTCCAAACAAGACTGGACCCGCAGCAAGCAAGCCACTGATCGGAAATGCGGTTGATTCAATCCCGTCAGTTCGGAACGATGAATTCAATCGCTGGTTCAACAAGCTCACTCCTGATGAGTTGGATGAGATTTGGAAGAATCCGAAGTTGCGCGATGCAATTGAAGATCGTTTGCGTCATCCGGGTGGCTTGCATGAATGGCATCTCGTTGCCCGCACCCCCACCTTTAAGCGTTGGGGATTGATTGCGGATCAAATCAAGGAGATGCGGAACCTGATCAAGGATACGGAGTTCGTGAACCCTGTTGGTCGGCATGGAGGAAAGGGTTCAACTGTTGCCCACAATGAATTGCTGGAGATCATCGACTCTTCGACAAATTACGAACAGTTCGTTCGCAGACTTCAAAACTGGGCCAATTATCGTCTAAAGGGCGGTGTCAATGCGCTTCCGTCCGGTCTGCGTCCGCAATAGGGGGAAAAAATGCGACTGGATGGTTTTGTTTCACTGTGGATCGGCAAAGCATCCACACCAGCCGAGCTTGATGAATATATCCGCCTTGGATACACGGAAGACGGCGAGCTTCGTCCATCGCAATTCATGGTGGATTTCGCCCTACCTCGATGGGATGAAAGCTGCCGTGAAGCTGAATGTTATGAAAAGGACACGACGACCATTCGAGAGATTCTGTCAGGGTTCTCTTACGACGATCAAATCATTCCGCAGTTTGAACGGCAGGTTGGCCCGGTGTTACCGAAGTCTGCCAATGCTGTTGTCTTGCTTTACAACTTCAACCATCAGCCATCATCAGCAACCGCAAGCGATGGATCAGTATCGTTGCATTTTATCGGAGTTGCCGAGTATCACCCCTAAACCGAAGCCTTCGGTGGGTGGGCGTCAGCGTCGCCCCGCATAACAAAAAGCAACCAGCCATAGCGTAAGCGCACGGTGAAGTAGGCCCCCGTGGATGAGTCCGGAGGTTCAGCGTTTCTTTCTCGGGGAAAAGGGCCACGGGGACACTGCATGTTTGCTATACTCGCCGAGAGACCGGGCAATGAACCGGAAGAGACCACGGGCCGCATGCCATAAGTGCGGAGCGGTATGGCGTCACGACGGATGATGCCTGCGCGGTGTCGATGCCGAGCGAGCGGGGTTGAGAGAATCGTCCACGCAGCAAAGGCCCGATTTGGCCCCGAGCCCGTCCTATCTCACGTCGCCCAGTGTCCCCGCCCAGTGTCCTCACCGCCGCTGCCGATCAACACAGCGTCCCGTCACATCGACCTGGAGGCCGACGCGGAGTCCCTTGATGCGGTGAGGTCATGCGAGCGGCTTCGGTTGGCGGGGCTTGCTCAGCAGGAGGTACGCGGAAAGCAGGGTGAGTGGAACAACCAAATAGACGTACGGCACAATCCACACTGAAGCGCCGCGGTCACTTGAAGCGTCGATGCGACCGCATACGACCCCGCACCATCGCCACCCCTTCACGAGTTCGTCGAGCGATTTCAATTCTTCTTTCGCGACCCGGGGTTCATCACAATTCCACTCCGGGAAGTACAGTGATTCTTCCATCGGCCCCACGACCACGAGTGAGCCTTCCAGCGAGCCGACGTTTGCGGCTGGCACTGAATGCCAATCCGATCCAGCCGAGAACAGCAAGCGCGAACGATGAAGGCTCCGGGACCGAGTAGACCAGCACGTCTGAAATTGCGTACATTTGGTACTGCTGCGAGTTGATGTGAACGCTTGGAATACCACCCGCCTCAACCCAGTCGTAACTGATTGGACCCGCACCCGGAACTCGACCAACTTCAGTGACCGCTCCGCCGAAGTAGTTGTTCGGCCCATGATTGGTGGAACCCAATCCGAACTTCCCATTGATGGTTTCATAAGTTACTCCGTTGCCTGCAGTGCCTGTCCAGACCGTCACACCACTGAAGACAGTTCCATCAATCCCCGCAGTTGGTTGAGCGAGCAAATCGCAAGACCATAGACCGTGCGTCCCAAGACCTCGAATTGTGGAATTCGCCACTTTTGTTCCATCGACCATGTACACGCCAGCAGAGGACTCGCCAATATACTGATAAGCATTGACGGTGTCCGTCGAACCCACCACTGACCAATGAACTAAACTTCCGTTGTACGTCGCACTGTTGGCCTGGGAATTCACGAAGTCGTCATAGTCCGCAACATGCGTTGACGTCGCGTCGGTCGTTCCAGCGGTCACAAAGATGATCCGAAAAGCGTCACCGTATTTCAGACCCGATGGAGCAGAGATCGTCCCAGCGTGCACGGGACCGCAAGCGGCCCCAAGCAGAAATGCCGCAACGATCACGGACATGCTTTGATGAACAACGAAGACTGCGAGTTTTGATGGATTCATTGATGTCGCTGCGCTTTCGGAACGATTTGCCTTCGAATAGTTCACGAATCAAAGCGGCCCAAACTTTGATCGGAACGAAACCTATCCCAAAAAACAAACATCTCAATTCGTTGACCTGTGCAATATCGACACTATGGACATCCCAAGCAAATCTCAACCGAATTCTCGGTTTTCAACCATCCTGACGAATGTCGCTGTGAAAGCGGTGTCATCGATTCGTCTGCGGATCAGTCAGCCGCGAGGACACGTGCGACAAAAGTCATCGATCAGAAACGAGAGTTTTGGTGATCGTTGTCGTGTGGTTCGTTGAGGGAACTTTAAGCTGCCAGGAGATGGCTTTTTGGTCGCGTTCGCGGCGTTGTGTTGATGATTGATGAGATAGTCCTGCAAAAAAGGGCCGATTTCTCGACTTTGAACAGGGCCTTGGCGGCTCGCAGTACGTTCCATCCCGCGACTTTGAGTAAGATGCTCGTGAAGACTCCCTTCTGACCACGAACCCGCAGTCGACCAAGTCCTGTGCCGCGTTTGAGCAGGCTGTTCGTGGATTCGATTCCACTCCGGACACGATACTTGACCTTGAAGTCGTCGGTCTGTTCATGACGGCGACGTTCGATCAGTCGAATCTGCTTCGGGTTGATCGTTACTGTGCTAAACCCAAACTCCAACTTTTGCGGACAGCGTGCCACGAGTGGGCAGGCGCGACAAATTTCCGGGTGCTGAAGAACCTTGATCTGCCCCGTGTCGTGATCGTAGTTGGAACGATGCGGAAATCGCCCTGCGGGACAAACAATGCATTGTGGACGATGCTCCACCTCGCCATTCGCTCTGATGTTCCTTCCCATCTCGACGGGAAAAACCGCTGCCGTGAACATCTGCGGATCAATGTGAGTCTCCGGGCATTTTCCAGCGGTCGGCGAGATCAGGTCAATTCCCTCTTCGCGGCAATGACAGTGATTGTCATCGCTCCCATAAGCCGTATCGGCCAGCATTTGGGTGGGCAGGAACCCTTGTTCCTTCAAGGCGTCGACGACATCGACCAGCGAGGCCGAGTCGCTCTGGCAGGCTGTCTCCGGAATCGCCGCGAGTATTAACTGGGCCTTGTTATCGGGATGACACGTTTCCGACAGTTGAACCTGGTAACCGGACCCTTTATGGCCGTCCAAGGTGGCATCGGGATCGGACGGATTACAGACGATGTTGCCACCCGTCTTGTCCCGAATGAGGACGCGGTCCCCCTCGACCTGGCATTGTTGCTCGAAGACTTTGACGAGCATCAGATAGGTCGACCGACTCTTATGCGGTTTGTTGCAGCGATATAGATCTACGATGTAGGCCAGGTCTTCCGCGACGCTCTGTCGCAACGTGGTGACAGCCTCGTCATCGAGCTTCTTCCAGCCAAAGATCGAAGTCGGCAACGATTCATACCGGTCACGAATGCCGGGGCGAAGTTGCGAGTAACTGTCTTCGTCATGACGCTTCAACTGAGTGAGAAATCGCCGAATCGCGGTGCTCAACAGCCGGATTCTCCCGAACTTGGCCATATTGGATTCGATGTGAGTCGAATCCAGCCGTTGCTGCGACACGTCCAAGTCCAGCAGGGTCACCAGTTCCGCTGTCACATCGTGCATGATGGCCTGGGCTAACTCGTCCTCGCGAAACAGGCCAATGTAACGTTCGATGGTCCGACGGCAGAGGCTTTGCTGTTCCGGCTGCAGATTCAGTGCGTACTGCACATCGACGTTGAACATATAGGCATCGGCGGCTTCCTCGTGCGTCCAATTCCGGAATTCCATGATGAACAACAAGCCCGCCATCGAATACAGTTCTTTGGTCGGACGCCCCAATCCGGGATGAAAATGATCAGCCAGCTTGTCTACGGGCATGCGCTTCAAAATGGCGGAACGGAACAAGTGCTGCCAGCCGCGACGCAGCTTTTGATAAGCCGTCGGCGACAGGATGTTGGCGAAAACATCAAACAGCGGAGTTTGTCGAGGATCTTCCAGATACCGCACCACATCGCTCCATTAGCAAGGAAGCGTGAAAAATAGCGCGAACAAACGCAGACCGATAGGCTAAACGAAGAAGACACGCCTTTTTCTACCAAGACTTTTGTCGCACGTGTTGAGGTGCTGACGATTTCACGGACAGTTCAACACACAAGAAATCACTCCTGCAGTTCGAACTGATGTGGGGTTAAGTATCCGAGGGCGGAGTGTTTTCGGTTGAGGTTGTAGTAGGCGATGTACTCCCCGATCATACGCCGGGCGATGCGATGATGTTTGTAGTCGGTCATTTCGAGTTCTGTCTTGAGGGTGCCGAAGCAAGATTCCATGAAGGCGTTGTCGTAACAGTTGTCCGCGCGGCTCAAGCTTTGTCGGGAGCCTGCCCGACGAAGGATCGCGCGATACCGGCCTCCCGCGTACTGCCCACCTCGGTCGGTATGGTGAATCATCATCGGGGCGGGCTGACGGTCACGGATTGCAGCCTGGAGAGCGGGGATCACCAGTTCTTCTGTCATCGACTGATCGACATTCCAGCCGACGATCCGCCGTGAATAGCGATCCATGAGCATGGCGAGGTAGCAGAAACGCCCGTCCGTCAGGGGGACGTAGCTGATGTCGCCAACCCAAAGATCATTCAATGAACTTGGCTCAGGAGCCTCAAGTAACAAGTTTGGGCTGTACCCTAAACGATGTCGGCTCTGCGTTGTCTTGGGGACGAAAGACTTCGGTTGAATGGCCCGCAGCCCCTGTAAACTCAGCAGTTGAGCCACTTTTCGCGGTGAGCAGATCTCTCCTTGATCGGCTAACTCCTCCGCAATTCGACGCGCACCATAACGGCGGCGATGGTTCCAAAAGATGGCTTGGATTTGTTGAGCCAGTCGCGTGTCACGAGATTCTCGCTCGCTGGGGATACGCTCTCTCCAGGCGTAATACGCAGACCGACTGACTCCCAACACCTCGCACACGACACTGGTTTGAGCACTGCTTGATTGTGCGATACCCGGCACGGCAGCGTAGATGTCCGTCACTCGTTGCGGCCGAAAATGGCCAACGCGTTTTTTAGGATGTCACGCTCACGAATCACTCGCTGAAGCTCCACTTCCAGTTCGTGGACTCGCGCTTCCAGCGTGCTTGCGATGGGGCCCGACTCCTCGAGCTGCGCCTGTTTCCATCGGTAGAGAACATTGGGGCTCGACAGGCCCAGTCGCTCCGCAACGGAACTGGCAGAGTGTCCATCGAGCAGCAAGGCCACCGCTTCTTTCTTGAACTCCTCCGTGAAGCTCCGACGAGTTCGTTTTGCATTTCTCTTTTCGACTTTCTTAGACATCCAACGATCCTTTCTGGGGCTTCCAGTTTAAGATGTTGAACTGTCCGTGAAATCGTCAGCACCTCATGTCTGGTTGAGGAAACCACTGGGGACACAGCTTGTTTGTTGACACAGCCCACGAAACCCGGTTGGCGGTCCACTTTAGTGCAGTCCGACGGTATTCCTGAGAATACCGACAACCGCAATGTGCACTTCGGCCCGTCGACACACTCGCGCCTATCGCGCACCCAGATTTGCAGCGTCCCCGTTTGCCCGGCACGCTGTGACGTTTTCCAACACCTTTGGGCATCTGCAATGTCATTGTCTTATTCGGCAAAAAGACTCGCATTACTATTGGTACATTCCAACCATGGCGGACCACGGGCTAGTCGCCGCCTGGCGGGACAGTTGTGAGTTTCAGGGGGAGGCCTCTTGTGCTTCGCACACGGGTAGCCCGGCGGACCGTGCAACCCGTGCTACCCTGGGAGAATGGAGACTGGCCCCAAAGTCCGCTCGAAATCATTGAGGAGCCTGCATTGCTCGAAGTGTCTGTCCCACTTTTTCAACAGGCAGTTACGTGAAGAAATTGAGAAGATCGACAATTTCATTTACGTGTGGCGGTCAAACGGGGGCGTATGGGGATACTATGACAACAGAAGCGGGAGCGTGGTCGAAGTCTGGATTGTTCCTTATTGGTTACTCGTCCTCCCGCTGACAGGCCTTTCAGCCTGGTTCCTGCTCTCGAAACCCCGCAAGCCCGCCACAGTACCATCTGATGAGGCCACGTGACGATGCAAGTGTTCTTCCACGGATGGCGACGGAAAGCGGGATGCGTGACGCTGATGCTGGCGGTTGTGCTTGCTACCGTCTGGGTGAGAAGTTTAACCACTCTTGATGCAGTTGAACTGCGAATATCGCCGGACTTGTTGTCGCAGGAATCTTTTTACTCGATGGAGGGGTGCCTCGGAATTGTGTACGAATTTCAGAGCCAAAATCCCATTGACCGTCACTCTGAGTCAATCCTGGTTACAAAGCTCTCGATTTGCAGTCCCCGATGGAACGCGTATGACTTAAAATCGATGAATCGGTTGCCGGCGAAATCTCGATTCGACTCCACAATGATGGTCTGGCTCTGGACGCACTTTAGGTTTGGCGCCGGCCTGGAAGAGTGGAAATTCGACGGAGGTGGACACTGTCGGGAAGTCTACTGGATAATTCCATATCTACTTGTCGTTACTCCACTCACCCTACTTTCCGCCTACCTCCTGCTGAGCAAGCCCCGCCAACCGAAGCCGCTCGCATGACCTCACCGCATCAGGGGAATCCGCGTCGGCCTCACCAGGCGATCCCCTGCCGGGGGAATCAGGTCCCGCTCAACACTCTTGAAGGAAAGCCCGCACTTCCGGCACTTGCGCCACCTGAGCGGCCTCCGGGTCGATGTGACGGGACGCTGTGTTGATCGGCAGCGGCGGCCGGGACACTGGGCCGGGACACTGGGCGACGTGAGATAGGACGGGTTCGGGGCCAAATCGGGGCTCTTGCTGTATGGACGACTCTCCCAACCTCGCTCTCTGGGCATCGACACCGGCGCGCAGTCATCATCCGTCATGACGCCACTTCGCTCCGACCTTATGACATGCGGCCCGCGATCTCTTCCGGTTCACTGCCCGGTCTCTCGGCGTGTAACGGTGAACTTGATACCCGGTTGGCCTGGAACAGCTTTTTCTTTCCACGCCAACTTTGCAGCAGAACCTTCTTCCAAACGTATGGATCTTTGGACTCGCCGTCTGGCTGTCGGGTGACCACACTGTTCGCGTCGAAGGATTCGCTTGTCGAAATACGAGGATTACTCGAGATGGATAGTCCAGAGCTCCAAGTGTATCGAGTCAGAGTGACGCGGGATGGGGGACTGGCCAACTGGCCAGATCTTGGCCAATCGGTGGCCAGTCCCATGTGCCGCAGAAATCAGAGGTTACAGCGATTTTGACGGACTGGCCAGGCTGGCCAGGGATGATTCTGATGCCGCGACTCTCTATCTATGTGAGGAACCGGGACGACAGGACTTCTTGCGGTTCGAGGCGTTTTGCGAGCCGCAGAATGCCTCAATGCTCGAACGCCTGAATGGTGGTGCGGTTATTTGACAATTCGAGGCAAGTTACACGCCACGTTCGGCTTTTCCAGAGATACTGCCAACGAGGCTGTGGCTGCGGCTTCTTCAGGCAGAAAACTTGATGCAACGAAAGCGATCAGAATGAGCGGTGGAAGCGGCTTGAACAGGTCTACGACTCGCTCAGCAGCGCGTCCCACCGGGGCGGAACGACTCGGCCCGCCATTGAAATCAAAAACGCTTCCGGTCCAACAGAAGCGGAAGCGTTTTTGAAAAGCGATTTTCGATTTTCTCAAGGAAAATCGAAAATGCCCCCACTAGGGCTCGAACCTAAGTCGTCGCACACGAGTTTTCTTCAAAAACGTCTACACGTCCCATTTTACAGACTTATTAGTGACGATCAAGTTATATCACCGAGTCTCATGAAATCGCGTCGAATCGTGGTATCCGGCGGAAATTGTGGTAGAGATGTGGTAGAACTATCGGCTTAACATCTTGCAAATCACCCCTACGATGGTTGCTTCCGCCAGAAAGCAGGGCTTGTCATGGGCAGAATGCCGCTGACGACAGTGTCGCGATGGGTCAAGGTGGGCGAGGAGAGGCACCGGGTAGCTGGCGTGACCCATGACCAGCGTCAAGATTCGGTTCGACGTTCACGCCCCGGCACGGCGGCCCATCTTCATCGTGAGCCATCAAACCGGTTTGATCCGAACGCCGTTGCAATTTTCGTAAACCGGAAGCAGGTCGGGTACCTTCAAGCGGAAACCGCCGCAAGACTTGCCCCAAGAATGGATGCTGGGACTGTCCGCTTCGAAGCGAAGGTTGCTGACGTCTGGTCATTCGAGTCAGATGACGCAGATGAAATCTGGATGATGGACTTGATGCTGAGTCGATTCGAGAAAAGAAGCGTCGAAGTCGTCCACTATTCACGAATGGCCCAACTGACATTCCAGGCAGCCGTTGACGGTGTGCGGTCTAAGATTCTCCCCACTCTGAAAAACGCGGTTGTTGGCACCTCCCGCGCAACTGACCGAGTGTTCCAGAAGTTCACTGGTGGAGATATCACGCTGCTGTGGATCATGCGAGGGGTCGCTGTGGTTCTTCTGGTTGGCATGATAGCCGCTGTCGTCGATGCGTTGGTCTAAAGAAAGAACCCCGCCAGCATCGCCAGCGGGGTCGCGTCATCGGGTTGTCACTCGTCGTTCAACTTTTCCATGATCCATTCCACGCCGTCGGGGTCGTCATCTTCGAGTTTCTTCAGTTCCTCGACGATCAGCTTCAGGATCCGGTGGCGTTCGACCTGCTGAGCCAGGCTTGCTTCGACTTCTTCAATGGTCACGCTACCTCCTCCTCTGTCGCTTCCTCGTTTGTTGGGACGTTGGCCAAAACGCCATAAACAGAGACGTTACCAGTCTTGCTCTTGCACGCTTCGCGGATCGCCTCCATGAGAATTTCAGCTTCGTAGATCACACGACGATTCTTGATAACGATGAACCGCCCCAGCGGCTTCGGTGGTGCTGATTGTGGCTTCGCCTTGTTCGGCGTTTTCCGTGGTACAGTCTTCACGCTACCGCCTCCTCTGCTGATGAGACGTTGACCATGCTGGCGATCCGATCCAAGTCTCGATCGTCAGGCACTGCCTCAATCGCTTCAGCAGCCGCCAGCATCAACGCGGCCTGCTCCCGCAGCCATTCGCCTACCTGAGACGGCAGATGTTTCCGCAGGTCGAATTCTCCTTTCGGTGTGTGCCATGAATAACAGAGGGTCGCCGCTTCCTCGTTCGTCGCTGGTCGGAACCCGTCTTCGTCCTGATCATCATCAGCTTCCGCCATGACGAACGATGTGAACCCGGAATGCTCGAGTAGAACATCCTCCGTCACGGAGTCCGCCGCCTGATCAATCAGGTCGGTCGTCGGTCGGGTGATCTTGTCCAGACGATACGCCAGCTTGTTTTCGATAGGCTTCATTCGGTCGCTCCGTTTGTGGTTGTGGTGTGTGGGTCATGCCAGAACGATTCAGCGTCTACGATCGTGCGGAATGGCTTCCGCCTCTGCTTCCATTGCTCGACCACGAAGATAGTCACGGACTGTGCGGTGTCTGTGACGAAGGCTTCCGCCGCTCGAATCGCCTCGTCCAGTCGGGTAAACCGCTTCGGATTCAGGCCGACAAAGTAGGCTGGGAATGTGACGTTGGGTTTTCTCAGCATGGGGTCACCGTCCCTTCGTCGGCTAATTTGGGATCGGTCACGGAATCAGCACGCCGCAGGCTGATCGTCCATTGGCGGGGGATGCGAGCCAGTGCGAAACGAACCTTGTTCGCAGCGTTGGCCGTGTCCTCGGCAGTGCGGAACGTGAGATTACCCTGCACACACTTCGGGAAGTCGGCTGGGTTCGCTGGTCGGTCCTGCAGTGCGATCCCCGACAGAATCACGACTGATCCCCGATTCGTCAGGAGTGCCCATCGCCGTCGGTTCCTGCTGGTTTCGCTCTGGTTGTAAAGGAGCACGTACTGGGCAGCGAGTTCCATTCCCAGTTCATCGGTGACGCTGGGGGGAACGTCGCGGGAATTGGCGGGTTCCCAGCTCACGTTCTGGATAGTGAGTGTCCCGCAGGTGGGTGAGTCCTTCCAGTGGTTGCGAGGCTTCTTGAGCCGCTCCATTGCCTCGGTCGCGTCCTCGATCGACAGAGGAGTCCCGGAAATGGCTCTTGGAGCGTCTGGCATCGCCAATGGAATCTGTTCGTCGTCCGTGATCTGAGAAGCACCGTCTGGACTGTATGCGGCATGAAAAATAGGGGTGTACGTCGCCATAAATGAGCCTCCCTTGTGAGAATGTGGCACCATCCAGGCACCGAGCGCAACGGTAGCGCTGATGTCGTGCTGGTACGTGAGAACACCGTGTCTAGAAACCGAGTGTCGACCGCTGAGCGTTGAGTCGCTGGGTCATGATGAAACGAAAAACCCTGCTGGGGAATGTGCTCGCTACCACACGAAGCCGCCCCAGCAGGGTCAATCTGATTCAGGTTTTTGGGTCGTGAGAACTCGTCTCACAGCTTCGTGTGGTGACAGGACTCTACAAACCAGAAAATGAAATGTCAAATTGTTTTTCAATAAACCCAAAAGTTTCATGTTTGCCGTTTGCACAGTGACTTGCGGAAAGTTTAATGCCTGAATGGCAAGAAACCCTCACACTGCTGCGGATTTGGAAGCGATCGCTGATGAGTTGCAGGAGGCTGTATTACTCCTTCGCGAGTCTGCTGCAGCGATGCGCGAACGGAACGTCGAAAGCGTGCTCCTGCACTCGACACTATCAACGCGCACTCATGTCCCTGCCATTCTCGACTGGTCCGGGAAAGTCTCCCTCGACGTGAAGACGCAGATCAGAGCTCACGTCGCTGGAATTCCTTCACGCGCTGCAATCTTGGTTCAGCAAAATGAGCAAGCCAAGAAATCAGCCGCCCGCAAGCCCCGGAAGAAACCTGGGACGTGAAAGGTCTGGCTGCTGCGACGCAGGGATCCTGTTGAAGACACAGTTTAAGGTGGGATGGTATAAGTGATACCAAAGAGAAATTGACCGCGATTCTACATCAATGGACAAGTCATGACGTCAGCATGTGGACGATTTCGTAGTTGTGTCTCAGAGATGTGCTCTCAGATCGCTTCAGCTCACTTCGGTCGCATTTTACGTGACCGTCGTCTAGTAGATGTGCTAACAGATTTCCAGAAGTGTAAAAGCAACCTTGAAGTCGGGATCGCAGCAGCAACGCAGATGTGCGAGGCCGACTTCACGGTCGACGATTTCGTGATCGGAGCCTCTATTGTCATGTTTTTTGAAGATGCAACCGGCGACTACATGGATGATTCGGACAAACAATCATGTGTCGAAGCATTCAAGGAGCTTGTCGTTTCTTCCGCAACCAATGACGCCTACCGGCTTTGGGCGAAACAGTGGTTCCCGACCATCCATTAAAGTGTTTGACTGGACTAGCGATTGCCGGTACGATTCCGGTTTGGATATTGCGAGTGTCCGCACAAAAAGGAATACCGCATGAACCGCAAAATGATTGATCGCGCGAAGCAAATAATCGTTGAAATCATTCGCCAGTCTGGAGGCGAATTTCACAATAAGACCAATCTCTACAAGGCTTTTTGGATTGCTCACCTTTCATTTGCAGATGCAACTGGTGGCATATTGTCCACATGGCCAATTGTAAAAATGCCGAATGGCCCCGGCATTGATCGGCACCAAATCCTTCTCGGAGAGCTTTTAACGGACGGCATTATCGAAATAGAACAGAAGGAAGGCCAATACGAAGCATTCATTTTTCGACTTTCTGACAAAACGTCGATCCCTCAAATGGAAGACGAAGAGCTAGATGCTATCAAAGACGGAATTGCTGGCGTTCGAGGCAAGTCGGCCAAACAAGTGAGCTTCGAATCACATGAGAACTCGATCTCATGGAATCAGGCAGACATAGGCGAGGAAATGAATCTTTATCTGGATATCATCCCGCCTGCGGATCGTGAGACACTCAAACGCGAGTCAGCGAAATTCGCGTCTTTTGCAAGCGAAGTTGTTGGAATATAACGGTCAAAAACGCGAAGAAATCCGCTGCCAAGAGGCCCCCGAAGAAACCTGGGACGTGATCGCCGGTAAACTGTCGCAAACATTAGCGGAAGTTTCTGAGCAGGTCGCAGACCCCAAATTTGTCACCTTTTAGTGACAAAATCCGCTCAGCTTTTTCGAATGTATAGGCGATTCCTGTTCAAAGCGGGAACCAGTTACCGTTTTGCCCGCCGACGGTGTAGATCGACTTTTCGCTAATGTTTGCGAAAGGTCCGTTCCCTCACGCTCCACGATCCTGTGGAACGTCGACCACTTGGTCCATAATCCTGTGGAACAAGTTCACCTTAACCTTCGCCCCAACCTTTCCTCAACCTTCCGGCGTCGATCACCGCCACCACCATTCCTGAGCCGTCAGCCACACTTAAGACATTCACGCTCAATGTAGATTCATAATTGCTTTACTTGTGATTCCTCCCCTCCGATCCTCTCCTGTGCTGTCTCCGTTTGTGTGGTCGAGACTCTGTCGACGATCGTTTCAGGGATGGTTCTCCACGGAAATGTGGACAACCTGGGAGCAGGACGATTCACAGATACGTGACCCGTCGCTGGGAGGGGATTGTTTCATGAGTTCGTGAATAAATCGCTGGCCCGGCAGCATTCCCCTTTTTGGGGGAGTGACTTTTCCATGTGGAAACGAGGCAATCGCACCATCGTCTCACTGTTCATAAACTTCTGAACGGCTCCCCTCGAAGGGGGATCGGTGGAACGGTCGCAGGAGCAGGCCGCAACGATTGATAGCCTTCTCAATCGTCCGGGGTCAGGTCGATGTAACGCTGATGTAACGGCAGTTCAGTTACAAAAGTAACGCTCGTCGGCGCAGGGTCCGAAACGGGAACTCCCGCCACGGGGTTTTTGATAGCTCTATCAATAATCTGATCACCAGGCCCTGCTGGGATCGACCGACTTCTGCTCACCTTGGCTCCACCGGCATCGATGCCACCTTGCCCGTGCTAGTCTTGAATTTCACTTCTGAAACAACGGTGTTCATCACCATTGTTTCCCTCAGTTTGCACACAAACGAATGGTGGACACCGCACCGGGTAGCGATCTCGCGTGCAGACCACTGTGACCACTCGGGATCATCCGAAAATGTCACCAAAAGGTGACAAAAATCGCCTGTGGAAAATTTGCCACAAGCGATCCCACGCCAGGACAGCCTCAGCTTTGCGGAATGTCCCCTGTGACACCCCGGCAGTTGTGGCCAGTTCCTTGCGGGTGTTAACTGGACCATAAACCTTCGATGATTTCGTCGAAGGTTGCTTTAGCTTTGGATTGCCACTGTTGCTTGCATGACTAGCCTTAGCCTTAGCCTCAATAAAAGGCTTCAGCTTCAGTGCCACTTGAACACGAGCTGCATCCGTCAGGTTCCGCCGCGACAACTGCCGACGCAGCATGAACTCTTTAACCTCATCGCTACCTTGCCAGTCTTGGTTTCGTACTTCACTTCACTGGGCTCGGAAAAGGTGGTAACGGTTTCCACCCTTTCCTCTAATCACCACCGAACGCGATAAACGCGATTTCCGCCCCTGAGATTTGGGACGATGATTCTATCGTGGGAATCGATCGGAACGCGGGAGAAGCGAGCCTCGCGAACCGATTTCACTGAGAACGCTCGGCAAGTGCCTCCAGCAGCAGCTTTGCGGTCTCTCTCTGCCGATCCGATCCCGTCAATGCCGCCTCCATTGCCGCAGACCGCATATCGGCAAGTTGCTGCTCTGTCACTGGCCAGCGATTACGCAGTGCCTGAAGGAACAGCCGCAGGTCACTGCGCTTGACCTTGCAGGGGTTACGGTCACTCGTCACGATCTGAGCCTTCCACCAGATTGATCCTCGCAAGCATGACTGCCTTGTGCTGAGCCAGGTTCGCTTCAGTGACTGGTCCCAGCTCGGCTTGAAGTCGCTTCAGTTCGTCGGTCTGAGTGAGTGGGGTCTCACCAGCATGAACGATCGGCGTGTCGTCGGCTTCGTCCGCAGTCGGCTTCGTGGCGACATAGGTCAGAATGAGTTTCGCCGCATTGAGATTGCCAGACTTCGCAGACGCAACCAGCGATTGCACGATCTCTGTCATGTCATCCTCACTGACGGCGCTCAGCAGTGCAGACCGCAGCTTCGACACTTTCCCCGCGAACGGATTGCCGCGTGAGAATTTGTTGCCGATGCCAAACCGGCCATTGTGGGGATCTCGACCGAAAACACCGTTTGGTGACGGTCGACTCTCGGATTCATCCATGAATTTTTTGCTCCATGTAGTATTACCGCTGCAAAAAGTTTCTGACGGACCGAATGCGCGAGCAGGACCACCCGCTTGCCGTGTTTCAGTCCAGCAGGGACCCGCTACTCATCAGCAGGTATCAGTTCACGCTCAACAGACTTGAACGAGTATCCGCACGATCTGCACCTGTGCCACCTGATAGGCCGTCGGCTTGATGTGACGGGACAGTCAGCCCCCCGGCATCGCTTTCGCGGACATTGCACGATGTGATACGTGATCGGTCTCGGGTCGACTCGTGGGTCTCGTGGCATGGTCCCTCATCCAGGTCGTGAGGCATTGCAGCCCGCCGCCGTCGATACTCTGCATCCGTCCATTCAGCTCTGATCTCAGCACACGCTGCCCGGATCTCGGCAAGGGACGGAACCCACACTTCCGCACCGTTGGCGGATCGCATCACGTTGCCGGGAGATTCCACTGTCACCGATTCGGCTTGCTCGGCTCCCGCCGTGGTCTGATGGGTCGCTTCGCCGGTCTCACTGGTCCGATCGCCTGTTCTCGCGTCGTCGTTCGCGATCCGCACTTGCCGCACTCCCGCCATCTCATTGTCTTGTCGTTCGCGTCGTTGTGTCGGGTCGACAAAACGAACGTCATTCCGCTGCACTGCTTCCCGTTCTTGATCGCTCGGCACTGCATCCCCCGTATCTGTGACTTCGTCGGCATGGTGCTCTCGTTCCCTCGAAAAAACTCGTGATCCGCTCCAACAGACCGACGGAATTTGTCACCAAAAGGTGACAAAAAGCGGGGTCAGCCATTCACTCGAACTGGCCCCGCTCCCCGGCCTACACCGGCCAGATCAGTTGAGCGACGCAGTAGCCCCGGATGTTGCCAGGGAACCGGAAGCAGAGTCTCCGTCAGCGTGCTTCGGGTTGTGTACCTCGAAGGCTTTCAGCCGCTGGAACGCGACTTGAACAAACCAGTCATGCAGGTCGAAGAAAAACGCCGACACGGGTGTGCGACGATCGCCACACGACTGAACATGGGTTGTCATCAACGCGGCCCCGATGCAGCCATCGCACCACGGCCCCACGTCCAACAGTGCAAACCGTTCTGGGTCGGTCTCGTTCACGGCCCGATAGGCTTTCTCCTCTGCGATCACTCTGTTCGCCCACTGACTGAGACAGCCCGTTGAAGGGATCAGGCTGGGGATCACGACGAGAGCATCGTCGGTGAGCTTGCCAACATTGATTCGGCGGGGTTCTTTGGACAGGTACATTTTTTCGATTCCTTGAAAGTATGGGACTACCATTTTTTGAGGGGACATTCCGCCGTCTTCATCGCCAACTTGTTCATCAAGTGGTTTTTCAGTTCGCATCGGCACCCACAGAGCTTGCAGTGACTATCCTCGAACGATGGGCACGCCTGACAGACCGCCAACCGCTTCTTGATCAGTGCTTCACTGCTTCTGGCGAACCCGTGGAACGCATTCCACGCCCACGCTCGCCCGAAGTTCACTCCCTTGATCAGCAGACTGGGAGCTTTCGACATCGCCGCGTCCAGGTCCCGCTGGTCTGCAGGAATCGTCGCCCCCGTGGAACTGGTTTCTGAATTCGGGAACATCTGAGAAATCACGAATGCCGTGTACCGCGAATAATAGCTGTCAAATGTCTCTCCTTCTTGTTGGACGATCGTCTTCTTTGCTAACTGCCGTGTTTCTTCGCTGATTTCCATAATATCACCAAGTAAGTGTAATAGTGCGTGTGCCGCACGTTAGTGTGACTCCATTAACAGCATCCGCGACCACATTCAGACAGTAGACATTAAAGTCATCTGTCCACGAGAAACGCACACGATCACCAAGCCCCTCACACGCGGAAACAGTGACCTGATATCCAACACCGGCAGTGAACCCGGTACGACGCCAAATAATAGGAAGAATTACTGATACTTTCGGAAGCGTGAAGCTCGTGATACTTCCAAGGTATGGCGGTCCGCTAAATGCAACGGACATAGTTGAAACTGACGCGAATTCTGCGCAGTTGTAGACATGACGACTTGAGGACGAGCTGCTACTCGGACAGCACGCTGGGCAGTTGATAGTGGTCACAATTACGTCGCCCGGATTCGGCATAAACTCCTCCGTGAAGTGGCGAGCCAGTGCCCGCCGTTGATTGAGAAATGCGTGTCCCGCCGATTGGCCCCGGCCACGCTGCCGGTATGCTGAAGCGTTGGAAAGGTCGCCACGAGTCTAAGCGGGTACTCGGTTCATGGATCGGCCATTTGCGATCCTACAGCGACAAGAACGTGCCGAATTTTGGTTGAAAAATCGTGCCCCGGTGATTGGCCTGACTCGCACTTAGTCAGCTAGAAAGCATCACTGCCACGACTCTTGCCGGGTTATCGACCGATGCGTGCGTGTCAGAAACGACGCTGACGGCAACGGTGTGCCGTTTCCGATTGGATCTCAGATCCGGTTGGGGTCGCAGCACCATGTATCTTCAACCTGCTTACGTTCTCGCTTCAGGTCCTCAAAACGCTGGTCCAACTCGATGCGATTGGCGTTCAAGGTCTCGACCTCAGTCGTCAGCCGGATCACCCGTGCGCTGATCTCAGCATCTGGTTGGATCGCCAGTTTGTTCCGGTTGTCGTCGAGTGCGTGCTGTGTGCTTTTCAGCAACGAGGAGTTTGACTCGTGGTTGATTCGGTGAATCTCCAGTTTTCGATCCACCTCTGCAATCTTGGCCTGTGCTTCCGGGTTGTTGCATGTTCTGACCAACTCGGCCCGCGCTGCCCGGCCGTCTGAATATGCTTTACGTGCGGCATCCCGCTCAGCTTCAATTGCTCTGATCTCGACATTCTGTCGCTCAAACTCCGCGTCACGCTGCTTGATTCGATCGGCAATCGTCTTCGTCAGATTGTGCATCGTAGATTCACTCTCGGCGACACGGTCCATCTGTGCTCGCAGATCCCGCCGTCGGTCGATCGCCCGCTTCTGCTCGTCCAGGTATTCGACCGTGAGGCCGCTTTCGGTCAGATCCTCGAAACTCACCTCAACGTCGTTGGCATAGTCCCTCACGATGCGTTGCCGTAGCAGGACCTGCTGCTGCCTCCGCTCTGCCTCCAAGGCCAAGAGTTTTTCCCGCTGTTTTGCCGTCGCTGTCGTTCCGTCAGTCATGTGCTCACCTTTCCTCAAGTGAAGCGGCTAAAATGCGAACGTCCGAAGTTGGTACGGTCGCTGGTTTGCTGAGAGTTACAGGGTCGTGCCCCGTGTCGCTGGCCCAAATATCGAGCAGTCGCTTTGGCGGTTCCGACTTGGAAATCGCGCTCAGTGGCAAGTGCTTCATCGTTTGAATTTCGTCGCTGACTGCTTCGAGATACGCCCACGGGTCGCCATAGCCGAAATACGACCATGCCATCAATTGAACTAACGGCAGCCGAAGTTTCGTTGCCTCGATCAGTCGGCCAGAAACATGCAACGCCAGCCGAATGAATTGCCAGTCGTGATGAACCCATTTGGGATGATCTGCATATTCTGGAAGTTCATCTGGATCGACTTCGGTATCCTCCTTGAACACCTGAAATTTCGTCTCTTGTCGAATGTGGTTGAAACTCGTGCACCAGTGCGGGAAGCACCCAACGCAGTGCGCCAGCTCGTGCCCCGCGACTTGCAGTAGACGTGAGTACCAGTCGCTATACTTCTCGTCCGCTGCTGGGGGATCGTCTCGCAAACAGAACGCAGGTCCGATGCCTCGCCACTGTGCCCCGATCTGTGGACGCAAGGTGTCGGCCAGGTCCTGAGAAGTGATCCCGCAGAGGCTATCGTGCCATCGTAGGCCGATCTCAGTCTCCCCAAGGATGTACAACCTACGGCACTTCGACTGCCGCAGTTCGTGCCTGATCATCGGCTTCAGGGTGTCTATCAGCTTCTGCCGTTCCCGTGCCCACGAGAAACGCCACGGTCGGACGATCTTTGGCGCAGGTCGCTCATACGCCTTGATCCATCGCCGTTCCCCCGTGCTTTCGTCGAGCCACAAGATTTTTCGGTAGGGGTTGTTTCTGTTCAAAGTAGCCTCTCTCGGTTCCGCTTGGGATGGGGGTGAAATTTTGGGTGGCGCGCGGGACCGTGTGCAGTAACAAGGTTTGTCGACCTGACAGGAACCTATCCTTCATGGCCCCGCCTCCTCATGCCGCAGGATCACCTGACCGCCTCGCCTGAGCTCGATCGACTGCTTCGACGTTGCCCGGTCTGGTCCGATGTTGACTTCGTTGCGGTTCTCGATCAGTAGCCGTGGTGGCGTTGGTTCGATCGACGGGGGACAGTCGCAGCAACCAGGCACCCAGCACCACGCCAGCAGTACCAGCAGCAAGGCCCATGACCACGGTCGGTTACTCATCGGGTTGCGTCCTGCTGATAAACCTTGCGGAGTGCCGCACGCTGTGCAGGTCGCAAGGCGTCTGGCTTCCAATTGTGTGCGATGAGCCAGGCATGAAAGTCCATTCGCATCCCTGATAACTGGTCAGCCTTCACTACTGCTGTTGGGACTTCGGGAACGGCGTAAAGTTTTCTCGTTGTGGTCATCTCAGATATCTCTCTCGTGGTTAATGGATTCCCCCTCGTCGCCGGATTCTTCTTCTTCAGTCCCGAATGCGTCGTCGAGCATGTCGGCCAGGTTCATCAAGAATGTGCGGCTTTCCGATCGGAGCACGCTGTTACCGCTCCAGCAGCGAACGTCGCCGGGAGGGATTAGCCCCTCCGCAGTGATGTTGTGAGCAGCTCGATACCGCTCGATTTCTGGCGTGCATCCGGTCGCCACGATCACCAACTTCGCCGCGAAGTCATCAAACTCCGCTGGCTCTGTCGGCTGGTTCAGGTATGCGAGCAGGTCCCGCATCACCGCGCCGCTTCGTGTGTCTCGCGTCAAATGATTCTCCTTGTTCAAACTCATTTTTGTTGCGAAAACTCGCAGGTCGCTACGTCCCGGTTTCCCGCAGTCGCTTCTGGTACGAACCCCACCCTCCCGTGTTACTGCCATCGTCGAGCCCCTTTGAATCTTCGCGAGGATCGCTTGTGCCGCGTTCCGTTTGCTTGTGCGATGTCGATCAGGCTGTTTGACTTCCCGTTCGCCTCAACGCGATGTAGCCAGCGACAGACAGAACAGTTCCAGTGGGTGACAGACTCGCCGATCACGTTCACGGCTCCGCATCCTCGGCACGTCGCTTGATTCTGTGACTCGCTCAAAATGTGGTCTCCCCGAATGGGTCTGCCACCGGGAATGAATGTCCTGAAGTTTCATGGGACGATTCATCACCCTGCCACACACACACACTGGGAACCCCCCTTAAGGGGTTGTTCCCGGTGTGTGTGCTGCCAGTGGGAACGAGTGGGATATTCCCGGTGGTTCCCACTGATTCCCGGTGTTGTGTTGAGAGTCGGTAGCCGTCGTATTCCTGCTTGTTGGCCTTCCGAATTTTGACGACCTCGATCGCTCCAAGTTCCTTCAATCTGTCGGTCGCTGCCCGTGCTCTCGTTCCGGTCAGGACTGCGGCGCGGGTAAAAAACGTCTCAGTATTCCCGTCAGGATGTTTTCGATACTGCTCCAGGAGCTTCTGCATATCCTTCTCGACTTGCCGCTCAGCCTTGATGCGTGTCTGTTCTTCCTTCGCCGATTCCCGGTTCTCGATCGTTTCTGCGATCGCTGCGGAGATCGGTTGCACGCTCACGTCCCATCGACGGCCACCACGGTCGTTCCGCGAGCCCTCGTCAATGTCGAGTGCCCACCCGCCTGAGTGACCAGCCGAGCCCCCGACGGTCAGCCACAGCTTGTGAGTGCCGGACTGTTCGGGGTCGTATCGCTCTCGACGGTTCAGCAGGATCCACTGGCGAGCCCACTCCTGAAATCCCGCCCACGAGATGTTTTCCAGTTCTGGGATCGCGAACGGGTCATTTGTCGACTTTTTGCAATGGTGGATGAGGATGATCGTGCATCCTGTTTCCGCCATCACCTCGGTCAGATCCATGAGCTTGGGACCGACCTTGAACAGGTTCCCAGCCTCGTCGCCGATGTCCAGGCACAAGTAAGCGGGATCGACGATCAGAACGTCGAGTGCGTTGTCCCGGATGAACTTGATCAGATCCAGTTTCGTCTCTGGCCGACCAAGTCGCGGAAGGTCACTCGACCAGATGTTATTTTCGTAGTCTGACAGATTGTGCCACGGCTTCGATCTCGCAATTCGTCGTGCGGTCTCTTGGATCGTTGCCTCACCACTCTCACCGCTCATAAACGCAACTCGCATCGGACGCGGGACAGTGAAGCGATTCACGAATTTCGAACCACTCCCGACTGATAGCGACAAATCAACGGCAATGGTGGTCTTGAGGCATTTCTTGACCGCAGCGAGGATGCAGGGTTGCCCTTTGACTAGAATGTCATCGATGAGGAATTCGGTGCGAATATCCGCCGCGTCGAGTTCACCAGAAGTCAGCACCCGGAACTTAGGCTTCGCGTTGAATGCGACAGTCTCAGAGACAGTCGAGATCCTGCTGGCCGCTTCCGCCAGAACCTCATCGAGACTTGACGAGGGATCTTCCAGCCGCCGCATCGTGTCGCGGATCGCGTATGTAGCCGCTCGCCGTACCGCCTTCTCCCGGACGATGAACGCATAGTGTCCGATGTTCGCGGAGTGCGCCACCTTTTCGAGCATCGGCAGCAGGAACAGCCCCGCTTCCTGCTCCGTCCGCAGCACTCGACGGGAGGCCAGCTCAGCACACACTGTCACGAGATCAGGAATGCACCCATCCCGCCGCTGTGTCGCAATGACGTCATAGACGTGTCGGTGGAGTTCGCTGTAAAGGTCACCCCTCGACAGCAGAGCGAGGCCAGCATCAGCCCCTGCCGCATCCAGCAGCATGCAGCCTAAGCACGACATTTCAGCATCGAGTGATTGATGCGGGGTCTTGATGTCGTGATTGACTGGACGACCATCATTCCTGATCGTGTCGAAAACAGCCGGGTCGAAGTCGCCAGAATCGCTCAACCGGCCACCTCCAATTCTAGGAGTGCAGCCAGCCGCCGTGACGCTGACACGAGTGCCAGATGATCGTCGATCGATCGCTCAGCCAACGTCGATTGCAGGGCAGTATCAACCGCCTCGATGTGCTGAGCAACGAGTTGAGATGTTGCATGCAGGTGACGGAGCAGCGCGAAGCCCTCCGCCCGAATTTCGCAGACTCGTTGAAGAGAAAGGCCGGTTTCGCTGTTGCCGTGAGAGCATTCCATGCTCATAATTAGTTGATCCTCGTGATTGTCGTGTTGCGGGGTCTATCGAGATTCGAGCCCGCCGGTCTTGTCCACCGGCGAGGCCCCTCGATCTCTCAGAGTTCAGTCGGTCTCGTCGTCGAGCATGCAATCACAGACCTTGCCAGTCGGACGAATCTCGGCTTCGACGGTGGTACTGAGACTGAGCCATGCCGCAGTGAGCTTCTTCCAGTTGGCATCAGTGGGGAAGCAGTTGTGCACCGCAGCCGCAGTTGCGAGCGTCTCAATCCCGCCTGCTAACTTCGCCGCAAGATCACTCGAATCCCGTCGCATGTTGCTTGCGACTTCGATAATCGAATGCACGTCAGCCGTGGATGCACGGTAGTTTTTGGGGTCGTTGTCGGGTCCTACGAATGGCATGGGGTCTCTTTCTGAAACTGGGGGACTAAGGGAAAATTCTGACGTCAAGTCACGGGTTGAGGCGGGGCCTCAACCGAGCATCTCTTGCAATTCCAACTTCGCAGCCACTGAGCGACGCTGGCGCGTGCTTGGTGACGGTTCAGCATTCGGAACCGGCGGGGAGTTGATCGCCTCCAGCCACCGCTGCACAGCCTCCTCGCTGGTCCATCGCCGTCGGCAGACCTTGATGGTCTCCAACCGATGGAGTTGTCCGTCCTGACCGCGAGCACCTCTCATGATGATTCGTGATCCAGTCGCGGGACCAGGATTACCGGGGATGAGCTTCAGGGCAGTCGGGATCGTAATGAGCGTTTCATTCAGTAATTGGTTTGACATAGACTACTAGGACTCCGTGCGAGTGCTGGTGATAGTGACTGCGAGCAAGGGAATATAAACGCGAAAAGCCGCCAATCAATGGCGGCTTTCTTTACTTCAGGTCAATCCGGTACGGACCACACTAAGTAGTGGTCAATCCGGTGCAGACTGACTCAATTTTCTGCTTGGAGATTCTGGCAAGCCGAAAGTCTCTTGCCCTCCAACGCTAGGTCTATATCTGCGCAGTACCCCTTCAATGCAGTCAGGCCACCCCAAACGTACTTCGGCTTCTCCTGTGTGTGCTTGTAATTGGGGTTGTGGACCTCCTTCGACATAGCAGTGAGAATTGCGGTTTTGTCACGATTCTTGTGCTGCGACCAGCGGCGCATAAGTTCCTTCCGAGCTGCATCTCGCTTTGCCTTCTTCCGAGCCTCTTGGCTAAGTCGCCCCCGAGTGCCACCATCCGCAACGCGACGACCTCGTTCTATTTGCTTAATGGTCAAGTCGGAGTCTGGTCGCGGGAACGTGCTGGTAATCTCTGCTCCTTCTGCAAGTGTCCCGAATCTAACAGACAATAATTTAATCCGTGGCTCACCTTTTTGGGTTTCATTATGCAGAAACTCATCTATCTGGCAGTCACGTACTTGTGCAGCAAACTCATCAAAATCACGTCGCTTTATCGGAAATGTAATAGGTTTGACCGACTTACTTCTTACCAAATCCGATAGTCGCTTACCTTTCTCTGTAATCCGCAAAATGTATGTTCCTTCCGTGGATGTTATGGAAACGTTCTTACCGAACGAAGGAGGCGTACACCATCTCTCACCGGCCCTCAAACGAGCATCCCTCAGAACTTCAGAGTCTATGAGGGTGTCAAATCCAAGGTACCGAAATTCCAGCCACTCGCCAGTGTTGTCATCTGACACGAAGACAATAAATAGACTTTCAGCCAGTCGAGAATTGAGCAACAAATTTAGTGAGGGTATGCGTTTTTCATATCTCACAAACCCAGATCCACGGAGGGACAGAAGGCCACTGACAGTCATGGCGCGACTATGGTCTCGGAGGGTCTCAAGACCTCTATCCGGAGGCGGAGGTGGTTCATGCCCCTTCGCCCAAATGGTCGTCTGATTTAGTGGACGGTATGTTCCGGTTACTGACAATAAGTCATCCAGATCGTAAGACGAATCAAAGTGCTCAGTATGCATTGCTCGGCTCCTCATCCGGGCTCTTCCCAAGAAAAAGATACGCGGGAAGGCGGTTGGGAAAACCGCTTTTCGGGAGCTAACCTATCCCGCGTTGAACGTATCGTATCGTGCTCAGCCGTGTTTTCGAGCGAGTTCGATTACCCGCTCGTCAGTGAAGTGAGCGTAGATCTGAGTTGTCTTCGAGTCGCTGTGTCCCATCAGGACCTGTGCGGAGTCGAGATCCTCTTTCGCTCGGATCTCAGTGGCCGCGTTGTGGCGAAGCCAGTGAGCAGTGAACTTCGGCAGTCCCAGCTTGTTGCACCAGTAGACGATCGTTTTTGTGAACGTGTCCCGTCGAATCGGGAAGAGTCTCGTCTTGCCGTCGGATCGCAGGTACCGCCGCAGGATCAGTTTTGCCTTGGGACCGAAAGCCAGAACGCGAGTCTTGCCGTGATGAATCATCTTGTGGTCGGCCAGGGTCGCGGTCCAGACGTCGCCCGAAGTGTCGATCATCCCAGTGGTCAGGGAAACGAGTTCACCCGGACGCGCACCCGTGAGCAGGCAGAGATCGATCATGTCTCGAGTACGCTGATTCACCTTGGCGCGAATCGCGTCGATGTGGTCGCGGGGGACGGCAGTTCGGGGAGGAAGTTCGACCGCTTGGCATCGGCCTTTGAGCAGTGGCTCCATCGCATCAAGATTCGTGACGACAGCCGCACCAGCCAACGTCGAACCGAGCAGATCGTGCGAATAGGCAAACCGAAACACCTGACGGATTCGACCGCAGCTTTTGTTGATGTATTTGCGGGACCACCCGAGATCGATCATCTTGTCTCGGACCGCCCGCAACTTCGAGGCAGTGAAACCATCAGGACCAGATGCCTGAGTCTCACCATAGAGTGCCACGAGTGGACGAACCGCAGAGCAGAAGCAGTCGTATTCAGATGTGGTACGACCGTCCTTCACGTAATGCTTTTGAGCGTGGCGAAGAAACGCCAGAACGATCTCATTGACCGTGAACCCCGCAGCCGACTGGGGAGCCACCTGTGGTACGCCAGCAGCATGCTGGGAAATCAGGTCGCCATAGGCCCGGTAACTTTCGACGGACCCGAAGGGACCAAGGTAGTGATCCTTCCCGTTGATCCGGACGCGAGCTTGACCGCTCGGCTTGTGAATCAGGTACGAGGGAACCTTTTTCTTCGACGGAGATCGCTTCTGCTGTGACACGACAGGCAGCTCCTTGAATGGTGTGGTAAATCTACCACACTACCGAAGGCGTTTTTGCTGCACTGCCGACCACCGACAGGTAACGTAACTCGTTTCAGCTTCGAGCGTTCCAACTTCTCAAAACCTGAGAAAGTTGAGATGCCCCCACTAGGGCTCGAACCTAGAACCTAATGATTAAGAGTCATTTGCTCTACCAATTGAGCTATAGGGGCTTGGTGCGGCGGATTCTAATGAGAGAGGGGACCGGGATCAAGCGGCAAGGCACCTCAAAAAATGAAGATTTCGGTCGGATTCAGAATCGGCCTGGTCGACTCACGATCAGCCATCGTTTACTGTTCATTTTCCCGGTAACCATTACTGGCGTTCAGCCGGTGATTGGCCTTTGAGCCCTCTTTTTCAGTTTTTTTATGCCACTCATCGAAGTCTCGTCCACTCCCGTCGTCCTGCGACTGAATCGCGATCTGGTGCGATTGATCAAGCGTGGGGACCCATGGGTTTACGCGGATGCGTTGCGGGATCTCCCTCACGCTCCGGCGGGGACTCCTGCGGTTTTATTGGATAACCGTAAGGGGCAGGCGGTCGCTCGAGGTTTTTACGATCCTCGATGTCCTGTTGCATTGCGGATTTGTGAGACGGATCCGGAAATGAAGCTGGATGACCGGTGGGCCGAGCGACGTCTGCGCGGAGCCCTGGATCTGCGTCGTGGTTTTTCCTTTGACGGCCCGACCAATGGATTCCGACTTCTCAATGGGGAGGGGGATTGCGTGCCGGGTGTGGTCGCCGACGTCTACGGTGACACGGCGGTTGTGAAACTGGACGGTGAGGGGCCGGCTGGTTTCTGGAAAATTGATGAACTGGCGGAGTGGCTCGCGCGGGAACAGAACCTGCCACGAATCTATGAGCGTCAGAAGGAACGGGGGGCGGCCGGCCGACCTCTGGTGGGAACGACACCCGCTGAACCCGTTTCCTTTCGCGAACATGGACTGGAGTTTACTGCCGATGTTGTTCGTGGACAGAAAACGGGATTCTTTCTCGACCAACGGGATAATCGGCAGTTGATTCGCGCCTGGTCTCGCGATGCGACGGTGCTGAATGTCTTTTCCTACACGGGGGGCTTTTCGATTGCAGCGGGTGCGGGGGGAGCAACACACGTCACCTCCGTCGATGTTGCTCCTGCGGCGATCGAAGCAGCGAACGCACACTGGCAACGGAACGGCTTTCCCGCTGACCAGCACACGGGAGTTGCCACGGATGCCTTCGAGTTTCTGGCGCAGGCGTCCAGCGAAAAACGACGATGGCAGGTGGTGGTTCTCGATCCCCCCTCGTTTGCCCCGAATCGTGAATCGGTTCCGAAGGCGAAATCGGCCTATCAGAATGTCATTGAAGCGGGGGCGCGCGTGACGGCGCGACAGGGGCTGCTGGCGGTGGCATCGTGTTCCAGCCATATCGATCTACCAATGTTTCTGGAATGTTGTGAAGAAGGGATTTCCCGGGCACGCCGCCGGGGAACGGTAATCAATGTCGGGGGCCAGCCCACCGACCACCCCACGCCGCTGGCCTTACCGGAATTTCGCTATCTCAAGTTTGTCCTGCTGCGACTGGATTGATCGATTGAGCTGTCGACGTGCGGACAGATTGCTGAGGAGTCGTCTCGGTGCGAGGGTCTGACTTGAGGTTCATGACCGACTGATAGGTCGAGGAGACAGGCCCCGTGTAGGGACCTGCACCGGGCGGATCTTTGCAGACCAGACTACAATCAACTTCCGTTGCACGGGGCTCGGGAAAAAGAGTCGCAGAGAAGGGCTACAGACGATGTCATACTGGTTACGCTCGGACAATGAGACGCTCGTTTGTCACGCCGAATCCCTGCTTGAGACGAATGAGGCGGGGCGGTCTCTGGCGGGAAGATTGCAGCCCGGTGACGTAATCGCACTGATCGGCGATCTTGGGGCAGGGAAGACTCAGTTCGTTAAAGGGGTTGCGGAAGGGCTGGATGTGGCTACCGAAGAGGTCAACAGCCCGACATTCACCTTGATTCAAGAGTATCCGGGCCGCATTCTGATGCGGCATTGTGACACCTATCGTTTGCGAGACGCGGAAGAGTTTGCCGACCTGGGGCTGGATGAGTTATTCGCCACAGACGGTGTAGCCCTGATCGAATGGGCCGATCGCGTTGAGGAGTATCTCCCGCGGGACCGGGTCATTGTGCGGATCACGATCAACAGTCCGACAACGCGAATTCTGGAAATCAGTGCGACCGGGAACCGGTCTCGGGCGACCCTTGCTCAACTGGCCGCGACAGTCCTCTAGGCCCACGGTCACGGGCCACCTCGCGTATCGCTCGTTTCGCCCGGCTTTTCCGGCCCATTCAACCATCCCTCTCTGCGCAGCCCATTCCGACCAGTCTCTGGTGGAAAACCTGCGTTCCACGAAGTGGTATTGCATTGTATTTTGTTTCCTGTAAACATATTTTTGTTATCCATATTTCAGGAAGCGAAAGGAGTGGTCTTTCCGAATTAACACCTCGGCCTCTTGACGGTTTTGTGACGAGTTTTTCTGAATCATGAACGAATCATGATTCAGGGTTGATAGCTCGGTTCATGAAATCAGGGCGAGGGGAAGACACGCCAAGGCAGGCTGGACTGGAGAGGGAAATCTAGCGTGAAAGCTTGTTTTTGTGGAGTTTGTTCGTGGGAACAATGAGTCGTCGTGGTCAGGCGGAGCCCACTTCGGGGTGGAACCGCGTGATCTCGCTGCCGTCAGTACAGGTCTGGCTGCATCTCGTCTTCAGTACGAGAAACCGTGAAGCGTTATTGCAGAGTGCTCCCTTTCGGGAAGAGATGTTTCGCATGCTGTGCCAGCAGGTGCAGGAGTGCGGTTGTATCCCTCAATTCGCCGGGGGGAGTGTGGACCACGTCCATCTGGTTTGCGGCCTGTCCCGGACAGTGACGATTGCCAAGCTGGTCGATCATGTGAAGACCGAGACAGCGCGTTGGGCTCACACGGCCCACGGTCTGTCTGGCTTCGCCTGGCAATCGGGCTATGGCGTTTTCTCTGTCAGCCAGTCTCGACTCGATCAGGTGATCGACTACGTGGCTGCCCAGGAAAATCATCACAGGTGGCAGTCGTACCAGGAGGAGTTTCGGGAGTTGTGCGAGAAGCACACCATCGAAATTGACGAACGGACAGCCTGGGATTGAGAGACTCAGATGACTCTTCCAGTGAATCAGCAGCGTGTTGGAATCGAAGAAAAACCCGATCGTGCCGAGACAATCCGAGCCCTGCGAAGATTGTGTCAGACAACCTCCCGAACATTCAGCTCGTATGTCGCGGATTCGACAAGAATATCGACCGGCATTCCAGCGTTGGATGCGTTACTACCCGGCCGCGGGCTGCAGCCGGGATGGCTGGTGGAATGGCTGTCACCCGTTGAAGGTTGTGGAGTAACGGTCCTCGCCCTGCAAGGAGTACGCGCCGCACTCCAGCGACAAGGGGCCTGGTCGGTCGTCGATGAAACGGGTGAGTTTTACCCGCCCGCGGTGCAGGGATGGGGTATCTCGCTGGAAAGAATGCTTTGGCTTCGTCCGTCGTCTTTGGGGGATGCGGCCTGGGCCGTAGAACAATCGCTTCGTTGTCCTGCCGTGGGGCTGACCTGGTTTCAAGCCGAACGAATGGCCGATCGGGTCCTGCGACGATGGAAGATTGCCGCGGAGATGGGGGGAGGGGTCGGAGTTCTATTTCGTCCCGCGAAAGCCGCACGCACGGCATCGTGGGCCGATGTCCGCTGGTTAGTTCATCCTCAACCATTACGAGCCACCCCGTTGGGGCGGCGAATACGAGTCGAACTTCTCTCTTGTCGCGGTGAGTATCGCACGGGCGACTGGGTGGAACTGGAAGTGTGTGATGCGACGGGTGATGTGCGTCTGGTATCCACTCTGGCCGGTGCAGCATCTGCGCTGCATTCTGTCAGCAAAATCGCCTGACGAGCCTCTTCGCGCCTCGCTGCGAGAGCCTGCCGTCAAGCAGAGAGAGAACGCAAAGGGGAGGGACGCAGCCGATTCCATCAGTGTTCGGGAAGGAACACAGGCTTCCGCCATCAAAACGCCCCCCTCGATCGCCACACCATGGAACTCCACGCAGGAACTGCATCCCGACGCCTCTCCTGATCAGGATCAGGACTTTGAATCGGAAAGTTTGTTCGGCTCAGATCACCTTCCCTCACCACTACTCGGCGAACCGATGCTGCGGGAGCGATTTTTACCGCGAGAAAAACCGGCACTGCGCCCCGTCATTCTGTTCGATGAAGGACGACGGGGGTATCAGGTTGTAGTCTGTTCGCCCGAGGCGTTGCAGTGGGGCGTGCGTGTCGGCATGCCAATCGGTGAAGTCCGATCACTGTTGCCGGGGGCCTCACATCAAAACTCTGGGGCTCCGCATCTCAATCGAAGAAAAGCAACAAGTGCGAGTTCCGCAGAGTCTGCTCTCCTGCAGCGCGTCGACCACGCTGCGGATCGGCTCAAGCTTCAGGAACTGGCCCGGTACTGTCATCGATACAGCCCACTGGTGGGGCTAGAGGAGACGGCGACTCCTGAATCGCTTTGGCTGGAGATTTCGGGAAGCGAAGTGCTGTTTGGAGGAGAACAAAAACTGGCCGAGACCGTACAAACAGACATGGCGCGGCAAGGGATCCATGTCCGGGTGGCAATCGCCGATTCCTGGGGAGCCGCCTGGGGAGTCAGCCATTTCGGAGAAGCCGACCTTTCTCTGATTCCCCCAGGTGAACAGGCCCAGTGGCTCGCACCACTACCGGTGGCGGCCCTGCGAATCAGTGAGACGGTCCGGCAATCGCTGGAGACTCTGGATATCACTCGAATTTCTCAGCTCTACAGTCTGCCGCGTACGACATTGCCGGCTCGCTTCGGAAAAGAGCTGCTTCTGCGAATGGACCAGGCATTGGGGCATGCCCCCGAACTGCTGGTCGCAGAACGGCAGTCAGAGCCGCTCTTCACCGAGTGGCTGTTTGAAGAACCGATCGACGACCGCCAGACACTCGATCATGTTTGTGAGGTGTTGCTGGAGCGATTGCTGGTCCGCTTAATGGAACGACAGGCCGGATTGCGCGAGCTGCAGTGCCATTGGCTGGGAACAACCGCCGACCCGACCGTGCTGCGAATGCTGAGACCTGTGAATGAAAAACGACACCTGCTGGAACTGCTCCGGTTACAGAACGAGCGTCGCGTGTTTCTTTCAAATGTGCAGGGGGTTCGGATGGAAGCTGCCGAAATCGGGTTGCCTCCCGTTCGGCAGACAACCTTGTTTGACGACGATACTGCGGACAGGCAACCTCAGTTACTGGCAGAACTGGTGGATCGGCTGAGCATTCGTCTCAGCTGCGAGGCAGTCTTAAACCCACGCTTGAAGCCGGATCCGCAACCGGAATTTGCCTGTGAGCCGGTCCCGTGGCTGGATGCGAAAACTCCGACCGACACCAGCTTCAGTTCTTCGGGGTTGCGCTGCCGCCCGCTACGACTTTTGCACCCACCCCGGCCTCTCGTTGTCGAAAAAACATCGACGGAGGGCCTGCCGTGTCGAGTCCACCACTCATCGGTGATCCGGATCAGCGGCCCCGAGCGAATCGAAGGGGGCTGGTGGCGAGATGTTGACGCACAGAGGGATTATTACCAACTCGATCTTGCCAGTGGAGCCAGGCTCTGGGCCTTTGTGGAGCGAGACACAGGGAACTGGTTCCTTCATGGATTATTTGCGTAATCCAATCCCCGGAGAGACCTCAACATGGCTTCGTACGATTGCCTCGTATTGAGACAGACACCAGCCCATTCCTGGACGGGGAGTTGCTGTCCGAGCAGTGAATCCCGTGGCCACCAAAGCGAAACAGCCCCGGGTCAAATTCCCGAGGCTGCTCGACTTTGTGCTGGTGGTTGACTTGCCCGGAGGTTGCTTCACTTCAACGTCAAGCTATGGAAAGCTCGTCAAATTGAGGAATGTCACTCACTACGGCAAAACCACTTGGAGTGGACGATATTGGACTCGAACCAACGACCTCCACGATGTCAACGTGGCGCTCTAACCAACTGAGCTAATCGTCCAGAGAGTGCTCTCACTGGTGTGGTGGGCACAACAATAGGAGCCAGCAGCGATGTGGTCAAGTCTCCCGCCACAGTTACGCCACATGTTCTTAAACTCGTCTGGATTGAATCGGATAAGTGGTCTATGTTTCTTAATCCTTCCGCGAGAATTTTCGAGGTTTTTCAGCATGATCACAATTCGACTTCTGCCTGACGTTCCCACGGGGGCGATTGCCACCGTTCTGGTGGCGACTGCACTGCTGATCAGCGCCGGTTGCGAAACGATGCGGGAGTCGGGAATTCCCGGGTTGAGGGCGGATACGACCAAGAAATATGAGGCCAACCGGGTCGAACAGGAACACCGTGACAACTTTGTGGTCCACCGCGACCACAAATCCTTGTACTGGCTGGTCGCCAACCGGATTAAAAACGGGATGTCACTCACCGACGTGGAGCAAATTCTGGGGGAATCGGGGGAACGAGAGACCGACATGGGGCGCCTCAAACTGGGAGGGCTCTACCAGACGACCGATTTGATCTACAAGTGGGGTCCCGACAACGAGGGATACAGTGTCGTGCTGATATTCCGCGACAATCATCTTGTGAATTTCGATCCCAGTGGTTTCCGATCCGCCTGAAGCCGAATACATTCTGAGTCGATCACGTCCTCACACGACGCTTGCTAGATGGTCACGTCCCGACATGTGGACGTCGATCAGGTCACAGAATGGAATCCGTTATGCCTCTGTTTGGCTCGCACTTAAGTATTGCCGGTGGATATTTCAAAGCCGTTGACGCGGCCGCAGCACTCGGCCTTCACACGGTGCAACTGTTCACAAAGAACAACAATCAATGGGCGGGAAAACCGCTGACCGACGAGGACGTTCGACTGTTCCGCGACGCCCTGGCCCGCACGGGAATTCAGCGGCCGTGTGCTCATGACAGCTACCTGATCAATCTCGCCAGCCCTGACGACGTGCTCTGGCAGAAATCTCTCGATGCACTCGTCCATGAGCTGGAACGGGCAGAGGCTCTGGGACTTGAGGGGGTTGTGATGCACCCCGGCAGCTACGTGAAATCATCCGAGGAAGAGGGCCTGCAGAAAATTGTGGCGGGACTCGATGAAGCTCATCGCCGCACGAAGGGCTTCCGCTGTCAATACTGGCTCGAAACGACAGCCGGGCAGGGGACAAACCTGGGAAATCGCTTTGAACACCTGGCGTTCATTCTCAAGCAGGTGCAAGAGCCGGAAAGACTCGGGATCTGCGTCGATACCTGCCACATCTTTGCCGCCGGATATCCGCTTCAGTCGCCGGACGAATACGCCGCCACGATGGACGAATTCGACCGAACCATTGGCATTGAGCGAATTCGGGCGTGGCATATCAACGACAGCAAAAAGCCGTTAGGGAGCCGGGTCGACCGGCACGAACATATCGGAGAGGGATGCCTTGGTCTGGAACCTTTCCGTCATCTCGTGAACGATCCCCGGTTTGCACAAACGCCAATGTACCTGGAGACCGAAAAAGGAGAGCGGGATGGTGTTAATCTCGACGCCATGAATCTGTCCACTCTGAACAGTCTGATTTCTCCGTCCACCGGCCGGACAGCCAAAAAGCAGAAACAGGCCTAGTCTGAATCAGCCAACTGGATGCGAACTGCTGTCGCCAGGAGGAGTTACGCGGCGGTGAAATTGCCCTGTCACCGTCAATAAGTGTATGAAGCTCGCTTGCATTATCGTGGTCCCCCAGCGATACTTCCGTTCCGTCTCAGCCGTGTATGCTGATGTAGCGACTGGTCGATCTGTTTTCAGATTCGGTCTCGCGACGGCAGGTAGTTCCCTCCCGCGTTTCTTGATGAAACGGGTTCCGGTTTCGCTGGAATCACCAACTCGAGGTCAGTGACAATGAATGCGTATACCAAGACAGAGATCAAGAAACTCCGTAAGAAGCGTCAACGGCTGAAAAAGAAGCTGCGTTGCCGATTCTGCCCGAACGGATGCGACAAATCACCACGGCCGGTCTTTGTTGATTATAAAGATCTCAAGACACTGCGAACCATGATCGATCGCGAAGGCAACATGCTCGCTCGCCGCAAGACGGGCAACTGCGCCAAGTTCCAGCGCGCCGTTCGTGAAGCAATCCTCCGAGCTCGTTACGTCGGCCTGCTGCCGTACGTTGCAGAAGAGTGATTCCAGTTCGCGTGAGTCATCTCTCGTGATGACAATTGCAGATTAAGCGGCCCGGCGATTTTGCCGAGCCGCTTTTTTTCGCGCACCTTCAAAAAATCATCGGCGAAGGCCTCGCAAACCGCTGCAGCAATGATGGTCGCAATCACACCCCGAGTGTTGCTTACGGCTTTCGTGACAACACCGACAACCGATAGCTGTCGTAAACCGTTTTCGCTAGTCGAGATCGTCGACTGGCTCCTCGTTCATAGAGAGAAGCTGCTGCAGTTCCTCGACGGCTTGAGAGAAGGTCGCGTGTTCATGTGGAGCCTGTCGTAGAAATCGCTGGATCGGTTCCCGCAATCTGATGGCTGCATCCACCTCGGAATTGGAGCCGCGCTGATAGGCGCCGATGGAAATCAGATCTTCCGCCTGCTGGTAAGCGGCGAGCAACTGACGGAGCGAGTTGGCTGCGAGCCGATGCTCAACATCCGTCACGTCGGGCATAAGTCGGGAGAGACTCGCAAGCACATCGATTGCGGGGAAGTGGCTCTGTTGAGCCAGTTTTCGGGACAGCACAATATGACCGTCCAACGTACCACGGACTGTATCGGAAATCGGTTCGTTATGGTCATCCCCCTCAACAAGGACGGTGTAGAAACCGGTGATACTGCCCGTTTCCGTCCGGCCTGTTCGTTCGAGTAGTTTTGCCAGATGAGAAAAGACACTTGGCGGATATCCCCGGTTCGCCGGAGGCTCGCCGGCAGCCAGTCCAATCTCTCGATGAGCCAGCGCAAACCGCGTCACGCTATCCATCATCAGCAGGACGTCGCGCCCCGAATCGCGGAAGTATTCGGCGATTGCTGTTCCCAGGTAAGCTGCACGAAGCCTGAGGACCACAGGATCGTCGCCCGTAGCAACAACGACGACACTGCGTGCTGCCCCTTCGGGACCCAGGTCACGCTCGATGAACTCGCGCACTTCGCGCCCTCGTTCGCCGATGAGAACGACGACATTCACGTCGGCAGAAGTCGAACGGGCAATCTGCCCCAGCAACGTGCTCTTTCCCACACCGCTACCGGCAAAAATCCCCAGTCGTTGACCTTTCGCACACGTTATCAGCCCATCAACCGATCGAACTCCCGTCGCCAACGGTTGATCAATTCGTGGACGGCTCATCGGCGAGATGGGAGTTGCCTGAAGTCGGGCGTGGCACGGCAGAATCGCGGGGGGAAGCCCGTCGATTAAGTCACCTCGCCCATTCACGATTCTTCCCAGCAGGGCATCCCCCACGCGGGCAATTTGAACCGACTGTCCCAGCACGGCTCGCGTTCCACGACGTATCCCCTGAGGATCCCCGTAGGGCAGCAAGAGAGTCTCTTCGCCAGAAAAGCCGATCACTTCCGCTTCCAGCGTGCTCCCGGCTTCAGTCTCGAGCTTTGCAATCGCCCCCAGAGGGGCGGGGAACCCGGAAACGGAGAGCGTCAGACCGACGATCCTGGTGACGCGGCCGGTGAGTCTGATCGGCAGGATCGATCTCAGGTGGTCCTCGAGAGCCAGCATACGTGGTCCTGTTTACTGAGACAGTCATTGCTCGACGAGTTCTTCGGCGATGCGATGCAGCATGGTTTCCACGCGAGCATCGATTTCGCCATGGCGTGTTTCGATCCGGCAACTGCCTCGCGTCGAAGTGGAGTCGGGGACGAGTACCGTGTCTGCACAAGCCGTCAGCGAACGGACAATTTCCGAAGCTCGATCTCCCCACGCGGACAGGTCATCGGGGTGCAGATAGATGGTCAGTTGAGGTTGTCCCGCAGCCAGCCGCAAGGCATTCGTGATCATTTCCGTTGCACATTCCGGACGAGCTGCGATCTGACGCTGCATCAGCTTTTCTGCAATTGCAACACCCAGTCGGACAGCTGTCTGTTCCCATCTGACCAGCCAACGGTCTCGCTCGGCCTGCAGTGACTCGGCCGCGGAGAGCAGGGCGGGGAGTGCTGTTTTCAGTTGTTCAGAAATTCGCTGCTCTGAGATTTCGTCCGCTTTTCGAGTGATTTCAGCCTCTGCTTCTCGAAATCCTTCAGCAAGACCTTCCTCGCGGGCGGATGCCAGAATCGCTTCGCGCAACTGATTTGCTTCCTGGTGTGCAGTGGTGACAATCCGTTCGGCTTCCGTTCGCGCAGCCACGATCATTTCCTCAGCCTGCACTCTCAGGTCGACGAAATTAAATGTTTCGGCCTGAGACAGGCTGGACGTCGCAGTTGATTTGATGATGCGAACAGACATGACATCACTGAATTGCGGATTATTGTCGGATCTAACAGTGGGTACCCAGACGCTCCGTGAGGGGTGATCGCTACTGTTTCAGGGGTTTACGGGTTCTGATGGAGGATTTCTCTGTAGCGGCTACTTTGCTCGGAAGAACGATGTCTCCTTCTGCGGCGAGTGCGTGGATTGATCTCAGAATTTCCTGTTGAGCGGCCGTAATTTCACTGAGCCGTAATGGGCCCAGTGACTGAATGTCGCGGGCCAACCCTTTCCCCTGAGGAGCAGGCAGAGCCCGCACGACTCGTTGTCGCAGCTTATCTGAGCAGCCTTTCAACGCGAGTGCCCAGGAACAACTATTCGTCTCGTGCAGAATGATCCCGAGCGAGTCATCTTCGATGTCGATAATGTCAGTGAAAGCAAACATCGATTCACGAAGCGATCCTGCCAGGCCAGTGTCTTTCTGATCAAGCGACTGAAGCAGATCCCGCGAGACCGCCGGTGGCGATTCACGCAGAATCGCCGCCGCGGTGGAAAGTCCTCCCAATCGTAGCGGCGCCTGGCCGATTCTCACTTTCAGAATAAAAGCAATTTCATCCAGCAGTTCGGCGTCCGTGGGGCCGAGCCGCGCCATACGCCCCAGCACGTCGACTCGTAAGCTCGGCTCCAGTCCAGCCAGTACCTGAGAGGCAAGCAACGAGGGAAGCTTTGTCGCAATCACCGCAATCGCTTGGGGATGTTCGGTCTCAATCAGTTTGCGGATGTCGTCAGGATGACGCGAATGCAGGAAAGCGAACGGACCGGCGTGAACTCGTTCCTCCAGTCGCTCCTGGATCGGTTCAATTTCATTCTGGTCGATCGAGCGTTCCAGCAGTTCACGAGCCGTTTCCGAGCCGGCCGGTTGCATGAGAGGACGCGACTCAAACGCGGTTTTGAATTCACTCAAGACCGCTTCCTGTTGTTCCCGTGTCACAGTCCCCGCATTGGCGATGGCCAGGGCGATCCGCTCGACCTGATCGCGAGGTAGCCGGCCAAGAAGATCTGCTGCCATCGCCTGATCCAGGCTGAGCAGCAGGATGGCCGTCTTCTGCGTTCCATCCAAAGATTCGTGATTCATTGGGGCATCTCGCTCAGCCACTTGCCGATCAATTCTGCCGACGCAGCAGGATCACTGGCCACCAGCGATCGAATCTCGTCCCGAAGGTGAGCCATCCGGTCGAGAGAGGTGATGCGCGTTTCATGCGATTCGAGGACGGGCGCGACGGGCGCCGGAGCAAAATCCTCGACTTGTCGTTGATCAGCGGGCTCCCCGGCTGGTTTGACCGACGTCATCACATACTGGCAAGCCCAGATCCCCGCCAGGCCAGCGAGCGTCAGTGCCAGCGACCCCGCATTCTCCTGACAGAACTTGGCAAGTGGTGATTCCGCGACGACGGATTCGGGAGTCGAGTTTCTTTCCGGCAACTCGTCGCTGAGTGTCACCAAAACTCCGGACAAGTTCGAATCCAGAGGCAACAGTGAGGCCGCCGTATTTTCCACTTTTGCGAGGACTTCTTCTTCGATTTCCGCGGGGCTGAGCGTTCGGTCACCGCTCATTTCCCGCTGTTTCGCAATTTTCTGCAGGTATTCACGCGGGATTGATACGCTGATCTGGACAGCGGAAGGAATTGCCTCGTGCATATCCTCTTCGCTGGGCTCGCGGGTGGAATCACTGACCAGTTCGGTAGAACCTCGGAAAGCGGTTGCATGCGTATCGCGGGTCTGGATAGCGGCAGGCCGATTTGCGAGTTGGACGATCTCTGGGCGTGACCGCAGATTTCGGCTTCTCGCCATCGCCGACTTGACTTGGTCCGCCTCGACCTGAACGAGGATCTCGACATGGGGAATGTAGGCCAGGGCCTTCTGAAGCCGTTGCTCGTAGTAAGCAGTGGCTTCCCGGATTTTCTGGGTGAGGAGACTCTCGCCTGACTCGTGAATTGTCTCACCGGAATAGGCCTGTCCCCGCGTCACGTCGAAGATGGTCACATCCTGCGGGGCAAGGTCTGGCACCATACTCGCCACAACCTGCCGTAAAGAATTGACGAGACTCGGAGAAACATCCCGCCCCTCACGAGGCTTGAGCATGACGTTGGCCGTCGCACGCGATTTTCTGTTCCAGCTTTGTTTCCGCTCGGGCGAGGCGATGGCCACCCGGGCATCTTCAATGTCGGGAACGGCCTTAATCATTCGTCGCAATTCCTGAAGCATCAAAGCTTCTTTCATCTGCGATCGCTGGCGATCGGTCGTAAAAGGGCTTTGCGATTCGAGTTGCTTGAGCATCTGTGCCCCCAGGTCAGCGGGCAGAGCATCCGTTTCGAGTAGAACCCCGTTGTAACGATCGAGTTCGCTGACGGGGGCGAGCAATTGGTGACCGTCGCGGCGAAATTGCCGCAGTCCTGCCGCTTTCAAAGCCTTTTCAGCAGAGGTGAGTTCCTCTGTCGTGAAGGTCTTACCGAAGGAGACAGGCTGAAATGCCTGCTTCTGATTAACCAGTATCAGCCCGCCGAATCCCGCGCAGACGACAAAAATCAATCCGATCGAAAACACCCTCTGAATCAAAGGCATCTGACGGAACTGATCAAAAAGCTGTCCGGTGAATCGCGGCAATACGTCCATGTAAAGCGAGCCGTCGAAAAGTAGACGAATCAAGCCAACGCACGGCGCGTCTTATACTTGCGACCGGCAATTCGACGCAATCCAAATCGTGTGCACTTCGCTTGTCCTGAAGAAAGTCACTGCATCCGTCATATCCCTTCTCACCGTAACTCCGTTCAGACATTGCTCATCAGCCTTAAAGCGTAAACCATCGGAGCGTCCGGTTACGGTACTGGCAACTGTATTGACTCGGTCTATAGTTTCAGGACAATGCAATATGGACAAAGTTGTCTCTCCGCAGCCCGTTGGCAATTTTGGAGCCTGTCAGACGTTTGGTTGGCTGGTATGGAACGACGAAGTCTGAGTCTTAACTTCTGAAAGCGGTGTCAATGCGTGCACATTTAATCCCGCTTAAGGGAGGTGGAGCTCCAATTCAGATTACACGGGATATCACACTCGTCGGTCGACAGGATGACCTGTGCGACATCTGCCTGGAAACGACCAGTGTCTCCAAGATGCATTGTCTGATCGTCCGAACCGACGGCCTGCTTTTCATTCGCGATCTGGGCAGCACGAACGGCACGAAAGTGAACGGACAGCGAGTCCTGCGAGGGGCATTGTTGCCCGGTGACGAACTCGCCTTTGCAGGCGAAAAATTCCGCGTGGAGATGGGCCCTGGTGAGCCGGATATCGAACCCGATCCAGAATCCCAAGATGCCCACACGGAAGAGATCACGATTCCTCCACAGCAATTGGTCGAATATTTTGCACCGTATGTCCCCGAAAAGGGAGACGACGGCAGCAGTGACAGTGATGTCCGGTTTCTCGACGATGAGGAATAGCGCCGCCGAATCTTGAGCCAGAAGTACCAGAGACCGTTCCCGAAGGAACACCTGACGGATGCCGCTCGGTGTAGTTCGATCCGGGGCGATACGAAGACGCATTATCGCTTCCTTCGATCCCTCACGGTAACCTGGCGCAGGCGAGAATCGAGCGTTTTTGTTCCCGGGCTAAGTGTTTAACACACAAGACTTAAAGACAGCATGGCGTTCGCTGCTGAATTGCATTTCTCAGATGCCCCCAATACACTTCGGGCACTCTGCGGACGATGTTCAACGCGCCCTAGTTCGTCGTGCTGTCCAGACGAATGTGCCTGTCACAGTCAGACGATCAACTTGTTCCCCATTCTGCCGTTTCCGCATGAACGTCGATCTGGGTTCTTGAGCTTCGTCGGTGCGTTTTGACATAATCACGATGCCGTACGGACTCGTCACCAATGATTGTGGCTTCTGTAGCCCGATTGCGAAATTGTCGAGGAGGAACTGACTTTTGTCTTCGCAAAATGATAGCGCACCGAAAACCCTCGCCGGGTGGCAGTCAGACTCCTTTGGTAAGAACAACCTCGACTTCTGCAGATTCTGGTTGGCGGTTCTCGTGATTTTCTCGCACTCGTACGCACTGGCGGAAGGGCATGAAGAAAACGAACCCCTGGGACTTTTCACGCACGGGCAGCTTAATTCAGGTCCGTTCGCTGTCTGCGGCTTCTTCATCATCAGCGGATTTCTGATCACACATAGCTGGTTGCGTTCAAAGTCAGCGGTCGATTACCTGAAGAAACGGGCCTTCCGTATTTATCCCGGATTCATTGTCGTCGTTCTTCTGGGTGTGTTCGTCATCGCTCCGTTCGTTTCAGAAAACCTTCATTTCGGAGTCAAAAGACTCCTCACGATCCCAATCTCGCTGCTGGCGTTGAGAAACGTCGACCTGCGTGAGGCATTCGTCAATAACCCTTACCCCGGCACGATGAACGGATCTCTCTGGTCAATTCCCTACGAATTCAAGTGCTACCTGGCGGTCATGGCGATTGGAGCCGCTGGCATGCTGACCAGGCGTCGCGGATTGGTCCCGTGGCTGTTCCTCGTCACGCTGATTGCAGGGGCCCTCTATCCGTTCTTCCCTGTTCCGGCGCTCGATAAAGGTCCATTTGCTGCGATCGTCGGCAGTGCCGAAGCGTGGAGCCGGGTGTTTCCCTACTTCATCGCCGGATTGGCGTTTTACGTCTACCGCAAGAGTATTCCGTTTTCGACGCCGCTGTTCGTAGCGTCGGTCATCGCCTTCGTCGCGGCATCCTTTGCACCACCGGCCGGCCGGTTCGTCTTTCCGTTCGCCATCACCTATGCCCTGTTCTGGTTCTCGTTCCATCCTGCCATTCATTTCGAGAACTGGTCGCGTTACGGCGACTTCTCGTATGGGATCTACTTGTACGCGTTTCCCATTCAACAATTGATTGCTTTGTCGATGCCCGGTGTCTCCGCGATCACAATGTTCTTCATCGCGACCCCATTGTCGATCCTTGCCGGGGCCATCAGTTGGCACCTCGTCGAAAAGCACTTCCTCAAGATGAAGCACCGACCGGCAAAGCCTGTGGAAGTGAAGCAGCCCGCCGTTATCGACAATGCTGCGACATTAAAGAGCGAGGCGACCAATCTCGGCAGCGGTGTCGTAGCCAAGTAGTCAACGCGGACTCGTTGGCCGCGTGCTCTACGAACGAGTCCCCATCGGCCAGTGCGGGCGCGGAGTTTGGCCACTGGCCTGACGACTGCTGAAGCGTCGTTACTTGAAGAACGATTCGTTTACACAGCGCCGAGGGCGATTGTGGAGCACCTGAAGACAAAGAAACCGCACACCGTGTGGGGCCGAGGCTCCCACACGGCGATGCGTTCTCTTCAATGGCGTCAGGCGTAGAAGAAGACTTTTTCTGCCGTCTTACGCAGCAGCCACTCCCGATCTTCTTTAGATGTGAAGCTGAGACGGTCCCGCACCAGGCTGATCGAGGCCTTGTAGTTGTTCTCCCCCTCGATCTGGTACGGCGAGTCGCTTGCCCACATTAACCGCTGGGGACCGAAGGCCTCGTACAGTCGCTTGATCATGGGAATCAACTCGTCATGCGGTGGTTTCTTCTTGCCGAGCGCGTAAAAGGCAGAAATCTTAACGTGACAATTCTTGTGACGGGCCAACCGACTGAGGTTAGCCACGTCCGCGTCGCGGACCTGTCCATCAACGCCGATACGTGCGAAGTGATCAATGACGACCGGCGTGTCGGGATGTTGCTCACACATGCGGTCCGTCGCCGGCAAGTCAGAGGCATCAATGAGCAGGCACATTGCCTGTCGCGTCTTGGCCCCCGTTTTCCACATTTCGATCATGCCGGGCGTTTCCAGCCATTTGGAACGTTCTTCTTCCTTCCGCACGAAGGGAGTGATACGAAATCCGGTGACCCCTTGCGGCAAGAGGGCTTTCATGGCTTCTCCGGGCTTCGGCTGGTGGTCGTCGACCATTCCCTGAATCCGGAACAACTTTGGATGCCGCTTTACCGCGTCGATCAGGTATGAGTTGTCGAACAGGTGATAGACCGAATGCTGGATTAACACGACTCGACCCACCCCTTCAGGTCGTGCCACAGCCATCAGTTCGTCGTCGGTGAAACTGGCAGGCTTGAGATCCGCTTTGGTGAGTCCTGGAACGAGCGGATATTTGTCGGTTTCGGCTGGCCAGATGTGCGAGTGCGCATCGATCCAGGGAAGGTCGGCATCAGCGGCAAAAGATGACTTTGTCATCAATCCTCCCATTACGGCAAGACTGCTGGATACGAACTGGCGTCGGCTCACGCGGAAACGTTGGGGCATTTGAGTTCCTGGAACTGGTACTTGAGATTGTCGGTCAAAGCGAGCCTCGATTTCTCTCGACACTTGGCCGAATGTATCAAGAAATGCTGGTTTGAACTACGAAGTACAAAGGGAGCGCAGCAGAGATATCGGAAACAGGAACGTACCGGTCGACCGCAGGTGAATGCAGGCCAGCCGTGGTCCGCGAGTTCCCTATCAGCAGGAGACCGAAGGGGGAGGACGGGGATTGCCGAGCCTGACCAGCTCTGCCCAACCTCAACGAGTTTCCGCTGCCAATCATGCCGGAGGGAAGATGGGGAATCGAAGGGGTTAGCTTTCTTGTCTACGGCTTCGTGCAATGTGTACTGGAAATGGATATAGTTTTCCGAAGCGAGTTCTCGCTTCCGGCAGCACAGGCGTCCAAACTTCCCTTCGGCGATGATATGAAAATCGTAACGATCTGTGATCAGCTCAGTGGTTCCACCGCCCGAATTCTGCCCGAACTGGGATTCAACTGCTTTGAGTTTCGAGCGTCTGTCGAGGGGACCATGGTCGATGTGCTCGACGCAGTCCCCGGATTCGAACAGGGACAGCAAAAGCCTAGCGGAAGTGGCATTCCCATCTTGTTCCCATTTCCCAATCGGATCCGCGCAGGACGATTCAACTGGAAGGGCAAAGAATATGTCCTGCCAGGGACAGACAAATGGGGTAACGCGATCCACGGCCTGTGCATGGACCGCCCATGGCGCGTCGTCCGGCAGGAAGCGAATTCCGTGAAAGGGCAGTTTCACCTGAGTGTGGACGCTCCCGATCGACTTCCCCTGTGGCCGGGGGATTTCATCATTGAAGTCGTGTACGAACTGGTTCGAGCCCGATTACTGTCTCGATTCCGCATCTTTAATCCCACCAGCGATCCTCTACCGTGGGGACTCGGGACACATCCTTATTTCAAACTCCCGCTCACCTCGACCAGCCGCTACGAAGACTGCCTCGTCGAGGTACCGGCCCGCGAGCGATGGGAACTCATCGACTGTCTGCCGACCGGAAAGCGATTGGCCGTTGACGAGTCGACTGACCTTCGGGACGGAGCCTATCTCAGTACACTTAAGCTGGACGATGTTTACACCGGCATCGACTGTCATCGCCCTCAGTTCGAATGCCTGGTGATGGACGAGAGTGCTGGTCTGCAAGTCGCCCTGACCGTCCCACCTGTGTTTCGCGAAATTGTGGCGTTTACTCCCCCGAATCGTTCGGCTGTTTGCCTTGAACCGTATACATGTCCAACTGATGCGGTAAACTTGCAGACGACAGGATTGGATGTCGGCTGGCGGGTGCTGGGACCGGGCCAGGAGTTTCATACGTGGATCGACTTGTCGGTGGGAACCGTCATCGTATGAGGAAATGAGAACACTCATGTCGAAATGCAGCTTGCGAACGATCGTTGCCGTAACCGCTTGCGTCGGTTTTTTCGCCGGAATCGCCGGTCCTTTCCACTCCAGCATCGCTCTTGCTCAGCAGACGCAACCGAAGACAGATCCCTCGACCAATCCAGAGGAATTCCGAGCCCTGGTCGAACGAATCAGCAAGCTGGAATCGGAAGTTGAGCGACTGAAAAAGGGGACGCCAGTTGCTGCCGGGACAGACGCCCAGGTTCTGGCCATGCTCGACGTGGCACACCTGGGTCTGTTCTACTCAGGCAACGGCCAGACCCGTTTTCTGGCGTTGCACGTCCTGCTCGCCAATACGACCCGAAATTCCTATACCATCGCTCGGGACCAGATTATTGCCGAGATCGACGGAGAAGAACGGAAACTAGTCGATCTGCCTCAGCAACTGCAGAACTACACCGTTCAATCCGGCAAGCAGCATTTTCAAATCTCGGCCATGAAACCCCAGAAGGAGTGGAAACTCCCTTCAGGCGGGCAGACCGGGATCTGGCTCGTCTACGCTGACTTACCGCTGGGCCCCAACGTCCCCAAGTGTCTCATTAAAGTGAAGCTGGGAGACGACACTAAAGAAATCAACGTCAACGAATTACAACGGGCTCAACTGAGTCTTGAGGTAGAGCGGATTGGTCCGCGTGAGTCGCTGGCCCTAATGACCATTGGCGGGGCGATCAACAGTTTTAATGCTGGCACATTCGTTGATGAACTCGACAAACTCGTCGCTCAGAAAGTCGCTCGCGTCGTCGTCCGCTGGATTGATGGTGCGAGTCCGCCCGACCCACAGTTGATGAATTGGCTTCAGTCCGCCGCCGCCGGCAACGCAGGCAATCCGAACGCCAACCAGATGTTTCCCATGATCCCGTCAGCGATCCGTGAGTTTCACCTGACGGAGTTTCCTGTCAGTGATGAGATAGCAAGTCGAGGGGGATCAGGATACGGATTGAGGTCCACTGGTCAAGTACGTCTCCACAAATCATCGGCGGAAGCCGTCGGTGCCGCGCTCAGGACAGCATACCTCGCACTCCCCAGAGACGAACTGCTCAACGAAATTCGTACTGGTAACCCGCTCTCCCGAGCGGCCGCACTGGCCTACGGCGGTGGACGATTGAGTGTCGAAAATCTGCCGCAGATTTTTGAATGGGCCGAAGACAAAGATCCGGAGTTGCAGAAGGCCGCCCTCCAGGCGCTTAGTCACTTCGGCGAGCCTGAAGCGATTGAGAAACTGGTTCTCTACGCCAAGCGAAATGTCGACCCGTTGTCGACTTCGGCGATTGAAAGTCTTGCAGGTTCGCGTTTCGGTGCGGCGCACGACGCACTTCTGGTGCTATTGAAAAATGAACCTGCTGAGTCTCGCAAGAAAATCGTGCAAGTGCTGGCGAAGTACCCACGTCCCATCTGGTCTGATGCGCTCTATGAATTTGTGACGAACGCACCTGCAAACATGGATGTGGAATCATTAAAAGCCCTGGTCCAGGTTGGACACCCCCAACTGGTCGAGGTGCTGGAGCGGGCCCTGCGGTCGCCGGACAAGCAAATTCGAGATCTGGCATTCCAGACCCTGTCGCAACGGAACGATCAACGCAGCGAAACACTCGCGATCGAATATGCGCTCAAAGTCTTGGATCAAGGACCTCCCGATTCGAACGTCGTTCAGTTGCTGTCACGCACACGGGATGTCCGAGCGGTCCCTTTGCTGCTGAAGCAACTAGATTCAGGAAACGATCGGGTTACGACCATCAACCTGCTATTGCAGTTGGGTGATCAGGAAGTCGCTGACAAGCTCGTCGCCAAGTACCCCTCATTGAACAACAACGAGAAAGTCCAGGTTCTCCAGGGACTGAAGCTGTTTCGGCATTCGAAGTTCCGTGACCTTTGCGGCGAGGCTCTGCTTTCAAACGACAATCAGCTTGTCTCAACCGCCGCAACCGCTTTGACACTCGACGGGCATCCTGACGGAGAAAAACTGCTGATCAGTGCGGTGGAAAAGCAGCGCATGAATCACCTGCTGGGCAATATCATGAACGCACTGGCGAACTTCGGAACGCCAACTGCTCGTGCGGCACTCATCAAGGCACGCGATTCAGGCGAAACCAACAAGCGGAACTACGCCAATTCGGCACTGCTCACGCTTCGTCAACGCTCTCCCGGATTTCAATATTCCGCCCAAGGGGACATGTTCAGCAAGAATCAGCAGGAAAAAGAGGCGATGGAAGCATACGACCTCGCCCTGCAACTCGACTCGGAACTTCCGGAAGCCTATCTCGGGCGCGGCCAGTTGCTGCTGAAGAAAGAGAAATTTGCGGAAGCATGCAAAGATTTTGAGAAGGTCATTGAGCTGAAGCACGAGCCTCTCTTTCCGGGCGAATTTGTGACCAGTCTCGCGATTGCCCGCATCGGCGATGGGCGCGTTGAGGAAGGTCTGACTTACCTCGAAGAACATCGCCCCTCGGAAGAAGTCCGTGACCCCAATCGGAAAGCACTTCGCGCACTGTTCCTTTACAACGCCGCGTGTGCCTATTCGCGAGCGTTTGAGCAGGCCGAAAAGCGAACCGACCTGCCCGACCGGGACACTCTTCGCGAAAAGTATCGTACACAGGCGGTGAAGGACCTCCGTGAGTCCATCAAGAACGGCTTCGACGACTTCGCCTGGATGGCCAAAGATCCTGACTTCAAGCCAATTCACGAAGATCCCGAGTTCAAGAAGATTCTGGCCGAAAAGCCGCAGGACAAGACGGAAAAGAAAGAAGCTGAGTAACTCGCGAGCGGATCCCGCAGGTGTCTTATTGGCGCATTAATATCGGCGATCCATGTTTCCGCAGTATCCAAAGGGCAGGGGACCGACGGGGCACGATGAGTCTGTTCGTCGCATGGAATTTGGACAAGAAACATGCTTGCCGAGATCTTGAAGAAGTTCCCCCTGCATTCGTCGGAAGGTGTTTTCGCGTAGTCAAGTACCGCGATTGACTGCCGTTCGACAGATTACCGGCAGTCAATCGCAGCAGTTGCCACGTATTTGCATCACTCTGCGGGCTTCGTCGCCGGCTCCGTCTTGAGGAATGCCAGCGAAAATGTTTCACCCGACTTGATCGTTCCCGGTTTGATCAAGCCAATCTCTCCCATCTGGTCGGTCAAGGTCTGCCAGCGTTCGGCTGTCATCATGCCGAGCTGAGACTCGTCAAAACCCGTTGGCAGACACAGCGGCCGCAATGCGTTAACCCCATAGGCGAGGATCTCCATTCCCATTTCCGGATTTTGCTCGTGAATGTACTTGTTCGTCTGGTCGGGTTCAGCGAGGTACTTTTTCCAGCCCTTGATGGAAGCCCGCGTCATTCTGGCTACCAGATCAGGTTTCTGGCTTACGGCCTCTTGACGGGCAATCAGCAGGCTGGTGTAGGCGTTAAAGCCGATGTCCGAGAGCATCAGACACAGCGGATCACTCTTCTCACGTTCAGCCAGAAAGGGTTCACTGAAACTATACGCCTGCTGGCCATAGTCGGTCTGTTCAAGAAATTGCGCTACGTTGCCCGGATAGTTAACAACCTGCACACCATCCAGGTTGACGACCTTTTTGAGGTATTGTGCGAAGGGCTGTCCCGAATTCATCGCGAGGGTGAATGACTTTTTCTGGGCCAGATCTTCGAGCTTCGTCAGTCCGCTCGACTTATGGACCATGATACAACGGGGACTGTTCTGAAGCGGGCTCATGACGGCTACCACTTCCGCCTGTTGCGCCCGTAACAGCAGCAGTTTGTCCGCGTTGTCGACTCCGAAATCAACCTTTCCTTCCGCAACGTCCGAAATCACCGGCACCTTGGGGCCACCCGGTCGAATCGTGACTCGCAACCCTTCTTCCTCGTAGTAGCCATGTACGAGCGCCGCGTAGTAGCCACCGTGCTCGGCTTCAGGGAACCAGTTTAGTGCGAGCGAAACGTCAATCAATTGGCTCTGGCCCGACGAGCCATCGTCGCCCCGGTCCGATAGAGAAGTTGGCTTCTCGGCCTGGCAGCCGATTGCCAGACACAGAGCGACTGTCAGCCATCCGCGTGAGACGTTCATTCGTGGTCCTTGTTCGTGAAGAAGAATCCCGCAATTGAAGTGGCGAACCAGCCCACTGCGACTGAGCTGATTGAAATCGACTGGCAACCCTCGGATCGACTCCATTCCGACATCGTTCACTCTACCTGTTCTCAGACATGCCACAGGCACAGGAGAATCCCGCCGCAGTCCCAGTCATAACACAGCGCCAGCAAGTCTAACTATTTTCGATCCTCAACGGGACCGTCATACCAGCGGCGCAAGATTGTCACACTGATCAGGTTCACCATTCCAAATATGGCGATGCCGAAGAGAGTTGATGTCAGGACGGCGGCAAACAGTCGGTCTATCTGCAACTGATCGTTGGTCGTATTGATCAGGTACCCAAGGCCGAACCGCTTCGAACCGTACCCAACGAAAAATTCTCCGACGATCGCCCCGACGACCGCCATCCCACTGGATGTTCTTGCTCCGGCAAGAAGCCCCGGAACCGCGCTGGGGAATCGCAATTTGATCAGCGTCTGCCAACGAGAAGCATTGTTTAACCGGAACAGGTCGAGCAGATTCGGATCGATCTCCAAGAGCCCCTGAGTGCCGTTGGACAGGATCGGAAACAGACTCAGGATCAGTGCGACCAGGACCACACTTTGAAAGCCGTTACCACACCAGCGAACAATCAGCGGAGCAATTGCGACAATGGGGACCGTTTGCAAGAAGATAAAATACGGATATCCGCTGGACCGGATACGCCGCGACTGGGCAAACACAAACGCGATCAATGTCCCCAGCACCAGACTCGCCAGAAAGCCGCTCAGTGCTGCCGTCCCAGTATAAAGAACTGCTCGCCCCAGGATGGCGGCATCATTGTAGAGTGCTCTTCCCACTGCCAGGGGGGACGGAAGCAGATAAGGCTTCAGTCGAAATGCGATGACGCACCAGTGCCATACCGCGACGACGAGGGCGAACAGGACAAGCGGTGGAAGAACGACGTCGACCAGCCAGGACTTCAGCCGTTTCAGAATCATCGTGCCGCCTCCCGTACCCGCTGGCTCAGTTCTCCGCACAGTCGAGCAAAATCACGGTCGGCACGTAGTTCAGGACCACGCGGAAAGTCAAACGGAATTCGCACCTCATCAATGATTCTGCCGGGCCGTTTACTCATGACGAACACCCGTTGAGAGAGAAAGACCGCTTCGGCCACGTTGTGAGTCACGAAAACTCCCGTCCAGCGACGACGCATCCAGATTTCGACGAGGTCTTCATTCAATTGCTGTCTGAGAACGTCGTCCAGCGCCGCAAATGGTTCATCCAGCAGCAGCAGTTCCGGGTCTGTCACGAGGGCTCGAGCAAGTGACACGCGCATCCGCATCCCTCCCGAGAGACTACGAGGAGGCTTTTGCGCGTCATCGTCCGTGAGGCCAATCAGCCGCAACGAATTTTGAATGAGTTCGGCGTGTTCGGCTCGCGGAACACCGAGTAATTCCAGTGGAAGGCGAATGTTTTCTGTGACTGAGCGCCAGGGGAGCAGATGAGCTTCCTGAAAGACAAACGCCACGCGGCACTTCGTCCGGCGGGCATCCTCAGGAGTCAGACCCGCGACGGTGATCTGCCCCGAGGTCGGTGAAATCAACCCCGCAAACAGCCTCAGCAAAGTTGACTTACCGCACCCTGACGGTCCCAGCAGCGAAACAAACTCACCCCGCTGCACGGCACAATGGATTCCCGTGATGGCCAGCCGCGACTCACTGAATGCCATCGCAACGTCATGGGCTTGGATCAGGTTCGGGGGCTGTTCTGTCACTTCCACAATTCTCGCGTCGAGTCATTCGGGGGGAACGGGCGGAGGGACAGGATTTGACGCCATTCCAGGCGATCTGTCCAGAAGGTGCCAATCTTTTCTACATTGTTAATATCAGATCCGCTTTCGACCATATCGAACGGTCGATTCTTCTGCCGAATCTCTCAGTCACGGTACTCACGGGATTCCCCAGATCACCCGGTTCGAAAACTGGCTATGCAGGCTCGCCTTGAAAAGAGAGTCCTGCGTTGTGACGCTGCTCGCTTGTTCCTGCTTAATGTCGGAGTTTGTTGAATGTCCTTTCCGCTGCTGGCCATTGAAGCAGGAAACAGTCGACTCAAGTTTGGGTTCTTCGTTCCTTCGCAGACTACGTTTTACCGAAAACTCGGTGGACAAGTTGTCAAAACAAAGAGAGTCGAGGGGGACTGGCCCCACTGCCACCGCTTTCTGGCGATTCCCGTCAGCGAGGCAATCCCCTGGCAGACACTGATGAGCTGGAATCCAGATGGGGCAATTATTGCCGGATCAAATCCTCGTGCCGTTGATCGCGTGCTCAGCGATTGGCACCAGACCGGGTTAAAGCCCCCGATGATGGTCCGGGACCGATCCTCGATCCCCGTTGAACTGGACGTCGATTCCCCCGATACGGTCGGTCTGGACAGGCTCTTGAACGCGGTCGCTGCCAACGCACTTCGTCCCGCTTCAAGGTCGGCAATCGTCATTGATTCGGGAACAGCAACGACCGTGAATTACGTATCACAGGCCGGAACGTTCTGCGGCGGGGCCATCCTGCCAGGGCTCGAAATGTCCGCGAAAGCGCTGAATTACTACACGGCTGCACTTCCACTGCTACCCGTTCAGGATCTGGGGGGAGAGGTGCCCGTGGCCCCCGGTCGCAATACTCGAGAGGCAATTCGTAACGGGTTGTTCTGGGGGCAGGTGGGCGCCATCCGGGAACTGGTAAATCAGATTTGCCAGCAGAAGAAACTGGCCGTCCCTGATTTTGGGGGGGCGATTGATCCGCCCGATGCTCCCTGGATGATTTTGACCGGAGGAGGGGGACCGATTCTTTCCCCGCAATTCCCCGGTGTACTCGCCGTTCCCTCGCTTGGAATGCACGGTCTCGTCCTGACCGCATGGACGCATCACGTCTAGTTTGGCATTCGCACCATTCGTTGACTCATGTCCTTACTCGAGCGCCGCGATCGTGTTTAGACAGATTCCCGGTCACAGCGGGGGGACTGTCGGCACAAACCAAGGTGGAATGGGACGGAGGATCCCCTCGAAATTGACTTACGATAACGCAAAGCTGCGGCGTACCTGCTCTCCTGCGCCGGCTCACCTTGATACATTCCAGAGCTCCCGATTCGTGATGTTTCTGTCAGAATTAACCGCCATGAAGCGGTTTCTATTCCACTTCTGCGCGGACCTGCAAAATCGTTAACAAACTTACAATTCCGTCGGGTTTGCACTTGTCTAACGCAAAAACCGCCGTTAATTTCTCGAACGCACTCATTTCTCTTAATAACTCAGTTTCAAATCGCAACTGACGTTCTTTTGGGAACTCGCCGGCATGATGCCCCGCAGTGACTTATTCCAATTCTGGAATGAGCCGTTCGACATTCTTTTCGCGAAGGAGCTCAAGGATGAGCCGACTCAGCGTGTATTGGCCTGAAGAGGCGAATTTGTCTGATCATTCCGCTGACGAGCCACGGATCATTCCGTTTCGGCGATCGAGTCAAACGGCGGAATCTGATCCACGTACTCTGGATGTCGTGACCCGCGCTCGATTGCTCTTTTCGAATCGCCGATGTCAGGACTGCAGCTATCCGGTTGTCGAGCCCATCGAACTCGCTGATTCCGTCAAAAATCGAAACGGTCTGGCAATTCCCGGCACGGCGACTCTCGTCGGCTTCCGCTGCTGCGGTTGCAAAAGCGAATGGTCAGTTTAAACATCTGACATCGCGCCTGATCCCCCCGGTTCAGTCGAGAATGTGCCTGCCATCCCAGACGTTGTGCCACCATTAGCAACATCCGATGCTTGCAAGGCCAAGGACAATTCACGAGGTGATCACCTCGTGAATTGTTTGCTTGTTCTCCTCTGATTTCCGGGACCGATCGTGAAAAGTCTGGCGACACTTCTCAATACCATTCCGCAAGTCGGAACGCTCTGCTGGATCGGACTACGAACTGAGCGGCAGGGCCCCATCAACATTGTGGCCGAGGCTGAACTCGTCGCTGACCGAGGGCTGAAAGGCGATCGGCGCTTTACGGGCAGACCGGGCGTAAAGCGCCAGGTCACGCTGATTCAATCCGAACACCTTCCCGCGGTGGCTTCTTTACTTCATCGAACAGAGATTCCTCCGGAACTGTTGCGGAGGAATCTTGTCGTTTCCGGTGTGAACCTGCTTGCCCTCAAAGGAAGGCGTTTCTCCATCGGGGATTCCCTGCTCGAATTCAGCGGTCCATGTGAACCCTGTTCGAAAATGGAAATCGCACTCGGTCCTGGCGGGTTCAACGCCATGCGAGGGCATGGCGGAATCACCGCAATGGTGCTGCGGGGTGGAATCATTCGTCTGGGCGATGCCGTGCAGGTCATCCCCCAGAACGAACCCCAAGATTAACCAAGCGACTTTCTGAGTCGTTCGAGGTGATACTGAAGCCGTTGTTCGGACGTCATTTTCGCGAAGTCCGGCTTGTCATCCTTCCTGGTGTCGACCGTCAAAGCGGGCTCAGGCGATTTCGCGGCGGCATTCGATGCGGGCTTTGTTCCTTCCTCTTTCGCCGCCGGTGCTGGCGCGCTAATCGTCGTTGTCGAACTTCGACCGTAGCTCATGACCGCCGTCTGGAACGTCAGATCTTCTTGCAGCGTTCGATGAGGAGTAACTCCGAGCTTCTGAAGGACGGAGTGATAGGCCTTCACTGCTTCTTCAGGCTCAATCACGCCATCTGCGATTAGCCTGAGAAACTCGATGAAGGCCAGTTGATTCTCGGCCTGGTTGATTTTGCGTCCGAACAGGGCTGCGCGACCGCCGTACTTCTTCGTCTGGTGAAGCAACTGGAACGCATCGAGTGTCGTACCTGCCGCGCCCCCGAGGACGCCGACGACCAGATGAGGATCGTAGGCTACAAGCTCTTCCATGGCTTTCGGACCGTGGTAGACCATTTTCAGGAAGACCGGGCGGCCCGCCTGTGGCACCCCCGCCAGCGTTCGGGCGATCAGGTCATTGATAAACGAAGGGAGCAGTTCCGGGGCGACAACATCAGGCACATTCGGGTCGAAGATTTCAAGAAAGTGTTTGAAGTTCTTTCGCTCTGCCTCTTCGCGAAATTCCTTGTAGCGATTCAGTGTTTCCAGATCACGCTCCTGATCATTCAGGAATGTCACCGAATAGAGCCCCAGGTTCGCGCCGAGTTCTCGCTGTGCGGTCGTGCAGTCCAGATGACCACATTGCATATGGTCGATGTGGGCTGTGCGAAAGGGTCGGGCAGGCTGAGTGAAGACCTTGCCACCTCGGGGGACATGCACATCAGTCGCATCGTTGGCACGGGCGGCGGGGGTGATCGGTGAATTCTCAAACAGCCGTTCATTGATGGCAAGCTGTTCGCAGGTACTGGCTGACATCAGAACGATGTCGACGATCTGCTGGTCAATGACCTGGCGAATCTGATTGCGGTATTCGGCCAGCGTCTTGAACCGCATCTCATGCGAATGTCCTTCAGGAGACCCCTCTTTCCGTGTTTCACCAGGGGCAGGAACTCCGAACGCCATATCTGCATCCTTGGCGTCCGCAATGATGAATTCTTTCGAGCCATGTGGATCTGCGTGAATCGACTTAAGCTTCTCGTTCAGAGTCTTGGTGACCGCCATTCGCTGTTTTCCGAAAAAGACCAATCATTCTCAGTATGTAGTTCAGGCGATTCCGCGAACTGAACCTTCACGTAGCCGATCCATGACAATTTCTGCCATGAGAGGATGTAATCCCAGATGAGGGCAGAGCACAACCTCGACCTGAGGAAAATCGGCGCTCAATTGACGTTGAAACTCCTGTAAGTCCGTCACGACGTGCACGCCCGCCGAAAGAAAATACGGCAGCATCAACACCCGGGTTGCCCCCTGTTGAATGCATTTCCGACCACCGTCGATAATCGTGGGAGTCGCCAGTTCAAGATAAGAAACTTCAACAATCTGGCAGTCTCCGCGAGATTTGAGTAACTCGGCAAGTTGCACCAGATCATGGTTTGCTTCGGCCCGTCTGCTTCCGTGTGCAATCAGTAGCACGGCATCCTGGCTCTGGGAAGGGGGAGTGATTGTCATGCTGTTGTTTTTATTTTCCGACAAGTGTGGACATCCGAATCACAGATCGATTCCAAGCTCTTCGATCTTTCGATAAAGACTCGATAGCCCCAGCTTCAGTCGTTTGGCCGCTTCCCGTTTATCGGGGAACTGGTCAAGCACTCGCAAGATGTGAAGTCGCTCATAATGGCGAAGGGCAGAACGCAGATCGTCGGTGTCCGGCAAGGGCTGTTCGGCGCCTCGCAGATCGGGCGGAAGGTCACTCGGACGGACAACGGTCCCTTCACTCATCATCACTGCACGTTCAATCGCATTATCCAACTGTCGCACGTTGCCCTTCCACTGAGCCGACATCAGCAGGCGAATAGTATCGCTCGACGAAATTGTGGCATTGCGCCCCATCGCCCGGCCGTGCTTTCCGATGAAGAACTCCACCAGTTCCGGAATATCGTCCAGGCGTTCGCGAAGCGGGGGAATGCAGATTTTGACTCCATCCAGACGGTAGAACAGGTCCTCCTGAAACCGCCCCGCAGCGATTTCGAGAGTCAGATCGTGGGTTGTCGCGGCGATGACCCGCGGGTTGACCGCAAAGGTTTCAGTTCCACCGACGGGTGTCACCTCCTGCTTTTCGATGGCACGCAGCAGCTTTCCCTGTGTGGCCAGTGGCAACTGCGTGACTTCGTCGAGATAGAGAGTCCCCTGGCCCACATGGCGGAACAGCCCCGGTTGCTCTCCGGCGGACGTCACTGTCCCGAACAGCAGGACATCCAGTTCGCTCTCAGGACGGGTCGCACAGTTGATCACGACGAAGCGTTCGTTCTGTTTGGGCCCCCACTTGTGGATCGTACGAGCGAACAGTTCTTTACCGGTGCCCGACTCACCCACCAGCAGTGCGTTCGCGTTCGTGACAGCGACTTTGCGAATGGCGTCGCGCACCTGCTGAATTGCTTTGCTGGAACCGATGATCTCGTCGCTGTCCTCGCGCCGCGAGAGCTCACGTCGCAACGCCTGATTTTCCAGATACAGCTCACGATATTCGAACAACCGTCGCAGTTTATTGGCCAGGTCATCAAAGATCACTGGCTTGATGAGAAAATCGAAAGCGCCCGACTTGAACGCTTCAATGGCATTCTCGACCGTAGCGTAGGCAGTGATGATCAACCCCGAGATATTCGGATTGATCTGCTGCAACCGACGAAGCAGAACCAGACCATCACCGTCAGGAAGCTGTACGTCACAAATCGCAACATCATAGTCACGCTGTTTCGCCTGATGTAGGGCAGCAGCGACCGAGGCAGCGACGGCGACTTCGTATCCTTCGTCAATCAACATCTCACGCAGCGAAGTGCGTATAATGTCTTCATCTTCCACGACCAGAACAGAATGTGCTCGCTTGAACATGGTTGGGAACTGCCTGCAAAGTTATTTTGGACGGACACCCCGCACTGCTGAACGAGATCAACCCGTGTCATGCCGCTGCAAGCCAATGTACCGTCCCGTGCCCGACCACTGCACGACCGCCCGTTCGACGCACCGAACATGCATGAACGTGGTCTCCTGTTTCGGTAACTTCCATTCTAGTGGAACAGAAGACGATTTCGGCAACTCTTCTGGCGGTTGTTGCGTCGAATTATGGTATCGTGGTGAAGCCGCAGAAATCTCGTTCCAGGAGTACCGGCAAAGACTCGCCAGTGTCGGACTCACCTGTAAAAATTCTGCGGCCTTGAGTCTTTTGTTTGCTGAGGGCGTTTGAAGATGACGACCACGACCAATTCTGGCAATTACGTCGACTTTGACGAATATGTCGGCCTTAAGCTGGAAAAGACTCAGTCGACGATTCGCACCACGGACCTGCTGACCGCACTGGCGGGCGTGGCAGCGATGTTCCTCGGCTACCTGTTGCTATTCGTCATCTTTGATCAATGGATCCTCCGTGACGGCTTTGGCCCGGCGTCACGCTGGGTCCTGCTGTCGACGCTGATCGGTGCCACCATCGCATGGCTTGTCTGGAAGGTCGGAATTCCGTCGTTTCGGAAAGTCAACGGCCTCTTCGCGGCTCGGCAGATCGAGAATGCCGAACCGGGACTGAAAAGTAACCTCTTAAACCTCATCGATCTTAAAGCCGCGGGACGCGCAGTCAATCCTGCGATTCTGAAAGCCATGGAGCGGCGCGCCGCTGTACGGCTGCAGCAAGTCGATGTCAGTAATGTCATCGACCACCGTCCGCTCGTAAGGACTGCCTACGTACTGCTTGCCGTCATCGTGCTGTTCTGCCTCTACGCCATTTTCTCACCCAAAAAGATCTCCAACTCCATCTGGCGCGGGTTGCTGCCTGCCGCTAAAGTTCCCGTCTCCAAACGGACCGAAATCGTCTCCGTCACTCCCGGAGACACAACGGTCCCTGCACATACCCCCGCAGTGGAAGTACAGGTCGATCTCGCCGGAGAAATTCCGCATCAGGTATGGTTGGTCTACACATCCGCAGACGGCAAGTTCACGCAACAGCCCGTCGAACTGCGGCCAGACGATCAGGTTCCAACCAAATTTAAAGGGCAGCTCATCGGTGAAACCACCCAGGGATTGATGCAGGATCTGACGTATTCCATTCGGGCGGGAGATGCTGAGTCGGAAGACTACAAACTGGCAGTCGAACAGCCTCCCTCAGCCCAGATCGAATCAATCAGAATCGAGTTTCCAGCATACATGAAGCTTGCTCCGATCGAGCAGCAACACCACGGTGAGATCGATGCCTGGGAAGGGGCCAAAATCGATCTGCAGGCCCATACGAACATGCCCATCCGGTCTGCGCTGGTTCAGTTTCTGGACGATCCGGTAGTCGGCCCCACGGGCGAAGAAATCGTCACGACAGTCAAGCAGAATGGTCGGTCTGTCCAGACCGACTGGACACTCGCACTCCGTTCCGACGGGAGTTACCCCAAGTTCTATCGCATCGACTGCCGGACTGAAGACGGCCGGCGGGATACGTCGCCTGCAAATTACGGGATGACCATACGAGCTGATCAACCACCGGAAGTGGCGCTCGTGCGTCCTGAACAGGACATCGAAGCCCCTATCAATGCCACCGTACCCCTGCTGATTCAGGCACAAGACCCCGACTTTGAACTCGGATACCTCTATCTGAATATCGAAAGAGCGGGGCAGAAGATCCTGCACGAACAACTTTCAGAAGGGCGCCAGCCAAGACTCACTCTCAAACACGACCTGCAACTGTCAAAACTGAATGTCAGACAGGGAGAAGTTCTCGAACTCTGGATTGAGGCTTACGACAACAAGCAGCCTCGCCCGAACTCACGGAATACTCCCAAAATCAAAATTACCGTCCAGGAACCGGTCAGCCGTAAGCAGGCCGATCAACAACTGGCCGCGGAAAATCAACGAATCGACGACCTTCTCGCAGAAGCCGAACGCGACCAGAATCCAAATCCGGGTGAGCAATCGCAACTCTCAGAGGAAGACGATTCTGACCGGGACCGAGACAGGGACAACAGCGAAAAGCGGTTGACGGATCCTGAAACGACACGCCAGGAAAAATCAGACCCCGAGCAGCAGAAAAAGCAAGAGCAGAACAACGAGACCAGCGGCGACGAACGCCAACAATCAGGCGACAAGAAGGCAGGGAACGGCGGTCAGTCTGAAACGGGTCAGTCCGGCCAGGGGACGCAGAAGGAACGAAGCCAATCCGAAGGGACAAGAAAAAGTGAGGGTGGAAAGGACCAGTCGGGCCAGCAGCCGCTCAACAGTGACGGCTCGCAGGATGACGAGGCGCTGAAACGTCTGCTCGAAAAATTTGAGCAAACCTGGAAGAACGACGCACAGGATGAGCGCTCCGCGGAAGGAACGAACGAACGACGTGACTCGCAGGACAAACAATCTGCGGACGAGCCGTCCGATTCCCAAGCCGCAGACCAGAACCGCGAGTCCGAGCCACAGGACGACGTAAGCCATAACGATGGCAAAAATGGGTCGGATGAAACTGACAAGAATGACGCAGGTGCGACCGGTGATCCGACCGCCGAGCGAAAGCCGGCTCCGATGCCAGATAAGGAGGATGGACGAAAGCCGCGCACGTCAGAGAAGGATCAGGAGAAGCTTTCAGGGGATGAAGGAACCCGGAAGGGCGGACTGAAAGATCAACCTGAAAACGGAAAAGAGGAATCGTCAGACGAGAAAGAAAAGGGCTCAAAAGGTCGCGGTAAGTCTCCCGAGAAAAAGCCAGCCGGGAAACAGCCTGACGCCGACGAATCAACACGCAATCCCGAGCGAGACACCCTGAAAGATCAGGCCGAGACCGGGTCCGATCCTTCCGCCCCCAATTCCAAGCCAGCCCCCAAGTCGGAAGCTCCTGAAGGCAATAACGACGACTCCCCAGCCAGTCCCACTCCGGCCGATGACGCCAACGCGGGTGGAGAAGGCAAGGAGGAGGGAGATGACGCTCCGTCGGATAGCTTGAACGAAACCAGCCCGCAGCAGAATCCGTCAAAGAACGGAGCGAAATCGAAACCGAAGGGGGATGCGACTGACTCTTCAGAGTCGTCTGGCGAACAGGAACCTGCTGCTGAGTCACCAGATTCGATCAAGAAGCGCGCCGACGGCACAGAACAAGGAACAGCAAAGCCTGATCGTGATCCGAAGAGCAATCCGGATCGTGTTCAAAACGACAAAGTGAAGCGTGATCCCCGCGAGATGCCTGAGAAGCGACAAAGCCAGGGAACGTCCAAGGATTCGGCCCAGGACCCGCAGCGCAAGACGCAAAAGCAAAACGAGAAAACGGATTCCACCGCTGACAAACGAAAAACAGCAACTCCAGACTCAGTCGAACAATCCGATGAGCCTAGTGGAGATGAGAAAAACTCGCTGAAGAAGCCGCCCAAATCGGATGCCGGAAAAAAAACGAATCCTGAAAGGACTCCCAAACAGACGCCAGGCGATCCATCGAAGGGATCTGACGACAAATCAGACTCGTCATCGGATCCGGCAGGTGCCAAGACAACGCCTGAGTCGGAAACCGATGTGAACGAAGGTTCTGACTCAGATAGCGAACCGTCTTCACAAGAGTCCGCACAGCCGAAGCCCCAGAGCTCGAACAACAGCAAGTCCAAATCGGGTGACAAGCCGAAAGCGTCCTCTCAGGATCCCGCCGGCAAAGCCGCAGCCGATCAAGACTCACCGGATAAAGAGGGGGAAGAGAAGGGGGATGGGGAATCGGGACCTGAAAAAGGTGCCGAGGGACATAAACCGGGAGCCCCGTCAAGCGGTGGAGACAAATCCGATGACGACGCTCAGAGTGGATCCGATGAATCATCGGACCAAGATAAACCGGCAGGGAAAAAGCCTGACGGAAACAATGCCCGGAACGGTCAAAACAAAGAACAGAATAAGGAAGGAGCGAAAGCGGGAGACCAGCTGGGAGAAGGAAAGAAATCCGATCAAGGGCAAAAGTCTGATCAGGCTGGTGCCGGGAAAGGGGGCGGTGAAGAAGCCGGCAAGGGGGATTCATCCGGTAAGCCTTCGACGCAACCGGGGTCCAAGACTCCTGGCCGTCCCGGCAGCAATCCAAACGGCAATGGAGGAGCCATTGGCAACGACGGGGATCCTTCCGGCCCCTCGGGCGGAGACGCCAACCCCGAAGCGGGTGACGAAGTCAATCTCGACTACAACAAGCAGGCGACAGAGCTTGTGCTGCAGAAACTCAAGAAGGAACTGGACCGGGGCGACGTCGATCCCGAGTTGCTTGAGCAACTCGGCTGGACGAAGACCGAGATGCAGCAGTTCGCCGATCGGCTCTCGCGGTACCTCAACGAGTCTAAACAGACCGAAGAGTCGCCGGAGGTGACAGCCCGGCAACAGCAGTTCAATGAGATGTTGAAGAATCTCAACCTGCAGAAGTCGGGGTCGCAACGCACCGGCGAACAGCAACCCCAGCGAGAAGTGATCCAGATCGAATCGCAACGGAAACCTGTTCCGCCTGCCTACCGATCGGCGTACGAGAAATTCACTCGAGACATGGCACGCCAGAAAGCAACCGGCAAAAAATAGCCCGTCGCGAAGCGGACAAAGAAACCCTTACAGCAGTGTTTCCAGCAGCATCCGGATCTTACGCAGTTCGAGTGCCCGATCCTGTCCATTCAGCAGCTCGGGCAGAATTTCGACAGAAAGTGCGCGGTTGTAATTGAACCGGCGCAACTGGCTGATGATACGGCTGTAGTCCACTTCGCCGAGGCCCACAGGGACCTGAACCTGGGTCGGCGTCGTGTCACGCAGATGGGTGTGATAGACGTATGGAAAGACCTGATCGTAGCCCTGCCCGGCGTAGCGGCCGCAAATGTAGTAGCTGACGTCCAGTGTCAATCCCAAGCCTGGTACCGCCTGACACAGTTCCACTGCGGTCTGAGGATCTTCCGTCAGATGGCCAGATTTGGTCTTCAGTGACAGTCGGATTCCGGCAGAGTTGGAAGCGGCAAGTCGACTGCGCAGCCGGTCAATTTCTTCGTTGAAAGGGGTCCCGAGCGTCGCGGCAGGAATGGTAATCTGGGTGATTTTCAACATTTTCGAGACTTTACACAGGTCTTGAAAAACGTCGAGCTGGACATCTTCCTGAAGGTTCAACGCGACTGGAGTCAGCCGGGTGGTCTCTCGATAAACCTGAAAGAACTTCGTGGGAGATGCCACGATCTGAGAAGGCTTAAGATGATCGCTCGCCTCATTGAGCCAGAGTTCGATCTTGTCATATCCCAGATCTGCGGCCTGCTGACAGGCAGCCGCAAAATCGGTATTGGAAAAACACTGAGATGAGATGGCGACGAACACTTCCCACACACTCCTTTGCTCTGGGCAAGTCGCAACAACTCCGACTCCGAAAATCAGTCCTGTGCTGATCGTTGTTGCGACACGAAAACCAATGTCAAAATACTCCGTTTAGGCGATTTCTGCAATAACGTATGGTTCTTCTCAACGTGCCATTTGCAGCTTCTTTGTGGAATCGCCGTACTTTGACGAGCAAATCGCCGATAGATACGCAAAGGAAACTCGCTTCGTTCCTGCGCGAAGTGGCGTCGTCAGCCTTTAGGGTCGGAGAGACAAGATGCAAATTCGCGGATTTGTTGGACTGATTGCAATCGTCGTCGTCAGCTGTTCGGTGGGCTGTTCGATGTCCAAGTCCACCGTTCGTGGCCAGAATCCCGATAACAACGGGCCAATCATTGGATCAGCCCCAGGTTATGGAGACTTGAAAAAGACTCCTTACCTGGGACGCCATGGTCACCACGACTTCAAGCCTCTGGGAGGAACCGTCGACCATAACTTCGGATACGACGGCGGCTTCTACTCGGGCCCCGAGGGGTACTACACCGAGGGTAAACAGGCCTACATGGCCGATGCGTCTGGTTGCCCTCAGTGTGACAACGGACATGCCTGCCCGCCAGCAGGTTGTCGCGGTTGTGGACGGGGCTGTGGATACCGCAATGGGATGCCACAGCACGTGCAGACGTACCAGTTCGAATGGCCTGAAAACATGGTCTATCCACCTCAGGTTGATCCCGCCGGTGGTGCAGGGGCTGGTGGCGTTCCCGCCGGAATGGTTCAGTATCCCTACTACACCCTCCGCGGCCCCACGGACTTCTTCATGAAATGATGCGGCCTCGTCCGGCCCACGAGTGACTGACAAAAGCGATCACATGCCTGTGCGTGTGGTCGCTTTTTATTTGTGCCACATTCGCAATCCAGCTCATTCCGACAATGAGTCCCTCTTGGTCGTCTCTGAAGAGTTGGGACGCACCCGGCGGAATAGACACTGCCCCTCCTGCTCAACCAGTCGTTCCCAATTCGGGTCCGCTTCCAGATTCATAATGAGTCCGCTCCGAAAGGCCCGGTCAACCACGATCAGGTCTACTTCGTACCGATCCAGCGACTCTCTCCAGCCGCTGCGCAACTCAATGACCTGCATATACGTCCTCCAGACGTCCGGTGGAACGAGGTGCGCATGCGAGTTCACCAGCAACTTCATCCCTGGCGGCCCGACCCATTGCAGATAGTCGCTCCATTCATAGGTTGCAAAGACCATCCCCGTCGGCGGATTTTCTGAGAGATACCGGGCAGCAAACAGTGGTGTGTAACTGGAGACCGTGACTGACGGATCCCGATGCCGATCGGCAATCACCGCTTGTCCCAGGGGACTTACCACCAGACATGTTGAAGCCGTGACGATGGAAACAATCGTCCACCGGAATGATCGCGGAGTATCCGGCAAGACTGGCCGGTAGGCCCACGAATTCCAGAGGGCAGACGCGTGCCGGGGAATCAGCAGACTGCACACGGGGATCCACCAGACGAGCATCCGGACGCTCCACAGGGAAGCAACTGCAAGTCCAACCGGCAGCAGGAACTCCCAGGCTCGAACACGTCGCGGCGTCTTGAGTCCCAGCCACGTGAGGATCACAACCGAAGCAATAAATGCCTGTCCCGCGGCATCCCGTATCGAGAGCGCCTGCCACTCGGTAAGGTCCCGGAGGTTTGGATTCGCAGAAAACCGAAGTACCTCGCGATGCAATTCCAGTCCGTACGGATTGGCCAATGTCGCGACTGCGGAAACCAGGGTCAGCCCAAACAGGCCCCGCAGTCTACTGTCCTGAACAAGAAGTGCGAAGGAACCTGTTTTCTCGAACCGATCGACGATCCTTCCTGCACAGAGGCAGCCTAACAATCCCAGACCGATCGGAAAGGAGGGATGAAGGTTGGCCCACAGCAGAAAGATGCCGGGTATCAGGATCCAATCCCATCGCTGCGGCCGCATTGGTGACAGACGGACAAGGACGAGCACATAGCAGATCAACCCGGCCAGTTGCGGTCGCAGAATCAGAATACAGATCCATGGCGGGACAATGAAAATCCCCAAACCGACAAGTGCAAAAACAGCGCTTTGCGTTTGCCGAAATAGCCAATAACAGAGCATGCCGCCACAGCAGGTTACGGACAGCGCGTACAGTCCCTGCAGCCCCGCCATCTGCAATCGTGGCATGCTAATCATACCATAGCCGATCAGTTGGCTGAGCCAGGGTGAGTCGACGAAACGGATCTCACGCGAAAGGGGCAGCAGCGGTTCCGTCTTCGGAATCGACTTAGTGTCCCAAATCACTTTTCCATAACTGAGATGTCCCCAGACATCGGTGTGCCAGATCGGTTGATTGCAGAGGTGGAGAAACAGCAGACTCAATACCATCAGAATCGCGGTAGTGCAACGAGTCAGTCGCAGTCGATCAGTCCAGGCCGTGGAAACGGAGTCGTTCCTTGACAGGTCGCGTCGACGGGGTGAGCATTCGTCGATCGTCTCATGAGACGTCATAATTCGCCTGCCGACTTCGGAACATTCTTGCTGTTCATGAAAAAGAGTTCTCTATGCACATTCTTCTGGTGAATGACGACGGAATCCATGCCCCCAGCCTGCACGCCCTGTACGCAGAATTGCGTCAGTGGGGAGATGTCACAGTCGTTGCTCCTGCGATCGAACAAAGTGGTGTAGGCCATACGATTACTTATCTACACCCCCTCGTCGCACACAAGGAATACAGAAACGGGGAATTCTTCGGATGGAAAGTGGAAGGAAGTCCCGCAGACTGCGTAAAGCTCGGGGTCCTCGAGTTTTGCCCGAAAAAACCGGATGTGATCATCAGCGGTCTGAACGCCGGTGCCAATATTGGAATTAACGTCCTGTATTCGGGAACGGTCGCGGCAGCGATTGAAGGAGCCTTCTTCGGAATTCCGTCATTCGCTCTGTCCCAATGGATGGACGGCCCCCCTGATTTCGCAGCCAGTTCACGTCGCGCGATTCCCTTATGTCAGCACCTGCTCCCCAAGACCAGACCGGGCCAGTTGTGGAACATCAACTTTCCTCCCCCGCGGCCCGGTTGGCCACGCGGCGTTCAGTTTGTGGCGATGGGCGTGAATCGCGTCAACGAAGAAGTGGAAAAGCGAACTGACCCACGCGGCAGGCCGTACTACTGGAGCGGATTGAATCCGATTCGCAGTCATCTGCTGGATGACGGCACGGACATCAAACAGCTTCAGGAAGGGGACATCACCGTCACGCCGCTGCACTTTGATCTCACCGAGCAAATCTTTCTGAAGCAATTGCAGGCTGAAAAGTGGGATCTCCCCTGCAATCCCTGAAGGTACGCCGAAACCCTGCCAAGTCAGACTCACACTTTCACCACTCGCCCCATAGAAGTCTCGAAAACGCATTCACGCAAAGCCAGGTACCGATTCGATGCCGTACCTGGCTTGTTCTTCGTCCAGCACTTTCTCAGAAAGAAAACAGTCGACGAACCGCGACAATGTGATCGATTGAGAACGGTCCCACTTCGGCCGGAGGCCCGTCATGAGAGATCTCTCCTCCCAGCATTGCAAGCTCACCATGCTGGCTGTTCCGTGAATTTGGAAAGCCAATGAAGATGCGCCCGTCCTGAAGCCGGACTTCCACTTCAGAGGTCTCTTCGATGCCCAGACTTTCATGGACCAGTTCCGGGAAACGGGACCAGGCCCACAGCCACAGAGTCTTTTCAGGATCAACCTTACCTGCCAGATCCACCCATTCCGCTTCGGCCTTCAATAATTCCTTTCGGGAGGCCTGACCGCACCAGGGACGGAGGACGTCGTTCAGCCAGTTCTTGCGGGACGTGACGATTTCTTCAAACAATTGCATATCCAAACTTTCGAGATTCCAAACCGAACGTAATCCAGGCCCAACCGAATTGTCTGCCTCGCGCACGGGTCGTCCGCTGCTTTTGTGCGCCAGCAAACGAGTTTTCTTGCCGGGCACATGATTTCAGCCCCTGCATCGCGCCGCGACGGCAGTCTGCTCCAAACGAACAAGCTTCAACCGGAGAACCAACCATCCCGCTCAATGAGCGATACGTTCCTGATCATCCTTTCCGGCAAAGTAGCGGCCGAACGCGAAAAAGACCACTGCCATCAAGAGATACCCGACGGCAACGTTACCTGAGCGGTATATCGTCGCCGACTCCACCGCAGGTCGGGCGAACGCAAATAGAAAATCCACCACGTTCCCATTGAGCTGGTAAGCATGGGTCAGCCCGATCGCCGCGAAGAACGCTCCGAACAGAGACCAGACCCCGGCGACGAAAAACTTGCGATCAATCAGAAAGGCAGAGATCGCGGCCAGAATCATGCAAGTGAAGATATAACCTTGCTGAAGTGAGATCATCCCATGGAGCACAAAGTCGTTCACGTTGGCACGTGGATCAACGAGCATCTCTTGAAGCGTCTTCCCTCCGGATTTGAAGATTGCTCCTTGCGTTACAGTAAAGCCCCAAGCCGCAATCGCTGGAAACAATCCGACCGCCACTGCGGGAGCATGTTCGCGAGGTACAGCCGAGAATGCCTGCGCGGTAATGATGATTCCAATCCACAACACAATCGCAATGCCGGATTCAATCGGAATCAGACTTTCAATCAGGCTGACGGCCCCGGTCAGGCAGATCGCCGTAACGACGATTCCATTCAGTGTCGAGTATCCCGCGCGAGCCCCCAGTGCTTTCCAGCCCGGGTGACCGATGTAGATCGTTGTGGGGAAGCAACTGCCGAAGAAGGCGGCACAGATCGTTCCGATGCCGTTTGCGGCCAGTGATGAGCGGGTATCGTACTTATCCCCTGCTGCTTCTGACGACTCGATGTTCTGGAGACTGCCGATCAGATTAAACAGGCCCATTGGGATGATGACGGAAAGCAGCCCGATCCACTGAGCGGGATCCGCCAGTCGTGCCAGAATCGCCCCCCCTGCGAATGCGGGAACATAGAAGCTCAGTTGTTTCGTCGCTTCCTGCACAGCCTGAAGATTCATGGTCGACTCAGTCATCCACGGAACGGTCGCTGGAAATACGGCAGCCAGTCCCGCCATCAGCCAAGCGATCCCCGTTCCCAGTACCACGGCGACCAACCCACCCGGCAGGTGAAACGGAAACGGCACCTGAGAAAAATAGGTGATCAGCACAATCGCCAGCGGAAGCATCGCAATCAGTGGCTTCTGGAAGATCTGCAGCGCGAAGCTCATCGAAATGAAGCCAATCGCGATGCCGGCCAGTGTCGACAGCAATGCCGCTCGTGGGGTCCGCCGCCGCACAGCCTCAGCAACAAAAGCCCCGAAGAACTCGATCAATCCGCTTCCCAGACACGCGACTAGCCCCATCTCCCACGCGAGTCGCGCAGCAGCCTCAGGAGTCTGTCCCTCACCCAGTGCTTTCCCGAAGGCGGGATTCATCACGAAGAAGACATAGACCAGCAAGGAGGGGGTGTTGATTCCATAGGGAAGTGCGGTCACATCGTCGCGGCCCTCTTTCAACGCCAGCCGTCGCGCCTGCCAGGCGTAGAACACGTTTCCGATCAGAATGCTGATCGCCGCCCCAGGCAGGATATGCTGATACAGCAGGTAAGCACCGTCACCTGTCATCCCGCACAGCCCTTTGCAGAGGGCCAGAATCAACAACAGTTGAATCAGATTGTCGACAAAAAGCCCGAAAAAGCCGTCCAGGTCACGACGAACGAAAAAAGGATATTGCTGCGTCAAGTGTTTCTTCCAATCAGCGGAGGGCGGATTCCAGACCAGTCTGCTGAGGCGGAGCCTTATTGAACGAGTCCAACGAGTTCGCTAGCAAGAGGAACTGAGGTCGAGCCACCTCAATTCCGCGTCGACAGGACGTTCACAGACCGTCGCAGAATATCAATGGAAAGAAACAGATGCGAGAGAACCGACATTGAATCAGACTGCTCGGGGGATGAGCGATGAGGCAGATGCAGGTTGGCCCTTTGATTTTGAAATGAGGGCTCAGTAGATCGAGATCGCCCGTGCGCCGACATCACTTCAATTCCCGACAGAGGGGAGTCGGATACCCTGGTTCTGGTGATTCACGCGGGCGTAATTCGGCTCTACATTCCCGGGGACGCGAAATCCGCCCCATCGAGCATCCCAACCTGGAACGTCATCCCCTGACAGCCGGTCCCGATTCACCGTTCAAGTTTGAAATCGCATACACGCCGCAATGCAACGTTTGCAGCCAACTATGCTAAGTCAACTCGGTCGATCCGGGTCCCTTCTGGCAGACCATCGATCTGCTGCCTGATTTGGGTACTGAAAGACCAGTAGACCTCCATGTCAGTGATTTCCTGGTTGGAGGGATCGTCGATTCCCCCCAGTCTTAATGGCTTAATGTACGCGACGCATTCTTTCGCCGCGGGAGGAGGGCCATGATTCGCAATCCAGTCTTCGAAGAGTTCGACCTGCAACGATTCGTTCGCGTAATCCACCAGTTCAACATCAAGGAACCCCTCAAACGTTGCAGGGACATTCAGATTTTCATTCGTCGCAGGATCCAGCAACTGAATCTGAAACTGGTCGCCATCCTTGCGGCCTGTGTTGAGGGCATAAACCTGCCCTCTCCAATCCGAGGCGAACACCAGAAGCTTCCCCTTTAACTCAGGAAACATCTCTTCCGCAATCAATGTCCATTTCTTTACCTGATCCAAAGGGAAGACCCGGAAAATCCCTTTGTTGAATGTCATGCCGCTGTGCTTGTGAAAGAACGACTTAATGCCAGTGGCGTGCAGTTCAACCTTGTCTAGCAGAGCCGTCTCGGGAGGTGTAGCAGGCCCCGCATCATCGCACGTATAGACTTCCTCAAACTTCCGCATCAGGCGCCTCCCGGTACTGGATGAACTCGACCTCACGTTCTTCCGCATTCACCATAGCATCATCCAGAAGGACCTGAGGGATTGCAATCAGGAAGTGACAATCCAGCACTTGCCATAGCATTATTCCGCTGCTTCCGGCAAGGGAATTTCAGCTTGCTTTAAGCTTTCGGGGAAGAGCTTTTACTAATTCCGTGAACCCACTGTACAACTCAAGCTCGGCATTCATGGTTGATAGAGTGTGTTTCTGATGCACCATCCGAAGATCGTCGCAGCTATCGCTATATTGTGAGAATCTTCTGGAAACGCTCCCTGCGCGACACGATCACAGACAGAGTCGACAGTCCGCTTAGCCGCCACCCGCACGATGCAGGATTGCTGCAGTGAAATAACGAGCGAATCGATTGTCGGAATCACCGGTCGAACGAACGAAGGGCGTCAGGGACGCTGGCATCGAGCGGCAGTTCCCGCCGGAGAAGCGGCAGCAGACATGAATTCGCTTGAGTAAGAGAACTGCGAGTTTCAGAAAGCGTCTGCTGATGCGTCGTTGGTATGTGTAGAAAAGGTGCGAATTTGCAGCAAACCAGAGGCTGCTCGTACTGTTGAGTCCGGCATGAAAGTCGCGTTGATCCTCTTCGGTTCCCTTCATAAAACGCTGATGTGGACTGTGAAGTCGAAAGGGGACAACGCGCCGCTGCATCCTTTGAATGGTTGAGTCACTTGGGCTCGTCGATCAAATGCAGTTGCGAGAGGCGAAAGCAATTCGAATGAATCTACGCGGCGGAAACCACGGGTCTCTGACGAAGAATGCATCACTCAGTCGCCACGTCTTGCGCCGTGGGTTTTGGAAGCGAACTCACCTGCTGCACCCTGTCGCTGCGATAATGGTCGCATTCTGCTCCGGCCAATCCAGTTTCGCAGAGACTCTCGATATCGGCACCTCGGCCGACTTCCTCAACGCGATTCAGGCCGTTGATACCAATCCGGACAAAGACTACACGCTCAATTTCCTGAACAACTTCACGATGACGCAGCAGTCGCTCAACATTGCCAGCGACTCCGTCGTGAAATTGGCAGGCAATTCAAAAACGGTGGATGGAAATTCCCTGTTCCAGCCACTCGTCATTAACAAAGGGACCCTGGAACTGCATAGCTTTAATGTCATCAATGCAGGCCAGCCAGTCACGGTAAACGGTGGAACTCTGGTCGATAAAACGGGCAGCCTCAAAGGCGATGTCCTCAACAACGGGGTCGTTGCCTTCGATTCACCGAACCCGCTGAACTACAGTGGGAATATGTCGGGTAACGGTAGTGTTCAGATCCTGGGCGAAGGCCCCGTCACGTTCATCGGAACGAACACTTATTCCGATGGGACGTACATCGCCGAAGGAGCCTCTCTCACAGGAACGACCAGCAGCCTGCAAGGTAACTTTCTGAATTTTGGAAAGCTGGAGTTCAATCAAGACACGGCAGGCACCTATTCCGGCTCCATTTACGGCCATGGCGGCGTCGTGATCAGCGGCAGTGGGCCCGTCACTTTCACCGGCCTGAACGCGTATGACGGCGGCACGTTGGTGAATGCGGGAAGTACGTTGATTGGTTCAACCGACAGTCTGCAAGGTCCGATTCTCACTGGCGGGACGGTGCAGTTTGATCAGCAGCAGGCGGGAACCTTCAAGGGGACGTTCTCAGGGACGGGCCACGTCCAGATTAGTGGAAGCGGTCCAATCACGTTTACGGCACCTAACTCTCACACGGGTGGGACATCTATTGATACCGGCAGCACCCTGATCGGAACGACCGCGAACCTGCATGGTGTCATCGAGAACGACGGAACAGTCGAGTTCAATCAGGTCGCAACAGGCGCATTCAGCGGAAATATCTCTGGATCTGGGAAGGTCCTCATCAGCGGCAGTGGCCCCGTCGTCTTCACGGGACTTAATAGTTACACCGGGGGGACCACCATCGAAGAAGGAAGTACGCTGCTGGGAACCGCCAAGAGCCTGCATGGTACGATCCACAACGAGGGCTCCGTCCAATTCATCGCAGGCGGAAATGGAACCTACAGTGGAGACATGTCGGGGAAGGGAAGCCTCACGGTTGCCATGAGTGCTGCAATCAATCTGACCGGTAACAACACCTATACCGGCGGAACGAAGATTGAAGACGGGGGCACTCTGATTGGCAACGCCAGCAGTCTGCAGGGATCAATTGATAACGACGGGACACTCGTCTTCAAAAGTATTCCCAGTCCATTTCAACTCCAGCAGGTCACCGTGGAAGGTCCCTCAGTGACTCCGCCGATTTACCGTGTGGCGCCAGGGTACCTTCCGCCCGTGTCGAACATTTTCGAAGGCGCTATTTCGGGATCCGGACATGTAGAAGTGGAGGGACCTGGGATCACGGCCTTCACCGGACAGAACACCTACACCGGCGGCACCACCGTCAAGAGCGGTGCTACGCTGGCAGGCTCGACGCGAGGCATTCAAGGAAACTTCACCAATAACGGTTTCGTTCAGTTCAATAATTCACTGGGGCTGGAAAGTATGACTTTCCCCAGCGGTTCTGATCAGACCGGCGAGTATTCCGGAAACATGTCGGGAACAGGTGGTGTTGAGATCAGCGGGATCACTCCCATTCGGTTCACCGGGACGAACACTTACACCGGCGGGACCTATATCGATCATGGCAGTTCGCTGATTGGGACCACGAACAGTGTGCAAGGGGCGATTGCGAACGATGGTCTCGTAACGTTCGACCAGGACTTCGAAGGCACCTATGCGGGGAACATGGCAGGTTCAGGCGCCGTCTTGATCACGGGCGCGGGCCCGGTCACGTTCTCGGGGACAAACACCTATCTTGGCGGCACTGCAATCCATGCAGACAGCACCTTGATTGGAACGACGAGCAGCTTGCAGGGGGCGATTGATAACAGTGGGCTGCTACGTTTCCATCAGAGCACGTCAGGCATGTTCACCGGCACGATTTCCGGTGACGGTGACGTCGAGATCGCAGGCACGGGGCCCGTTGTCTTTCAGTCACTGAATACCTACACCGGCACCACAACAGTGGGAGACGGAAGTACCCTGATCGTCAATGGATCGATCGTCGGCGCCGTCGATGTGGAAAACGGTGCCAAACTGATGGGTGCCGGCAAAGTGGGAGATACGACAATCAAAGCCGGGGGCACAATCGCATCCGGCACCATTGGATCCCCACTGACGATCCAGGGAGATCTGACTCAAAAAACAGGCAGCAGCTATGTCGCGGATCTGAATGCGACGGGCAGTGATCTCATCATCGTGAAAGGAACCGCGGAGATCGAGTCAGGGACGAAGCTGAATCTGAACCTGGGAAATTCCGTGCTGAACGTCGGCAAGACATATGAACTTCTCCGGGCTGAGGAGGGAATTGAGGGACATTACGACGGCATCTTCGCGACGCAGACGAACCAGCTTATTACTTTTTCACCTGACTATTCAGACGACAAGCTCACATTGACGGTCACTTCAAACCTGTCGCCCTATGCCGGAACCACCAACCAGAGAATCCTGGCGTCGGTCATTGACTACTCCAGCGGGTCGGCGACCGGAGATTACGCTGACGCAATTACCCACCTGACGCTGGTCAATCCTCGCGGTGTGCAGTACGCGCTCAATCAGCTTTCCGCAGACCTGTACCCCTCGCTGACCACGATCGAAAAGCAGACCTCTACGGTCCAGCTTCAACTGATCAGCAACCGATTGGCTCGCCTCAAGTCACCTGGTGTCATGGCGTCAGCGGTCGCACAAACGTCTAGCCCCTTGCGGCTCGTTTCCAGCCAGGCCAACGAATTTGCTCAGGGCCCCAATCCAGCGGGAGTATTCCCTCCGGCGACATCTCCGTGGTCGACATGGGCTCAAGGCTACGGCCTGGGAGGCAGTATTTCGAGTGATGGGAACGCGGGTGGATCCAACTACCGCCTCGGCGGGACGTTGTTCGGTGTCGAGAGGTGGCTTGGTGAACGGTTTCTGGTTGGTCTGCTTGGTGGCTATGCCGGGACGTCGGTCGACAACGGACTGAACAGTTCCACGGCACAAATCAATTCCTATCAAGTCGGTCTGTACGAGTTGATTCGTGGTGAAGAAGCCTATCTCTCGAATATGGACTTCTACGGGAACAACAATTATGACCTTTCACGCCCGATGAATCTGGGAGACATTCACCGCACCGCCACCGGTACAAGTCGTGGCAATCAATGGTCTCACTATACCGAGGGGGGCATTAACCTCGATTTCGACGAACTGCGGCTTCAGCCCTTCATTGGATTCCAATACGTCTACATCGATCAGCAGGGTGTGAACGAATCAGGGGCGGGCAGTCTCAGCCTGCGAACAGATGGTCAGTCGATCAACAGCGTCCGGAACAGTTTCGGAGCGAGAGTCTACGACGAACGGATGTGGGGGGATGTGCTATTCGTTCCATCGTTTGCCGCCAGCTATCAGCACGAATGGGGGAACGGAACACAGATGGTGTCGTCGTCGTTCGCCGGGGCCCCCACCGTCCAGTTCGCCACGGCAGGAAACAGCACCGGGCGCGACTTCGGCCTGCTGTCATTGAACGGGACGGCCTACTTCACGGACCGCTTCAGCGTCTACGCAGCGGTCGACGGACAGTTTGCCACGCGGTATTCAGCCGTGATCGGCTCCGGAGGGCTGCAGTACTCATGGTGAGACGCTGATGATCCATGCCTGTCGTTCTTTCGACTGCGGGTTCGCGCAGTCGAAGTCCAGAATCGTATCACGAACCGCCGCCGTAGCGTTTGGCGTGTGAGTCGTTTCGTGAGAAGGCCAGTACACACCCCCGTAGGTGTTCAAACAAAATCCCCCACTGACTTTTGTCGACGACAAGGTCAGTGGGGGATGACGATACGACGGAAATTCGGATTCGCCTGGCGACCGGTTACTTGTCTTCACCCAGGCAGTACAGCAGTTCCTGACGGTGGCCCTGCTTGAGTGACGCAACGCGGAAGTAAATCCGGTCGCCGCAAATTGTGGGCGTCGCGAAAGCTTCATCTTCCAGCTTGTTCTCACCGAGGTCTTCGAAACCTTCGGGTGTTGCCTTGAAGATGTAGGTCGTTCCTGTTTCGTTAGTTGCGAAGATCTTGTCGCCAACGAGAACGGGCGAGGCACTGAAGGTCCCTTCGATCCGTTGCTTCCATTTCTCTTCGCCGGTGTCGCTCTTCCAGCAGATGGCGACTCCTGCATCCAGAACGGCGTAGAGGTAACCATCTTTGTGAAGTATCGACGGAACGTAAACGCGGCTTCCATTTTCCCACGCCGTCTCGCCCGAGCCGTCTGCCCGAATCGCACTCAGGTGGTTTCGGGGATATCCACCACTGGTATAGATCAGTTGGCCGTCTGTGACTGTCGACGTGACACACTCTTCCGTAGATCCTTTGATCTCCCAGAGCTTTTCACCGGTGAGAGGTTCAAAGCTGGTGACGAGGTTGCATCCGCTGAAGATCAACTGATCCTTTCCCGCGACATGCAGGATGATGGGCGACGTGTAGTTGGGCAGCTTGGGCCGGCCCTGCTTCCAGACGATCTCTCCCGTTTTTCGGTCGAGTCCGGCGATCGCACCGGACCCTTTGTTATCGGCCGAGACAATCAGCAGCGGACCATACACAGTGGGCGATGAACCAAATCCCTGATGAAGGATGTAGTCGGTGATTTTCGTCTGCCAGAGCTGTTTTCCTTCGAGGTCAAGCGCACTGGCATAGATGGCACCATCATGCAGAAACGTCGCGAATACGCGTTCGCCGTCGCAGGCCATGGTGGAGTTGGCCAGGGTACTTTTCGTGTTCCCCTTGAGGTTCAATCCTCCCTGGTGCAGTTCGGTTTTCCAGAGCTGCTTTCCGCTTTTGCGATCATGGCAGAGGACGGACTGGTATTCACTGTCATGTTCGGCGGTCAGCAGAAACACTCGATCTCCGACGAGGATCGGGGAGCCGTGCCCCTTTCCGGGGATCTCGACCTTCCAGACAACGTTCTTGGTGTCGCTCCAGATGAGCGGGGGTGACTGGTCAGCCGCGGCTTCGCCGTTTCGGTGCGGCCCGCGCCACCAGGGCCAGTCGTCTTTCGCGAACTGGAATGTCTCTTGTCCGGCCTTCGATTGAGGTTCGTTTGCCAGACCCGACAGACAGGCCATCAGGCCCGCTGTTGCCATTACACCTGCCGTTATCAGTCGTCGCATAGTTAAAAAGCCCAGAGATGCACTTAAAGGATCAATCGTTACCGGGAGCCAAAGTAAAACAACATAAAGCCAAGAGCGACTCGGTGGAATTCCGGAGGAAATCCTCTGCTTTCGCCACCCAGAAATTCAGGGACGGCGACGAGCAGAACCAGAAGCAGCGCAGCCAGCGCCTTCAGATCACCCCAGGTCCCTGACGTGCGGACCCGGCGGCGATTCCACCAGTTGCTGATGGTGCGAACCGTCACCCCCAGCAGAAATGCGGCCATCATTCCCAGTAGTGATGCAGCATGATGATCGGTGAGCCGATGCTGCGTGTAGAGGTGGTAACCCAGCCAGCCGAAGGCCCCGACGATCACGATCCGAATCGTGTTTCGCGGCAGGAAGAGCGGGTTACGCTCTCGTTCAATGATTCCGTCTTCCTCTAATTCGCGCCGAACATCGGACGAAAGAGCAATGAATCGTCGAGACGCGAAGTAGTGCGTCAAAGAGATCAGCAGCGTCACGAACCATAAAAGATCCTGCTCTCGATCGAATGCATCGTTTCGAGCCAGTTTCAGGATGACCACACCCACCACCAGCAGGACCAGAAGCGCGCGAACACTTCCTGTGGGCATTCCCAGAGGAGGCCAGGTCTTCGGTGACCCATCAAATTCGTTGGTTGACATAATTCCGCTCTAAAATTGTCGGCGACCCATGGTTGGATTATCAGCAGCTTCCCTGGAGAAGAACGCTCAAAGGGTACCTTCAGTTCACACGACGGGCTCCCATCCTTTGCGATACTCGCGTCCCCAGAGTGCAGTCGCTTCTTCGTCCCCGACAATCGATTTCGTTTCCGGGTCGAATCGCAACATGCGTCCCAGTTTGTATGAGATATTTCCCAGATGACAAAGCAGGGTGCTGCGCTGACCAACTTCGATTTCCGAATTCAGGGGTACACCAGTCCGAACTGCTGAAAGGAAATTCTGGATGTGTTCCTGTTCACCTCCAATACCGCTTCCTTTGTCAATTTCTTTGCCTTTTGCGTCCAGGATCTTGTAGCCGGGATCGATGATATGCAGGCTTCCTTCCGTTCCATAGAAAATGACAGAGGCCAGCTTTTCGTCGCGACGTGGAAGACAACTGCTCACCTCCCAACTGCACCCTTTGTCGCCGAAATGAAAGACCGCAACCCCCGTGTCAGGGGTTTCCTGATCATCGTCGTAATGGTACCGGCCCCCGAGGAAACTGATCTGCGTCGGGTAGTCGACTCCCAGACCCCAGCGGGCCACGTCGAGTGTATGGATACCATTGTTCGCCAGTTCCCCACCCCCCCAATGCCAGCGCCAGTGCCAGTTGTAGTGAACCAGGTTATCAAGGTAGGGACGTTCAGGAGCGGGGCCCTGCCACAGCGAATAATCGAGATAGTCCGGAACAGGAACCACTTTGCCGCGACCAATCGAGGTCCGATCCGCGGTGTACCAGCACCGTGCAAACAGGACTTTTCCGATGGCTCCATCGTGGAGCTTCTGGATGGCTTCTCGAATTGCCGGCCATGTTCGGCGTTGATTTCCCATCTGAACCAGCCGCTGGTTCTTCCGAGCGGCCTGAACCATCAGTTCCCCTTCACGCGCGTTGTGGCTCCCCGGCTTTTCCACATAGACGTGCTTACCGGCAGTGCAAGCGAGAATGGTCGCAGGTGCGTGCCAATGATTGCAGGTCGCAATGAACACTGCGTCCAGTTTGGGATCGTCGAGCATTCTGCGGAAATCAGTGATTCCCTGCGGCTTGGCTCCGCGACCTTCGACGGTTTTCATCGCGAGCGCCAAACGGTTTTGGTCTACATCGCAGACGTAATCAAGTTTCACTCCCGATGCATTCAACGCGGCGTTGGCATGAGCCATTCCACGGCCGGTTCCAATCACTCCCACCGACAGTTCGCGCTCAGTACTTTCCTGAGCGGCGGCTGAGGTAAAAAGCGCCGGTGCAAGGACTGCCGCTGCTGCCAGTGTCGAAGAGGTCTGAAAAAACTCACGGCGGTCGATCGCACACATAATGGAATCCTCGGCAAGCAGGTTCACAAATGACCAACGACGTAAATCAATGACGAAATTGCCCTGTCCTCAGCGGCGACAACATCATTGCGGCTTGATGCGAAAAGTCGAAGTCATACAGGAAAGAAATTGCTGATGAATGGTCCGAAAGTTTGCAGAGGAATGCTTGCGCAGATTGCGGTAGGAACGGACGATCCTCGGACGCTTTTCCTTTCATTTCCGATGGATCAACCACGATGAATCTAAAGATCGAAAGAAATCGATTGGGATCGGTGCGACTTCGCGTTAACGCCATGACGGAATTGTGAATCAAGTTTTCTCGCGATAGCATGCCTTCCGGTCCTTTGACGACATTCCTGGAACCAGTCCACGGTGCCTGCCCCCGGAGTCCCAAATGGGTTTCATTGATATCTCACAGTTTCCTGCCATCGAACCGGTACCCGGATGTCGCATGCGAACTCCGTTCGGCGAAAACATGATGCTGTCATATCTGGAAATGGAGGACGGGGCAGAAGTTCCGCTGCACTCACACCCCCACGAACAGGGGGGAATGCTGATCCGGGGAACCATGCAGTTGACGATTGGGGACGAGACTCGAATTTGCGAAGCAGGATCAATGTTCCTGATCCCGCCGAATGTTCCCCACCGCGCGGTGGCCGTTAATGGTCCGTGTCTGGTGATGGACGTTTTCAGCCCCGTCCGCGAAGACTACGCCGCTTTGGCCAATCACTACATCCCGCCGCTTGACTCAGGCGCTGAAAAGCCCGCCGGCAACCAGTAATCTGTCGGCCTGAAATCAGCGCAAGCAGGAAGTTGAACCCCGACCAACCGAACTTCATTGTCTCGCCAGGGTTTTGTTGGTGTTAATCGGCCACACGCTGCGCGCGAACGGGGGACAGACGAAGCCCCCCTCGCCGTTACCGCAATTCGCCCTCATGAATGACCTTCGGGTGCCGAGTGACCGACCGGGTCCGCACCCGTGTCCTCCAGTTCCAGCCCTGGCGAAGACTCACGAGATTCGCGGTCCACGTAGCTTTCGAGCCACTCCGCTGCGGGAGGGGAATAAGGGCGAAGCTTCTCAAGCGTTCCCAGGTCACCGCGATACAGCAACGCTCGGTTTTCTCCCAGTCTTCCCGCCAGCGGGCTATCGACAAGGCTGGCGGAATCATTCGCGTTCATCGAAAAGAGAATCCGGTGTTCGAATCGGTTCATCTGGTCGCGTGCCAACCAGCGTTGAGCCGTTGCGTAACTATCGACCCAGGCCAGCGTGAAGATGCCGACAGAAGGTCCATCGCGCAAAATTTCGCCGAAGACCTGAGCCGAGTTCGTCGGTTTATCGCTGCTCGCCCCAAATCCGAAGTCGTCTTCTGATTTGCGTAGATCGCGGAACCGTGCCAGGTCATAAACGAACAGGAAAATGGGGGGGCCCGGTTCATCCGCCCGTCGACGCAATTCGGCCAGAATGTCAATCATGACCGTCGCTGTATCACGAGGAGACGCGATTCGCATCAGGCTGGCGTGTTCGGGAATGTTCTCGCGTTTCGCCGCAGAGTCCCTGGAAGGTGGCCGATTCCAGAGCGACACTAACTGCTGCCAGGTTTGAACAGAGGCGTTGTTCGGTAAACTTCCATCGAGCAGATGGACAGTGTGAGTATGAAGTCCGTGTCCCGCGGCCTGTGCACAAAGCGCAAGCGCACTTGCGGCCATCACCCCCAGCGCCATCGTGTCGTCCCTGCCGACGATCAGAATATTCGCCCCTTCGCGAAGCCCAAATCTCAATTCGATGGGTCCACTCATCGCAACCGAATCACCAATCCAGCAGGTCCATGGTTCCGGGATCTGCTGTCGCTCGGCCCCCAGTGCAGGGGACACCAATCGACTTTTCGCTAGCAGTCGCGTTAAACGTCGATTGGACTTGATGTCTGCAGGAACATTTCCTTCAAACACCAGCGGCGAAATGCCGCTGGTCGTGTCGTGAGGATCACGTCCCGACGCTTCGTTCGGCATATTGGCCGCTTCGCGGATCCACTTCAATCGTTGCCCACGCTCGTCTTCATCAAGCCAGACAACCTGAAATGGATGGTTTCCTTCGACCAGTCCGTTAGCGTCGTTGTAGATCGCTTCGCCCGGTCGAGTCAGCAGGCGTGCCGCTGTGTTTTCTTCACTCAGGATCAGATGCGCATCGGTTTCACTGCATTGCAAGGCGATGCGCACGGCCACTTGCCCGAGAGTGCTTCGTGCGAGGGAATATGCACCGGCCAGAGTCTGCGATCCGAGTAGCACGTGCACACCGAAGGCCCGCCCCTGTCGAATCAGCCGGTCCAGCAGCAACGACGCCTGCTGCGACAGCGCATCGTCTTCGATGAAGAACTCCTGAAACTCGTCGATCAGCAGCAACGTTCGGGGCATTACGACGTCGCGGCGCGCATCCCTGAAGGCAGCGATATCCTGAGCTCGTGCAGCACGGAACCGCTCACCCCGATCTCGTAAAAGTGCATCCAGTCGCTGCAGAACGCTCACACCAAATTCACGGTCGCTCTCGATCGCAATCACGCGAGCAGAAGGAAGCTGCTCTTCAGCGTAAACCTTGAACTCGACCCCTTTCTTGAAGTCGATCAGATAAAACTCCACCTCGGCCGGACTATAGTACAATGAAAGATTTGTGATCAGTGCGTGAAGCAGCGTCGATTTGCCCGATCCCGTTTTTCCGGCGATCAGCACATGTTGCGAAGTTCCTTTTCCCAGCCGCAAATACTGCAGTTTGGTGGCTCCGGCCCGACCAATCGGAACATCGATTCCCTTGCGGCTATCACCTTTCCAGAGTTCGCTGTCCTGCGGCGCGACTCGAGAGAAGGGAACTTCCACCCTTCGCACATCACGAGCCAGCTCTCCTGCGGATCGTACAATCTGGCCAAATACCTCTGAGGGGGGAGGCAATTCAAGGGCCAGCGGCCAGGCAGCAAGGTCACTGTCAGTCAGGCGGAATCCATCACCCTTCCACTGCAGTACGGTGGCTGATTTTTCCAGGTTTGCTAGTGAGAAGCTGCGGGGAAGCTCTTGCGACTGATCGACGCTCATCAGGATAAAGACACCGCAGCGGCGGCCCCCCTCAGCAATACTGACCAGTCGACGCAGTGCGACGTCCGTGAAGTTTGCGGGAAAATTGGCAATGACCAGCAAGCGATACGGCTCGGCAACTTCTCCCGCAAACTGGTTGTAGTCGTCGATCGTCGGAAACTCGTTCCGCAAGTAAGTTTGCAGGACCGTTTCCATATGTTCGGTCAGCTCGCCAAGTTTCTTCTCGATGTGAGCGGGCTCAGACCAGATCCGGCTCGAGACGAGCAGTTCATCGTAGTCGGCCAGATGCATGAACGCCGCAAAGTTAGCACCAAGACCGACAGGATCCAGAATCGTCAGTCGGACTTTACCCGGCGGCAACGATGTCAGGAAACGAAGGACTGTGGACTGAAGGACGCTCACCGCCGCGTCGCGACCGCTGCCCGCCCCCTTCAGCACCAGTGAAGGTTTCTCTTGTAACGGCAGCAGCAGAGGGAGGTCAAAGCGGGGCTGATCAATCGACAGGCGGGGATCGGTCGAGACTCCCCCATCGATCATGTCGAGATCCACTTCAATCCGTCCCAGACTCAGCACCGCAGGGGAGGACTCGGGTGGTGGGACCTCTCTACTGGCGAGGGACTCCCACGAAGGGCACAACGAATCTGCTTTCGTGAGTAGACCGGAACTTTGCTGTCCCAGTTTTGCGAGGTCTGTTTTCCAGGTATGGATCAATTGGAGCCAGGCCTGCTGGTAGCGATTACGCCCCTCAGCGACGCGTGAGTCAAACTCTGTCTGTAACTGACGGAAATCGGATTCACGACGAAAACGGAGGGCGTCCATGTCGAGCCGATAGGAACGCTGCGCGGCTTCCGTTTCCTTCTGCCGATATTCTTCGACTTGCCTGAGCAGCACGGGAAAGGTTGCGTTGGACTGATCGACGGCCTCCATATACTCGCGTTGCAGTTGGGTAATCCGGGTTGTCAGCTTATTGTCGGCCGCAGAAATTGCTGACTCGCGGCGTTTGGCCCGTTGATCGTTCAAATCCGCGCATTGAGCGCTGAGCGTATTCAGTTCTGACCGGCCGTCCTTGTCCCACACCGAGTAGGCGTAATGCGCATTCGCACGATGTTGGACCAGTTGCTCGTAATCCGGGTATGTGCGACGGGATGCATAGAGGTGCAGAAACAGGATCAATACCAACCCGGTCGCTGATGCAACACCTGTACAAATCCACATCCAGTCACGGTCGGTCGCCTTGAGCTTCAGAGTCACGAGTGATGGATCAACGACACCGTATAACAGGCCAAAAAGCGTGCCGGCAATCAGCAGGAACAGAAGCAGCGGAAATGGTCCTGCGAACAGGCGAGGAAGAAGTCGCGCCAGGATTCTCTGTTGGAGAGGTTCCGCCGCAGCGACCTCAGCGAGACAGGCTGACTTCATCACTTCAACTGACGACAAGGGCAGGGTGGGCGTCACCTCACCCGGATCGTTCCAGATGCGGCACCGTTGCAGAAATCGAACCACCCGGTCGTGACCGTCATCAAGTCCTTTGAGTCCTGCGGTCAACTCGTTTCCGGTCGCCGTTAACTCTCTTTCGGTCTGCTTCAGACGAACCAGAGGACTGCCATCAGAGTCTTCGTCGAGGAGCGATGAAACGAGCCATACGGCTTCGTAACGCTCTTTCTCTGCAAGTTCGGTCTCACTCGCCAGCCGATCTTCGGCACGAGTCAAGCGTGAAGAATAGTCAGATTGAATCTTGCTCGCATCCGCGTCACACCGCTGATGCAGAGTTGCCAAGTGTGACCGAAGTGACTTCTCTCGCTCCGTCTGTTCATTTTCATAAGTCTCGGTGAGCAGGTGCAAGACGTTCTGATACTGCTCTTGCTCGGATTGCGCTTCGTCTGCGTGGCGAGCTTCAATCTCCTGTTCGCATGCCAAACGGTGACTGACTCGTTCGAGCAGATTCTTCAGGAGTTGTCGTTCGTTTTCCAGACTCAGTTGGTCAGACAAAGTAATCGGCCCGAGTAACGATCGTTCAGCACTTGGAGACAGGACACTTTTCATTGCACACGAAATCCCCACGAACATGGTAATCGGGCGCGCAGAAAAGTGTTATCGCACAACCCCCTGTGCGAGTCCTGTCATCACATTACACCGTGCGTCTTCCCAGACCAATCGTTCAGGCTTGGGAAGGAAGAGCACAAACGAACAGAGCCCCAAAAGGGCTCTGTTCTCGGATCGTCAGTTCGGTACAGTCTCTTCTGTCTTCGGCTCTGGGAACCCTCCTGCACCTTCGGGTTCTTTTCCAGGCAAGGGGGCCTCTGGCAGCCTTCGGTCCTCGTCTGGTGCTCCAGTGCCCCGTCCGCCATTTTGGGGACGTTGCCGCGGAGGTGGCCCGAATTCGTCCCTCTCGGGTCTGCGTCCGGGAGGCCCTTCACGATCGGGAGGACCGCGTCGCCCTCTCGGACCACCCGGTCCTTCTGGCCCTCCAGGGCCGCGTGGTGGGCCCGGAGGTGGCCCCATTATGCCGTCCATACCACGCGGTCCATGATGATTGAATTCGTGGAACTGCTCGAGTTGATCAACGGTCAGTATTTCCGACAGCTTTCGATCGACATTGCGCTGAAGGTTTTCAATCCGACGTTTCTGAAGGGGGGAAAGCTTCAGAGAATCCTGAATCGGCTCAGGCATAATCTGGCCGATTGGGAGGGGTCCACGAAATCCGGGTCCGAAGCGCATACCTGGCCCAAACGGAGGACGGGGACCTGGCCCGCCACCGGGGCCTCCCGGTCCACGCCTTCCGGGCCCCCCGGCTTCTGGCCAGCCGCCGGGAGGTCCGTCCCAAGCGGGACTGTTGTCTCGGAGAGTCTCAGCCTCCTTCGTCAGGTAAGTCGTCAATTCCTCTCGCGTGAGCTTCCCATCCTTGTCGGCATCAGCACTTTCAAATAGTGCTACCAGTCGAGTGTCAGTCACTTCTTCCTTGATCAGTTCCCCGTCTTTGTTCGCGTCAAACGTCATCATACGCTCGACCGAACTTTGGATACCGATCGGACGTCCACGATCACGTTCCCGGGCACGGCCGGGTGGCCCACCAGGGAATCCACCACCCGGAGGTCCACCGGGGGGCTGCGCTAACGCATTCGTCGCCATCCAGGCTGCACCTGCGATGGACCCAACCAGACAGAGCGCAATCAATACTCGCATTGGAAAACCTCTTTATCAGAGCAATGTTCGGTGCCGTTTCTAGACTGCTGAACGTTTCTCGACAGATGCTCCTGCCTTCCCATCGACGGCTGACGGATCGCAAATCGGTGTTGTCAAGAACGATAAGTTCACCCGACGATCGGGAACCGTATGGAACTCCGTCGGCGGCAAATTACCGGAGTCTGGCGTTATCATCGGGAGTACGACCAATGACAATGTCAAAGACAGCCGAAAGTTCTCCGATCGTGGATTCCTTGATCGGCTTGAAATCTGTCATGAGCAACTCGCGGTCAATGAGATCGCGAGTCCCATTAAAGACACCGTCGCGGACATTTCCTTCGTGACCTCGGATCATCAGTTGAGTCGTCAGAAGCTCTCGATCACCCTGCTTGATTTTGATGTGAATATGCGGAGCAGGTCGGCCGGGATAAGGAACGGGCTTGATTGTGCGGAATCGATACTCGCCGGTTGACCCCGTGGTGAAGCGACCGAACCCCTGGAAGTGCTTGTCCTGCGTACTCTTCTTGGGTGTGCTGTCTGCCGAATGCAGATAGACCGCGTTGGCATCGCATTGCCAGATCTCAATGGTTGCGTCCTTAAGAGGCGCCCCATTCGTGTCGAGGATGCGGCCGGTTAGATGCGTGATTTCACCGACGGCGGGGGTGACGCTGTCGTTGATAATCAGCAGATCATTATCCTGATCGAGCGGCAGCTTGTCCGGGTAGAAAGGCCCTTCAGTCAGAGCAGGGGTCTGGAACAACTGCTCGGCGAAAAGCCCGGGTGTTGTGAAAAGGGCCGAGCCGAAGGCAACGTTACGAAGAAAGCCTCGTCGAGAACGGATCGAAGACCATTGAGACATGAGCAACCTTTCAGCGGATTGACTTGAAGGGCGAGCGGTCGCCGGTTGGAAGGCCGAACAGGTCGCTCGCAGTACAGAAGACTCAAAGTGGTCGATCGAGTTCCTGGCACGAACACAGGATTTGTGGAGGTGGAATGATCGATTGCCCCCGGGGCAACGCTAGCAGTAAATTCTACCAGGCGTTTTCCCTTTTTGTCTCGCTAAAAGTTTACGGAATCAAGCGGCTCAGTCCATCCCCTGACATCTCTCGATTCAAATAAACCCGTCTCCCGTTCGCTCTGAATGGATAAAAAAGCAAGCATGGAATTGCTTCAGATCACAGACCGCTGAGGCAAACCGCTCGTCACAGCGGGTACTGAAATCGTGCGCCACAACGACAGTGCACCCCAGTCATGGGCCGCCGTCGCTGGCATCGATTATGGCGGGTTGAGGTCTGATCAGGCCTACCGCCGAAGGATTGCCGCAACCACATTGACCATCCAGCCGATCAGCATAATCAAAAGCGGTGTGTACAGAAGAAAGAGGCACGTCCAGAGAATGGGGCGCTTTAGAGATTGAAATCCGGTCAGGACCCCGTTCGCGCTGGAATCGTCGTCTCCGGTTCCTGTGCCCTCTTCGGCGTTGTCGTTGCCCTGGTCTGAATCCCGACCAGTGAGCTCTTGGCTCTCATCGATCTGTACGGGTGATCGAATATCGAGAAGCTGTTCTGCCTCCTCGACATCCGCCTTTTCGACAAGCAGCACGACCCCTCCGACAGCATTGGCATCGATCCACGATGTCGCCACAAAGTTTGCATTATTAAGTTCCGCCTGAATTCCGTGCGACTCCAAATGCAACTTTGCGAGGTGCGCTTCATCGGGTGACCAGTAAGAACGAAGCCGGACGAATCCTTCAGCCATAGCACACCTCGCGAGAGAGCGGTAGTCTAGCCCTGATCATGGGCAGGTAGATTGCTCAACAAGATGACCCGTGTCTTGCTGATTGTCGACTGATCAAACACGCTGACGTCCAAATCGGGTAATGATCAATAGGGTGGATTGCCGCAGTATGACCATCATGTTTATTTGCTTTGAACTTTAAGGCTGCCGTAATTCCCGAAAGGCCCGGTCACCGTCAATGTGTGCAACTCGAGTCGAAGTCGTGCAGGGGGACATCCTTGACCAGGATGTGGACGTAATCGTCAACACCTGGAATCGAAACTTCATTCCATGGTGGCTATTACTGCCGCAGGGGGTCTCAGGAGCGATCAAACGGCGAGGTGGAACAGAACCGTTCCGGGAAGTTGCCAGGCACGGCATGATCCCTCTTGGGGGTGCCGTTCTGACTTCTGCGGGAAAGCTCCCCTTCAAAGCGATCATCCACGTTGCGGGAATCAATTTACTGTGGATGGCAACTGAGTATTCCGTGAGGCAATCGGTGATTAGCGCTTTGCGGTTAGCACATGAGACGGGATTCAGTTCAATTGCATTTCCCGTGATCGGCGCGGGATCCGGCAGCTTCAATCATGAACGGGCGAAGTTGCTGATGCTGGACGAACTTGGCAAATCCGACGTCCCCATCGCCGTAAAGGTCGTTGTGTTCAAGAAAACAAAACACTGACAGCAAGGGACCCGAGAGGAATTAAAATTGAGCTGAGATCGACCGAACTCCATTTCCGATGCCAATTCAAAAACGCGTGGTGCAGAAGAAAAATTCTGCACCACGCGTGCTCATGACGCGATAAGGGTCCGTTTTCTATTTCTGAGCGGAGGATTCCCTGACGGCTGGGACAGCAATCGCATTTGCCGTCGAAACGTCGGCCTTGGATGTCGGCTGACGAGGGGGGATCTTGAACTCGTTGTCTCCTTTCAGCAGCCCAAACGTCTTCAGCAACTGCAGACTTGGAAGAGCCTGCTCCATCGCCGTGCCTGAATCTTCTTGCAGCGATTCGGGCGACAGAATCACGGTGTCAGGAACCTGCAGCTTTCGCAGTGCTGCAGTAACCGCTTCAATCTCCTTGACCTGGATTTCCCCCAAACCGCGATCTCGGTCGGAAATCGCACCGGCGATTTCGATCTCCTGTTCCCGAGCCTTCGCACCAATCTCGGCCGCGAGCTTTTCGTTCTCCGCGATCTGCGACTTGACATCGGCGATCTTTTGAAGCGTCTCCTGGAGTTTCTTCTCCACGACGGCGACCAAGGCTTTTGTCTCGGCTTCGACGCGGAGTGTCTCTTTGATTGTCAGTTCTTTTTCCTGAGTCGTTTCTGCCTGTATTCGTTTCTCGGCCCGGTCTTTTTCCGCAGTCCATTGCTCTTCGGCAATCTCACGTTCCCCTTGGGCAACACGCTTGAAGCGTTCCTGCACGTTCTGGATCGTTGCCGCTTTGGACTGTTCCGCCTGGAGATAGAGCTGCTTTTTGGCACTGAATTTCTTAACGGTCTCTTCGTCGTAGTCTGTGTCGAGAATGGAAAACTGAAGAACCTTCATGCCGTATTGCTCAAGTGCCGACGGGGACGAGATCACCCCCTTGCCCGTGACGGGATCACGTACGATTTCCGCCGCCATCACCGTCTCGGAAGCAGAGATCGATCTTTCTTCGAGAACACTGCCAATGGCCTGTCGACCTGGCTCTACTTTCGCGACAGGGATTTCCGTCGTTCCGCCGATCGCAGGTTCGTTGGACGCCAGACTTTGCTCATTCCCTTTCTTCATCGCCTTCAGCATGGTCGAGACGCTGGTATTGGTCTTCAGCACCACGGGCTTCATGGCAAACATGCCATCTTTCAATTGTGAGTTGACTTCGTGCCAGAACTCTCCTTTGCGAGCACTCTGGTTTTCGGTGGAACTCATGATCGGTCCCGTTTGCTGAATCACGTTTCGGACGGCCGATCTCACGGCATTTCTCGCGTTGGCGACGTTACCCGTAAACTGCCGATGAAACTCTCGCTGCTTCTGAACCAGCGTTTCCATCAACTGAGGATCTGCCTCTTCCGCTTCAGAAGGGCAGGGGGTTGTTACTCGGACGACCCAAGAAAGATCCGCCGTTCCGCCATCGTTGAACCAGGCTTTGACGGAATCATCACCGGGCGATTCCGGGCGAGAATCTTTCGTCCCATAAACGCTGATCATGCGGGGATAGGTGGTGATCCGCGCGAAATAGGTCGGGTACCAGCCCGGTCGATTACGAATTTCCACCTGCCCGTTCGGATATTGCAGCACCTGCCAGTGGTCGGCCTGGTTCTTGGCAAAGAAGGTCGCAAATAACACGAACAGAAACGTGATACTGAATCCAGACACCAGTACGCTTCGACTGAGAATGTGAGATTTCATCGCCGTAATTCCTTCGTGAGAAGCCCATTCAGTAATGCGCAACGGTTGACGCTGTCCGTCCGTCTGCTGACTTCAATGTCCCGATGGCAAAACATGCTGCCAGCACATCGCCTGTCGAGAGTCTGTCTGACGGAGTTGATTACTCGATGACGATCCGGGCACTTACCCGGATCGTCATCGCCAGCGAGCGGTTGACTCGGAAGCACCACCTCAGGGCCCCTTGCGTCCCTCTGTTTTTAATTGCTGAAGCATGATGAGGTTCATCAGTGTCTCATTTGTCGAAGACCCAGCTCCGCCAGGGCGTGATTTGCTATCCCCCAGAATGACTGTCCGCGGCGAGGGTATTTCTGCGATCGATTTCGCAATCGCCGCATTCCTCTGCATCCGCATTTCCGCCAGCATCTGTTCCCGTTCTGACAGGGCTCCCCCCTGATCCAGTTTGGCCCGCGTCGCTTCGCTCGAGGAAATCAGGGACTTTGCTTCGGCTTCCGCAATCTTGACGGCGATCTTGGATGTCTCGAGTTCGGTCATCACCTGTTTCAGCTTTTCCCCGGCGACTGCCACGGCCTGTTCTGCCACAGTGATCTGTTCGCGTTGATTGATCTCTTTCACGTCCAGATCTTTCTGGGCACTGACCAGGATCCCTTTCTTGGTCTTCTGCTGTTCGGCTTCGACGTTCGCAACGGCAAGCCGTCCTTTCTCGACGACTTCCTGCAGTTTCTGGTGTTCTTTTTCAACCCCCGCCTTGGCCTCTTCTGCCAACTGATATGAGTTTCGTTTGGCGTTGATCTGCGTCACGGTGTCGGGATCGTAGATCGTGTCGGTCTGGTTGTACTGGACAACGGTGATACCGTACTCCGTCAGCGGAGAGACAGCGGCGAGAACAGGTTGGCCTTGGGCATCCCGCTTGATTCGCGTCAGATACTGGACATCCTGATCGTCGCCGAACCCGTCAATTTTCTCTCCACGCTCAATCTTCTGCTTCACCCTTTCCATCGTGTAGAGGCCTTTGCTCAACTGGTCGGAAACGACCTGGTAGAACTCCGCTTTGCGTTGGGACTGGTGCTCTGAACCTGACATCAATGGCCCGGTATTCTTCAGACAGTTGATCAGGTGGTGACCGATCGCTTCCCGAATTGCCGCTTCACCCCCCTCACCGAAATGCCGGTGCAATTGGATGCGTTTCTCTCGCGTGACAGGCATCTGAAACTTGAGGTGATTGGACATGAATCCCCAGCCACCGTCATTGAAAGTCACACGAACGGACGTGTCGACATGCCGGGACGATTCCTTGCTCATCGGATCACCGGACTTCGAAAGATAAGTGTCGACATAGCGGGGATAAGTAAAGACCTGCCCGAATGCCTGACTGTGAAAACCCGTGGTGTCGATGACCGAGATATCCCCATTGGGGAACTCGACAATCTGATAATGCTCTTCGTTGTTCCATTGGATGACCAGCGGGATACAAATCAACATGATCAAGACTCCCAGCGTCGCTGCCAGGTAGGGTAGCCCAGCCTGTGCGAAGTCGAACCAGGAACGAGTTTGGTTCGCCAGCGGAAATTCCATGATGTTCTCCATTAGGACTGCGATTCGGGTGCGGACGGAGCTGAAGGGAGGGAGGGATGCGAACCGGTGAGCGCCAGCTCGATCCGTTCTCTCATAAGTTGATCCAGATCGGGATCGAGGAGGTGATTCGCGAGTCGGGCCTTAGCCAGCTCGAACGCCCAGAGAGCATTTTCGGGAGTGGTGTCACCGAACAGGTCAGAGACGAACCGTTGAAGAGAGGGGCTGCGACGAAAGTAGCGAAGCATCATCAGCCAAAGGACAATGACCAGCAGTACGATCAGAGCCATGAGATGGGGAGGGAGGGACCGGAGCACTGTCGAGTTCCTGGAATGGCACTTTTGCGTGATGTGCAACTGCAGGATGCTGAACGGACACTTTGCGTTTCTGGCTCACAGAAAAATGCGCCAGAACGGAATTTCGCTTTACTAAGATTCTCGCGGTAAATGGCTCTACTACAGGGCTTCACATTACATTATTGCAAGGAGCAGCCAAGCTGTCGAAATTGTTAACTTCCTGCATTAGTCCTCATCCTCTATTGGGGAGCACAATCGAGAGGAGAAGGGCAGGAGATTCGGGACGTGCTGAGTCTTTTCTGACGCCACGCGCGGGTCGAGGTACTGCCCTCCTGTGAAGTTAAACACGGAACTTCGAGACCAGTTCACGCAGCGTATGGGCCTGGGCTCCCATTTCTTCCGCGCTCGCCGCCATCTCTTCTGCGGCGGTCGCTGTTGATTCACTCGTTTGCGAAACGGCCAGGATCGCCCCTTTGACTTCCACGGCACTTTGAGCCTGGGTTTCTGTCGAATCGGCAATCCGCGCGATCCCTGACGCCGTTCGATCAACGGCACTCACGATCAGTTTCAGTGAGTCACCAACTTTACCTGATAATTCCGCCCCTTCGACCACACGTCGCGACGAGGCTTTAATCAGTTCCGTGATTTCTTTCGTCGCACCGCTGGAGCGTTCCGCCAACTTGCGAACTTCGTCAGCGACGACGGCAAACCCCAGTCCATGTTCTCCCGCACGTGCCGCCTCAATTGCCGCGTTCAGGGCGAGCAAGTTCGTCTGGCTGGCAATCTCGCTAATGACCTGGATGATATCATTGATCTGCTCACTCGATTTCTGAATCAACTGCATCGAGTTCACTGCCTCGGTCACGGTCACTCCGCCGGCCTTGGCCAGTGCGACAGTTTCCTCGGCCTGCGTTTTGGATTCGGCTGCGTTTTTCGAGATGGTTTCGATCGATTCGACGAGTTGTGCCACCGCCGCAGTCATCTCTTCGGCCGAGGCAGCCTGAGTCTGTGCCCCTTCGCTGAGATTGGAACTGCTTTCCGCGATTGTCCGGGCACTCTGATTCTGCTGATCTGCCGCTTCGACGACTTCGGCAATCACATTCCGCAAATCTGCGAGCATCTGCTGCAATCCCGCAGAAAGCCGCCCCATTTCATCATCACCTTGAATTCCGCTTTCGCGCGTCAGGTCGCCTTGCGCGGCCGCCGTGACGACTTGCAACAGCGAATTAACTTTCCGTTCGAGTTCGAGCTTCGCGTCGTTCTGCTGCTGCTGAAGCAGTTGTTCGCGTTCCTTCGCACGGGCCTGCTCAATCGCTGACGCGGTCACGTCCGCAGCGATTTTGAGTACCTTGATCGGACGTCCCTTGGGATCCAGGATGGGATTGTAAGTGGCCTGAATCCAGATCTCGCGATTTCCTTTCGCGATTCGTTTGTACTGAGCCGCGGTAAACTCGCCTCGATTGAGGCTTTCCCAGAATTCCCGATAGGCGGGGCTGTGCCGGAACGCCTCTTCAACGAACATCCGATGATGCCGCCCTCGAATTTCATCCAGCGTGTAGCCGACGATTTTGAGGAAGTTTTCATTGGCGGTGATGATCGTGCCGTCCATTTCAAACTCAACCATCGCCTGCGATTTGCTAAGAGCGTTGGTGATACCGATCTTTTCTGTGTACTCAAGTGTTTTCTTCGTCACATCGGTCGCGAACTTGGTAACGCCGACCAGTTTTCCACTGTTGTTTCTGATCGGGGTGTACGTTGCCTGCAACCAGACTTCGGTTCCGCCTTTGGTGAGACGGCGAAAATGGCCAGCTTGAAACTCGCCACGCCGCAGGGCGTTCCAGAATTCTCGATATTCGGCGCTGTCGCGAGTCTCCTCGTCGACGAAGATGCGGTGATTTCGGCCCTGGATTTCGTCGAATTGATACCCCATCACGCTCAGGAACAGAGGATTCGCCGACAGGATCGTGCCCTCCAGATCAAACTCGATCATGGCCTGAGCGCGGATCAGCGCCTCAGCGATAGCCGCCTTTTGCTCCTGCTCCGCCTTGCGCACTGTGGCCGCTGAGGCGGATCTTGGCACAGGGGTTGCGCGGTTCGGGCGATCTGTCGTGGCCACACGTCTCTCCGTCTGACTATATCCGGGCGAACTATTAAACTGGCCACCAGAATCGGTGGTGCTCCCAGGAATCAATAGGTGCTCACCTACTAATTGATCCAGAATTCCAACCCTACCTCAAAAATACTTGATTGCAAGAAGTATGTGGCGGGACGAATCGCAATCCAGGGTGTCTGCGCAGGTTATGTGGAAGTGAATCCAGCCCGATGCATGTCGTTCCCGAGCGGATGGAAATCCACAACATTCGACTCAGACGAGTTTTACGCTTCTTACGGAACTCATTCTGCGAAGTGCAGCAAGCCCGGACGAGGGTAGGGCAGCCGTTCCCCATGAGGCCGAAATGCATTCCCCGGTACGTCAGTTGAGTCTGCAACAGACCACTTGAATTAACTTCCGGCAGCGTGGCCATAAATCGGGTAGGAGGAGGGGTTACCCCCTCCGTCCTCCCACACCACCGGACGTACTCATCGTATCCGGCGGTTTCTAAGATGGTTGTAAATCGGCGTGCCTTTGGGTCAGGAAGACGAGGCCGAGACGATGGAACCAGTCGATGGACATGGCATGTTGAGCGGGAGGGCTACCCGCCATGCGCCACCATCCTTTCCCCGAGTTAGCCAGAATCCACGCGAGGTACCGGGGTACTCCGCACGAGATCAGGAAGTCGGAGATCGGTTTCGCACGTTTCCGCTGTTTGAGTTGAACGCAGCGCAGACGATGTCGAATCCATTCATCCAGACGTTCGAGGTGAGACCGACATTGGGCATGTCGGTAGTATGTCACCCATCCGGTCAAGAACGAGTTGAGTTCGGTCACCATCCGTCGGAGGCTGACGCCTCGATTGCGTTTCGTCAGTTCACGCACCTTCTGCCGTGCCCGTGCGAGACTCTGAGGGGCGACCCCCAGCTTCCCGCCCGGGAGCAGACGGTGGCCCAGGAATTTCCGGTCCAGGATGTACGCTGCTGCGGATTTATCGCGGTTAACCCGCAATCGCAGATGCGTTTCCAGGAATGTCGTGAGCGAGGCCAGCACGCGTTCTCCCGCTGCTTTTGTCCGCACGTAAATGTTGCAGTCATCGGCATAGCGACAGAACTTGTGCCCGCGACGCTCCAGTTCCCGGTCGAGATCGTCCAGTAACAAGTTCGCCAGCAGTGGTGACAAGGGACCGCCTTGCGGCGTCCCTTCTTGACGTGCAAGGCAGGCACCGTCTTGCATCAGCCCCGCTTCCAGGAACCGGCGAATGATGCGAAGCAGACGCTTATCAGGCACGCGTCGCGCCAGACGTCCCATCAGAATGTCGTGGTTGACCCTGTCGAAGAACTTCTCCAGGTCCATATCCACGACGATGAGACGTCCTTCGGCCACGTATTGCTGAGCCGCGGCCAAGGCCTGGTGGGCACTGCGACCGGGGCGGAACCCGTAGCTGGAGTTCGAGAACGTCGGATCAAATAGCGGTTCGAGAACCTGCAGAATCGCTTGCTGTACGAGTCGGTCGACAACCGTCGGAATGCCCAATTGTCGCATTCCACCTCCCGGCTTCGGAATTTGCACTCCACGCACCGGTTGGGGCTGGTATCGTCCTTCCAGAAGCGAGGCGATCAGCGTGTCCTTGTGAGTCGCAATCCAGGCGGCCAAATCGTCGAGGGTCATCCCATCGACGCCTGGGGCACCCTTGTTCGCTTTCACTTTGCGATAGGCTCGATTGAGATTGTCTCGGTCACAAATCCTTTCCATCAGGTTGTCGGTCAAGGCGCGTGTCTGGTCTGACGCCGCGAGAGTTTGTGACTCCTCGAACCGGGCAGATTGGATGCTGTCCGCACCGCCCTGGTCGTGGCGCAGCGGTTCCCCGTCAGCTCCGAAGAGTCGCCGTTGATACCAACTGCCTTCCTGTCGCTCCGCTCTCATCGAGTCGTCTCAGGCGTACCCTGCATCTTAGATTCGGTCCTTCGCCGGTGAGTAAGTCATGACCAACATGTCTGACGATGCACCCCAACTACTACGACCTCGGCTGACTTCTCTCCACGCGTCTGACGGTGTTGCCACCGACATAGCCGGATCGACCGGCACGAAGAGAGATCTCCCTGGGTAAGTTGTGCTTCTTTCCCTTGGGCCTCGCTGGATTTACCGGCGTGAGTGTCCGGATGAGCATTGGGCATCCCCGTCCATTGCCGGGTTACCCCACCACGTCGGCCTTGTATCCAGTTTCTGTTCGTCGAGTCCAAGTTTCGCTTTCGGCTCCCTTCAGATCCCGCCTCGCGGCGGGCACCCTGTCCTACAGCTCACGGTTCCGGTCATCACGGCCCGTAGAGAACTTGCATCTCCGAGAAACACAACATGCCAGGCGCACAGAGCATTTGCCGTTGGGGAATTTCTCCAACGGCAAATGCAAGTCCGCCTGAACAGACTCATAAAGTGGTAGTCTCAAGGTCTGGTGAGACTACTTAAGGCGTCGATAGTGGGAGGTCATGAAGTGTTTCCAGGTTCCGCTCTCCTCCATGACTTGCGACGAAAGAATGCGATGATCGGCGTCGACGATCTTGATTGTGTCCTGATACCGACAGAGTTTTCCGTCGCCTGAGAACCCGGGCCCCTCAGAATCGAGAACCAGCACAGTTCCGGAATCGTCCAGTGTACCGTTGTACGGCCACAGGTGGGTCATGACCGATGCGATGAACGTTCCCACGAACCTTTGGGTTGCAGGATCAAATCCCAGTGTCGTGATCATATTACATTCCTCCCCTTCGGGAGATTTGCTCGCCCCTTCCCCGACGGTCCAGAGCCCACCCAGAGAACGAACGACTTCAGTCCCGGTATTTCTGACAGGGGGCTGTCCCGGGCCGCCATCGCACTCCGCCTCCCATGTCCAGGTTCCGACGAGTTGCTGCAGCCATTCGTGTTCTTTGAGCGGTTTTGGAATTTCCATGGTTTTTCCTACTGTAAGGACGGTCGACTCGAGTTGAGGCCCGCTTTGAGAAGCAGGCGAGCGACACCGACTCATTTCCCGGACTGGCCATGATCCCACTGACAGAGTTCGGTTGGACCATCAGCACAGCGGTCAAGAGAGGATGTCGTCCCCTGACTTCAAAAATTGAGGATTCAACCCTTAGTCGAAACGGCCAAAGGTGAATCGACAACGTTTTTGAAAATCACTTTGAGACAGTCGTCGGCACAACGGGAGCCATGATTTTCGAAGCGTGTCGCTGGTTGACATGAAGAGAATTCGTCGCCACCACAGCATTTGCCGGGAAATCAATCGTCAGTGGTTCACCCGTGTTCGGATTGGGTTCGAAAAACGGTGCCCCGGTACTTGCCACCGTTACACGAATGCGGTGACCTTTGTTGAAGATCTGACTTAACCAACCCACATCGAAGGCAACTTTGGCAACTTCACCCGGCTTGAGGAATACTTCCTTGTCAAATCCGTCTCGGTAGCGTGCTCGGCGGACGTAGTCCATGATCAGAATCGAGCGACCATCAGGGTAGACGTCGCTGACCCGGACGATGAAGTCCGTGTCTTTTGCATCGGACGACACGTAGAGTTCCGCCTGCACCTTGCCGGTCCACTCAACGGGTTGATCCAGCACCTCCGTCGTGAAAACGCGAACATCGGCATGCTTTTCAAATTCGCGGGCATCCTTGGCCCCCGGAAACGCGATCGAAGGGATCGGCACCGGATGAAATGGATCGGCCTTCCAGCTCACGGTGGCGTCACTGGAGGCTGCGGCAGTCAGTTTGAGCGTCCCATCTGATTGAGGAAAATAGGGAGTTGGCGTCGCCGCGACAGGCCAGTCGAACGATGTACGCCATTTATTTCCCGGGGCTCCTTCTTCACCCACAGCCCCCATTACATAGTAACGGACAGTCGGTTCCTGCGTGACAGCGTTATTGATTCCTTTCAAGTGGTAATCGAACCACCGCAACATGTGCGCATCCATGGGAAACTTCGCATTCTCAGGGTACGTCAGGTCCCCGGACTGATTGGTTTCTTTAAACCGGCTGTGCAGCCACGGCCCAATCAGCAGTTGCTGGATCCCGCGCGAGTGAGGTCCGCCGCGATGCTGGCGACCGATAAAACTGTCGATCGAACCGACACACATGAAGTCGTACCAGCTGCCAACGGTGAAACAGGGGACATCCATCTGATCAAAGAACCGCGTACAATCTTCATCGGCCCAATACGCATCATACGTTGGATGAGCAAACCATTCGGCGAGCAATTTGCGATTGTGTTCCGGAACCCGGGCGATCTTATCGAGCGTTTTGAATCGTTCGGGTCGTGTTGTTCCCCCAATGCGATACCCCTCGTGGAACAGGCTCAGCCCCGTATCAATCATGTATTGAGCAGCCAGATGGGGAGGACGGGTCACTGCCAGAAAGTTCTGAGCGAATCCGGCTTGCGAGCTGCCGAAGGTCCCGACCTTTCCCGTAGACCACGGCTGGATCGCCAGCCATTCGACCAGGTCGTATCCATCCTTACGCTCCCCCCAGCCCAGCGACCGGTAGCCGCGCCATTCTCCTTCGGACTGCTGTGACCCTCGAAAATTGGCGAGTACGGTTACATAGCCCCCTGTCTTGGCGAGATTGGCCAGATACTTCTGCGTTCCCGGTTCATTCGCGTTTGCATATCGTTGCTCGAGAAGAACTGGCCACGGTCCTTCGCCCGGTGGGATATAGAGAAAGGCGGAAAGCCGGACGCCATCCCGCATGGGAATCATGACATGCTTTTCAGTGACCCCTCCCAGGTCAACACCCTCTGCCGCAGTGAGCTGCCCTGAGATGCAGTAAAGACCCAAAACCGTGATGACCAGCCAACGAGACCACGACATGCAATTCCTCCTGTTAGTAACTCCAGAACTGTCATCAGTGGAACATACGCATCAGCGACCGTTATTCCAATTGTGCCAGCAACAATTCTGCCCGGTTCGGATGAACTCGAATCGGCGTTGACCTTCCCCGCCTGCCCACCAGAAATGATGTCTCCTGCAGCGACCAGCCGCAGGAAATCCCCATCAATTGACCTGACTGAAAATCGAAGCGGTGTAACATCGATGCGCTGACGGATGGGATTCGTTGGCAGGTCCGGGTGAAGTCGGTAAGGTGATCCCGCCAGGCTCAAGAGAATTGAGGACGGCCTACTGCGTTTGCCCCGTGCCCCTGTCGCGTCAGGCTTGAAGTCGCCGCGACTGAGCCTTGTTTGAATCCCTCCTTTTCGAGAAGTACCAGATGGAAGCCAATGCCGCGATTGAACTTGTCCAGCAATTGATGGCGATTCCGGGACGCAGCCGCGAAGAGGGGCGCGTGATGGAGTTCATCCGAGATCGTCTCATGCAGGCTGGACTTCCCGCGTCGGCGTTCCACTATGACGGTGCCAATGAGCGGATTCCGGGCGGGGGTCAAGTTGGTAATCTGATCGTCAGGTTGCCTGGCTCAGTTGCAGGCCCGAGTCGCCTGCTGATGGCGCACGTGGATACGGTTCCCATTTGTGTTGGTTCCCAGCCCGCAGTCCGTGGAGAACAGATCGTCTCGCTGAATTCGGAATCGGGGCTGGGAGGTGACAATCGGGCAGGCGTCGCCGTGATCATGACGGCGGCTCTCGAGATTCTTGAGAAGAAGTTGCCACATCCGCCAACGACTCTGCTGTTCGTTGTTCAGGAAGAGATTGGCCTTTATGGAGCCCGCCATGTCTCGGCGGATTTGCTCGGCAGCCCCGAACTCTGCTTTAACTGGGACGGAGGCGATCCGTCGCAGATCTGCATCGGAGCGACGGGTGATTACGCCATGTCAGTCGAGATTGAAGGGGTTGCCAGTCATGCTGGCGTTCACCCCGAAGAAGGTGTCAGTGCTATCGCGATTGCGGGATTAGCGATTGCGAATCTGGTAGAAAATGGCTGGCACGGCCTGATCGAGAAGGGGACGAACCGGGGCACCAGTAACGTCGGGATCATTCACGCCGGTGAGGCCACAAACGTGGTCACTCCCCGACTTTCTCTCAAAGCGGAAGCCCGCAGCCACGATCCTGAATTTCGCAAAACGATTGTCCAGGCTTACCGGTCGGCGTTTGAATCCTCCGCAAGCGAAATCCGCTCCAGCAAAGGTGAAACAGGCCGAGTCACGTTCAATTCGACGCTTCAATACGAATCCTTCTGCCTGCCAGCCGACTCGGCCGTCGTCCAGCGGGCACTCGCCGCGACGAAGAAAATCGGTCTGCCGGCCCAGACTCGGATTGGAAATGGCGGACTCGACGCCAACTGGATGGCACTACACGGTCTCCCCACCGTGACTCTCGGGTGTGGTCAGCAGGACATTCATACGACGAATGAAACACTGCACATTCCCAGCTTCCTGCAGGCCTGCCAGATCGCCTTGATTCTGGCAACAGACGCAAACTGAGCCATGCCGCACACTTTCCCGCGTCGCTCGGTTATCCCCCTCTGGTAGCACGCACAAAACTCCCACGAAATTTGAATCGTGTCGACATTGGAAAATAACGACGCGTTGATTGAGCGTACTTGATCAGGCTCGGATGCCCGGAAAGAAGCGGTCCTAAGCATGGATGCGTCAACGGGACTCCCACTGAGGATCGACCGAATCGATTCGTGTTCGGTCGATCCAGTGATCTAGTTCACGACGTTCTGGACGACATCTTCCGTTCTGAATCGAACTTTGGGCAGGCGGGCATACTTGTCCGCATCAGAACGATAGCCGGCAGCGGCGATCACGGTGGACTGGTAGCCATGCTCCTTCAGACCGAGAATCTCATCGTATTTGGCAGGCTCAAAACCTTCGATGGGACACGTGTCGATTCCCATCATTGCGGCGGCAGCCATGAAGAATCCGAGCGCAATGTAGACCTGGCGGCTCGCCCACTCGTTGATATCGAACGCCGGATTATGTAGAGCCCCAAGCATGACACGGCGCAGTCCCTGCATCGATTCCAGGGCGACCCCTCTGACTTCGGCCATGCGTTCCAGATGCCGGTCGATTTCGACAGCGCTGAGATCTTTCTTAATGGCGAAAATCACCAGATGCGACGCATCAACGATCTGTGCCTGATTCCAGCTGGCGGGTTTCAGCCGGGCCTTGGTCTCGGCACCCGTCACCACTAGAAATCGCCATGGTTGCAGCCCAAACGACGACGGCGTCAGGACCAGCGTCTGTTCCAGTCTCTTCCAGTCCGAGTCAGGGATGACACGGGTAGGATCGAACATCTTCGTCGCGTACCGCCATTCGAGTTGTCTTTCGACGATGTCGCTGGCAATGGGTGACATTGTGGTCGGTACTCCGGCGAACTGGGATTCATTGTGTACGAGCCTGGAATTGAGCAGTCGAAAGGATGATAGGCCCCGGCAGGTTTACATCAAGTCCCACCGGTACCGCAAATCTCCGTGAATCTCATGATTTTACGGGATGTGAGCGTGCACGGGACGAGGGATTCGGGACCATGAGGTCGAATTCAAACTCGGATCTCTGCCAGACCACGATTTGCGGGAATTCACCGAGCGGAGGGGGGCGGGACGTCATCTGTTTTGGTGCCCTCACCCCCAGAGGATGTCGGGCAAAGGTCGTCGGGTGCTGCGGACCCTACCGGTATTCCCGTCTATGAGGCTGTTCGGGAACCTGACGGTCCCGGTGACTCGGTTGCAAAAGGGGAATGAGAGGTTGCGGTACTGCAAATTTCGCACGAAATGATCTGTTCCCTCTGTACTCTTTTCAGTTCCCGGTTATACTCCTATTTCACGAGCTTCGGCTCTTCTATCCTTTGGACGATTGAATGTGCCATCGGATAAACCCTTTCAGGGTGCGATGGGTTTTAATGGGGACGCGGTTTGCGTCCGACACATCTCGTCCTGATCCCCGCAAGCATTGCGTTGGAAGAGGGGCTTTACTAGCGAGACGACCCGCTTGCGATCCGCGACGGGACGATTCAATAGAAGATCCTCGACTTGCGGGTTCCTTAAATCACGCGGCCTCCTGCCATAACAATGGCGCGAAGCACGATGTTCGGGGCGGGTGTCGTTTCCTCGCAAGCTGAGTCGTCGCAGGACCACGAAGTCTCTTTTCGTGATCTTGCCTGATGGCGGGGCGGTCGCCCACGCTGTGTCGACTCATCGTAGTAAGGACGGAAACCCTTTGCCCGGTGCATCTCTCGCATCGTTGTTCTGCTTCCGATAGGTCCGCTGGGAGTTTTCGTTGAGTTTTTCTGATCTCGGGCTTTGTCAGCCCATTTTGAATGCAGTTAAGGCAGAAGGTTATGAAACCCCTACGCCGATCCAGGCACAGGCAATTCCGCACGCGTTAGCAGGACGCGACCTCTTCGGATGCGCCCAGACGGGTACTGGAAAGACGGCCGCATTCTCCTTGCCAATTCTCCATCGATTGATGGAAGCTGGCGTTCCTTCATCGAAGGTTCGTCGTCCAATTCGGGCGCTGATCCTTGCCCCCACTCGAGAATTGGCAATCCAGATTGCCGACTGCATTCTGGCCTACAGCCAGAACACCCATATTCGTCACACGCTGGTTTTCGGGGGTGTAAGTCAGGTTCCGCAGGTGCGCGCTCTGCAGCGCGGAATCGATATTGTCGTCGCTACCCCGGGACGATTGTGTGACCTGATCGGGCAGGGTCATGTCGACCTCAGCCACGTCGAAACATTCGTGCTCGACGAAGCAGATCGAATGCTCGACATGGGCTTCATCCACGATATTCGTCACATCGCCGAACGAGTTCCCAAAGCTCGACAGACGTTATTCTTTTCGGCCACGATGCCGCGAGAAATTCGCGAACTGTCAACCTCGTTGCTGAGCAATCCCGTCACGGTCGAAATTACGCCCGTTGCGACCGCTGCGGAAACAGTCCAGCAATCGGTGTTCATGATTCCGCAATCAAACAAGCCACGTCTGCTTCAGACGCTGCTGACGATGCCGGAAATTGCTCGAGCTCTGGTTTTCACCCGTACCAAGCATGGCGCCGACAAGGTTCTGCGTCACTTGATGCAGGCGGGAATTCGGGCCGACACGATCCACGGCGGCAAGTCACAAGCCAAACGCCAGCGCGCGTTGGCTGACTTCAAGTCGAACCGACTGCAAGTACTGGTCGCAACCGACATCGCCGCTCGCGGAATTGATGTCGACGGGATCACCCACGTGATCAACTATGACCTGCCAGCGGAAATCGAATCGTACGTCCACCGGATCGGACGAACGGGTCGTGCAGGCGCGAAGGGGATCGCGATGTCCTTCTGCGATCCAACCGAACGATCCAAACTGCGAGCCATTGAGCGAGCAATCCGCCAGCCGATCGAAGTCGCCAAGACGCCGAACCTGGTGATTGCTCCTGTTGCTGCAATCAAGCACGACTTTGAAACCCGCGAGCCGCACCGCCCTGCACGTCCGACCGATGGGACGAACGGGATGCCCCCACGGCGACCCCAAGGGGCGATGGGTGATCGACGCCCTGGCCAGGGAAGCCGGGCAGGTGGCCCCCCCCGCCGCCGGGATTACAGCAGCAGGTAAACTCAATTCGGCCCGGTGCTTGCCCCCGGTGCGAAGTGCCCCCTCGTCAACCGAGCGTGCATTGAGTTGACATCGAGCGCCTGCTGCAAGTTTCCTTGCAGCAGGCGATGTTCTTTTGTACAGATAAAAATCGGGGTGTAGACTGGACGCCCCATCGGCGATTGCATGTAATCCGTTTCGCAGTCGCTCGCAGTCCGTTTCTTCGTTAGTCGGTTGCAGTGAATGTCTGATTCCATCCTGTCGACGAACCGTTCGAAGCGAAGTCCTTTTGCGGGGATCTTGCCGATCGTTGTGGCATTGCTGCTGACGGCGGTCTATTTTCGAGCACCTCAAATTGCCCGGAATTGGTCTGTACCCGGCCACATCTTCTTTCGTGGCGTCGTCGTCCTGATCGGTGCATCCGGGGCGATTCGTGTCTTCCAGACCTTAAAGCGATCCGGCTTCAAATTTCCGCTCTGGTTCATCGTCAGTCAGCATCGTATGACGATCCCGGTCGAAGGCTGGGCCTATCTGGGTATCATCATCGTCCTGTTTACGGGCGCCATGCTGACGAAACAGAATACGCTGCTGCTGGTCTTTGCCTTGATGGCCGGGCCTTTCGTGATCAACGGCTGGATGACATTCGGCATGCTCCAGGCAGCAAGAGTACGCCGAAAAGTTCCCGTCCGGGCGATGCAGGGAGAACTGTTTTCCGTCGAGATCACCCTGCGCAATTCTCGTCCGTGGTTCGCCCTCTGGATGATGACGGTCACGGACGAAATCGTTCACGAAACAGAAACCCTTTCGGCTTCCGTGTTGTTCTCACGCGTCTCTTCCAGAACGACCCAATCGGGACAGTACCAGTTACGTCTCAGCGGTCGCGGTCGCTACGTGCTCGGACCCATTCGCGCGGCTTCCCGTTTTCCGCTGGGACTGGTGGAGCGAAGCCGGGTCTTCGCAACGACTTCCGAAATCCTGATTTATCCCCGCATCGGCCGCGTCTCTCAAAGCTGGCGCCAGCGCCTCGGGGGTGCGACCGAATTGAATTCGAGAAAGTCACCGAATCTGGGACTGTTCCAGGACGACTTCAACCAGTTGCGTGAATTTCGTTCGGGGGACAATCCTCGCGCGATCCACTGGCGATCCACGGCGCGACGAGGTCAACTGATTCTGCGTGAGTTCCATCAGAATCGGGAGCATACTCTTGCCATCATTGTGGACCTGTTTGGTGAGTCGTTCCACACGGTCATGACGCGAGAGCAGGTTGATTTTGCACTGAGCTTTGTGGCCTCGCTGCTGATTGAACGAGGGCGGGAATGTCGTGATGGCTATCTTTCGCTGACAGCCGTCGGTGAATCCCGCTTCGACTGGGAAGGCCAGGGGACTTCCAGCAGTCTGGAGTCTCTCTTCGACGGACTCGCGTTGTTCCAACCGGGACCCGCCACAGAGGCGGTTGAGGTCGTTAGAACCAAGCTGCAACAGTTACCGACGACAACTCAGATTTTGATCGTGACCACGCGCAAAGCGGGCCTGCCGTATCAGAACCTGCTGACCTCGCGCGTGGAACTGCTGAACCTGAATGACGTTCGCGAGGACGATCTGCTGACTTTTGAAGATTATCGACCTGCGACCAGATCCCCGCGAAGTGTCGAAGTCTGATCCTGACACTATACTCTGTCGTGCCGAGAAGTACCGAAAACCTGCTTTGATGAGGGTGTGGAAGATGAGCCCCCGTGGAATTAAGACCGCAAACAGGGGGCTGGCTTGATCGGCTGCTACAATTTGCTCGGGAGGGGCGACTTGCCTGAGCGCCCTCCATGGAATCGGATGCCTTACACAACGTGAACGATTATGGACCTTGGTTACGTCTTCAAAGTCAGTCTTTACAGCCTCACGGTGCTGGTGGGGATGATTCTGGGATTTGCGGAAACCGACGGGACCAGTTACGGAATCCACCAGTACAAAATTGCGCTCCCTTTTCTCTCCCTTCCTGTCGTCGCCTGCGGATATCTGCTCACCGAGCATCGCCGGGCGAAGGACTCAAACGGAGCCTCTGGCTTGAAGCCGGGCTGGGCGAATCTCCTGGGGATCGCGGCTCTGATTGCGACCGGGTATGAGTTCTCAAGTGAAAACCACGAAGGAAAATTGCTCGCCGGGACGCATCTTTTGCTTTACGCCACCTGGATCGTCCTCTTTCAACAGAAGACCGTGCGGCTGTACTGGTTTCTGATGGCTCTGGGAATTCTGCAGCTCGCCGTCGCCTCGGTCCTGACGACGAAGGGCTGGTTTGGTTTCTGTGCGTTGCTCTACACGTTTGGAGCGGTCTGGACACTGTCAATCTTTTCACTGTGGCGCGCAGAACAGCATTTCAAAGAAGAAGAGCAGATCCGGTTTGCAGTAGCGACTGGCGCACCTCCCACTGCCCAGCTTCCGTCGACAAACGGGACACCCCAGCAGAGTGAAGTCCACGGAAGCGTTCAGCACGAGGGGGGGGCACTGTGGTTGACGGCACGGTTCGTCACCGGAGTTCTGTTAACAACGTGCTCGGCACTGGTGGTCAGCGCGGCATTTTTTGCCTTCATTCCCCGCGTCTGGAGCGGGGCATCAGTCACACTGAATAACGATCCCGACCGACTGCCCGCAACCAGCCGCAAAACCGGACTGTCAAGTTCCATTCGGCTGGGTGATCTGGGGCCAATTCTCGAAAGTCTCGATCGGGTGTTCGAGATTCAGATCGTCGATCTGAAGTCTCGAAAAGTCCTTTCTGCACAGGAATACGCTGAACGCCTGGGTTTGGTCGAACCGCTGTTTCGCGCGACAATTCTCACTCACTACAACAGCGGAATGTGGTCATCTGATTCCCTGGATGGCCTGCATCGCAAGCCATTCGAACGGTCTGATGCTGCATGGGACATCGAACAGCAAATCCAACGTGACACCAACGACTCGCAGGTCCTCTTCTGCATGGGACATCCGTTGATGGTCCTGGATGCACGGCGTCAGATGTACGGTAATCTGAACGAGATGACCGACATCGTAATGCGCAGTGACCCGAAATCGGAAACAGGCCCGGTCGCCTATAGCGTTTTCTCGGGGTTGCCCGAAAAAACCCCACTTCACTACCAGCAACCGGTCAAACCTTCGATTCGAAACACCTATCTGCGCACGCGGTATCTCGACAAAGCTTCCCGACTTCCCAAGAAGATGGATCAGTTGAAGGGGATCGCTCACCGGATCGTCGAGGAGGAAGAAGAGCGACTTCGCAAAGCGGAAGGGGATCAAACCCCGCGCGAACTGACCAAAATGGAAATCGCCCAGGCTCTGGAATCACATCTACGCGATTCGGGCGAGTACCGATACTCGCTGGACCTGTCGATCGTGGACCCCAGTATTGATCCGGTTGAGGATTTTCTGATCAACCGAAAAGCGGGACACTGCGAATATTTTGCGACCGCACTGGCGTTAATGCTGCGTGCGGAACGGATTCCAGCACGAGTCGTGACCGGATACAAAGGGGGGATTCCTAACCCCGACCGGGGGGAATGGCTTGAGGTTCAGCAACGATTCGCCCATGCGTGGGTCGAAGCATGGATTGATGACAACGGCTGGACGACGCTGGATGCCACTCCGGCAGCAGAACGATCCATCAGCATTGCCGCAATGTCAGCGAAAAAAGGTTCGATCTGGACTGAAATGCAGTCGACCCTCGCTGGCTTATGGTCCGAAAACATCCTCAACATGTCGCTCGATCGTCAGGAAGAGTCCATTTACAAGCCGATGCGTGAACTTGCGATGTCACTGCTCACGCTGTTCCGAAAACTGATTGCGTCACCCCAATCCGCTCTCGAAGCCTTTGTCGAGTTGCTCAGAAATCGCGAACAGTGGTTCAGCATTGGCGGTGGTCTGTTCGCCTTGGCGCTCATGCTCGCGCTGGTCGGACTGCACTGGATATACCGCCGAATCCTCAATGCGATTCGAACCTGGTGGGGAGGTCAATCGGGCCGTCGGTCGCAACAGAAGTATCGCATTGTCGAGTTCTACGAACGCTTCATTAAGCTCTTGAACAGGCATGGGCTGAACCGTGGCCCCAGCCAGACACAGAGCGAGTTTGCGGACCTCGTAACGCGGACGTATGCATCAGAACTAAGTTCCGCAGGGATCGACGGATTTCCCAACGAGATTTCCCGACTGTTCTATCAAGTTCGTTTCGGAGAACAGACGCTCTCTCCCCCGGAAGCCCGTCGGGTCGAAGACCTGCTGGCACGGTTCTCACAAGCACTGGCGAACCACGCAGACACAGCCCAGGAAGCGGGTAACAGTTCGCCCCCACCGTCCTCAAAGTGAGGGTGCTTTACGATTTTGTGCGAACGGCCACCGACTGGCCAGCGCGTATGACATGAGTCATTGTCCAGCAGGGCTGATGTCGTTGGGCGAAATGATCACCGTTCTTGAAGGAAGTCGATCGACGTATGGGTTACCGAAGTCTCCATGATGCTGTGCAGGATCTCCAGCGAAACGGTCACCTCGTCCGAATCGACACAGAGATCGACGCCAATCTCGAAGCGGCAGAAATCCAGCGGCGTGTCTACGCAGCCAATGGCCCGGCGTTGCTCTTCACACGAGTGAAAGGTTGCCGGTTTCCCGTGGTTTCAAATCTGTTCGGCACACTGGAACGAACCCGTTTCATGTTCCGCGACTCGCTCGACGCCGTAAGGCGTCTGGTGGAACTGAAAATTGATCCCGGCCAATTCGCCCGTCGCCCGTGGAGATACGGGTCTGTTCCCGCCACACTGTGGTCGATGTGGATCCGGCGAACGCGTCGTGGACCCGTGCTCGCCAATGAGACAACCCTGGACCAGTTGCCACAACTGCGAAGCTGGCCTGATGACGGGGGGCCCTTTATTACCCTGCCGCAGGTCTATACAGAGCATCCAGATCATCCCGGGTTCAAAAATTCCAATCTCGGGATGTACCGTGTTCAGATCGCTGGAAATGACTACGTTCCCAACCGCGAAGTCGGGCTTCATTACCAGATTCATCGCAGTATCGGCGTGCACCACGCTGCTGCGGTCCGGCGGGGAGAGAAGCTTCGGGTCAATATTTTTGTTGGGGGCCCCCCCGCGATGACGCTGTCGGCTGTCATGCCGCTGCCCGAAGGACTGTCGGAACTGCTATTCGCTGCCGCCCTGGGACGGCGTCCCGTTCGCATGATTTGTCAGGAGGGCAAGTTGCCCATCTATGCTGACGCAGACTTCTGCATCTCGGGAACCATCGATCCCAGTCGTACCAAACGGGAAGGTCCGTTTGGCGACCACCTGGGCTATTACAGCCTTCAGCACCAGTTTCCGTATCTTGAAGTCGATCACGTCTACCATCGGGACGGGGCCATCTGGCCATTCACCGTGGTGGGTCGGCCACCGCAGGAAGATACGTCGTTCGGCGAGATCATTCATGAAATCACTGGCCCGATCATCCCGACAGTGCTTCCAGGGGTCAAAGCAATCCACGCCGTTGATGCCGCAGGCGTCCATCCGCTTCTTTTGGCCATTGGCAGTGAACGATATGTTCCATACGCCTCGGAACGGACGCCACAAGAACTGCTGACGATCGCCAATGCCATTCTGGGGCAGGGCCAGCTATCACTTGCGAAGTACCTTTTCATCGTTGCACACGAGGACCGTCCAGAGCTCGATATCCATGATATGCCCGCTTATTTCCGGCATGTACTGGAACGAGTAGATTGGACGAGGGACCTGCACTTCCAGACCAGAACGACAATCGACACACTCGATTACACCGGCGGTGGCTTCAACCAAGGGTCGAAAGTTGTCATCGCAGCCGCGGGCAAACCACGTCGAAGCCTGGGAACAGAGTTCCCCTCAGACTTCCGTTTGCCGGACAGGTTCAAGAATCCCCGCATCGTGATGCCAGGTGTGCTGGTGGTCGAGAGCAACGCGGGCTCCACACCGACGCCACGGCTTGATCAGTTCTGTTCCGAGTCCACCCCGCTGATGGAAATGCTGGCTCCCTTTCCATTGATCGTGCTCGTCGACGACAGCGCCTTTTCTGCACAGAACCTGTCGAATTGGCTCTGGGTCACCTTTACCCGGTCGAACCCTGCGGTGGACATCGACGGTTTGGACTCTTTCATCGAGGATAAACACTGGGGCTGTCATGGCTCACTGGTGATCGACGCCCGCCGCAAACCACACCATGCTCCACCCTTGATTGAAGACCCGAAAGTCACGAAGCGAATCGACGAACTGGCCGCTCCCGGGCAACCGTTGCACGGCATTTTCTAAGCCTTCAGTGCTTTGATTGCTTTTGATTTCTACTTCGAAACGCTCTTTCGTACGGTCCACCGAGTCAGTGCCTGTACTGGTGTATTTTCCCTTTCCCTGGCGAGGGGATTGGCAAGAAAAACGCGAAACTCACTCGCCAACAGGCAGAATCCGCCTGACAACCTGAAAATTGCACCGCTTTGAGTCGTCTACCCCGCGTTTGGAGGCCATGGCTTCAAACGAAGTATCGGAAAACCCCGCCACGCTTACCCAGGCTCACCGGCGGAACACCCCACGTAAACGGAACAACCGTTACATCTTTTCGCCGAACTTCGATTTCCAACGCGTTGATAGAGATGTTCCCCGATTTATTTGTGCCGTGTTTCCGGCGTCGTCGATACATCGGGAAGCCATCGTACAATCGCCATACCCAGGTTTGGCATCAGTTGCGTTAAAGTCGATAAGGGGGGATTCCAAGTGAATTCAGGTAGACGACCAGGAATTCAATGGCGCACAGGCACCATTTCACTTCTCTCGCTGTCTGTCTTGAGCGGGTGCATGTCCTCGCAGGGGGGACTGACTGAAGGAGTTGCATCACGGATCACACCTACCACTGTCGATTCGAAAACACCGTATCCAATTCCCTCCCGCTCGCAGGCGACCGCAATCGCAGCCCGACAGAAGGCGCAGCGGGAAGCCGAATACATGAAAATAGCAAAAGCGCCAGAGATGAATCCCGGTGAGGCATCGGTGGCGGAAGTCGAAAAGAAAATTGAGCAGTCGATCCAGCAAATCAACTCGACGGACGAAGCAGAAGAACCTGCGAAGTCGATTGCTGATGTTCTTGATTCGAACCTCGTGCTGGCTCAGAACACCGTCGCTGCCCCCCGGAGGAACGGTGCGGCGACACGGTTACGAATTCCCAATGAGTTGCCTGGTGCAGAGGCCCCGGTAGTCACGCTGCCCCCTCAGGATACGGAAGACGCGGAAAGTCGGGCGAAGGACATCGAAAAGTACTTCGCCGAGCTACCCGCTGTGGCCCCGAATCAGGTGGACCCTTACGACGAGCAACGAGTCTATTCGCTGGAAGAACTCCAGGCGATGGCTCTTTCGTCGAATCCTGTGATGGCCCAGGCCGAAGCGAACATCGTGGCCATGCGAGGAAACGCGATCCAGTCAGGGCTCGCGCCAAACCCGATCGTGGGCTTCCAGGCAGATACCGTCGGTTCGAACGCCAACGCGAACTACATCGGGGGCTTCGTCGCTCAGAAGATCAAGACCGCTGGCAAGCTGGGGCTGGCCGAATCGCGCGGCAATGTCGACGTCTTCAACGCCGAACTGATGCAGAAGAAAACGCGTGTCGACTTGATCACCCGCGTGCGAGGTGCCTACTTCGCCGCCCTGATTGCACGCGAGAACGTCAGGATCACCGAAGCACTGGTACGGTTTACCGACAACGTCTACCACGTGCAGCTCGACCAGCTTCGCGGAGGTCTGGTCTCTGTTTACGAACCCATTCAGTTGCGTGCACTCGCCTTCCAGGCGAGAACCGCACTGGTTCAGTCGCGCAATCGCTATGACGCCGCGTGGCGACAACTGGCGGCCACAGTCGGGATGCCAAACCTCGAAATCGGGGAACTGGAAGGTTCACCAGAAATGGGAACTCCGGTCGTCAACTACGATGTGGCGCTCCCTTACATTCTGGCGAATCACACCGACGTGCTGGCGGCACAGAACTCGATTTCTCAAGCTCGAATCAACCTGCGGCTCCAGGAAGTCACTCCGATTCCCGACCTGGACCTGTACGTAGCCTTGCAGAAAGACCATACGACGGCCCCGATCTACCGAATGACGTACAACGTTCAGGCAGGCCTTCCGATTCCGATCTTTGACGCGAACCAGGGTAATATCATGAATGCCCAGGCGACGCTGATCAAAAATTCGCAGGAAACGGCTCGCGTTCAGAATGAACTCGCTGCGGCTCTGGCAGGTGCGATCGAGCGATACGCAAATGCGAGTAATGTCATTCAACTCTACCGGGACCACGTCCTCCCGGACCAGGCACGCGCTTATCGCGGTGTTTACGAACGACACCAGCAACAGCCGGATATCGTCGGATTTGCTGACGTTGTCAACGCACAGCAGATGCTGCTGATGTCGATCGGAACTTACATCAACACGCTGGGCGTCAGATGGCAAGCCTTCACCGAGATTGGCGAACTGATCCAGGCCGAGACCCTCGAAGGAATCGAAGCGGTTGTTCGTGGCGGTCATATTGCGATGGAAAGTACGCACGTCGAGGAAGTTCCACCTGCAAACGTGCCTCCCGAACCAACGGATTCGACCGAGAAATAGGTGACTTGCTGATGCCGTGTGGCAGCACTGAGCCCCGCACTCGCTGAACACTTCCGCGGATCGCATCTGCCCTGTCAGCAGGCAGAAGGCTCCTGCAAGTCGTTTCCCTGTTGGCTGTCACTGGCCGTAGTTGAAAACCGAAACGGTGTACGTGCCCAAGAGCATGTGCACCGTTTCACTTAGATGGACATATTTTCTTCTTCATTCCAGCCGGGTGGCAGCGTTTCGGAACCAAACCGCTCTTCCAGCCAGGGGTCACCGTGATTGTGATAGCCTTGCTGCTCCCACAGGCCCGGTTGGTCGTGGTCGAGGAAAACCAGTTCCGAACACCACTTCGCACTCTTCCAGGCGTAGAGAAGGGGGACGACCAGTCGCACAGGTCCCCCGTGTTCAAAGCTGATCGCCTCTCCGTCATGTGTATCGGCGAGCAGGACGTCAGGTTGCTGGAAGTCTGAAAGCGGCATGTTGGTTGTCCAGCCATCATCGTTCCCCCGGGCAACGACAAATCTGGCTTCGGGCTTCACCCCCGCTCGATTCATCAGCTCCTGAACGGAGACTCCTTCCCAGACGTTCCCCAGGCGCGACCAGCGGGTGACGCAGTGAAAGTCAGAAAAGACTTTGACACGTGGTAAAGCCCGGAATTCCTCGTACGTGAATCGAAGGGGGCGTTCGACAAGTCCTGTGACCTCCAGGGTCCATTCTTCGGGTGGGATCTCGGGAATCCGCCCCCATTGCAGGACCGGCCACTTGCGAGTCCGCGACTGCCCAGGAGGAATGCGATTCTCGCGATATGTGTCGCGGCTGATAATCACAGGCGGAGCATATTGTTTCGGTCCTTCCGGTTCACCCGTCTGGTACTTAGGATCGCGTTCCAGCATGCACAAGTCTCTTCAGATGGATTAATTTTCACACCGCTGCGCGCTCACCGTTCTGGAGCGGAAATGGTATCATGTCCTCGTTGTAGCGCGTAAGCATATTCCCTGTTAACAATGCGGGTTCGTAGGGAGCACTTCCGGAAACGACGTCACCGCCAGCATTTTCATAACCGGTCGGCGTTGACACCAAACTGGGCATCTCGCTGGCGCCTCGTCAAATTCATTCGTCGTGGATTGAATCCCGTTGCGGACTTTCCACACGTTGATCCATTCGTCAAAATTTTATGGCAATTGCATGAACCTTCAATTGAACGACCTGGCCTCGCAACTGATCGAAGATATCAATGAAAGTCCAGAGGATTACCGGATTCAGCGGCACGACGTAGAAAATAATGGGCTGCTGCTTGACTTCGGCGTCGAGTCGGAGGGAGGCATCGAGGCCGGTATCGCTCTTGCAGCCATTTGTATGTCCGGTTTGGCTGACGTGTCGCTGACGCCGGGCACGCTCGGTGACATCGGTTGGCCTCACATTGCCGTCGAGACTGATGCTCCGGTCGCGGCGTGCCTGTTCAGTCAGTATGCAGGCTGGCAAATTAACGTCGGTAAATTCTTCGCGATGGGCTCAGGTCCCATGCGCGCGGTCGCCGCCAAGGAACCCCTATTCGATAAACTGTGGTATCGCGAAGAATCAGACCAGGTCGTCGGGGTGCTCGAGTCGGGTAAACTGCCGGGAGCAGAAGTCTTCGAGTACATCGCGAATGCCACAGATGTCGATCCGGAAAATGTCGTCCTGTGTGTGGCCCCTACGTCCAGCATGGCAGGCAATCTGCAAGTGGTGGCCCGGTCCATCGAAACGGCAATGCACAAGCTGCATGAACTCGGTTTTGACGTCAATCGCGTGCGTAGCGGCTATGGAACAGCGCCGCTGCCACCCGTCGCGAAGAATGACCTGGAAGGAATCGGGCGAACGAACGACGCCATTCTGTACGGTGCTCGAGTCACCCTGTGGGTGATGGGTGACGACGATTCAATCGCCGACATTGTGCAGCGAGTTCCCTCGTTCTCGTCTCCGGTCTACGGAAAGCCATTCCTTGAGATTTTCGAAGCCGCAGGACGAGATTTCTACAAGATTGACCCAATGCTCTTCAGCCCCGCGCAAGTCGTCTTCCAGAATCTCGATACCGGTCGTGTACACGTCGCAGGACAAATCAACGAAGCCGTCCTGCGGTCGTCGTTCGGCATCAGTTAATTGGTCGCGTATCTGACTGCGGACCCCATCACGCATGTCGTGGCGTCCGTAGTCTTGTTGCCCTCCCTCATGACGAATGTCGCGTAGTTCATCCCTTGCCGAAAGAATTGCGGTGCAGATCGGCGTTCTCGCGAGCGAAACGAGTTGGTACTACCGGGATCTGGAACGCGCAGCACTCGACGCGGGACATCAGTGCGAGCGTCTCGATTTCACGCGCCTGGTCTCTCGTTGCCAGACAACATCGCAGTGCATTTCCGGTCTGCGTTCGACGGGCACCGTAACCCCCATCAGCCAAGCGACATCATCGGGCGAAGGATTTCGGACACCCCTACGGAAGCACGGTCCTTCAACCCCAGTCAATGTAGTCCCAGATCGTGTTTTTGATGTCCTCATCGTTCGGACGATGCCCCCGGGCTCGCTGGAGCAGGTCGTATTCCGAATGGATCTGTTGAGTCGACTGGAACGTGCGGGGACACAGGTCGTCAATTCTCCGAAGTCGCTCGAGTGTGCGGTCGACAAGTTTCTGACAACGGCGAAATTGCAGGAGGCTGGGCTACCGGTGCCAGACACGGTCGTCTGTGAGCACGAAGATGACGCCATGGCGGCGTTCGACCAGCTCGGCGGCGATGTGGTGGTCAAACCTCTCTTCGGATCGGAAGGTCGTGGCATCGTTCGCGTCTCTGACCCGGATCTCGCTCACCGCACGTTCCGCACGCTGATGCGTCTGGACAGCGTCCTGTATCTGCAGAAGTTCATCGATCACGCAGGTTTTGATGTCCGCGTACTGGTCCTCAATAACTCCGTGATCGGGGGAATGAAACGTTACTCGGCGAAGGACTTCCGGACGAATGTCTCACGCGAGGGGATCGCTCAGGTCCATTCGCCCACATCGCAAGAGGCGGACTACGCCGTCCGTGCGGCAGCCTGCACTGGAACCTTTATTGCCGGTATCGACCTGCTGTACGACCGCAGTGGTCAGTGCCACGTCATTGAAGTCAATGCCGTACCGGGCTGGCAAGCGTTTCGCCGAGTCACAGGAATTGACGTGGCCGCGAAATTGTTAACAGTGCTTGCGCAACGATAGAGACAACCGAGTAAGCCACGCAGGCGTTGACTGCGCGTCGCCAGGATCGATTCGAGAGGTCATTCGTCATCCGCACTTGATGACGCGCTCGTCTCGTCTGCAGAACTTCCTCCTGTCTGCACATCGACAGCGGTGAATGTCCCATCTGGCAAAACTTGGGTTTTCGCCGCTCGGGACGCTATGGACAGTGTCTCGCTTTCCGTAACATGTCCTCGCCATTCTCTAAGTCCGTACGCGGGTCCCTTCCATGCGAGTTTGTAGAGGAATCATGATGAATCCCCATCGTTTACGTGTCCTGCTTGTCGGAATGTTGACTGCGGGCGTGCTACTTGGCGTCTCCAGTTTTGCCATGGGCCTGCTTGTTCCCACCGAAACAACCGTCACCGAAGTCGCCCCCGGTGTCTGGTTTCGAAAGGCTCAATGGAAGCCAGATTTCATCGGCTGCAACCAGGGCTGGATCATTTTTGACGACTTTGTACTGGTCATCGAAGCCAGCTTTCCGAATCAGGCTGAAGTCCTGATCAAGGAAATTCGCAAGACCACCGACAAGCCGATCAAGTATGTTTTCGACACTCATTGGCACGGCGACCACGCCGACGGCAACCCTGTCCTCATTGCAGAAGGGGCCAGCGCGATCGCCGCTGAATCGGCTCGCGAGCAGTTCGTCAAAGGGGGAGTCGAGTCATTTGAACAACAGCAGAAGGCAAAACCTGAAGAGTACGGCAAGTTGAAGTACGGAATCCCGTCCGTCTACTTTCCGAAAAAGATGATTCTCGAAGATGCAAAACAACGGGTTGAACTGATCCACTTCGGTCATGGTCACACTGCCGGTGATGCGGTCGCCTGGCTCCCAAAACACGGGATCCTGTTCACAGGAGATAGCTGCGTCAATGGAGCGTTCAATTACACCGGGGAAAGTAACACATCCAGCTGGATTTCGGTTCTCACCGAGATGGCGAAACTTCCGGTTCAATTGGTCTGTCCCGGCCACGGTGACAAGAGCGATGCAAAGCTGATCGAGACTCAACGGCGGTACTTTGTGGAACTGCGCCAAGCCGTGCAGGAAGGGATCGATGCAGGCAAGTCACTCGATGAGATCAAGAAGAAGATTGATCTGCCCTGGTACAAGGAATGGACGGGATCAGCGGCCAGCGAACAGACTGAGAATATCGAACATGTCTACAAAGAGTTGACCCGGAAAACCTGATCGCCCCATCAATTCGACTCGACTTTCCCGATCGAGTCGGGATCGACAGCATCCATGCCCCGGCGCAGGATCAGGGGGCTGTGCACATGAGCGTCACCAGTCCCCGCCATTCAGTTTTCTGCGACATCAGCGAACCCGGGTTTGCTGATGCCGCAGCTATTTTGGTCCTGTACGAATGGCGAAAGCATCAGAGATCACGTCACCCCGCCCCTCAAGCAATCAGAGGCGTTAGCGAAGGGAATTGGCGGGATTCTCGCTACAGGGCGGCGATGACGGTAGGGAAGAAAGCCTCCCTCTCGATCTGCCAGTTTGAATCCCTATCTCGGGATCGCCTGATCCCGCCGTGCTGTCTCGTCGGACACTGCGAAATTCCCAGGCGCGACCCCTTCTGATTCGACGCTACGGTGCAGCTCGCTTCTGTGCTGCTTCGAGCCGTTTCTTCGCCTCGTCAATCACGGCAGTCTCGGGAAACTCTTTTATCAGGAGTTTGTAGGTCTCTGCCGCGAGCTTCCACTCATTCTGTGCCTCATCACATTTTCCAGCACTCAGCAGCGCCGCAGCCTGCCATTCAGGAAACTTGTAGTTGCTGTAGACCTTTTGATAGGCGATAGACGCGTCGTTCCACTGTTCCTGCAGGAAGTAAGTGTCGCCGATCATGAACTGTGCTTTGGCCGCCGTCTCGGTTCGGAAAGCGGATTCATCTGCCAGCACCCGTTCAAAGGCTTGTCGAGCTTCATCGAACTTCGGTGGAGCCTGCTGCTTGTAACTCCGTCCCAACACCTCTTCTGCCAGATAGAGGAAACGGGAATCGGGTCGCTGCTTTTTGAAGTCTTCGACGATTGCCGCAAGTTCGTTGTATTTCTTCTCGCGATAATTGACCTCGGCCAGAAGAACCCATGTTCGATCGAACCATTCCGCGCTCCGCACTTCTTCAGCCTCTTCCTTTTGAAGAGCTGACAAAATTTCACGTGCCTGAACCAGTTCTGCATCCGTCGAACGACTGCCCGCCAGGAGCGATTCTGCCAGACTGTAGGCGACGTAGAATCGATGGGGACTGGCAGGAAATTCCGTCGTCAACCGGTTTCCGATTGCCCGCACGTCTGGCCAGCGTTGTCGGTCGACTGCCAGCACGACCAGTTGAAAGAGCGCCTGCTCCTTGATATCCGCAGTACTCTGATCACTTCCCGCCAGTTCCTCAAATGCCTGTCGTGCTTCTTCAAACTTCCCGGCGAATAAATCACTTTCCGCCAGGCTCAGGCGGGCGCTGTTGACCAAGGGGCTTTGCGGAGTCTCGGCGACGAGTCTTCGCCAGATCGCATCGGACCGCTCAAATTTTTCGTGGCGATAATTGAAGATGGCCCATTCATCAAGTCGCTTATCAAGATCGGCGGGTTGAGGAAACCGTTTCAGGAGTTCCCCGTACGCGGCATCGGCTTCGTCGAGTTTATTCAATTTACTGAGGATGCGGGCCGCCTGAAGGCCAGCCTTGTACGAGAATTCCAGTGGAGGTTCGAGTTCGGCACCGGTGGCCGGGATCTGATCCAGCACTGCGCTTTCGAAGATTTTTTGAAACAGCTTTAACGATGCTTCGAGTTGATCCGCACGTCTGAGAGATTCTGCCTGGTAGTAAGCACATTCCATCTCAAGCTTGTGATTCGGAAATTCACTGATCACGCGTCCGAAGGTGGCTGCAGCTTTTTCAAACTCACCCCGTTCGTACTGTGCAAGAGCGATCCCTCGAACCGCATAGGCCTTCTTTTCAGGATCGGTCTCGAACTGCAGGCTTGATTCGAATAGCCGTCCGGCGGTCACCCAGTCACCCCTCGATTCCGCCAGTTCGGCCATCTGCTGAAGCGTAACGAGCGTCAGGGGGTGACTCGGAAAATCTTTCTCAAGCCGTGCCAAGGCCAGGGTCGCGATGTCCGGTTCCCCTTTCCGTTCTGCAGAGAGAGCTTGAAGAGAAAGGGCTCGGGCCGATTGACGACCCTTGGGCAGCATTTCCAGATACTTCGCTGCGGATTGCAAGGCTGGTTCGAACTTCTGCTGCTGGAACAGGCTATCCGCCTGCAGGACGATGGCATCGGAAAAATCACCTTTCTCGCCATCCGCGAGGGCCTTCTCGACAAGTGGTGCGATCAGTTCGAGTGCTTGATCCTGATTCCCCTGAAGCTGCTTTGTCAGCGCGAGGTAATAGCGGGCGTGCCCCTGCGTCTTGGGCAACGTGCTTTCTTTCATCACACGTTCGAAACGTCGGCTGGCCGCATCATAGAACACGTTGATTTCCGCGGTCGGCAGCTTTTCCTTGAGACCCTGGCCCGCGCGCGCCAAGTCCAGTCGGCCCGACAGCATTTCCATATGCAGACGCAGACCACTTAAAGGAAACTCTTTGGGGAATCGCGCGAGCAACTGTTCTGCTGTGGCAAGCTCCCCCGACTCGATCGACATCTCAATCAGTGCGTGCATGCTGTCGTCGGCAAGATCCCCAGTCGGGTAGGTCGTCACCACCTGTTCAAAAAATTGACGGGCCTCAGCGGGATGCTGCAGGTACCGCTCGCACAATGCCTGCTCAAACAGGATTGACTCTGCGAGAGGATGTTTTTGGGCGAAGCTCGCCGCCGTCCGCAGGCTTTCGAGCGCCTTTTCGTATTCACCCAGAGACTTGAGGCTGCGGCCTTCCCAATATCCCGCCGTCGGCTGCTGCGACTTGTCTTTGGCGGCCGACTGAAACTGCTGCACGGCTTCTGCGAATTGACCAGAGCGATACAGAGCATACCCCGCATTGAGTTGAGCAGCGGGGACGAGGTGACTCTGTGGAAAATTCGTTCCCACGGCGGCATAAGCCGTGGCGGCCTCTGCAAATTTTTCGCGTTCAAAGTAACTTGCCCCCAGGTAAAACTGAGCATCCGCGCCGCGGGCACCTTCTTTGTTCGCCGCGAGCTCCTGAAAGAGCTGGACAGCCTCGTCGTGTCGCTTAAGGCTGTCCAGCGCACGGGCCTTTCCCAGCTTACAGTCATCAATCAGACTACCTGCCGGGAATTTCTCAATCGCCGTCTCAAAGGTCTTCAGAGCCCCCGTGGCGTCGTTGGTTCGAAGTTGGGAATCAGCCAGATAGGGCAGGGCGTATTCGCGCAGGGGATCCTCTGGAAAATCACGGACGAAGCTGTCCAGATCGGTCTTGGCAGCGGCGTAATCATCCAGCAGATAACTGCACTCACCGATACGATAGCGCGCTTCACTGACATTCGCGTTCTGGCGATTCTCCGAAACGTATTTGCGAAACTCGTCTCGAGCGGCTCGAAAGTCTTTTGAGTTGACCAGGGTACGCCCCAGGTAGAGCCGGGCAAGACTAGCCTTTTCGTGCTTTTCGTAGTTCTTCAGAAACTTGCGAAACTGATCGGCGGCCTGATTCCAGCGGCTTTGTTTGTAGAGTCCGACCGCCACGTTGTAGTCGTCAAGTCCCGGATCGGCGGCTTCGAGCCCTGCCGCCGTCGTGATCACCAGGGAAAAAACACTCAGCAGAAGCCCTACGCGAACCAGGTCACGCGTTGAAACGCATAAGGATTTGATCGTGCTCAAAATCGACTGCCTGGAAGGGGGGTAAATCGATGATCGACGACGGCAGAAGGACCGGTCGATCTGTTGCACGACATTGACCATCATTGTTTGACCTCAATATCAGTTGCACACCGCCATGAGCCAAACTCAAGGTGCCTGGCCAGATTCAGAAAGTTTTACGGGATGATACCTGTCAATCCTGCGCCGGGCAAACAGTTGTAATCGGCCAAAACGTCCGCACGACCGGATGTGTGATGTGTCAGTCCGTCCAGTTTGCCCATCGTTCCGTGCTGACAAATGCGCTGCGCACGGCATTTTCCACCGAAGCGAACCAAACATTAAAGTAAACCCAAGCAAAATGACCCCTGCAACCGATACTTTTGAGGAACTTGCAATTGCACCCGCAAGTGAGGTCTGTTTCCGCCAACGCGAACACTCGCTCCACGATGTCTTTCCGGGATGAACGGGATCGATGCAGCGGTTCGAGGCGGAAATGGAAGTACAAGTCCTTTGAAAAGTTTGTGGCAGGATAATTCCATGAGACGGTTATTCCGAAGGACGTTGAATGTCGCGCTGGTCCTGGCGCCGTTCCTCGGCAACGGATGTGCCACTCATCCATTGCGGGTTGACGCTCCGCAGCAAGAGGCTCTGCATGACCCTCAGAAGGCGATGGCCCAGCAGATGCTGGTCGCTCAGCGGGAAGAAGCGCGCGGCCATCTGAGCGAAGCAAGAAAACTGTACACCCGCATTCATCAAGCCAATCCGGATAACGCGGAATGCGCTCACCGGCTTGGACTGCTCTACGTCAAAATGAATCTGCACAACGAGGCCGAAGTCTTCTACAACAAGGCACTCGAACTCAAGCCGGATGATTCGAAGATTCTGGCAGATATTGGTCATCTGGCATTCTTGAAGAAAGAATACGCCAAATCAGAAGAGTACCTCGCAAGGGCGACCAGTGCGGATTCATCGAACCGCACTGCGGCATACAACCTTGCCGTCGTGCGAGCCTGGATGGAAGACGACGAGGGAAGTCTGGCAACATTCCGACAGTTTAATGCAGAGCACGATGCATTGCGGAACCTCGCAGCAGTACAAATTGCCCGCGGGGACAAAGGTGCGGGTCATAAATCCATGCGAATGGCTGAGATCGCTGCCGAATCTGCAGTGCAGGTTGCTGCCGCTCCCGTAGACCCCACAAAACAGACGGCACCAATCAAGTTACCTGCCCCCGAAGCAATCAAGCAGGACCCTCCGGTCATCGCCGCTCGCAGTCCGGAACTGTCCAATGTTCCTGTGCGGCTGAAACCCATCCCCGAGCCTCAGCCACCGAAGAAGTTGCAGCCCGCCCCACAAACCAGCAACGCCGTGGCGCAGGTTCGTCAGGTGGATCCGGCGGATATTCCTCCCGCACCTGCAATCCTGCCGTCACAATCTGCTTCGGCATTGGCTAAGACCCCGACCGGCCCTCGAACAGTGGCTCGTATCGAGCCCCCGGTTACCACCACCGTCGCACATGCTCAATCGCCAGCCGTGATCGTCATACCCGCCTCGGGGGCGGATGATCTGCCCGAGCTTCTGGACGAAGCCGAGGAACTTGTGACGGAAGAAGAGATCGATGAGACCCAGTTTGAACTCCCGCATCGCAGTTCCGTTCAGATTGAGATCCCTGAGAGGGAAAAACTTTCCTGGGAATCGCTGAAAAGAATTGAAATTATGAACGCTAAATAAATCGTACCTGGTCCCTCGCGAGCGGAATGAGCGGATTTTCGCACGCCACTTTGCCGCTTGCGTCGAGATTTCAGCAGGTTCTCACCACAATCTCAGTAGAAGTTGAAAAAACTGAGAAGGGTGGACTTCCCTTCTCAGTTCTGACGGCTATACTCCGCTTGTCGCCAAGACACCCTGACGCGGGGTGGAGCAGCCCGGTAGCTCGCGAGGCTCATAACCTCGAGGTCGTAGGTTCAAATCCTGCCCCCGCCACTTAACCAAATGCGATTTTGCAATCGGTTACCGACCCCAGCAAGTGCTGGGGTTTTTTCATTGGCGGGCAAACCGCGAAGTCGCCCTGCTGCGATCGGCCAATGCAAGATCGATGCGAATCGACCTCTGACCCTCATCCACTTCGGCCCGAGTTGGTTCGATTACTTTGCCTTGCCGAAGCGAGACCGGCCACGAGAAGCCCGGTAGCCATATTCGGTGGCAAACCAGATGGCATATTGTTCCCGCTTGTGTGAATTCGTATTGCGGGTGTCGTTAACGTGCCCCACTTCGTGAATCAGGACGTTGTTGAGATAAAAGTCTCGAATCGTCTCACGTGTCCAGGTCAGTTTCCACTCATGGCCTGACTGCGACCACTGGGCACCGAACATGCGTGCCTCAACAAGCTGATCCGGACGGGGTGGGTTGAGGTACGATTCGACGAGACTCTCTTCCACCGGATAAAGATAGACGTTGGGTCCCCACTGCATTCCGTACAAGGGAAAGAGGCGCCGTTTTCGAGTCATACCGCTCAACTGGACCACTTCAATTCCCTCTGTGAATGTTGAAGGAAGCTGGGCGAGTCGCTCACGAATTTCATCGACAGTGACGGGGTGGAAGTATCCTGCTCCTGGGGCTTCCTCGACGAAGTCGATTGTTGAACGCTGCTGTGGTTCGTACCAGGTTTCGGGTGCACTGAAGTGAGTCGAAAGATGGTCAGTACGGCTACGTTGCCGATAGGCGGCATTGGGGCGGACTGCTCGCGCACCACGGGAATGAATCGCTCCTCGCAGGGATCGCTGTTGATGATGTGATTTTGAAATTCGCGACGGCATTTTGTACCCGTTCCTTCAACACCTACGTCACACCGGCCCGCTTGTCGGCCCTTGGATTTTCAAGCGAGTGTCGGTCACTTCGCACACCAGCCATCACGACCGGTGGCCATTACGTTGTCGAACGTATCGTACGGCGGAGAGGAAACCTCAGGCAAGTACCGCGTTTAAGCCTCAATGTGGAAACCATTTAGAGCGGCGCTACCTGGTTGCGACGGTGTCTACCCTCGGGCAGAAATTTTGGCTCGAAGCGTAACCTGCGCCCCCTCGGTGAGTTGCGACACCCCTCAAATCGTCCCGCCGCGGGGCCCGCACGGGACCCCGGACCGATTCTTCAGGAAAAATTTTCGTGCCGCCGGGGAAATGACGCGGCCTGGTCGGAGATTGCTTGAGTTTAACGATCAGACAATTTTGATGCCTAATCCAAACCTAGTGCTCCAACCCATTTCTTCTCATCACCTTGCGCTCCGGGAACGTCTTTTTGAGGACTGTTCGGGGCAGGGGCGAGAAAACGGGACCGCTCGGGGTCGACAGAGGTGAAAGTGAGCATCTGTTCCCCCTGACGGCCCCCATTTTCAAAGAGAAACGGAAGTTCTCCGGGTTCGGGCATCGTCGGTTTGGGTCGATCTGACCAGTTATCCTGAATACCTGGCGGACTGATGGCCAGCATCGAACGGAACCGGGCTTCGTCAAATCCTCGCTCAATCTGACATTCAGACTTCCGGATCTTTGAAAAAAGATTTCTCCGCAGACTCAGTTCAGAGGAACGCTCATCAGGCAAGTCGCGGAAACAAATCGCGTGGTTGATATCACGGAACGTGTTATTGAAGATTCGGATCCCCCGCAGCACCGGCGCGCCATCGACCCGAATCCCGTCATTCAACTCGTAGAAAATGGATTCACAGACGGAGACCCGATAAGGTGAACCTCCCTGAATGACAATCGCCGCATCAAGGGCCCGCATAAACTCGCAACTGCGAATGACGAGATTGCTGACATCTTGTTCGTTTGATTTGAGGATGCGGATCCCCATTGCACTCGAACTGGCAGGATTGAATCGAAGCCGTTCGAAAGTCAGTTGGCCGTCGCCGAAACCGAGCCCCTGAACTCCGACGCAGTCGATACCGGCCTCGGCGAAGCCGCCTACCGTCACATCCGTCAATCGGCATTCGTGCAGATCGTCGCTGAGCTGGATAGCAACCCTCTTGTCATCCGCATCCACCTCAACATGCTCAATGGTGAAACGAGTGAGGTTAGAAAGTCGAATCACGGGTTCATCACCCAACGGCGCCAGTCGTACGTTCCCTTCACCGACAATTTGGATCCCCTCTGGCCAGACTCCCGCCCGACCATCCATGTGGATTCGTTCATTATAAGTGCCAGCGCTGACCTTGATCACAAGTCGATGAGAACTTCCCAAGGCCGGCCGGTACCGCTCGCGGACGGCGATCAGGGCTTCACGAATGCTCTGAAAATCAGCGTCTTTTCCACCGACCCGGACAACTCGCTTGTCCTTGGGAAATTCCAGCGACTTTGCTGGTGATGAGTCCTTTCTGACGTCCGCGCCACCATTACTCCCCAGGTATGAAAACAAAACCCCCAGGACCGATATGCCCAGTAGCGATCCGACAATCAGCAGTGAATCAAACTTTCGCCTACCGAACCGGGCCGGTGTTGCGCTACGCGAATTTTGTTGAGACGGATTGTTTGCCGAACTGGAATGCAGTTCCACAGGGGCAATCGGCGTTTCGGCATCGAAACTCGCTGGAGCCGGATCTGAGTTTGTGGACGTCGCGGATCGTGCGGGCTGAATCGATGACGCAGAACTTTTGAACGAAGTCGTCGGGAGGCCTCGTGAACTTGTTTTGTGCATTGACTTATCGGAGTTCACCTCGCTGATCGTTGAATGATCAAGCGATGAGAGAAAATCCGCCAGCGCGGACTCTTGTCCGCCACCGCTCTCTGAGGTACGCCCCGTCCGCTCTTCGGTCGTAGATCGCGAGGTACTGACCACTGTGGGAAGAACGGGCAGGGGAGTCACAAGCTCAGAGAGTGGCCTCTGCTCGGCAAGCGGGGATGTCTTGGCCGACGGAATCCTGACGTTCATATTCGAGTCGTGTGCGCGCGAGCCGTACACGGACGCATGACGTCGTCGCCATTCCGGATCGGCGTTGTCATCGACCCAACGGAAAAGGGTTAGCTCCGTCTCCGCCGCATTGAGAAATCGATTCCCCGGTTGCTTCGCCATCAGTTTGCGAATGATCGCCGCCAGTGTCGGTGGCAGATCGGGCCGCAGTGACTCGAGTGCGGGAGGCGATTTCACCTGGTGTGCGAGTAGTCGCTGCGCGAGCGTTCCTTCGTTGAAGGGGGGCTGTCCGGTCACCATGAAATACAGAGTACAACCGAGACTGTATAAATCTGCTCGAGCATCGACCCCATGACTATCAATCGCCTGTTCAGGTGCCAGGTAATCAGCCGTCCCGAGGACTTTCTCATCGTGTCGAATTGTGAGCGCTTCGCTTCCTTCGTCGACGCGAAAAAACCGCGCCAGTCCCAGATCGAGAATCCTCAGTGTTCCATTTCGATCGACGAGAAGATTACCGGGCTTGATATCGCGATGAACCATCCCGTTTTCATGCGCGTGCTGAAGCCCCAGAGCCGCCTGGCGTGCATACTCGGCAGCATCCAGGAAAGAGCCCAGCCCTTGAGGGGGAACCAGGTCCTGAAGACTGGTGCCGTCAACATACTCCATGACAATAAAGTGGATCTGTCGGTCGCCATCGTCCTGGTGGTCGACATCATAAGCACGGACGATATTCGGGTGATCCAGCGAGGCTGCGGCCTGTGCCTCGCGGTAGAATCGCTCCAGATAGGACGAGTCATCAACTCGCTTTGCAGGCAATACTTTGATCGCACAGCGACGTCGCATCAGCAGATGCTCAGCCATGTAGACGGAGCTCATCCCCCCCTTACCGAGCAGCGACAATAGCTTGTATTTGCCGAGGAAATAGCCTCGATGCTTCCCCTGGACCAGCTTGTCAGCCTGCCATCGCGTCAGGAGATTTCCCGCCACCAGCCGATCAGCCACTTGCGCGGGGGTCTCTGCGTGTGAAGAAGAAGACCTGGTTTCCCGCAAGAACTTCTGTACGCGCTCGATTTCTACCAGGCCGCTTTTCTTCAGCACGGCGATGAAGCTATCGACATTCAGCGGCATAGACATCTTGGTGCATTCGGCAAAAAGACTTTGACCAAATCCAACGAGACGTGATCTTGGGAACGGACATCAAACAACGCGGCGTCACTAGTAGTGGCGAACATTCCTGAAATCAGAGAGCGATCCTGCTAAGGAAAAAGTAAGGAATGCAACTTATCAAACAAGAGATAAAGACACGTCACGAGCGTTGACCAAGCCTACCAATCGGCGTGTCGGGACGCCACCCAAAGTGAATTAAGGGGGCTGATTCGGGCCCAGTCGCGAGAGGGAATTTTCCTGGGGGGAAAGCGGCATGGGAAAGTTGTTTGCCCAACAGTAGCGGAGAAGGGGAGACGCGTTTTTCGGCCTCAGCAAAGAGCTGAAGGCGCCTCAGGAGTTAACCTGAGACGCCTTCAACACCTATCGACAAGAGCGGGCCAACGCCTGCCGACGGCAACCGAACTAAGAGCAGACTCCGTGCCAGCATCGTCCAAAAAATGAGACACCTGATTGGATTTCATTTTGTAGTTTCCCGAGTGCCGCTCGTGGGGCCATCCATCAATCATTCTTTACCATTAATTGCCTCTCGCTTCGCCCCGATGGTGCGAGCCCAAAGCCTGCAGTTGACATCAACCGGAATTGATCATTGAGAATGACATCACGAATCGATCTCCTCGCGTGCAGGGAGCGAGGTCGCCACGGCGCCGAGGCGACCGTTGATCCAGGGAGGATCCACAAAACGCCGCAGTAGCCAGCGGAAGGTCTGCTCAATACGCGCTTCCAGGAGTGCGGGATCCGCCCCCACTTGAATGCTGCGGCTCCTGAATTGATCAAGTGGACCGCCCGTCGGTGTGCCTCTCGCGTGAAGCACCATGTCAGGCGACGCTGCGGGTTCGACGAGAACGAACCCTTCGAACCCTAGCCGAACCGGCCACGATTCCTTTTGAGCAATGTGGTTCACTCGGTCCTGGATTCGGCGACCCCAGACAATTCCGAACAGATCGAAAAATTCCACCCATAACTGATCGAACCGTGAATGGTGAGTGGGACGGCGAGAAAGCTGACTCAAACCGATCGACACAGCCATCGCGGCGGAACACCACAATCTCACTTGAAGACGATCGAGTAACCAATAGGGTGCCGCTTGTGACATGGAGGTCACAGAGCTGATCACCGCAGCGCCATACAGGAGGGCAGCGAACGTGAATCGGGTTCCAACGTAGTTTCCCACCCCCATGACAAGTACGAACGAAAAGGCAAGTAGTTGAGGAAGCTCTAATTGAACTTGTCTGAGCTCAGATCCTTGCAAACGAACTGCCAACAGGGGCCAGGCGAGAGCCATCAGCATGGGGAACAGAATGAACCACATCCAGACACGAGTTCCCGGTCGCCGTGATCCCAGAACCGCCATCGGAGGGCAGAGCGACAGGACCGCGCAGGCGTACCAGGCATGATCTGCAAAAGCGTCAGAAGTGATACCTGCGCACTGAACGGTAAACCAGGTCGCGGTCCACGCCACGACAGCAGCGACGGCCCAGCCCCAGGCCGTTTCTAAGGTCGTTTGGCGAATGGCATTTCCGCTTCGCACAACCATCACTGATGCAGCCAATACACCTATGGAAATGATCACGTGCCACACGAAGCTCAATGCAATCTCACTTTGAAGAATGTGGGTGGAAATTGTCCGAAATCAGTCTAGCGAATGGGGGCCTGCCCGCAGAGTCGGTTTTATTGGCATGTTGGTCGTGGATACGGGCCAGAGCGAGAAAAGATCTCCAAATGGTTGAGAGGAAGATCCCACAATCGTCGAAAATATAGGTGTGACGCGAATCGCTCCCTCGAACTGAGCGAACAACCAAACGCGGTGTTTGGATTGGTTTAGACTCAGTTCACACGTTCCCTCGGCCCCATGATGTACCTGGAGAATGCAATGAAGTTTGTTTGGATTTCCGCCGCGCTGGCCGCCTTCGCCAGTCTGAACAGTGCTCAAGCTGGCCTGTTCCACCACCACAACAGCTGTAATACCTGCGATGTTCCCAGCTGTGCCGCTCCCGCCGCTTGTGTTTCGGCTGCTCCTAGCTGTGCCGCTCCTGCTTGTGCTCCAGCTTGTGCAGCTCCTGCTGCTGCCGCTTGTGCTCCAGCCGTGACCTCTTGTGCTCCTACCTGTGCAGCTCCCGCTGTCTCGTGTGCACCAGTGGCTTCGACCTGCGGTCCAGTCGCTAACAACTGCGGTTGCCGCCCACGTCATCGCATTCGATTGCCAAAGCTCTGCATGCCAAAGTTCAAGCTCCACCGAGCTTCGTGCTGCAACACCGGCTGCGGCAACATTGCTCCTAGCTGCGGTGCTCCTGCTGTTACCTCTTGTGCTCCAAGCTGTGGCGCTCCTGCCGTCACCTCTTGTGCACCAAGCTGTGCAGCTCCTGCAACGACCTGCTGCAACTGATTTGAGAATAGCTCGTCCACTGGCCGCAATCTGATTGAGACCAGTCGGAACGATCTAAGCGAAAAGTCGAGGGGAGTCACTGACTCCCCTCGATCGTTTCTTTGGAAGACATCGAGGGCCAGCCGCACGGCCAGCCGCAGCTCGAACCAAGAACGACCTTCAGCACGCATGCCGGCTTCCCGCGAAGCTGGCATGCGTGTTTTCATTCGATGACCACGTTAGAGTCCGTATCTCAAGATACCTCTGCCCTGGACGGCGCCGCTGGGTCCGGTCATCCCCACGGAATACACGCCCGGAGACGACAATGAGGAACCCGCTATACAGTCAGCGCTGCAGCGTGGGCCTGTTCATTGTGCCTCTCTTTGTGCATCGCGACGGCTCAAGTGGACTGCATCAATCGATCCGGCTTCCAGGAACCTCATAGAGAGAGGAGTGCCCCAAGCTCTCTTCAGTGAACCGGGGGGGACGAAAGCATCTCGCACCAGATTGATCACGCAATGCGAATCGCCCTCAATCGAGTGGTTTTCCTCGCGGCGACGCTTGAGACACGAGCGAATCTGTGCAGAAAAATCTCGTCAGAAATCGCCGCTCGCACCTGGCTCTCTTCATCTCCAGCGGCGCGATGACGACCGTTCCGTCGGTTCGTGATTTTGACAGCGGTGCATCGAGCCGATTCCCCGTTGGCGAATGTGGTCAATTCGTTGCGGCCGTCGATCATCGTCACCGGCAGAGACTCCCGGACGAATGGAGTGGCGTCCTGAAGAACCACGTTACATGTTCGGAACTGAGCACGGGGCATTCATTCTCGAGTTCCCTTGAGTCGCCGGGACCACGTCGTCGGTTCCGGCCTGAGGCGCGGGACTCCGGTGAGTACGACTCGACCGGGCACCGGTACGAGCCGTCGACACCGTTAGAGAAGGCTTCGCCGTATCCCAGACCCCAAAGACGGCTTTGATGGGTCGAATGTCACGTCGTGATTTCGACGGATACGCAGATCTGGTCTGTACCCGAAACGAGTCAATTCGTGGAACGGAGTGGGGAAGCCCGCCGAGGCGGATCGAGGAGACTGGTTCAACGCTTCCGGTTGATCTTCCGTGCTGTCACACGGAACGCGACTTTCACTGTGGGCTCGATTGCCCAGTTTTGTAAGCGAACGTGGAATGAGCCTCGCGCACGTCGCCCTCAATGAGAATCAACCAAAATTCAATGGTATGACAGGGCGTCGGTCAGTGTGAGATGTCCCGTACCGGCGTCTGAAGAGAGACGCTCCTGGCTGCCAGCCCCCCATTCTGCGGGGTGGTGGCGCGAAAGGATTCAGGGATCTCGAAGTCCTGAATGATCTCGTCCGTTAATCAGATTTGTACAACAAAAATGCCGCGTGGACGGGCCACGCGGCATTCGTTTGCAGGGACCAAAGCCAACAGCGTAACAACTCGTCGAATTTACCGTTGGCCGTCGATGTCAGAGTTTGTTTTAGCAACCTCCACTTCCGGTTAAATCGGTTCAAAGTCTACTGTCACTGGCTGTCACGGGGCTGATCCGCTTGTTGTTCGAGTCAGCGGGGATGTGACTGGTCTACTTGCCGAAGAACAATTGCTTTAAATAGGCGTTCTTGCGGCGTTCCAACTCCATCAATCGAGTGAACGGATTCTGTGCGCTCGAGACTTGCGGACGTACCCGTCGAGCGGCCGCGTGGACTTCGACACTCGTCATCATGACTGCTGCAACGGCTGTCAGAATCAGCAGCTTTCGCATCCATTTCCTTTCGTAGCTGAACTAAGATGTCGGATACAGGGAATGAGAGCTGCCATCGGTGTGACGCGACTGCCTCTTGGCAAAAGTGGCAGTCCTCATTTCCGCACAGAAATTGTCGACATCAGACGGCCTTCCGATTCGCGGGGAATCATGCTTGCGGCGAATCTAGCCGAAGTAACGGACAGCCAAACCTGAGACACCGGTCGCGGAGGCTGATACGATGAGTAAAACATTGACGAGAGCGTTTAAAGACTGTTTTGCAGGGTTCCTGTCGATGAAGAAACACCTGCCAGAAACGCAAAAGACGAAAACTCTTCCTGCGAGGTTGAATTGACAGCTAAAACGTCAGATTCGGTGGTCAAAACAAATTCGACACAGGCCGAAATCGGATTGGTCTGTGCACTCCCCATGGAGCTCAGCGACTTTTTCGGTCGGTGTTCCAAAGTGAAAACTTACACCGGGGGGAAATTCACCTTTCGCGGAGGTTTTTATAAAGAGACTCGCATCGCCATGGTGGAATCCGGAATGGGGTCTGCACGGGCGAAACGGGCCACAGCGGCACTTCTTGAGGCACATCAGCCCCGCTGGATCATTTCCACGGGGTTTTGTGGAGCACTTGATCCGCAGATGCAGGTTGGACAAATCGTCGTGGCCAACGAAGTCGTCAACTTGCAGGACGAGCCACTGCGAATTGATATCGGGATCGCAGCAGATCCTGCTCGCGGCCTCTACGTTGGTCGAACGTTAACCGTCGACAAGATGGTGCGCACCAAGGCCGAAAAACAAGAACTCGCCGAAAAGACGGGCGCGATTGCCGTCGATATGGAGACCTACGGAATCGCCCAGCAGTGCCGCGAGCTGAAGACCCGTTTTCTCGCCGTGCGTGCCGTGAGCGATGACCTCTCGTCGGATCTCCCCAAAGAAATTCTGAGTCTGGTAGGAGAAACCGGATCGGTGCGATTCGGCGCCGTGGTGGGTGCCCTGTTGAAACGTCCCGGCAGTTACAAGGATATGTGGCAGCTCCGTGAAAAGGCCCTGATCGCCGCCGACCGGCTGGCCAACTTTCTTGACGGGGTCATCCTGCAACTGCACGCGTCACCATGAACGGGCCCATTCCAGCGCTACCTCGCATGCTGGATAATGGCACTTTCCGTTTCGACGACGGGTTCCTTTCTCTCGAGAATTTCCCGGTAGAGTTCTGCGGTCCGTGACACCATTTGATTGACGCTGAATTCGCGTTCGACCTCTAGCCGTCCTGCTCGTCCGATGGATCGGGCTTTGTCGGGACTGTCGAGCAATTCCATAATGCGATCCGCCATCTCCGTACTGTTCGACGGAGGAACGAGAAAACCAGTCTCATCGTTCCGAATGACTCGATCGACACCTCCCACACGCGTCGCGATGACGGGGCGTCCCAGCGCCATCGCCTCGAGCATAATTGTCCCGATTCCTTGCTGGAGCGATGGCAGACAGAAAACATCCATCGCAGCGATTGCTTCGCCGAATTCCAGCAGGTTGGGGACAAACGTCACGCGGGAATCGATCTTGAGATCCAGCGCCAGACGGCGAAGCTTCGACTCTTCTGGTCCCGCCCCGGCGATGACAAACTCGACATCACGGCCTTGGGCCAGCACCCGCGCCGCCGCACTGAGGAAAAAGGGAAAACCTTTCACTTCCTCCAGTGGCCCGGCAGCACCGACAACAGGGACGCGGTCAGTTCCCAGTACACTCAATTCATTCTTTCGCTCGTTCGTATCGACGCCACTGTGAATCACAGTAATCAGATCATCGGGCAGGCCGGTCCGCCTCATCAGGTCACGCTTGACCGATTCGCTGACAGCAATAATTCGGCGACACCAGCGCCGATCAATTGCCAGCCGTTCCCACGGCTGCAAATAGTCATGCATTGTAAGAACAAAGGGCCGTTTCAGCTCTCGCGCCAGCCACATGCCGTGGTGCGCGACGTTGCGGGACTGGATATGGATCAGATCGGGCGGATCAAGCTTCAGTTGCTGAAGCATCATCCGGACCACGACACAACCCCAGAGCGGCAACTGCAGATGGGAGAACTCCCGAATCTGAAGCTCGCGGCGCCGCTCGGGTTCGACGCGTCCTGCATCTGGACAGGCGAGAGTGCTGCGCAGTCCGTAGGCTGAAAGATGTTCGGCGAGTCGAAGTGAGTAAGAACAACTGCCGCGTACGGCAAACGGACCCGCAAAGAGCAGAACCGAAGGTTCAATTTCTGACATTGAAAGAGTGCTCAGGAGGACGAAATCCCAAAAAGGGCTGTTGGTCGAGAACGTGCGAAGCACCTTTCGCTTCGCATATCGCTCAACGCTTCAAACCCTTTGGGCGTTGCAGAATCTCATTTAACAGGACTGCCTGTCGGATTCCGATTGGATCACGCAAAACTTTGACCAGCGGATGAAGCTGCGGTGCCTGCCGGGGTTGTGCTTCAGAAATCTGATTTCCCAGATCATGCTGCACTGCGGAGTTGATATCCCGGTTCACAGCCGCATCGACGCGACCACCCAATTGGTGAGGATGACCGCCAATCCCCGCGGCCGATGTCGCCAGTCCGAAGCCGCTCGATCCCTGACTGATTTCCGAAGAGAGAGTCGGAATTCCTTTTGGATTTGGCTGTGCCTGGGAAACATTCCGCTGATTTGTTGAGCGCTGGCCATTTTTAGACCGGTCCCGGGGTGGTTTTGGAGGCTTGGGTGCCTGGGATGCCTGTGGCTGTTCCCGACGGGGTGGTTTTGACTTTGGTTTCTCTCCGGTCAGTTGCTGGAGCAGGACTTCAATCTCATTTTGAGCAGTTCGTTGCTGCGGCCGCGGTGCCTTCGGCAGCTGCTCTTTCTGCTGATTTTTTCCCGGAAACAGGTTCACGAACCAGCTCAGGAACGAAATCACCAGCACGCACATCCCGATGATCTGCGAGATGTCGATGTTATTTCCGGCGGCGAAAATCATACGATATTCCTGAATGCGATCGATAACATCACGCGGTCGGAATCGGGTCTGGTCTCGTCCGATCGGTCCCAGGATGAACTGATATCACACCGGCAATGTTCCGTACACATTATTTACTGATTCCGGTCCCCGCGATGGTACTTCGCATCTGCGTGTCGGCTTGCACATTCTTTAATTCATAGTAGTCCATCAGCCCCAGACTCCCCTTCCGGAAGCCCTCCGCAATCGCAACGGGGACTTCTGCTTCGGCAAGAACGACCTTCGAGCGACTTTCCTGGACCTGCGCCACCATTTCCTGTTCACGGGCTGTGAAATCGGCTCGGCGTTGTTCCGCTTTCGCCTGTGCAACTCGCATATCCGCTTCAGCCTGGTCTGCCATCAGCCTTGCACCAATGTTCTCGCCGACATCGATGTCCGCAATGTCGATCGAGACGATCTCAAAGGCGGTCTGCTTTTCCAGACCTTGATTGAGTACCGTCTGTGAGATCATTTCGGGGTTTTCCAAAACCATCTTGTAAGAGGGAGTGGAACCAATCGCTTGAACGATGCCTTGCCCGACACGTGCAATGATCGTTTCTTCGGTCGCCCCACCGATGAGCTGATGAATGTTCGTACGGACCGTGACTCGGGCACGAGCCTTCAGCACGATCCCATCCCCCGCGACAGCATCCAGCGTCGATTGTCCCTTTCGGATGTCCGGACAGTCGATCACTTTGGGATAAACGCTGGTCCGCACGGCCTCCAGAATATTACGTCCCGCCAGATCAATCGCCTGAGCCGTTTGCCAGTCCAGGTCGATATTGGCTTTCTTCGCCGCAACCAGGGCCCGAATCACGTTGGGGACATTCCCTCCCGCAAGATAGTGAGATTCCAGATCACGGGTGCTGATCTGGTAGGTATCCGTCAGTCCCGCCTGGACAGCGATAATCTTTGCCCGAACGATGGCTCCTGGATTCACTTTTCGAATCGTCATGATCACCAGATTGGTCAGCGAAATATCCGCCCCCGTCATCCAGCACTGGATCCAGAGGCTGATAAATCGTGCGAACACGGCGAAGAAGATCAGCGCGATAATAATAATCACGATGACGCCAACGGTGATCAGTGAACTCATATGTGCCCGCATTCAGTTGGGTTGAAGGAATCGATCCAGACCATCAGCACATGCTGCGAGATTCCCCCCGGATCCGTCAAGCACGACAGCCACATGGCCATCGGTCGATAATGGGTGGAGCTCGTACGTTTCTGACGTCGAATCACGCTCGCCAGAATTGTGGACGTGGGTCAACGTATCTTAGCGGAGTCTATCGCCCCGAGAAACTGGCTTCGCTTCCCAGGCTGGCAGGAATTCTCTGCATGAAGAAAGCAGAACCTCTTTTTCATCAAGTGCTGGAAGGGTATTCAAAATCGAGTCCTTTCGATAAGTCGAATGGTTCTGTCAGCTCTTCGGCAGCCACTTCTTCAGGTGCCCCGGGCCGCACAATCAGAGTTCGACCGTCAACAGCAATCACTCGTACCGAGACACCGTTGTCGATCGACAGTCCCTCAGACGTCGCCTGTAATCGCTCTCCGGACACATTCACAATTCCGCCCGGATTCAGAAGCGTGGCTGTGATGCCGAACCGCCCGACGAGATTCTCCAGATGTGCAGACTCTTCGAGATACGGCGTGACTTCTTCCGGCGTGGGAGCCTCGAGCAAGACCCGCCGACCAAATGAAGTTTGAGGCAAGATATAAAATCCCACCCCGATGACGGTCGGAACAAGCAAGAGCAACAGTGCGCAGTAAGCCACAAACAGATTCGGACTTGATGTCCCCCAGGCACGATAGGCGAAGATCAGGGAGATCACCAGCGTGATGAACGTGACGACTCCCAGCAGTCCGCCAGAGGGGACGAAGACTTCCGCAGCGAGGATTGCGAGGCCGACGATCAACAGCACGACGGCTAAAAAAGCATTAGAATCCATAAGGTCAATTCTGTCTCAGCACTGCGAGCCATCCCGGACGGAACATGAGCAGTCGAGGAATCAAGCGATCCCTCCTCAACAATCAACCTGGTGTTATTCAGCGAACTTCTTCAGGCAATCCCCGTTTGAAGTGTAGCTCGACCGGTCATTGAGGCAAGCGACACCGACTGCGCAGCACCTCCGCCGCTCATTTCGCAAACAAGACCTTCGGCTGAGCCTTTTCCCACTCTTCCTTCGAAACAGGTTTTGTCTCGTGCAAATGGACAAAGGTCCCTTTCTTATTCCCGACGACAATATCCGGCTTTCCATCACCGTTGACATCGGTGGCAAGGACTTGAGTCCCCACACCCGAATCATCGTCGACAAATTGTGGAACCCAGGAAACTTGTCCGACCGAGGGGCGGACCAGCTTGAACCAGTAAACCACCGCCGGGGCTTCTGGCTCGGCGTCACCCGCTGGACCGTGAGCCCAGAACCGTTTTCCTGTCACGATATCTTTCAGTCCATCCCCGTCCATGTCGACGAGGTCCAGCGCGTGCACCTGCGAGAACTTCAGACCGTAGGGGTTTTGAGTCGGTTCATGCCCCATAATCAGATGCTCGCGGAACTTGATCTCGCCATCTTCCTGATATTGTTCGAACCAGGCGAGTCCGTAGCCGTGGGCCTGCAAGCTGGTGATGACATCGTTCAAGCCATCGCCATTCACATCGTAAGCGTACATCTGAGCTCCCCCGCCACCGAAAGCGACCGGGTGGAAGACCCATTCCGGATCACCGGCAAGCGAGGCGGGCTGTTCCCACCAGCCGTTCGCGACGAACACATCAGTCCGTCCGTCCCCGTTGATGTCTCCCGCACCGAGACCGTGAGTGAAGCGTTGCCAGTTTCCCGGTTTCGAAATCTTGTGGAACGTCCACGGCTTGGTGGGATCTGACCAGTCGACGGTCGTGTAGCCCACAAACCCTTTCTGATCCCCTTCCACGGGAAGCGTCGCACCGCTCAGGATTTCTGGCTTGCCATCCCCGTCGACATCAAGCCACTGGGGAGATTCGTTATCCACGGTTTTGAAGACCACATGAGGCGTCCAGTGCCGGTTTTCCCCTTTCGGATTCTCGTACCAGGTCGCTTCCGCTCCGGGGAATCCGTAGACCAGGACGTCCGTCCAACCATCGCCATTGAAATCATGGGTGAACGTGAAGAAGTTGTCCGAGTAGGCATTGTTCTTTCCCAGAGCCCCTTCAAACCCCGGCACGTCGACGACTGTTCCATCGGCCTTTTGCAGTTTGAAGGTCTGCTTCGCCGGGTAGATTTCCCGTCGTTCCTTGAAATCAGGCGCTGCATACCAGTACGGCCCGCTGACGACGTCGAGCTTCCCATCGTGATTGAAGTCACCCACATTGGCCCCTTCCCCCCAGAACTGATCGTTCAGATGCAACTTCTGGAACGAATGGAGTACATACTCTTCCGCGTTCACGACGCTGAAAGATCCGCATACCACAGCAAGTAGACAGGCCAGGGGAGTGATTTTCATAGTCGACGATCTTCCCAATTCGGAACCATGGAACGCTTCTCAGTCACGAGCGGCCAGGAATCACAGACGCGCGGACAGTACCACCATTCAGGGTTAGCCTGATAAGCGGTTCCCTGCTCGCCCGCAAAAATCGATGATCCCCCGTCGATTGCTCGTGTTCGATCTCTCAGGGGACTGAGCGAATCGCAATCGATAACATACAAATCCGTTCCGCTGTTTGAAACCCGCTCGCCTCCCGCCAGGGAAGCGGTGCACGTTGCCGCTCCGGGCACCCGCTTCCACACTTCACATCGTTTCCTGTAACGCGGATCGTTTCCTGCGACACACCTCAATCGATGACGATCAGATCCCGGGAGAAGCGCGATAACAGTTCGGCTCCATTCTGCGTTACGAGCACGTTGTCGATGATCCGAGCCCCCAGGAATTCGTCACCGATGAATACTGGAGGTTCGACCGTGATCACCATTCCCGCTTGCAGCGTGTAGGTACTATCCCCCAGCATGTGCAGTGGTTCTCCCCACGTCGGGGGGAAGCCCGGGGCCAGGCCGTACCCGGTCGTATGCACGCGTCCCCTCCCCAGACCCGCGTCATCGATGACCCGTTTTGCGGCCAGGTGTGGAACGACCGCAGGAACCCCGTGGCGAATCTCGGCGATACAGGCGTCCGATGCCCGACGGACGACATCGTAAAGCTCTTGCGCCCGCGGAGAGGGCGTTCCGAGACAGAATTGCCTTCCAATCGTCGACGTGTACCGCTTGAACATGGCACCGTATTCGATGCTGCCCGTTTCACCTCGCCGCAACACACGATCCGTGGGAGCTCCGTGACTGAATCCAGCACGCGGCCCTGAGACAAGATTGATCGGGCTGGCGGCCATGCCACTGTGGTTCTGAAACAGCGCCTGATAGACGGTACCTGCCAGTTGCAGTTCCGTCACCCCTTCCCGCAACGCCTTCACAAAGGCATCCATCGCGATGTCGGCAATCCGGCTTGCCTCGCGGATGTACTTCAATTCGGTCTCGGACTTCACCAGTTTGAGGTCGTGGATCAGGTTCGTTGGTTCCGCGACCAGGGCCTCCCCCAGGAACTGCTTCATACGAACGTAGTGGTGCGGATGCAGGTAATAAGCGGGCACTTCCATCCCCACCCGCGCCTGCTTCAATCCCAACGAATTCGCCACTTTTTCAAACAGCAGAATGGGATCCTCGGGTTCCGGCATCCCGAACGTCCAGATCTGATCGACGAGCGCGTCGTCGAGAAATTCACTCCGTTCTCCCTCGCGAGTGAGCACGATAATGTCACCCGGTTCGGCAGAAATCAGGAGGCACTGAAATTCCTGATAGCTCTTCGCATCAGATCCCGTCAGCCAGTGAATCGAGACCGGATGGATGACCACAAGCCAGTCGAGCCCGGCTGAGGCCATTGCTTCGCGGACACGTTTTCTTCGGAATTCGAAATCTTGGGTCGAGAAATCCAGCTTCGACATGACTTTCCTTGAGTTTTCATTGATAAAACAGACTTGATATGTCGCGATGATCCCTATCCGACAATAAGATAACAACTCGTTGATGGATGTGCCCTGACACTCTTGTTTGGTTGCCGCCGATGTCATCTGATTCCGCCGAACCGCAAGCCACAAAAATCCGCTGGTTGATCGTGGCAATGCTGATGGGCTTCACGTTTCTAGGGCACTTCAACCGCGTCAGCATTTCGGTCGCGGGGACCGAGCGTTTCATCAAGCCCGGCGGGCTCGACATGGAGCAGATGGGCCTGGTCTATTCTGCTTTTCTGCTGGTCTACACCCTCAGTATGCTGCCAGGGGGCTGGATCATTGACCGTCTCGGTCCTCGCTGGGCCCTCGCAGGTATGGGATTGGGGATGGGGACCTGCGTCGCACTGACTGGGGCTCTCGGCTGGACCGGCATCCCCATCGCAGGCATGCTCGTTCCGCTGCTGATGATTCGCGGCATTGCGGGAGGGATGAGTGTGCCGCTGCACCCTGCTGCAGCTCGAAGTGTCTCCCTGTGGCTCCCCCTCTCCAGTCGGACCACGGCAAACGGGTTGGTCACGGCTGGAGCACTGATCGGGATCGCTGTCTGTTTCCCCGTCTTCGGCAATTTGATGGATCACTTCGACTGGCCGCGAGCATTTGTCATTTGCGGCGTTGCCATGATTGCGTACTCGCTCGCCTGGCTGGCCCTTTCCAGTGACAGCGTCATCGATCACCCCTGGACCAATTTCGCTGAGCGTGACATGGTCAAGCCGGCCGATCAACCGGACCCTCGAACGCGCTCTACGTGGCGCGAATTCCTCGATCTGTTTCATAATCGAAATCTGGTCCTGCTGACATTGAGCTATGCCGCTCTCAGCTACTTCATGTACCTCTTCTTCTACTGGCTTGGGGCGTACTTCGAAAAGACATTAAGCCTGCCGGTCGAAGACTGCCGCAACGCGACCATGACGGTTCATCTGGCAATGGCGGTGGGAATGGTGATCGGTGGCATCGGTACAGACTTTCTGGGACGAAAACTGGGCCGGCGGTGGGGTTGTCGTGGTATCGCGATGCTCGGAATGAGTCTAAGTGCGTTACTCGCCTGGAAGGGACTCTCTGTCGCGGATCCGACGCAAGTTGTCTGGTATTTCGCGTTCGCGCTCGGGTCACTGGGACTCGTTGAAGGGATCTTCTGGACCGCAGCACCCCAACTCGAACCCCGCAACGGGGGACTGGCTGGCGCTTTCCTGAATACGATTGGCAACGCTGGTGGACTGACGGCTCCATATCTCACACCAGTCATTGCCAGCAACTTCAGTTGGAACGCAGCCATTGCAGTCGCATGCTGTTCTTGCGGAATTGGCGCCATTCTGTGGTTGTGGATCGATATTGATCCAAATGCAGAGCGGATCACCGTCCACGCCCCGGATGTCACTGCACCGGAAGTTGTCATCTGAACAAAACGGTCGTCACACAATCCGTGAACAGTAATCGAAAGCCCCGGTTGTACGTCATTGTGTCGATCGGGGGGGGCCTATGACCGGTTAGGCATCCGCCACAGACGACTCCAGCAACAAAAATCCCGGCTCTGGGGCCTCTCGTCATCTGAGCAACTGGTTTGGCTACCTTGCCAGTTCTACGTTAAGCCAGGGGACTGATGTAAGAGGTATAAGTCGGGTTGATGGCTTGGCCCGCATTCTCACATCGTTGCTTCAGGAGAGCGCGAACTTGCGAATGATTTCATCGGGAAGTTCAAAACCAATCCCAGGTCGATCGGGCAGGGCAATCGCTCCTGACACAACGGGATAGCCGATCTCCTGCAACTCTTTTCTGAGGGGCGATTCGTAAACTTCCGCAGGGGCGAACTCGATGTAGGGAGTAATCGGCGAATAGGCAGCGAGATGAAGCGATGCCGATCCCAGGATCTGAGTTGACCAGTTACCGGGGCAAACCGCTGCACCGCGAGGGTGAGCAAGTTCCACAATTCGCTTGGCTTCGGTGAGTCCCCCACAGGTCGTCATATAGGGCTGGACGACCGTCACGAATCCCCGATCCATCATCTCGAGAAATTCCCAGCGAGTCACTCCGTGTTCTCCCATCGCCAGCGGGATTGAGGTTTTCTCCGCAAGTCTGGCGTAGGGTTCCGGAGAATCCACAGGGAAGGGGGTCTCGAAAAAGGTAATCTCGAATTCCTCGAGGTGCCGTGCCACGCGGACTGCAGTTGGTACATCGTTGAAGAGATATCCCACATCAACCATCAGCGCAACGTCGCCTCCCAGTGAACGACGGAACCGGCGCGCCAGTTCGATAACGTCCTGCGGCGTGGACATCATCGGTTCAATTTTGAAAGCGCGATATCCAAGAGCAGCCAGATGCTCGGCCCGCGAAATCTGCTGGGTGAACATCGCTTCGCCACCCCACACGTCCGAGACGAGCGTGCAATAGGGAACGATTTGCGGCTCTTGACCAACCGGTGTCTGGAACGGCCCGCGCTGCACACCCCCGAGAAGTTTCCAGACAGGATGACCGAGTTCCTGCCCGTAGAGATCCCAGATCGCGACATCCAGGGCGCCGAGGATGATGATTTCCCAACCGCGACGGTTGGTGTGCATCATCGCATCCCACATCCGCTGCCAGATCCGTTCCGGGTGTGTGATTTCCTGGCCAATCAGCAGTCTGCCAAAGTAAGAATCTTTGTCGCCGACCGTGGCCAGAACGACGCCGGGGGGGACACGAAAGACTTCAGAGAGACCGACGAGTCCACTGTCTGACTGCACCTTGAGGCAGGCGAGCGGTTCGACCCCTCCCTGGTCCGGATCAATGAGAGGTCCGTCGCCGATCACGAAAGTCTCTAACCGCTCGATTTTCATCTCGCACCTGTCGTGAGAATAACGGCAGTCGGGATCGGCCCGGATCGGGGTGATGTCGTGGTCCCTGCCCCTTGAATTCGACACGCTCCGTCTTGGAACATCATTCTATTTCCCGCTTCACGCCGCTGACAGTGGTCCGGAGCACCAGGCCAATCCTTGACGGATGGAGATCCACAGATACAATCGCATCGGATTTGTCAATTGTCCGCTTCGTTTCGGTCAATCAACCGGCGTGCCCACGTCTAGACCACAGCGGTTCGAATCGACGATGACCCGGTGCAAGCTATTCATGATGGGATGTTTCAAAGGGAACACTTTATCGATGGCGTAGTTTGAGCGGGCATTCTTTATCGCAGGGATTTCCCGGATTGGCGTGACTCGTCCAGTCACAGTGACCCCGACGGAATCTTGCAAAAATTCTGGCGTTAACTTCCGAATAGCATCCCGTCTCAGGGATCTCGTAAGGTTGATTATGATTTCGCTCAGAATTTCTTTTGAACAAAGCACTCCAGGCCAGACCCAGGACAGGACGATCAGCGTCGATCTGACGCGATTTTGCTGTCGGCTGCTGCAGTCGGATTCTCTGTGCAGCCAGAAGGATTGATTCATGACGATGGCCCCAGGTCCCAGTGCTGACGAATTTAAAGAGACCGTTCGCTCTCGAACCGATATCGTGCATTTGATCGGCGAAACTGTGACTCTGCAGCCGAACGGCCGAGTCTTCAAAGGGCTCTGCCCCTTCCACGACGATCACAATCCCTCATTCACCGTCAATCCCGAAAGACAGACCTACAAATGCTGGTCATGTCAGGAAGGGGGCGATTGCTTCTCTTTCGTCATGAAGCACGACGCGTTGAATTTTCGCGAGACGCTGGAGATGCTGGCGGCACGTGCGGGGCTGGAGATCCCCAAGACACTTCGCCGCGGACCGGACGAAAAAAAGAATAAGCCTCATCTCTATGACGTTCTGGCGTGGGCCGAGCAGGAGTTCCATCAGTGCCTGCTCTCGACCGCAGTTGCAGAGCGCGCTCGAAATTACCTGCTCAGTCGTGGCTTTAACCACGCCATGACATCCCGGTTCAAGCTGGGATATCACCCCGAGAGCTGGGACTGGCTGCTGCAACGGGCGAAAGGACAGTTTGATCCCGAACTGCTTGTCGAAGCGGATCTGGCTCGACCGCGTGACGGTCAGTCCGGTTTTTACGATAAGTTCGTTGATCGGATTATGTTTCCGATTCACGACGAACGGGGTCGGACTGTGGCGTTTGGGGGACGCATTCTGCCGGATTCCAAGTCGAAGTCGGATGCAAAATACCTGAATAGTTCCGAGACCCCTGTCTTCTCGAAAAGTCGTATCTGCTACGCGCTCGACGTCGCTCGCGATGCCATCAAGAAGACCGACATGGTACTGGTGATGGAGGGCTACGCAGACTGCGTGAAGGCCCATCAAGGTGGAATTCTGAATGCGGTCGCGACGCTCGGCACCGCTTTGACAGAATCGCATGTCACTTTGCTAAAACGGCTGGCACGTAAAGTCGTACTCGTCTTCGACGGAGACCGAGCCGGGATCGAAGCGGCCGAAAAGGCGATTCCCCGATTCCTGGCCCAGGACGTCGATCTACGGATTCTCACCGTCCCCGACGAACTGGATCCGGACGAATTTATCGATCAACGGGGGGGTGATGCCCTGCTGGCCCTGGCGGAAGACGCCCCCGAGGCCTTCGAGTATCAACTGAGGCTCCTGCTGGGGCGTTACGGCACGACAACCCTGGATGGGCGCCAGCGTGTGCTGGATGGAATGTTGAATTTACTTCTGGGATGCCCGGGAATTCACGGAACCGTCAGGGAAGACATGATTCTAGGGAAGCTGCCCCAGCGGGTTGGCTTGTCCGAGGTCGAAGTCCGTCGGCGACTGAAAGAGCTGCAAAACAAACAATCCGTTCAACCGTCGCGGGTTGCGGAACGGAAAGTCAACGTAACTGCACCAGCCGACGATGTCGAGCTGCGACAGTGGAAGCAAGCCATCGATTCACTTCAGCGATCTGCAAATGGAGACGATCTGCTGGAGTGCGAATTACTTCAGATGCTTTTTGCTCACCCTCACCTGACGGACCAAGTGCGACGCGAGATTGGCGCAAACGATTTGCGGCACGAATTACTTCAGGAAATCCTGTCACACTGGTTTGATATGCTCGAGGAAGGGGTTGAACCGACGTACGACCGCTTGTTGTCGCGGACCGAATGCCCGCAGCGAAAACGGTTAATGGTCTGGATTGACGAGCAGGCACGCCATCGGGAATACACGCAATCGCTCGCGGATGCGCGCACGATGGGCACAGAAACTGCGGAAGACGGGGTTCGGCGCGTCATCGACAGGATTCGGTGGCGACGAAGCGTACTCGCGAACCAGGCCTCCAAAAGCCTGCTGTTCGAACGTCCGGCAGAGACGGCAAAGCTGACGACAGAAACTCGACGCTTACTGGAACAAGCGGCCCGTTTCCACCGCGAACGTACTACAAAATAATTGTATTCAATCGGTGTGGCTTGAAAATCTGACAAGTCGCGGCCTGAGTACTCAAACAGAAACAGTCGAATTTACACGGATCTTAATATCCTTCCGAGGAGTCGCCGGTGTACAGACTTGACGCGAGTTTGAACCAGTTAATTGAGATGGGGCGGCAACAGGGTTTCTTGACCTTTTCTCAGGTCAATGCATACCTGCCCGACGAAGCGGTTAATCCCGAAAAACTCGACAACCTGTTAATGTCGCTCGACGAACTCGGGATGCAGATCGTCGCTGACGAGAGGTTGCCGGTCACTCCTGAAATCTTCATGAAACGCCGCGGAGGCAAGGCCAAGCCGGCCAAGTCAGAAAAAGCCGATGACAAATCACGGCGAATCGACGACCCCGTGCGCATGTACCTGACGCAAATGGGCGAAATCCCCCTGCTGACCCGCGAGCAGGAAATCTCGCTCGCCAAGAAGATTGAAATCACCCGCAAACGATTCCGTCGGCATCTGCTGGAAAGCGATTATGCGCTGAAGCAATCGATCGACATCCTCAAGAAGGTCAACTGTGGCGAGCTCCCGTTTGACCGGACCATCAAGGTTTCTGTAACCGAGGGGTTGGAAAAGAATCAGATCCTCGGCCGCATGCCGCACAACCTTCGCTCGCTCGAAACGATGCGTGAGAAGAGTGTTGCGGACTTTGAAGAGATGATTAAGCCCGGCAAGACCGCCGCGGAAGTCAGGGCCATCCAGCAGCGTATTGAACAGCGACGCCGCAAGATGGTGACGCTGCTTGAAGAGCTCAGTCTCCGTACGCAACGGTTGCAGCCGACGATGCGGCGGCTTGAACAAATTTCCAACCGCATGGATCAGTTGCAACGTCAGATCGACGGGATGAAAAACCTGAAGTCTGCCAAAGACGAGCGAGCCAATCTCCAGAAGGAACTGCTCGACTTGATGCAGATGACGCTGGAAACTCCTCAGTCCCTGCGCCAGCGGCTCGATGACGTCCGTGAACGATTCAGCGCTTACGAACAGTCGATGCGGGAATTATCCGGCGGAAACCTCCGACTCGTGGTTTCCATTGCCAAGAAATACCGCAATCGCGGACTGAGCTTCCTGGACCTGATTCAGGAAGGCAACACCGGCCTGATGCGTGCCGTCGACAAGTACGAGTATCGTCGCGGTTACAAGTTTTCGACCTACGCCACGTGGTGGATCCGACAGGCCATTACGCGAGCCATTGCGGATCAGGCCCGAACCATCCGTATCCCGGTCCATATGATCGAGACCATGTCCAAGCTGCGCAAGGTCAGCAAGCGACTGCTGCAGGAAAAAGGTCGCGAACCGACGATCGAGGAAACCGCCGAAGCCGCGGGAGTCAGCCTCGAAGAAACTCGTCGTGTCCTGAAAATCTCGCGGCATCCGATCAGCCTCGACCGTCCCGTGGGCGAGAGTGAAGACAGCTACTTTGGCGACTTTATCGAAGACGACAACACCGAAAGCCCCGTCAACTCTGCAACCCAGGAGATGCTGAAGGATAAGATCGACGTCGTCCTGAAAACGCTGACTTACCGTGAACGGGAAATCATCAAGTTGCGCTACGGTCTGGGTGACGGCTACACTTACACCCTCGAAGAAGTGGGGCGGATCTTCAAAGTGACTCGTGAACGCGTTCGCCAAATCGAAGCAAAAGCCGTCCGAAAACTCCAGCATCCGGTCCGCAGCAAGCAACTCAAAGGCTTCCTGGACACTTTGGCTGCTGCAGCCGCTTCGGCCAATTGAAGAAATTTTTAGAAAATGTCGTCGGGCTCCATTCTGATTTGCCCTGTCGCTGACGTTACTGTCCGACGTCGCTGACGGGAACGATCAAAACGAAAATCGCCGGGTTCGCAAGAATCCGGCGATCTCGTTTTGTAACTTCCCGATCTGATCAGTGTAAAACTGACAGACGGACGCTTACAGGCTGCCGCCGTAGCGAGCGTCGGAACCGAGAATTTCCTCGATTCGGAGCAACTGGTTGTACTTACAGATTCGGTCGGTGCGGCTGGCCGAACCGGTCTTGATCTGTCCCGTGTTCAGAGCCACGGCCAGGTCAGCGATCGTGGTGTCTTCAGTCTCGCCCGAACGGTGGCTCATCACAGCCGTATAGCCGTGTCGGTAAGCCGTCTGAACCGCGTCGATCGTTTCGCTGAGCGTTCCGATCTGGTTGACCTTCACCAGGATGCTGTTCGCGATTCCCTTGGAGATCCCTTCCCGCAGGCGGCGGGTGTTGGTGACGAACAGGTCGTCGCCAACCAGTTGAACTTTGTCGCCGATGGCGTCGGTCAACTGCTTCCAACCGTCCCAGTCATCTTCCGCGCAACCGTCTTCGATCGAGCAGATCGGGTACTTCTCGGACCAGGTCTTCCAGATCCCGACGAGTTCGTCGACCTTGATCTTCTTGCCGTCCATCTCGTACAGGCCGGTCTTGGAGTCGTAGAACTCGGTCGATGCGCAGTCGAGTGCCAGCTTGATCTGTTCGCCGGGCTTATAACCCGCTTTTTCGATCGCGGTCAGAATGACGTGGATCGCAGCTTCGTTGCTTTCGAGGTTAGGAGCAAATCCCCCTTCGTCGCCGACTGCGGTGCTCATCCCTTTGTCGTGGAGAACTTTCTTCAACTGATGGAAAGTCTCGACGCCAGCTCGCAGGCCTTCGCGGAACGTGTCGAATCCGACGGGGACGATCATGAACTCTTGCAGGTCGATGGCATTGTTCGCGTGCGCACCACCGTTGATGATGTTCATCAGCGGGACGGGCAGCGTGTTGGCACCAACACCACCGAGGTAACGGAACAGTGGCAAAAAGCTGACGCGAGCGGCAGCATGAGCGCAAGCCAGCGAGCAGGCCAGGATCGCGTTTGCACCCAGACGTGACTTGTTCGGGGTACCGTCGGCGTCGATCAGAGCCTTATCGATGGCGGCCTGATCGGTGACGTTCAGGTCGATGATCGCATCGGCCAGGGTCTCGTTCGCGTTTTCAACAGCCTGACGAACACCTTTTCCGAGGTATCGCGCTTTGTCGCTGGAATCGCGAAGTTCGGCTGCTTCGTGGGCACCTGTGCTCGCACCGCTGGGGACCGCAGCGCGTCCCAACGTACCATCTTCCAGTTCGACTTCGACCTCGACGGTCGGGTTGCCGCGGCTGTCCAGGATTTCCCTGGCGTGCACGGCGGAGATCGCTACACTCATTTTCAGACTTTCTTAAACAGGACGCAATTCGTTCTCGGCCGCCTTGGACATGTCCGAAGGGTTTTTCCAACACTTGCTGACTGTTGCGCGAAATACCGACGAATCGTGGGTGGTTGTACCAAATCGTCTCGGGCGCATCCATCAGACACGGCACATCCCATAACGAGGGATTTTCTGCGGACCTTTGCCGGTTAAAATGGAACTGCCGTTAGAAATCCACTGGCGAACGACTGAAATTCTACTTATACCTAAAAATCGTTCAGTTCCAGTGGGAACCTCGGGCAAAATTGCCGATGTACGCTCCACGGGATGATAGGCGCACGCGGAAGCACGCCAGAGGCAGATCCGATCCGATTGTAAGGTCAGCAGCGATTCGAATCGGTCGATTCGAATATGTATTGCTCGAATCCTTTGCCGGTGTGATCCGACTGCAGGAGAGAGGTGCCCGTCACCGATCGTCTTTTAATGAGCTGGGATCGAAACTTTAAATCTGTTGTCGGAATGATTGAGCCATGGAACAAAAGAAACTCCTGACTGCCGATGAAGTTTACCAGTTGTTCGGGGTGGACCTCGACGGACTCAATGAACTTGTCGATTCAGGAGCAGTCCAGGCTCTCGACGAAGATGGTTTCGTGCATTACCGCCGCGACGATTTTGCAAAACTCGTCAGTGACGGGGTGCTGACCCCGCGGACGTCGGCGGAGATGTTCCAGGTCGACTCCGACGGAGACATCCCTTTTCTAAAGTTGAAGGGGGACGACGAACCGATTTCCGGCGACGATGACGTCTCGTTCCTGGAACTCGACGAAGATGCTCTCAATGAGCAAGCCGCCATCGAGGCGATCGATTCTGGATCTCAGCCGGAATTTGACTTTGACGCTGCCTTCGAACTTGATCCCTCAGAGAGCTCTCGTCAAGCGCCGCCTGACAGCCACAGCGACGTGCGGATCGCAGAACCCGTATCATCTCTGGATGCCAGCGACAGTGATGTGAGACTCGTTTCCGTGCCTGATGCACCCGCCGACGCTCCCGCGGCTCGACAACGCTCCAATATGCCTGATAGCGACAGCGACGTCCGCCTCGCTTCGACCATCAAGTCACCGCCCGAGAGCGATAGCGACGTACAACTTGTCCGCGTTTCCCCCACTGATAGCGACATCGCTCAGGTTCCGGAATTAAAGCTGGCGAACACCGGTGACAGTGACAGCGACGTTCGCATGGTGACGTCATCCCGCCTGTCGAGCGAAAGCGACAGCGATGTCCAGCTGGTCGATCTCCCGCCCGCCATTGTCGACAGTCCCATCGCGGTTGAACACAATCCCCTCGCCACGGGAGAAAGTGACAGCGATGTTCAGCTCGTCACGACACCTTCTGCAGGGGATACTTCGCCCGCGGCCGAAAGTGATTTTCCCCGCACCAGCGCCAAAAGCGCGCTCGAAGTCAGTGACAGCGATATCGTCCTCGCAAACCCGAGCGGCTCGGCTCAGGAGGACGATGCCCAGGACCTGTCGTCCACCGACAGCGGTATCAGCCTGATCGGTGCCGACGACAGCGGGATCCGACTGGTTCAAGAGGATAGCGGGATTCAACTCGAAGGCGACGACAGTGGAATCCGCCTGGATAATGCAGATAGTGGCATCAGTCTGGTGGGGGAAGACAGCGGACTGGCCCTCGACAGCGGCAGCGACAGTGGAATCAGCCTGGGCGATACCGAAAGCGGGATCAGCATCCTGGGTAGTGACAGCGGAATCTCTCTTCAGGATGAGGAATTTGATCCCAGCGCCACGCTCGCGGAAGGGAGCAGCCAGGACTTCACCTTCGAACTGGACAGCAACGATGAGCTGGACGACAACATCCACACGATGGAGTTGTCCGCTCACCGCCCGGACGATTCAGGCTTCGACGTTAGTCTGGCCGAGAGCGAAGGGACAGCCGAGCTGAGTCTGGAAGACAGCGACGGAGAGGCACCCGCTTACGCACCCACCGTCGTGGGAGGGGGTGCACCGTCGAAAAAGACCCCTCGCAACCAGTCGCTCAGCGAAGCATTCAAACTGGACGAGCCCCCGGAAGTCGAAGACCTCGAAATCTCAGACGATCTGAATGCAGCCGTCAGCAGCGACCTGAGTGAAGAATTTGCCGAGGCCGACGAAGATGCATACGAGGCCTCGGATGATGACTTTGCTGTCAGCGAATACGCTGATGATGAGATCGACGAGCTGAGCGAAGATGACGTCGCGGTGCCCGTCTCAAAAGCTCGCAAAGGTCCACGCGAACCAGAGTGGGGTGCTGTCGCCGTCGCCCCGATTGTGATCGCATCTCTCATGATGGCTGCAACCCTTACCATTTTGTGGGGCGGTATTGTGACCACATGGACGGGCGGGGAAGCCCCCGGTCCTGCAGGAGCGCTGATCTCAACGCTGGCGGGACTGATTAAGTAAGAGTGCCGCGACGCGGCTCAATGTCACCGCTAGAGATCGTCGTTCGTCGAACAACAGAAGCCTTCGTTGATCCTGCAACGGATGAGCGAAGGCTTCTTGCATTTCCCAGTCGTTTAAAGCTTCGCCACTGCGAAGTCTCTCAACAATCCCAGCGTAGGGATTACCCGGAATCACCATCGTGAAATCACAGCTAAGGACTTCGATGGAGTCCTCGTCGTCCACGTAAGTCTGTCGAGTCATGCCACAAACCCGACGGCATCTGCCACTCGGCGCGGTGAGTGAGTGAACTCATCGTTCAATCAGCGTCGTGACGGGACGACGGATCCTGCCTGTCCGTAAAACGGAAGCCCGCGCCAGGACGGTGCTGGCAGATCAGCTTATGTTTAAGCTTTCGACACGACCGAATGGCATGAAGGCCGGGGGCAGCAAGGTCTCAGCCAGGCAAGCGGCACCGTGAAGGCGCATACGAAGGACCGGACAGCACTCCCCTGACGGGGTGCACCACAGTGACCACTCCCGTACTCCTCGTACATTGTCAGGTCATCCAAACATTGACTTGACCAGCGCCAGTTCCAGCAGGTAACCGAACAGGTACCAGGTTGCGAGTAGTGAAATGGGTACCACCAAACTCGTCGAATTGCGACTTGTCATTTTAGCCCCCCTGCAAATTGACCTGTACAAATGAGAGCGGATGGGGAGCTCCGCTCCAGCCGATTTCGGTGTTAGCGACCGCCTCTATATGTCTACAGCGCAAGGGCCGACCGCTTTAGGACGGTACAATTCTGGTTGCAGGGAAAATTTTCACCCCTTTCTCGACTCGGGACCGCAGATGTGACATCCCTGCCGACAGCGTCGCAGCCACGCGGAAGTTACTGACGAGAGGTAGACGGCAGACTCACCGGGGAGCCATAACCTGCCGCCATCAACGAAAAATCCCCTTGGCGAGACAGGTAACTCGCCAAGGGGATTTTTCAAGTTCGCAGAACAGTCACGCAGGCGGCATTACGTTGTGGTCAGCCGCCGCGATTGCGATAGCGGTGGGGTATCATCATGAGACGTCGCTCACCGCTACTGCAGCCCATTTCGACGCAATTACTTCTTCTCTTCCGGCTTGGGTTCTTCAGCCTTCTTTTCTTCTGCTGGTTTCGCGAGGTCAACTCCTCGAATAATCTGAATTTCTGGCAACGCGGCCTTCAGTTCTGCAACACCTGCATCGGTCACCTGGGTCTGCCAGAGATACAGCTTTTTGAGCTTTTTCAATCCATGGAGGTGCTTCAGTCCGGCATCGGTGACAGCGGTTCCGTAGAGATTGAGATACTCGAGGTTCTCGAGCCCCTTGAGGTTCTCGAGTCCCTCGTCGGTCACCTTGGTTTTCTCCAGGTGCAGTCGGACGAGTCCCTTGAGGTCTTTCAGGTGTGCCAGTCCGGCGCTGGTAATTTCCCGTCCGCGAAGGTTCAGTTGCGCAACCCGAGGGAGGTTCTTAAGTGGTGCAAGGCTGTCGTCGGTGATTTTGCCGTCGGCCAGATGGAATGCGACGTCCAGCCGCGAATCATTCTGTGCCAGTTCCATCACCTGACCACCTGATTTGCGAACTTCCGCGATCGCGGTCTTTTCCGCCTCGCTCGGGGCGGCATTCTCCTCGGCCATCGCCATCCCGGCAGAAAAAGTTCCCAACAGGGCAAACAGACTCATTACTCGCAACATTGTCGTCACTCCTCAGTAGTAGAAAGCGAATTCCCAGTCAGGAACGGTCAATCATCAACTCGCTGCGGTATACAGCGGCTGAATGACTTCTCCGTTCATGAGATGGTTTGGTCGGCCGAGCGGATCCATGATTAACTCTTCCGGGCTGACCCCTAATGCATCGAATAGTGTCGTGCAGACGTCCGCGGGAGACCAGGGACGTGTCGTCGGATAAGCGGCGATCTCATCGGTTTGGCCAATCACTTGTCCACCCCGGATTCCCGCTCCCGCAAACAAAGCAGAATAGGCATGTGCCCAATGGTCACGGCCGGGGACCGATTCACCCGGAAGCATCGAAATTCTGGGCGTACGTCCAAACTCGCCCATGACCATCACCATTGTCTGATCGAGCAACCCGGAAGACGACAAATCGTCCATCAGCGCAGCAAGTCCCCGGTCGAGTTGCGGCAGCAGCGTATTCTTGAGGCGCCCCCAGTTATCCACGTGTGTGTCCCAGGTCTGCACGATTCCCATCGCAGCCTGAACGATCGGCACCCCCGCCTCGATCAATCGACGCGAAAGCAGGAGGGACTGACCAAACTTGTTTCGACCGTAACGTTCACGGACTTCCGGATCTTCACGGTGAATATCGAATGCCTTGGCAACCCGGTCTGAAGTCAGCAGCGACAGCGCCAGTTCCTGCTGCTCGCCGAATGAATTCATCCGTCCGCCTGAGTCGCGCGAGACAGGGCTGCGATTCATTTCCTCCAGCAACTGCTGTCGAGCTATCAAACGGGGTGACGTAACACCCGGTTGCAGTCGAAGCGAATCGATACCAAAGTTGGGGTCGTTTGGGTCCTGGTTGATCTGCCACGGGTCATGTTTCGGACCGAGAAATCCCGCATACTGTCCGGGCCAGGTCAGTGGACCTTCGATGAAGTAATTCGGCAGTGAGACCCCATTCGGAATGCCATCATTCCGTGGCCGCATCCAATCCAGGGCCGACGCAAAGTTCGGAAAATCAAACCGCGATTCCACTCGGTCCAGGTCGCTTCCGCCGCGAGGAATGGGGGTTGGTCGACCGGTGAGAGCCACATGAGTCGCCAGCAGATGATTGTGTTCGACATGCGACAGCGAACGAATCATCGACCACCGACCGAGTTGTTCGGCCAACTGAGGCAGATGTTCGCAAACGGCAACTCCGGGAATGGCCGTATCAATCGACGAAAACTCTCCGCGGATTTCCGCCGGGGCATTCGGTTTGGGGTCAAACATATCAAGCTGACTGGGGCCGCCACTGAGCAACACCAACAGCACGGATTTGGCTCGACCAGTACGGTATGACGGATTCGCTGAAGCTCTACGGGACGCACAAGGGAGTACGCTTCCTGCGACGCCTGCTGCACCGATACGAAGGACTTGACGGCGGCTGAGTTCAAAACGGGGTTGAATCATCAGAAAACCTCGCAGGAGTCGGTGGGAAATACAGTGGATTTTTACCGGCAGGGTTCAGCAACGTCGTCAATATTTCATTCATACTCGTAATGAATGCCGGGAACAAGTGCGATTGCCATGCGTACACGACGTCGTCCTCGTTTTGTAACTCCTGACAGGGAGCCAGATGGCGACGATAGAGGGTCGATTGCTCTGCACCGGGCGTCCGGCCCCATGACGACAATATTCGAACTGAAAAACTTCGAGATCAGACCAACCTGCCCGTTCTGGCCCCGATTTCTCTAGCGGGTTGCCATCGGAGTTCCGTCAGTGACGGTTCTGTTATCGGTTTTCCCCCCGTACGGAAATCAGTCCCCTGAGGGGATGTGCAGGCCAGGGGGATCGACAGCAAGTCCCAGAATCCTCAGAGACCTGGATCGACTGGGGCGAGCAACGCAGATTGCTGCAGCGGACCGAGCGACTTTCCGCGAAAGTCATGGATCGCGTTTTCAAAGTGTCAGACAGCGCGTGAAAGAGGTCGCGCGAGACAAAGAACCTGCCGTGCCATGGGGTGAGAGATCGCGCGGCGCAAAAGGCGTTCGTTTGAAACGAAGGACCAGGGTCAATACAGGTTATCGATTCAGCCGCTGCGGCAGTTCAGAATCGAAGATCCTTCGAGATCCCCGGAGAGCGCACAGTTCCTAAAGGGTGCGGCGGCATATGCATTCAATCTGAAGACGAAACGCAAGATGCCACTGCAGCGTTGAAAGACGATGCAGTGGCAATCAAAAAAAATCGGAACGTGAACGACCACGTCGATCCCGAGATCCGCGCTCATCCAGCGCAAGTGTCAATCAGACAGCTTGCGTCTGTCGTCGCCGTCGGGCAAATCCAAACCCCGCGGCGGCCAGTCCCGTCGCACCGAGTGCAAACGTTGACGGTTCGGGAACTGACGTGTACTCGTAGGTGATCGTAATCTCACCGCTGGCGATCGCGTTTCCCCCGAAGTAGACGCCATTGGCAGCAGTTCCATTGAACGTACCTTCGCTCCCAACAAACTTGAAATCGGCGTAAGTCACCCCAGTGCCGATAAAATCAGACCAGTTGGATGAGGCAACAGTATACTGCCCCGTGGTGTTAATCGGGGTGCCTGGGAAGTTGTACGGACCAATTCCTGACGCAACGGTTCCGGAACCGAAGAAAGCGGTCGCAGTTCCCGATACCGATGACCCATCGGGGGCAATCACGCTGAACGGAACTGCCGCCTGAGCGTTGGTGAATCCCTGACTCTTGCCGGTGAAATTCGCGACCGAGACGACGACATTGACGTCGGCACTGAATGACACCGTCACCCCCGTCAACGTTCCCAGTGACGAATCAAACTTTTGCAGCGACACCATCTCTTCAAACGACGTCGGCTGCGGAGACACGGTGGCCGAATAGCTGACGATGCCAGCATCGGCCTGACCGTTCTGCAACACCGCAACCACGGCCATCAATGCAACGAGAAGAGTTTTTTTCAACATCATAGAGCTCTACCTTACCAGCAACACCTGTCGAACATTCTCGGAACTCCCAATGCTTTCCGAGTCTTCCTAAACGATCGAGCATCGAACCCCAATCAGGCTCGTTAATCCTGGCACATCCCGTTACCATTCGGCGTCTGAGCGAATCACGGTCGAGCCCCCGGCTTCGATCAGCGCAGCGATCAAAGACGTTTACCCGGGCATCCCACGTTTGGTGGAAGGCCCGGTCACGTCTTACTCATTGCACGATCCCTGTTTAAAATTTCGGGATCGTGCACCGTCCCGACTGTGCGTCGCCGGACGAAAGGTCAGACCACTCACCACTATTCAGCAACTCGCTTCCCCAGCCATCGTCGTCGCATTCCAACTGCGACACCCATCAGCGACGCACTCGCGGCCCCGTAGCCAATCAGCGGCATCCCCGAAGACTTCACCGCGGCTTGGGACAGATCAGTCGCTCCTTGCTCAACCGCACTCGCGTGACTTCCACTCAATTCGCCGCTGGGAGAATTTTTCCAGCGTTGAGCGAACTGTCCGAACATCGAGACCGGCTCAGTCTCCGAACCAGCCGGTGGGATTGGCGACACGGCAGCAAAATGGGTGACAGACCGACCGGTCTCTTTGAATCCCAGGCCACCTTTCGTGTAGTCGAAAGCAGGCATCGCACTCTTGCGTGGTCCACGGGGACTCAGAATTTCTTTTTCAGGAAGCAGCTTCGCATCGTGCAGATCATTAGCGAGCAATTCGGCCGCGTTTGGGAACTGGGCAGCACGGTATTCCAGATCAAACCCAACCACCGTCGCGGTCGAGAGAGCTGCTTTTGATTGAACACCGTCTGGAGTGATCTCTGCGAATTGAATTCGTGGAGCAAGCTCCAGAACAACTTCCGCCTGAGCTTGAGAGGCCCCGAAGGCATACAGAGCGGACAGCGTCGCGAGATTCTTCCAGTTCAACATTTGCAGGCCCTTCCTGGATTTATTGGTGACTGTCAATTTCGGGTGCTGCAGCATCAGCCACCGAATTCCGTCACAAAGATTGAAAGTTCAAATCGTTAACAACACGACATAGCAACAACGCACAAAGCGCACGCCGGGCCTTCACATGAGGCCAGGGCACACAAGACGGACGATGATCCCGAACGCAAACAGATTCGATTCACGACCAGAGTTCAGGACCGTAAACCAGATCGAGCGTCGCATGCTCAGCGAACGACACAGAAGTTGTTGTCTTCGCTGGATGCGCTCCCGGGAGTCATCACTCGCGGGATTGATCTTGAAATCAATGAAGGCTTAATGCCTTTGTGCTCCATCCCGGTGACCTTTGGAAGACGTCTCGGGTTGTGCGACTCATTTCTTTCCGACCACGTTCTGAGTCTAGACCGGTCGTCCGAATCGGCCACCGAATTTTTCAGAATTATTTATGAAAACTTCCAAACCGTGAATTCGCTCGGTCAAAGCAGGGTATTTCGACCATTCTGTCCGCGATCCATTCTGTCCGGAAAAGGTTCAGAGATCCGAAACACCACAGGTCGAAAAGGTTCAAAACGGAGTGGCGACTCACTCCGTCGACAGGTCGATTTCGCAGGGGCGAGGTCAACAGCAACCCGACGATTCTGTCCCGCCGATCTCCTGAGACGTGTCAGCTTCGATTGCGCATTCGTGCGCTGCCCTGTCCCCTACGGCTTTCCCATGTCATTCCCGGAACGTCAATCGTGGTTGTAAACCGGTTAGGTCCGCAGTCGTCTCGTGCATTGCGCTCAGCCAGCGGCGAAGTTCTTCTACGTCGCAGCGACCTCCGGCTCACGACAACGGGCTGACGGATAGGGCGGTCGGGAGCATCGGAGTCGACCCGGTACCGAACATGTGGACCGTAGCGAAGCGTCCTGAATTCAACAGATCAGTCCCGATCATTCGTTTGCGGAACCGGCGGAATTCGGGGTAGCTTAGGCAACGACCTTTATGCGTTGCGTCTGCCGATCGTCGCTGATTTTGCCTCGTGTCCCAAAGACCTGCAGGGAGCTATTGATGAAGCAGTTTCTCACCCTTGGATTGTGCCTGACCGTCGTACTGCAATGGACATCGACCGCGTCGATTGCGCAGGAACCACATACAAGAAAAGAGGACGTGATCTACGGTCGTAAGTTCGGCACGGCCCTGACCCTGGATGTCTTCAGCCCCAAGTCCGACGAGGGAAAGCCGGGCAAGGGGGCAGCCATTGTCTTTGTGGTGAGTGGCGGATGGTATTCGTCTCACGACCATATCAACCTTGGCTTCATCAATGAATTTTTGAAGCGGGGCTACACCGTCTTCACCGTCGTGCATGGCAGCCAACCCAAGTTCACGATCCCTGAAGTCCTCGAAGACATGAACCGCTCGATTCGGTTCATTCGCAGTCGAGCCGCCGAATACAAGATCGATCCCAATCGAATCGGGATCTGTGGCGCTTCTGCCGGGGGCCACATTTCATTGATGATCGGTACGGCAGGAACTGAGGGAAATTCCGCGGCGACAGATCCGGTCGAACGCGAATCAAGTCGCGTTCAGGCCGTCGCCTGCTTCTTTCCGCCAACCGATTTTCTGAACTACGGCAAACCGGGGGAAAACGCACTCGGGCGAGGAATTCTCAAGGACTTCCGGGCTCCCTTCGATTTTCACGTCTATGACGAGGCGAAAAAGGCCTTTATCCCGATCACCGACGAAGATCGCATTATCGAGATCGGTAAATCAATTTCGCCGATCAACCACGTCTCCAAGGACGATGCCCCCACACTGATCGTTCACGGCGATGCGGACTTCCTGGTTCCCATTCAGCAAGCCGAAATCATCATCGAAAAACTCAAGGAAAATGACGTCCCCTGTGAACTCGTGGTCAAAAAGGGACAGGGGCACGGATGGGCCGACATCGGCAAGGATCTGCTGACGCTGGCAGATTGGTTCGACAAACACCTGGCCCAACCAGCCAAAGACAAAGAATAACCGTGTGCAGTCGCGGAGGCGGGGACATTGAAAACCTGCAACCGCTGCCGGGTTTACTTCCCTCACTTACGGGTCGGGCACTCTCACTGGTACGAGGCTCCGGATGGAGAGACGGCGAAAAGGAGGCGTCCAATGCTATCTCTTCATTCGCCCGTGCGCGGTCCCCGGACGGATGCAGCGAGACGAGACCGACGCCGAAACGGTTGCCTGTGGACAAATCTCGTCAGATCAGTATTGGAAAAGGTTGCAGGCCAAGGGAAACTGGCATCAGCGCTCTCTCATTCGTGTTAACGTCATGTCGATTTTCGAGTGTCTCTATTCCTTCGGTTAAGGATCAATCGATGTCTGGGATCTCCCGTCGAACGTTTGCTAAAACCACGATCGCTGCAGCCGTCGCGACGGCTGCCAGCTCGCAACGCGTTTTCGGTGCGAATGAGCGGGTGCGAGTCGGATTCATTGGACTGGGCAACCGCGGTGATCAGGTCCTCAGCGGTTTTCTCGCTCAGCAGGATTGTGAGGTTGTCGCCTTATGTGATTTGCACGAGCCCTATCGCGAGTACGCTGCGGGCCGGATCGGCACCCGTCCCGAACAGTTCACCGACTATCGAAAATTGCTGGACCGAAACGACATCGACGCGGTGGTCGTTGCCACCCCAGACCACTGGCATGCACTTCAGATGATTCACGCGTGCCAGGCTGGCAAGGATGTCTACGTCGAAAAGCCTGCATCCCTCTACGTCAATGAGGGACGGGCCATGGTGAAGGCGGCTCGCGAAAATCATCGGATTGCCCAGGTCGGAATTCAGCGACTGTCCTCCGAGCATTGCCGGGTCGCCGCAGAGCTGATTCGCGACGGAGCCATCGGCAAAGTGACAGTTGTCAGATGCTTCCACGTCCAGAACGAATGGCCCAAGGGAATCGGTAATCCTCCCGACGAAGAACCACCACAGGACTTCGACTGGGACGCATGGACGGGCCCCGCCAGGAAACGCAAATACAACAAGAATCGAACTTTCTACCGTTTCCGCTGGTTCTCTGATTTTTCGGGCGGACAACTGACGAATATGGGTGTGCATTATCTCGCACAGATTCATCGTTCACTGGGAGTCGACGCTCCTCTTGCCGTCATGGCGATGGGCGGAAAGTTTGCCAACTTCGACAACCGCGACATTCCCGACACGATGGAAGTCGTCTGGCATTACCCCGGTGACACTCTCGTCATGTTCACCCAGATCAACGCCAACGGAGCATCTCCGAGCGGTCAGCCGTGCGAAATCGAGTTCCGCGGCACCAAGGGAACCATGTATTTCAGCACCCACGGGTTTGAGATTGTGCCCGACAAACTCGCTCCGAATGAGTTCGCGGTCCGTTCCCCCATCGGACGCCATCTGGAAAAATGGCGCGTCGGCGAGGCGCCTGTCATCGAACCGCAGAAGGCCGCAGGGGTGGTTCGCGATGCGGACCATGCCCGCACGTTCCTCGACAGCGTCAAGACGCGGCAGTTGCCTCCTTGCGATATCGAATACGGACATCGGTGCACCTCAGCGGCACTCATCGCCAATATCGCCCACAGAACCAAATCCTTTTTGGAATGGGACGCCAGCACGGAACGATTCACCAACAATGAATCAGCCAACCAATGGCTGAGGAGCCAGTACCGCAAGCCGTACGAACTGCCAGAATGACACTGAAGAAGTCGGGCCAGGCGACAGAATGGCGTCAGAGTCCGGGCCCCGACCATTAATGTGATCGTGATCGCAATGATCGGCTGTTGAAGCGGAGATGCACAAGGAGACGTCAGTCTGACACCCGATATCCACCCGATCGACGTCTGGCCCTGGCTGGGAGTTCGTGAGCCATTTTGTTCTCTGAGTCATTACCTGGGCGCAGGCGTCTTTGCGGGATTAACGATCCCCTTGATCAGGCAAGGCCGAGGTGATCCTGTCCGGGTCGCCGGCCTCGCCACGTTTGGGATCGCAACAGTGATCCTCTTACTTCTCAGCGGGACCTACCATATTTTCTGGCCCGGTCCCCTCAGAGAATTCTTCTTGCGGGCTGACGTGGCCGCCGTATTTCTCCTGATTGCAGGGAGTATGACTCCCGTTCATACGATCCTTTTCACTGGCCTTGCGCGATGGGGAGCGCTGGTACTGATCTGGTTCGTCGCCATCACCGGAATACTCTGGCGATTATTGTTCTGCGGGACGTCGCCCGGGGTGACGGGAATCGCATTCTTTCTGCTGTTCGGCTGGGGCAGCGTGTTTTCCGCAATCGTCCTCTGGCGGCGTTATGGCTGGAAATTCGTGAAACCCGCCGTCCTCTCGGGACTCGCCTACACCATCGGAGCGATTGTCCTGATCCGCCGCGATCCGGCGCTCGTTCCTGGCTGGATTGGTTCGCACGAAATCTGGCATGTCGCGGTTTTATGCGGTTTGGCATTGCATTGGCAGTTTGTCAGTCAGTTTGCTTGCGGACACGGCCCCGCAGAGATTCGGCGTCCCTCGCTCACGGTGAAGGAAAACGACTATGACAACTCTGAACCCTTTTGTGATCAATCGGCGTCCCTCGACGCAAGTCGAGGTGATCAGTCCGACTACGAAAAAAGCGACTGTTGAACCCGAGGTCATCTCGAATTCGGAGCGTCAACAGCGGATTCAGCAACTTCAGGCGATTGCTGAACTTCTGGACGGACAGTTCAAACTGCCAGGAACGAACATCCAGTTCGGCCTGGATGCCCTGATCGGACTTGTCCCCGGAATCGGCGACTTCGTGAGTGGAGGAATCTCCATTTGGCTGGTCCGCGAAGCCCAACGGCTCGGCGCTCCCAAGTGGCTGATCGCACGCATGATGTGGAACGTCGTTGTCGACGTTTCAGTGGGTGCCGTTCCACTGGTGGGCGACGTCTTTGACGCCGCCTGGAAGGCCAACCGCAAGAACATGGCACTCCTGAATCGCCATTTCAGCGGCCAGTCGAAATGACAGGGTGAGCTCGGACCGATCGTGTAACGAATCGGTCAAGAGACCACGCCAATCGAAGGAAAACGTCCCCTGAAGCGTTTATTGATTGCTTCAGGGGACGTTTGTTCTCACGTCACAGCGAGAGAATCATTTGATTCACTCGCCGGCGGTTACGGCCAGATCCGGGATCAGGTTGTAGGACCAAACGTCCATGGGTGGAATTCTTCGTCGCCGATCCCCTGCAGTTCACTCTTCGTCTTCTTACCGCTGGCGACGGCGATGACTTCTTCGAAGATCTCGCGTCCGACTTCTTTCAGCGGAACACCGTCCAGGATTTTGCCTGCGTTGATGTCCATGTCATCAATCATCCGGTCATACATCGGGGTATTCGTGGCAATCTTGATTGTTGGAACCGGCTTGCACCCGTAACAGCTTCCGCGGCCCGTGGTAAAGCAGACCACATGTGCTCCCCCAGCGACCAGCCCGGTCACCGACGCGGGGTCGTAGCCGGGGGTGTCCATGATGACGAATCCTTTTTGATTGATCGCTTCGCCGTAAAGGTAGACTCCCTTGAGAGCAGAAGTTCCTCCCTTGGCGATGGCTCCGAGCGACTTTTCGTAGATGGTGGTGAGGCCACCTTTCTTGTTGCCGACCGATGGATTGATGTCGATCCGCTGACCAAACTTAGCGGTGTAGTCGATCCACCACCGAATTCGTTCCAGCAGTGCCTCGCCCACTTCACGTGTGACGGATCGCCGCGTCAGCAGGTGCTCGCCACCGTAGATTTCGGGCGTTTCCGAAAGGACCGAAGTCCCGCCGTGTGCGACCAGCATGTCGCTGCAGTAACCCAATGCTGGATTCGCCGTCGTACCACTGTTGCCGTCGCTTCCACCACATTCCAGTCCCAGCATCAGCTCGGCAACCGGAATCGCCTCGCGACGGGCCCGATTTACTTCCGGCAGCATTTCTCGAATCTGTGCCACCGCCCGCGCCACCGTCTTGGCCACACCTCCCTGATCCTGAATGTTCATCACCAGCGGCTGATTCGGGGAAGGGGAGTTCCCCAGTTGCAGCAGGCCTCCGTTCTCCATCAGGAATGACGCTTGAGCAGTCTCGCATCCCAGTCCGATGACGATGTAAGCGCCGATATTAGGATGGCGCGCCACATTCGCCAGCGTTCTCGTCAACTGCTGATGGTCCTCACCGCCGTATTGAATGGCGCAGCCACCTTTGTGGATCAGGGGCACGACCCCGTCGACATTGGGAAATTCGGCAAGCAATTCCTGGTTGAACTTGTCCGCTGCATACTTGGAGGTCGTTGCCGAACAGTTCACGGTCGAGACGATCCCGATGTAGTTTCTCGTCCCGAACTTGCCATTCTGGCGGCGATACCCCTGAAACGTACGGCCTTCAATCAGACTCGGTTCCGGGGGAACTTCCGAACAGAATGCGTAGTCGAGGCTCAGATTTCCCGCGACGACGTTGTGGACATGGACCCAGCTTCCGGCGGGGATGGGCTGCGAGGCAAACCCGATCGTCTGGCCGAACTTCTTAATTGGTTGCCCTTGTTCGATCGGCTGCAAGGCAATCTTGTGCCCCATGTCGATCGCTTCTCGAGCAAAGAACTCGTTCGAGTCTTCAAACCGGAACGATGTTCCCAGCGGAACATGTCGCGCGGCCACGGCGATATTATCATTCTGATGCAAACGAACGAACGGCGAGGGACCCATCTTCAGTTCCGATTTACAAAGAGAGATTTCAACGGACGATCAGTGTCGTTGAGGGATTCAAATCATGGCCAGATCTTATTCGTGCCGCAACGCTTCGATGGGGTCCATCCGGGCGGCAGAACGGGCGGGATAGATTCCGAACATGACTCCGATCGACACCGAGATCCCAAACGCAACTGGAAGACTCCAGATCGCGATCCGGGGTTCCATATCGGTGAACATCTTGGCCATCGGCGAATCGCCCGAAGTTCGATCGAGAATGTAATTCTGCACCACGTGCTTGATCCCGTAAAACGCCAATGGCGTCGCCAGTCCCATCAAAATGCCGATAATCCCCCCGGCACCGGAAAGCACAATTGTTTCCATGAGAAACTGGTTGATGATGTCACGTTGACGTGCTCCCAGCGCTCGACGAATCCCGATTTCACGCGTCCGTTCGGTGACGGTCGCCAGCATGATGTTCATGATGCCAATGCCACCCACCACCAGACTGATGGCGGCGATCGAACCGAGCACAATATTGAAGATCTGACGAATCTGGTCGGCCTGTTTCAGCAGTTCCAGCGGGACGATGACATCAAAGTCAGCCTTTCCTGCATGCGTCCGCTTCAGTGATTCTTTCACCACTTCCGACGTCGGAACCACATCGTCACGCGACCGCACTTTCAGCGTGATCTGATTGAGTTCCACCTGCTCCGCAGAGAACGTTCCACTCATGCGGGTGAATACCATGTCCCCGATCCGGCTTCGGAACGTGCTGAGAGGAATGTAGATATCCTTGTTGTACTCCTGCCCCGAAAAGCTCCCCCCGATGGCTGCCGATGAGGTACGCGACTTCATCACCCCGACAATCATGTAACGGGCGTTTCTGACCAGGACGGCTTTGCCAATCGGATCTTCGAACGGGAAGAGCGTCGCCGCGGTTTCCGCTCCCAGGACCGCGACGTTCGCCACCAGGTCCTCATCTTCATTTGTGAGAAAACGGCCCCGCATGACCACCAGCTGGTTCATGTCCATGTATTCCGCGGTGCTTCCCACCAGACGCGCGTTGATCGTGTTCTGCAGATAACGGGCTTCGCTGACGATTTCACGCATGCGGACGGCGCCGGTAATCGTCGGGATCGTCTTCGTCAACAAATCATAGTCGCTTCTCAGCAGACCGTATTGCGGAACAACGAAGCCAGAGCGTCCACCACGATTGCCACCGCTGCCCGAAGACTGGGTATCTGCCGGGGGCTTCACGGTGAGAATAATGATATTAGTTGCCCCCAGCGCTAGGACCTGCTGTTGAGCCTGAGCACTGGCACCTTCGCCGATCGCGAGCATCGCGATCACAGAGAAGACCCCGAACACGATCCCGAGCATTGTCAGGCCCGACCGGAGCTTGTGCAGAAGCAAGCTCTTCATTGCCAGTCGAATCGTCCGGATTGTTTCGGAAAAGGGCATGGTTCGCTCGAGTAAAGTTCATTGGCGGTCGGCTTGGCCAACTCACAATAGTATACGAAGCTCTCCGGAGCGAGGGAAATTCAACGTTTCACGAGCCCTTCAGGTTGGAACGCTTTTCGTAAACAGTCTGCCCACCCCAGCCCAACTTGCGATGGAGCGTGTCGTAGTAACTGTGATCGAGCAGCCGCGCAAGTTGAAAGCTCACATCGGCCCGCCGGATTTCGATCCGGTCTCCCTCTTGCAGCCGTTCCTTGATCTGGCCATCGATCACCAGCGTCGCCCCATGAGGGACTTCGGGCAGAGTCAGCGTGTAGACACAATCGGCTCGGTCAACCAGCGGACGATTGGTCAAGGTGTGCGGACAGATGGGCGTGATCACAAAAGCCTGCAGGTCCTGACGCAGCAGCGGTCCACCCGCAGCCAGACTGTGCGCTGTCGATCCCACGGGAGTACTGATGATCAAACCGTCGCACCGGTACGTCGTAACGATCTCACCATTGATTGCCAGACGAATGTGCAGGATTCGCAACGCGGAACCGGTGAGGACTGACACTTCATTCAGCCCCAGGTGCCGCTGCTCGGTTCCATCCTCACGGATGAGTCGACACTCAAACATCAGGTGGTCAATCACCTGGTAATCGCGCGCCAGAAATCGGGGGAACATCACCTGAAATTCGTCCGGTGACAGGTCAGCAAGGAATCCAAGACGTCCGAGATTGACCCCCAGGATAGGACGTTGCTTGGCCCCCAATTGACGACACGTCCGTAAGATCGTTCCATCGCCCCCCAGGACGATCACGATATCAAAATGTTTGTCACCGATATCCAATTCATCTGGCGTGCCGAAGACATCCAGCTCAACGTCCGCCTGGTTCCTCAGAAACTCGATGATGGCCGGACGGATTGAGTCTACCGCGTCGCCATCGGATCGGCTGGTCAGTGCCAGGTGAAGTTTTGTGGGGTTACGCATCGGTAAGAGGCTCAATCGAAGTCAGTCGCTCGAACATGGTCAACGAACCCCCGATGCAGAGAAACACAGCGACACCAACTCGCTCAGATCCTCCCACGAAGGGTCTCATAATACACATCGGCTTCCTTCAGCGTGAGCCATACCCGAAGGACGATGACGACATTAGATTGTCCCACGCATCGGGCAGGTTACCCGTCCGAGTCCTCAGCTGGAATTCAGGTTCGTCCTGCGAAGGAAATTACTTCAGGCGCAATCGCGACGAAAACAGAATGGGACGTGAGTTTGATTGGACATCTGTGCGGGTCCGGCATTGGTGTTAAAACCGTTGAAACCCTACGTGTCGCTCGACGATTGAATCCAACTTTGTACAATGGCGGTTGTGGGGTGCGAGTGGAATCTTTGCTGGCACCATGAGGTTTCGAATACTGAATTGTTCGACGGAGGAATCATCGATGAAGAAGTGTTTCGCAACGTTTGCAGCCGTGCTTGTCGCCACTGCCAGCTTCGCCATGGCCGCAGAAATCCAGTCAGGTCTTGAAAAGGGGAAGGGCGTTCCCGCATTCAACGTCAAAGACGTGACCGGGCCAAACAAAGACGGTGATGAACTCTGCTATCGCTGCCGCTACGGAAACCAGCCAGTTGTCAGCATCTTCGCAAAAGAAATGACCGAAGAAGTTGCCAAGCTGTCGAAGGAACTCGACAACGTCGTCGCCAAGAACCGTGACCAGAAGATGGCCGGTTTTGTCGTGCTGATGTCTGAAAATCCAGAAAAGGCCGCTGCCAGCCTCACCGCGGCTGCTGAAAAGCACAAAATCAGCCAGATGCCACTGACCACCTTCAAGGGAACCAAAGGTCCAGACGGCTACAAGATCAACACCAAAGCCGACGTCACCGTCATGATGTGGGTCGATGGTAAGGTCAAGGTCAGCCAGGGCCTGAACGCTTCCGACCTCAACAACGAAACCATCGCCAAGCTGGTCAGCGAAACCAAGACCATCCTCGAGTAGTCTCAAGAGCCTGCCTCGTGATTCGATGAACTACAAAGCACCCCATGTCCCCTCGGCATGGGGTGTTTTTTTACGCGCTGTGCGCCCGGTGCGCCAGCATCAAATGGACCCAACTCTCGGGGAAATGATGTCGCTCTTTGCGGTTGGGCACCAGCCTCTTTGCTGTACCTTTAGTCCGAATCGTTGCTTGCTTGCTTGCGGCCGCTGGTCGCGGAAATGATCGTGGCGGACATGAGTCGAAAGACAACTGCGTCATCCACGTACGGATTGTGGCAGCGAGTAAACAGATCGCAAGCCTGAGCGGACACACGGGTCTGGTGCGAGATTTGGCGTTGACGCCAGATTCGGGTTGGTTGCTGTCGGCTGGCTGGGACAATACGGTTCGGTCCTGGAATCTCGCTGCATTGACGTGAGGCCGCGGATGCCAAAGCGTGGCACTCGCCGGGTCGGCACTACAATTCTTTCAGACCTCACGTTCCATATTGCCGGTCTGCAAGTGAACGTCGTGGTTCAATCGACTTGCTCAACTTGGTCAGTGCGGGCTGCGTTTTCCTGCATGCAGAGTCGACGAAGCTTCCAGTAGATTTGAGCCTGACTCATGCCTGACAAGAAGTTGACTCTGATCGCCTGGCCGACGCATAGCACGCTCTCTCCTGCGGAATGCGCAAGGGTTGGAACAGTTAGCCTGCAGAAGGGTGTATTTCGCGGTCGGGAAAACTAGGGATCGACTGCGATCAGCTTCATCAGCGAAGCAGGTTCGACCGGTTTGACGAGATGATAATCGAATCCGGCGTCAGAGCTTTTTTTCCGGTCGTTTTCCTGCCCCCAGCCCGTGAGAGCGATCAGAATCATGTCACGTCCCCAGGGCTCGGCTCGAATTCGTCGGGCAACGTCGTAGCCATTCACTTTCGGCATTCCGATATCGCAGACCACCACCCCCGGTCGAAATTCATCGGCCCCGGCGATCCCTGTTTCGCCGTCGTAACGAATCTGGACCTCGTTGTTCATGATTTCGAGAAACTTGCCGAGCGAGTTCGCGGAGTCTGCGTTGTCGTCGATAATCAGAATCCGGCGACTGTCTGACGGGACGGCGTGATCAACCGCTCCGTTATCCACATGAGGCGCGTCTGCGCTCGACGGAAGGGTGGGTAAACGGACCGAAAATTCGCTCCCTTTGCCTTCTCCTTCGCTCTTCGCCTCGACCGAGCCGCCGTGCATCTCGATGAGTCCCTTCACCAGAGACAGTCCGATCCCCAGCCCCCCCGTCGATTTTTCGAGGGTCCGATCCACTTGGATAAACATCTCGAAGACTTTGGAGAGCATTTCCGGCGGGATGCCGATGCCGTCATCTGCGACAAAGATGACCGCGGTGTCGTCATCGCAGACGAGCTGGAGACGAATGTGGCCGCCTCGCTGCGTGTACTTAGCGGAGTTGGTCAACAGGTTCGAGATGACCTGAGCCAGGCGAGTAAAGTCCCCTTCGACATACACCGGGGTTTCTGGAAGAGAGACAACCAGGTCCTGGCCCGCCTGCTCCACCACAGGTCGAGTGGTCTCCAGTGCAGCGTCGATCACGGAACGAAGTTCCAGTCGCTCCCGCCGGAGCTCTAGTTTTCCTCGCGTGACACGACTCACATCGAGCAAATCATCCACCAACCGGACCATCTGCCCCAGTTGGCGTTCCATCATCATGCGAGCCTCGTCAACCGTCCCCGTCGCACCAGCAAGGCGAAGGATTTCCAAGCCGTTCCGAATCGGGGCGAGCGGGTTACGGAGCTCGTGGGCCAGCGTCGCCAGAAACTCGTCCTTTCGCCGGTCAGCTTCACGTAGCTGGCCCACCAGTCGCTCCCGCTCCTCTTCAATCAATTTCCGAGCCGTGATGTCCGCAACCGTCCCATCAAAACTCACCAGCCGCTCAGGTCTCTCGCGATCATAATTGGCTTTTCCTTTAGCCAAGACCCAGCGCACCGCACCATCCGGGTTAACGACCCTGTATTCTTCATTGTAAAGTGCTCGATCTATGGAACTGGTGGCTGCCGACACCGCTTTTTGGACCCGTTCACGGTCATCCGGATGAATGCGAAGGAAGGTCGCTTCGTAATCCATCGGTTCGGTTGAGCCCCCCACGATGACACGGAATCTCTCGTCTGTCGTAAAATTGCCTGTCACCAGGTCGCGATGCCACGCCCCCAACTCAGCCGCGTCGAGCGCCAAGCGTCGCTGCTCTTCACTTTGACGCAACGCCACTTCAGCGCGGACCTTCACAACCGCGGTCCACGTCCGTTCAGCAGTTTCCTGGATGAGAGCGACTTCTTCCCGGGTCCAGTCTCGTCGTTCCGAAAAATGGACCGTTAACCCCGCCACAAAACGGCCACTTTTGACCAGGGGAACGTCCACATGAGCGCGAACCTGGATCCCTGCGAAGGCCGCCCGCTCACTTGCTGACCGCCCGGGTTCGGTGGTTGCATCCGACTCGATATTCGTGCGGCCATCCAGCAACACTTTGTGAAGAGCCGGACCGAACGCCGAGACGTGATACCGTCCGGCCAGTGGACTTACACCGGATGTATAATCCTGCTCAATAATGTACTCATCATCGCGAATCTCAAAGTAAACGACTCGGTTCGCCTTCAGATATTCACCCAGCAGTCGGCTGGCCTTCAACTGCACTTCCACCGGGTCTGACAGAGGTCGCAACGTATCCGCCAGACGAACGAGAAACGCCTGCTGCTCTTCCGCGCGTTTCCGCTCGGTCACATCCATTGAAACGCCAAACAACCTCACACCTCCGTCGGGCTGGTCGAAGACGGTGTGTCCGCGTTCCTCAATCCAGATCGTCCGACCGTCGTCGGGGCGGATTAAGCGATAGCAGGTGAGGTAACCGGCTCGGGTTTCAATTGCCTGCTGGAAGGTGGCCTGGTACTGTCCGACATCGTCGGGATGCAGCAATGCCAGCCCCTGGTCAATGCCCCTTAAGCTTTCCCCTTCTGCTAGGCCGAAGACGTCCGCCGCATTCGCAGATACTCGAAGTTTTCCGTTACCGGGGGTCCACTCCCAGGCGACCATTCGCGCCGCAGTCAAGGCGGTTCTCAATCGCTCTTCCGTGGATCGAATTGCCTTTTCCGCTTCCCGCCGCTCAGTCACGTCACGGGTCGTTCCTGCAACAGCTTCCACTTCGCCGTCGGCCCCGAAGACCGGCACAAAGATGTATTCATAAAGTCGTCGTCCATTCGTTCCGGTGAAGGGGACCTCACCCCGGATCGCCTGTTTCGTGGCCCTGACTCGATCAATTTCCTGTTCATGCATCTCGGCATGCCACGGCTCATAACCGATCTCAAGAAATTTTTTGCCGATCGCCCCGTCCCGGCCTCGTCCCCACATTTTGATGAGAGAGTCGTTGGCGTAGAGAACCCTGTGATCCAGGCTGAAGACATAGACGAAGTCAGGCGTGTTGGACAAGACGGTGTCATAGAGTCGACGCTGACGATCCGATTCCGCAGCCATGCGAGCAATTTCCTGCTCTGCGCGAATCCGGTCGGAAATATCGATGATGAGCGACATCCCTTCGGACGGCGAGTCATCAAATCGCGTTCCGGCAATAATCAGGGGCACGCGAGTGCCATCTTTGCGGAAGTACTCCTTCTCGTAGGGCATGGCATGACCTTCCGTTCGGATGGTGCGGATGCCTTCCTCATTGCGAGAACGCCATTCACTCGGAGTCATATCGCGGAAGTTCAGACGCCCTGCGGAAATGTCGTCGCGGGTATAGCCGGTCATGTGGAGGAACGTGTCATTCGCGTCCAGGATCAGACTGCGGTCAAGATCCCAGCGGATCATACCGACCACGTTCGACTCGAAAACCCTTCGAAGTCGTGCCTCACTGGCGGCGACCGCCTGCTGTTGGGCTTTCTGATCGCTGATGTCGCGGAAAACAAGGATACAACCGACGATCTCTTTATCCCCGTGCCGGATCGGTGCCGCTCTGTCATCAATTGGTCGTTCTGCCCCATCTCGACTGATGAGAACAATGTCATCAGTCAACCCGATGACGATATCTTCGTTGATCGCCTTCAATGCGGGGTTTTCGATCGGCTGGCGGCTTCGCTGGTGGACAACACGGAAGACATCTGTCAGTGGCAACCCCGTTGCCTCGCTGCTCTTCCACCCCGTCAATGATTCGGCAACGGGGTTCAGGCTGATCACGTGCCCCAACTTGTCGGTGATGATGACGGCATCTCCGATACTGTTGAGCGTCGTCCCCAACCGTTCCCGCTGTTCCGCTTCCAGCAGCGCGGTCCGGCGGAATTCGTTCGCCTGAATCCGCGCCTCGTCAATCAGCTTGGCGGTTCGACTCCGTTCAAGACGGAGCGCATGTCCCATTGCCACCATCACTGCACCGATGAGGCAGAACAGAGTCAGCCCAACAATCGTGCCGATGTCCGACGTCAGCAGTGAATACCTCGGCGGTATGAAAAAATAAGATGCAGCGATGGCGCTGCCGAATATCGACAGCACCGCGGGGCGAGTTTTTCCGCACCAGGCGACAGTGGCCACAGCGCCGAAAAAGGTGATGAAGGGGTAGTCGTTACCAAGAGCCGGGTCCATGAACAGGCGCACAAGATTCGCGATCGCAACCGCGGCGATCGCGAATCCATAGTCAATCCATGTGGCTCGTTGGGCGGTGCTTGACGCGCAGTCGTCAGAGGTCGCAAAGGTCATAAGTCGTCAGCCGAGACCTCAAAGTGACGTGGCCCGCCGGTAGATGTCGCGATGCTGCAAATGCATTCTCTTCTTCCACCTTAACAGTGCAAGTCACCAGAGTACCGTCGCACATCTCGTGATCAAGACCTAACTTGATGCAAAAGACTGTAAGTCTTTGACGCAACCTTCAAGGGTTGTGAATTTTGGAATGCCCCGCCTCCCCCTTCGGCGTCTGACCGAGCCCAGGTTCGCCATCGACGGTTCTGCGACTCTCATTCGTGCTGTGGCAGGACGAGCATCGTTCCGACACCGTCGAGCCGATGCTGAACCTCGGGACATGGCGAACCATGCTCGACACGCGCGACAGATGGACCGTCCGACCGGCTTGCCATTAGTGGCGCCCCCCCGAGCTATTCGGATGAATTCTTTCATCTGATCCGAAGCAGGGAAGGGCAGTCACTTTACAATTGTTGCTCCTTGGTGATTTTGTGGAGCCCGTGGGTCCAATTCCGAGGGGATCTGTGGTCGAGAACGCGCGTGTCGCGATCATGATCGCACGATGAGGATACGGTATGTCGGAGAAGTAACTCCGCGGCGGTTACCCGACGGTAGTTGGCTGAGCGATTCGTGTGCTTTCTTTGCCGACTGCCGCTTTTTCTGCGCGGAGTTGCTTCATTCGCAGGTTTCTCCTTGCAAGTTCTTTTTTCAGTTGGCGGCGCTGACCCATGCCGATGAGTACTGAAAGTATTGCGGCGGATAGAGCCACCCCGCCCGCGTATTTGAGCCCTCGTAATGCGGATTCCCTGACCGGGCCCACTATGTCTTCCTCGGGGACCATGACAACGGTAATGACGGGCAGACCCTCTGCAGGTTGGAAAAATTCCATCGCTGCGACATAAGGTTTGCGACCATACAGGAAGCTGAATGTTCGTGGCTCATCGGCCGTCAGGCTGCGAAGACCTCCCGGAAGAATGGATTCCAGGCTGCGCAAGGATGCTGACAGAAGTTCATCCGCCTTAACCGCACCTCTCTCGGGCGCGGCGAGTAGATTCCCGTCCCCATCCAGCAGATAAGCTCTTCCCTGTTTGCCGATGCTCGTCCTGGCAAGAAAATTGGACAGGCTGACGAGGTGGTAGTCGGCTGTGAAGACGCCTCGCACTTCGTCTGTCTCCGGATCTCTGATCGCGAATGCCGACGTAATTCCAAGTCCCTCGTCTCCGAACCACTGATATGGCTTTGTCCAGACAGGTTGCTGCGATTCCGAGGCGAGTTGGTAGAAGGGTCGATTTCTTGGATCGTAGTTCCATTCGTCATTCCACCGCAGTCGCGCATGGTCGCCATCGGTAAACTCTTCACGGATGTGGCCCCCTGCATTGTCGAGCCAGGATCGCTGAATGACAGTTCGGCCGCTGGGGTGCCGCCACGCTCCCGTGAAACGCCCTTCCGCGTCACCGTAGGAGAGCCATGAGAGTTTTGTCTGGTATCGAAATCGCGCCGCAAGATGCGGAATCAAGGCCTCTTGATCATCAACGGGCAACAAGCCAGCATCGGCGAGCGACGAACACTCTTGCAACAAGGGCAACGCCGGGTCCAGTAGCGAACGAACCTGCTGTGCCGTCGCCCAGGCAGTTCGTTCTGCGATATCATCCCACAGTGCCTGGATCTCGCTGGAGCGATACCGGTAATACCCGAAAAGCAAAGCTGCAAAGAGTAGAAACGTCGCGGCAATTCCAACCAGCCGCGCGTGGGCGCGAATCCGCTTTACGATCCACCCGAGTTTGCCGAGTTTTCGTGCCCGGGTCGGCAATCCCGTTGAAACGCGCGTCAGATCATCAGCGAACTCCAGTGCAGTCTGGTAGCGGTTTGCAGGATTTTTTTCCATCGCCATCAGAATAACCGCGTTGAAATCCGAACTGACGGTCACGAAATCGTTGAGAGGCACCGGGGGTTCGGTCACCACGCGGATCAGCAGGTCTGTAATCGTGGCGGAAACGAACGGCCGGCGTCCCGTGGCCAGCATGTAGAGCGTCGCCCCTAACGCATAGACATCGCTGCGTGCGTCAACCGGTCCACGACGTGGATCAGCCTGCTCGGGAGCCATAAACGCGGGCGTCCCTTGGATCGACTGATCAGGGTTCGCGGATGGGGGACTCTCGCCGGAGATGATGGTCGCTTCGTCAATCGAAGATTCCGTAGATTCTTTACTCGCTATCGGCGGGGAGTTCGCCTCTGGCTCACGCAAAGCCGGCCGAGGACTCGCATTCAGATCTTTTGCGATCCCAAAGTCCAGCAAGTGTGGTTCGCCCGTCGGGTCGATGATGACGTTCGCCGGTTTGACATCACGATGCACAAGTCCCCGACTGTGCGCGTGATCGAGAGCCAACGCCAGTTGGCGGCCGAGCTCAATCAGTTCCGACTCTGTCAGCAATCCCCGGCGATTCAGCAGGGCATCCAGGGTTTCACCCTGCACATACTCCATCGCAATGTAGGGGGTCCCATCAATAATGCCGGCGTCGAAAACCTGCACGATGTTGGGATGTTTGCCTAATTTCGCAACCGACTGACCTTCTTGAATGAATCGCTCTGCGGCATGCGGATCAGCAATTTTGACGCCGATCGTCTTCAGTGCGCACTCCCGTTGCAGACTGCGATGGACGGCCAGATAAACCACGCCCATTGCGCCACGACCGAGTTCATGAGAAATGTCATAGGGGCCAAATTGTGATTTCATCGGCTCGATCATATCGCCGTATAGCCAGTCCCGACAGCAGGTGTCGCGTCGCCGGCCACTCGCTGGAACGGAACACAGAACATCATCCTACCTGTCTCAATGTTGTTACTGCATGGCCACTCTGATGCCCTGGACAGCCCTCTCTTGACTTAAGGCTCAGTAAACGGCGCGAGCGGAAGTCAACACAGACATTCGTCGCAACTAACAAACCGGAAGGGAACAACTGAGACATCCATCGGCCAAAGTATTCGATGGGACGGACGTCTCGCGGTGCGAGGCGCGTTCAGCGGCGACAATTTTCGCTAACCGTGGCGGATGGATCTCATTCAGCGCGGCCAAGAGAGCATGGCGAATCTCCTGCGGAAGACGCCTGCTCTCGGCCACACGTGATGCCCGGGCATTGTCCTTTACCGGTTGAAGAGGAATGCGGGACTATTGATGAGGGCCCACATCAGGTCCTGAGCTCCTTCCGCAGTACCGTTAGCAGCCAGATATTGCTCGCCCTTCGCCCGTTCATCGTCCGTCGGTAGTCGATTGAACACAGACATATAGACGTCCTCGACCACCTGTCTGGGTTCGGCCTTCGACACGACGAGTCGGGCAATCAACCCTTGGGGATGCACGATCGCTTCTGAAATGGTCGGACCGTTGATCAGGGTCAACGTCTGAGCCAGACTCACTTCCGATGACCGCTCGCATTCGCAGGGTGACTCACGTGGAGCACGACCAAACATGTCGAGGAAGCTGACAGTCTGGGATGAGTCAGGTAGCTGAGACGCATGGAAGCCGCCGGGAACTCCTGGCAGGTTTGTCGGCGCTCCCGTCGCCGTCATGATTGCGTCGAAGAGCTGCTCCGCTGCCAGACGACGTGGAGTTGCATGGGAGTAATTCACGTCGTCGTCTTCGTTCCACTGTGTCGTCACAAACGTTCGCTGATAGGTATGCGAGTTTGCGATGGTTCGCAGCAGGTGCTTCAGATCAAAGTTGTGAGCGACGAAATCAGCCGTGAGCGCGTCCAGCAGTTCCGGATTTGTCGGAGGATTGCTCAGGCGGATATCGTCGACAGGGTCGATGATTCCCTTCCCGTTCAGATAACTCCAGTAGCGGTTCGCCAGACTCTTGGCGAAATAAGGGTTCTCAGCCGCGGTCAGCCACGTCGCCAGCTTGACCCGTGGAATCTCGGACGAGAGGTCCACACCCTCAAGCGGGAAGGGGAACACGGCGGTGACTGGCTGACCCGTTCCTGCATGCGTCACCTGGGCTGGAGTGCGCATGTCGTAGATCACTTCTTCTTCCGGCCGCGCACCACCTTTTCGTCCTACACCCCCGAAGAAGGCGGAAAGCTGGTAGTACTGTGTCTGCGTCCATTTCTCGAAGGGGTGATCGTGACACTGGGCACAGACGAATCGAGTGCCGACGAAGACCTGCGTCATGTTTTCCATGACTTCGCGCGGCTCGCGTGCAATGCGGTAATAGTTGGCGGGCGGGTTCTCGAGCGAACTGCCACTGGCCGTCATCAGATCAAACACGAATTCGTTGTACGGCTGGTTCGTGGCGATTCCCTGCCGGATCCAGTTACGAAAAGCCCAGACACCTTGTTCGTTGATGAACTTGCGATTCGACAACAGCAGGTCGCTCCACTTGAGCGTCCAGTGATCGACGTAGTTCGCCGAGTCGAGAAGTTCGTCGATCTTGGCTGTGCGCTTGGTGCGGGAATCACGAGGGTCGTTGAGGAACGCCTTCGTCTGGTCGATCGTTGGGGGCAATCCGGTGAGATCGAGAGAAATGCGACGGAGGAAGTCGGCATCGGTGCACAAGTCGGCCGGCTGAATCTTCAGGCGTTTCAGCTTATTGTTGACGTGGGTATCGATGAAGTTGAACTCCGGAGAATCCTTCCAGACAAAACCCTCTCGCGTACCGAGGACGATCGCTGTGTTGGACGCATAGGCCCCCTCGTAGCGAACGAGCACAGCGGTTTCACCCCGGCGTACGGCTTTCACCTGCCCCGTCGAATTGATCGTCGCGACTTCGAAGTTGCTGACCTCAAACACGGCATCCCGTGTCACATCACGTGACGTTCCGTCATCAAAGTGAGCGATGACCTGCATCTGCTGAGTCTGTCCGGATCTGTCCATCACAGTCGAAGTGGGAAACAACTCCAACCGGGCAGGGCGGGTCGCTTCGCTGAATTTGCAGCCTTCCGCAATCCATTGCTCAATGATCTTGTAAGCACGCGAATCTTCGTCGAAGAGGAAACCCCCTTCGTGAGGAACCCCTTGAGTCGGCTTCAGCAGCATCAGGCTGTCACTGGGACGGGCCCGGTTGAATCGGCGTCCAGAGACGTCATCGACGAGAGCCCGATAGTCGTACAACGGGTCATAACCGCGAAGGCTCAGCTTAAAGCCTTTTCGTCCCTGCTGCGCACCGTGGCAAGTCCCCTGGTTGCAGCCGACTTTCGCCATGATGGGCTCAACATCACGAACGAAGTCGACTTCTTTTGAATCGATACTGAGAACATCGACGGGAACATTGATCGAGAGGCCTCCGGCCGAGACCGATACGGTCCCTGCACCGGTGGAAACCGGGTTCACGTAGTGATCCTGATCAATACTGATCGAGGGGTGAGCGGCGGTGAGCGTTGCCGAACTGGAGAGGTCGATTGTTTTGCCGGCAGTCGTTTCGCCGAAGACGAGCAGACTGCGAGCGTCTCGGATATCGCTGAGCACCAGTTTTTCTGGCACGGTCCAGATCCGGGTGAACTTCAACTCCTCGGCGACAGACTGCTGAGCACCCGAGTTTTCATCGGGTTTGTCATTCGACAGCCCCACCAGAGGTAGACAGATGATGAGTCCAAACAACCATCCAATCGGAAATCGCCGGCGCATCGATATCACTCCAGGATCGGGCAGTCCGTCGCAATGCGACGACAGAGTACATCAGCCTTTTTCGATCAGATAGCGTAATCCATCATCAGGGCCGGGTCAAATCGTGTTCCTGTGGATTGTCAAGCCACCGGAGGATCGCTGCGGAAGTGGAACAGCATGATGCCGGCGGTGACGGCCACATTCAGGGAATCAACACCGCGCGACATGGGAATCGTGACCTGCTTGTCACAAAGACTCGTCCAGGATTCTCCCAAGCCTGTATCCTCATTCCCTAGCAGGACACCAAAGCGGGGACTGCGCGTGGCTCGCTCAAGCGACTCCGCATCGGGACCGAGAATCGTTGCGGCCAGTTGGAACTGCCATTCCGCTTTGAGCAGCTTCAGGTCGCTGGCCAGGTCGGGTGATTCGATGATCGGTAACGAGAATGCGGCTCCCATGGAAACCCGGATCACGCGCCGAGAGTACGGGTCGCAGCACGACTCACCGAGCAGCAGCGCGTCGATTCCGAAAGCGGCACCAATCCGGATGATGGCGCCCATGTTTTCCGGATTATCGCAATTCGGACAGACAACGACCGTCATTCGCTCTGTCTGCTGAGTCAGCACATTCTCGAGAGGCGCTCGGGCGGGTCGGTATCCGCAGCCCAGCACACCGACGTGAAAGTCGAATCCCACCGTCTGATTCATGACGGACTGCGGTGCCACGTACAGCGGAACATCCGCCGGGACTTTCGGCGCGTACTCGGCTTCACGCTTCTCACTGACGAAGACCGAGGCCGTCCTGAACGGGCTGTCCAGCATCCGTTCGACAACTTTTCTCCCTTCGGCGATGAAAAATTCACCTCCGCGCTGAAGATTCTTCGCCTTCAAGTTGCGGTACGGTTCGACACGAGGATCGTCAAGAGAATCAATTCGGATAATCGGCATAGTCACCGGGCTGCTGGATGGATCGCTGGAGAAACTGCTGCGAACTTGTAACGGCTGTCCGGTTGCAGAATCAATTGAACGCAGAGCGGACAGTGAAGGAGAGACTTGATAACCTGCCTGCTGACACTTGACGATCTGAATGTGAGCAGCGTCCCCAATCATGGATGCCACTGCCGAAACCTGACTTCCACTCACGGAAGACCCGTTAGCGAACGTCATGACTCAAGAAGGTTGTGTAGCTTAAATACTAGATCATCTGCGGGGCGGTGAGTCGGCAACATCGTCAGATCGCGACCGCGGCGGAAACCTCAAATGCCAGAAATCGCCTGTCTGCTGCTCGGGTTTGCACTCGTCTTCCTGGGTTTGCCGGTTTACTTACTGGCAGTACTGCACAACATTCGTCGCGAACAGGAAGAACATTTCCAGAAACTGGGAGCTCAAATCCGGCGGTTGAAACGAACGCTGGCGAAACGACTCCCACCGCTCGAAACAGAGCTATCCCCCAGGGAAATCCCTCCACGCAGAGCGTCAGCAGAAGACGCGCGGCCGGTGGAAACAGTTCAACCGACGGTCGAGATGCCGTTTCCGCCCGTACCGGTCACGCCCACTTACATACCACCTCGAATGGTAGAGACCCCGATAGAAGCAGCAGACGTTGTTTTCGACGAGGACATGCCTGTCCTCCCCACGCCGGCGGCAACCTCGCTGCCAACCCCCCCCGAACCAGGTCCTTCGCAGATTGCCGCGAGGCTGGAAGAGCTGCACCAAAGTCATCGACCCAAGTCACAAGTGCATGAACATGCTCCGGGCAAACTCGAACTGGCTGCCAGAGAAACCCTGAACAAGATCTGGAACTGGATTATCGTCGGGGAAGAGCATGCCCCCGTCGGGGTCTCGATGGAGTACGCGATCGCCAGTCAATGGCTCATGCGAATCGGAATTCTGGTTCTCGTAATCGGTGTCGGTTTCTTCCTGAAATACTCATTCGATCACAACCTGATCAAGCCCGTCGCACGGGTGGCGATGGCGGCGATTGCGGGGCTGGGCCTTTTGACAGCGGGGACCCGACTGCTGGGGGGACGCTATCAGATTATCGGGCAAGGTCTGATGGGGGGCGGACTGGCCATGCTCTACTTCAGCATCTACGCCGCTGCCAACTTCTATCACCTGATCGAGCCGGTCGCGGCGTTTACACTGATGGGCGCCGTGACGGTGCTCGCCGGAGGAATCGCAGTTCGATTCGACTCCATGCTCGTTGCCGTACTGGGAATTCTTGGCGGTTATGGAACGCCGTTAATGCTATCGACAGGAAGTGTGGATCTACCCGGGTTGTACACCTACCTGTTGATCCTCGGCATCGGCGTTCTGGCCGTCTGCTACGCGAAGAACTGGCCGCTGGTCAACCTGTTGAGCTTTCTCTGTACCTATGCTCTCTATTTCGCGTCGATCTCAAATTATGACGTGACGCAGTTCTGGGAAGTGATACCGTTCCTGACAGCGTTCTTCATTCTTTTCTCGACAATGACGTTCCTCTACAAGCTCATCAATGGCTCCCCGTCGAACCTGCTCGATATCGGAGCCCTGCTGGTCAATTCACTTGTGTACTTCAGCGAAAGCTATCGCCTGGTCAACGCAGCGTACGGGCGGCCCTGGGCTGCAGTTGTGACGTTAGGCCTCGGCCTGTTCTACATGCTGCACGTCTACTACTTCCTGATGCGGAAATTGATCGACCGGGGACTGCTGGTCAGTTTTCTGGGGTTGGCCTCCTTCTTCGTGATCGTGACCGTCCCCCTGGTACTCTCTCGCCAGTGGATCACATTGAGCTGGGCGTTGCAGGCACTGGTCCTGCTCTGGATTGCACGTCAACTGGGCAGCAACACGCTCAAACTGATCAGCCACCTGTTATACGGCATCGTGATCTTCCGCTTCGGATTGATCGACTTGCGGAATCAGTTCGAGCCCCCCATCGATCGCAGTCTGGCATGGAATGGTTATTGGCCTCAGCTACTGGAACGCGGCATCCAGTTTGGTGTCCCCATCGCCTCACTGGTGATGGCTCAGCGGCTCTCGGATGAAAAGCCGTCCGAGAAAGAGAGCGATACAGAAGGGGAGATCGCCGCCCGAAGTGATCTGCGAAATCCCTTCTCTAGCATTCCGATACCGAACATCCTCGCGATTTTCGGATTTGCGATGCTGTTTCTGTATCTGCATCTGGAAGTCAGTCGCACCATCGGTTTCACCTATTCGCCGCTCAGACTTCCGCTGCTGACAATTTTATGGATTGTCGCGTGCGCCCTCATCCTGCGTGAAGCAATCGTTCGCAACCACGAAGTCCTGCTGAATATCGCCGCCCTTGGAATCCTCGCGGTCATCATTAAGGCGGTGGCCGTCGACCTGCGTTCGTGGTCGCTCAATGACAAGCTCATCTACAGTGGTCCTTACTCTTACAGCGACGCCGGTCTTCGACTCCTGGATTTTGGGCCGCTGATTGCCTTCCTGCTGATTGCTGCTTACCTGACAAAGCGGCGAATGAAGCGGATGGATGGTGTCATCGTGTTCGGAACACTCGGCATGGCAACGCTGTTTACGTATCTCTCACTGGAACTGAATACGTTTCTGTCCATCTTCGTCCCGGGGATGCGAGCCGGTGGCGTGTCCATTCTGTGGTCGGTGTTTGCGTTGAGCTGGCTGCTGCAAGGGATCTGGCGAAATGTCCGGTCGCTGCGTTATGCAGGGCTTGGCCTGTTTGGAATTGTGATTGCCAAAGTCTTCTTCCGCGATCTGGCCGAGCTGGATTCCTTCTACCGAATTATTGCCTTCATCGTTCTGGGGGTGCTGATTCTGGCAGGGTCCTTCATCTATCTGAAATACCGCGAAACATTCGCCGTGAAACAGTCCGAAACGACATGAAGGAACAACCGATGAATGGCAACGGCGTGCAGTTTCACTGGCTGAGCGGATTGCTGGGAATCCTGCTTGCCTCGACGATCGTGATGGCCGACGGAACCCGCCATCACGAATACCGCTGGCAGCGCACGCTCGAGCTGCCCGAGCATGATCAGACATCGCTCTTCCGACTGCCGCTGGACGTTCAGTTCCATGATGCGACTCGTAAGGACTGGCCTGACGTGCGCGTTGTGAACGAGCAGCAACAGCCAGTTCCCTTCGTGATTCGTGCCACGAAGGACGGAAAATCGCATTCGATTCGCCATTTCTGGCGCGGAACAATTTCAAACGCCAGACTCGACTCCGCCGAGGGCCTGAAGATTGAGGTCCAGTTGGGTGAAAAGGAGCTTGTCCCCAATGGTCTGCGGATCCTCACGCCCCTCAAGGATTTTGAGCATCAGGTCCACGTCGAGTCATCTGAAAATGGGACGATGTGGAGACCGCTGGGAGCCGCCTCACTGATCTTTGACTACTCTCGCTATGTCGATGCAAGAAACGTCTTTGTTCCCTTCGAAAGAACAGACCATCGCCACTTTCGACTGATCATCAAAGACGTGACGGCAGAACAACAGCAACTCCTGCTGGAGCTCAATCGTCGTCTGAAAGGGAATGAGGAAGTTGAGCGAGTTGAATCGACGAGTATCGCACTGCGTCCCTTTCGCGTGGATGGAATTGAATTCTATCGTGATGAATCGAAGATCCAGCCGGGACAACCGCAAACCGAGCAGTACTCGCCCGCCAGTCTGTCCGTGATGGAAGACGCGAAAAAGCAACAGACGACGCTCCTGGTCTCCGTTCAGCAACAGCCCATCTCGGAACTCAAACTGATCACGAGTGCAGAAAACTTCAGTCGGGTGGTCACGATCGAGTCAGAATTGGAAAACGCTGACGGCCTGAAAGAATGGGTGCACGCAGGGAAGGGGACCGCCTCACGTTTCGCGATCGGCGCGATTCAACGGGAACAAGTCACCGTTTCGATCCCCGAAGTCCGGACTCGTCAATTCCGAGTGAAAATCGAAAACCGGGATAGCCCGCCTCTGCCGATTACCAGCGTCGAGCTGACAGGCCCACTCTACGAATTGATCGTCGCGGCCCCTCCGCATTCGAAACTGATGCTGGAGTATGGGTCTCCGCACGCAAAAGCGGGACACTACGACGACGCCGCACTTCTCTCGGCATTGGCGCAGGGCGAGAGCATCGTCAGTGTAACAGCCTCCGCACCGGTCGAAAATTCCTCCGCTTCAACTCAACGCGGGGGGAACTCGCCGATCTGGAACGATACGCGAGTCCTGTTCGGAATGATCGCCGTTCTGACGGTCCTGCTCGGATGGGGATTGTATCGGGCCGGTCACCGGATCGCGTCAACCGACCCGGAATAAACTCGAACCGAGCTGGTCGGTCTGCCGATTTCCTGCTCTTCCCCTCGCAGAATCGACCGCCGGGGAACGATCCAAAGCCCGTCGGCAAGGCCGTTTCTACCGTGCGTAATTCAACTGCGTTATGATTTCGAATGGATCCGCCCTGTCCCTCTTACCGGAGATGAGATGAAACCTGATCTGATCTTGAAGTCGGCGTTACTGATGTTCGTTTTCGGACCACTGTTCGCATTCGCCGACGAGCCTCCGCAGCAGGCTGCAAAACTTGACGTGCGTGTGCGGCTGCAGTTGGACTATCTGATTTACCTTCCCAAGGACTACGACCAGCAGAAATCCTGGCCGCTGCTGGTGTTTTTGCACGGTTCCGGCGAACGGGGTAATGATCTGGAAAAGGTCAAAGTCCATGGTCCCCCAAAACTGATTGATCAGGGGAAAGACTTTCCCTGCATCGTGGTCTCACCCCAATGTCCGTCGGGACGAGGCTGGGAGCCGATCGAGCTGACGGCACTGATTGACGAACTCGAACGGAAGTACAATGTTGACCCCGACCGCATCTACCTGACCGGCTTGAGTATGGGGGGCCTGGGTGTTTGGGAACTGGCGAACTACATCCCCAACCGGATTGCGGCAATTGCCCCGATTTGCGGTATCGGTGAGCCGTTCTGGACGAAGAAATACACACACGTCCCCGTGTGGGCCTTCGTCGGTGCCAAGGATGATGCATCCACTGTCGCCAGAACCCAGGGAATGGTCGATGAGATCACCAAGAACGGCGGCTTGCCAAAGCTGACCATCTACCCCGAAGCGGGACATGACGCCTGGACGCAGACGTACAACAATCCCGAATTCTATGAATGGTTGTTCGCTCAGTCGCGAGCCAATTTTGCGAAGACTGACGAGAAGAAGTAAACGCGGCTTCCCTCTTCGCACATTCGGTCCATCAAACACCAACGTCGCTGGCACCTGATTTAAGGGACCAGCGACGTTTCTTCGTGTTGGCTCACGACGACCAAGATTGAGACGATCCCGGGAGTCTCTCTACGTCAACCGGGATCAGGTGTCAGACAGCCCCGGTCAGACAGCCCCGTGCGGCTGGCCTACTACGACCCATTTCTCGCCACTGCCTTTCCAGGGCAGTGGCGAGCATGTTATCCATCTTGATCCGGCCCCCCTTTGCTCAACGCTCAGTTCGGGATCGGGAGAACCGGGTTTTCATCTTTGGGGGGCTCCGGCGTCGTCAGGTTGGGGTTCAGCGGTGGAGGAGGTGGGGGAACATCGGCTGGCTCGGGAACGGTGCTCTTATTCGTGGCGGGAGGCTCCCCCGGTCCCGGTTTCTGGTCCGTCTTCGGCAGTTTGTCTTCAAACCGGCGAAGCAGGGCTTTGGCCACGTCATCCTCGGGTGCCAGACTCAAACACTTCTCCAGTTGCTTTACCGCCTCGACGGGATAGCCCAGGAATCCGTAGTGATATCCCAGCAGGAAACGCATCGCGGCGTCATCGGCCTTGGCTCTTGCCCCCTTTTCCAAAGCGCGAACCTGAGCCGTGTAATCATCACCTTTCCCGTAGAGATCTCGGAAGTTCTTGACCACGACATCCCATTTATCCTCGGGAAGTGCCTGCATCCCCGCCTGAATCGCACCTGCGGCTTCGTTGAACTGCTCTGTTGCGAACAGAGCCTGGGCAAGCATCAACATCAATACGCCATTCTCAGGATCATCAACCAGACTGTGACGCCAGGCACGAGCCGCTCCCTTGTAGTCGCGACTTTTGAATGCCGCTTCACCGATCTGAGCGAATTCTTCGGCCGTAGGAAGACCGCTCGCAGCTCCTGACGTCTTGTCCAATTCAGGAGGTGCTACTGATGTGGGTGGAACTGCGGGTGGTGCGTCGGTCGCCGTGGAAACACCCAGTGCCGTCAATTGAGAGAGCGGGGCGTAAGCAACGGCGGACGAACCAAGCCCCAGGCCGCTGTAGCCCGCATAGCCGGGCATCGCACTGGCATATCCGTAGGTGATCGGCTGATAGGCACAGACAGGCTGATACGCCAGGCAACCCCAGTTGGAATAGGCATTGTTCAACCCGTATCCAAATCCATAGTCGTTCAGGCCGTATCCATACCCATAGCCATTGAGACAATAGCCGCCTAGACCATAACCACCGTAGTAACCGAGACCGTAACCCAGGCCTCCATACCCCAGGCCGTATCCCAGTCCATACCCTAACCCCAGCCCAAGGCCCCAGCCGAAACCACCGTATCCAAACCGATACGGACGATGGTTATTCCAGTTTCCACCGTACCAGTTCCCATGCCCCGGCCCATTTCCGTGCCCGGGCCCCTTTCCGTGTCCGGGCCCATTTCCGTGTCCGGGCCCATTTCCGTGTCCGGGACCATTTCCATGCCCGGGACCGTTTCCATGTCCGGGACCGTTTCCATGTCCGGGACCATTTCCGTGCCCGGGACCGTCACCTTTACCCGGTCCATGTCCGTGTCCTGCACCGTCACCTTTACCCGGTCCGTTCCACTTTCCGGGACCGCTGCCACTCCAGTTACCTGGACGGCCGGGATGGTTGGAGTTGGAATTTCCCTGGAATCGATTTTTGAAGTCGGATCCCGGGCCCGACAGGAAGTTCCCGTGATGCGAGGTTGAAACCGACGTCCGGTCATCACCTCGGTGCTTCGACAAGAACTGATTGCTGGAAAGGCTTGCGGTACGGATGGAGGCATTGGGGCCTGCCCCTCCACCGGGCCGATCTCCACCACGGCCGAAGCCGGAATTCCTGGTCAGGAATTGCCCGCCATTGGCGTTGCCATTTCCAGGCCCATTGCCACGAGGCCCTGACAATCCACGCTCAAAACTCAAACTTTGCGGTTTTCCCAGGTTCTGGTCCGAATTCCCCCCTCGACTCGGGCCCTCGCTTCGTCCGGGATTTCGACCATGGTTCTGGAAGAAGTTCGACTGAGATTGACTGAGCGACCCGGCATCTCGACCGCTACCGATCGAGCTTGGATTTCCACGCCCGAGCCCCGGAGACCCCGCGTTACCGCGCTGCGGAATACCGCCGACCGTGCTTGTCGGAGGATTTCCCCCCTGCAGGCCCCCTCCTGGTTGCGCCCCGATCACAGGCCGTCCGCCCACGGGAGATCCGCCGTTATTTCTGAAGTCCGATCCCATCGTGGGGTTGCTACCCCGAAGATTCGGACGTGAGTTAGAAATGGAATTCGGGATATTGAGATTAGGTTGACTCCCCCCTTGGCGCGGGGCAAACCCACCGCCCCCCGGATTCGAAGGAGCCCCCGGCTGAACGGAACTACGGCCGATTCGGGATCCCTGGTCGAAGTTTCGGAGTTGAATACCGCTCCCCGACGTTTCCACCCATGGGTGGACCACCGGCGCGTCCCCGCCGATTTGTCCGCCACCAAAGCCCCCTCCGCCGCCGACGGGGCCGCCGCCACCCATACGAGCACCACCGCCCCCGCCGAAACTTCCTCCGCCGGGACCGCCCCCATCCGGGGCCCGCCTCCGCCCCCGCCACCGAAACCTCCGCCTGAAGGCGCACCGCCCATCCGTGCGCCGCCGCCCCCGCCGAATCCACCGCCAGCAGACCCCTGCCCCCATTCGACCGCCACCGCCACCACCGCCGAAGTGAGCACCTCCTCCTCCACCCCCGCCACCGGCGTGACCACCTCCGCCCCCACCGCGACCGCCACCACCACCCCCACCGCGGCCACTTGCCTCAACCAGCGGAGAACCGATCAGCGACGCTCCGAGCAACACAACGATACTTATTCGAATACGGCGATTCATCACCATGTCCCTCTCGGAGACGAAAACCTGCCCTTCTTGTTTATCACAGTTCAGTCATCCTAACCGTCGCCCGATCCATTCGCAGGGGCTTTTGTGATCCGATCGGCAGAATATGCATTCTTCGGACCACCACGAAGGGACTGGCTTCCGACAGACGCATTGGTGTGGCGACCGAATTATTCCGATAACCGTCTGTGAACCTCGAAGTCCCATGATCTCTCTGTTCGTTTTGTAACATTTTCCCGGAAAAACAGGCCTGAAGGGGAATCTCTGGCTGCGGTTTGACGTGATTGTCATCCATCGCACATACTTACAGACGCAAATAAAGATCCGCGACAATCACGTGACGCCATATTGACGACAGTGTGATGCGATCCTGACATGAAAAGGAATTGGTCGGAATGACTCAGCGAATTTGGAATTTCTCGGCGGGTCCAGCGGTACTCCCCGAATCTGTGTTGGAAGAAGCACGCGGTAACCTGTTGTCATTAGGATCGACAGGGATTGGCATTCTTGAACATTCGCACCGAGGCAAGGCGTTTGTTGCTGTCTACGAAGAGACAGAAGCGCTGGTCCGCAAAGTGGGTGGTGTTCCCGACAATTATCGAGTCCTGTTCCTGCAGGGGGGGGCTTCGACCCAGTTTTTCCAGATTCCGATGAACTTCCTGTCCCAGGATCGCACCGCCGACTACCTCGTCACCGGTTCCTGGTCGGAAAAAGCCGAAGAAGAGGCTCGCCGATTCGGCCAGACCTACATCAGTTGCTCAAGCAGCGACCGGAACTATTCCTACATCCCCGCAACCTGCACGTTCAGCCCGAACCCGGCTTACGCGCACTACACCTCCAACAACACGATCTTCGGTACTCAGTGGCCAGGACTGCCCCCTGTGCCGAAAGAAATCGACCTGATTTGCGACGCCAGCAGCGACATTTTCTCGCGCCCCATCGACGTCGCACGTCACGCGATGATTTACGCGGGGGCTCAGAAGAATCTCGGTCCTTCAGGAGTGACACTCGTCATCATCCGTGATGACCTGATCGAAAAAGGTCCCAAGAACATCCCCACGATGCTTCAGTACCGGACGCACGCCAAGAACGATTCCATGTACAACACGCCCCCCACCTTCGCGATCTACCTGGTGGGCCTGGTGCTGAAGTGGATCGAGCGCGACGGGGGGCTGAGCGGTATTGCGGAACGCAATCAGCGAAAAGCCGCCAAGCTCTATTCATTCCTCGATCAGAGCAAGCTCTTCAAGCCGACGGCCGACGCGAACAGCCGCTCGCTGATGAACGTCACCTTCGTCACGGGTAACGCCGATCTGGATGCCAAAGTCTGTTCGGCAGCCTCGAAAGCAGGCTTCGACGGCTTGAAAGGCCATCGAAGTGTCGGGGGAATGCGCGCCAGCATCTACAACGCTTTCCCGGAAGCGGGTGTCGATGCACTTGTAGAGTTCCTCAAGAACTTTGAAGCAGCGAACCCGTCTGCGTGATTGTGAAAATCGACATCCCACGTGTTGCTCGCATGAGCAGGCGTGGGATGTTCTATTGATAGCGCGAGCGAGAATTTCTGGCCGCAGCAGGCATCGCTGCGGCCCGTAGCGGTCAGCATGAGTACAGGGCAGGGGAATCGTCGGAAAGTTTCGAAAATCGGTCAAATCCGGCAGTAGTAATGCGATACTCGCACCGCTACAATGCCATTCGGCGCGTGACCACGGGTAGCTGGTCAGTCTTTCAGAATAACGACTCTCGGAGGTTTTGGTTTATGGCCAAAGAAGAGGCCATTGAAGTTGAAGGCGATGTTGTCGAAGCACTGGCAAACACTCAGTTTCGCGTGAAGCTCAAAACCGGCCACATGGTAATGGCACACGTCGCAGGAAAGATGCGTAAGAATTTCATCCGCATCGTGCCAGGAGATCATGTCGTGGTCGAAGTTTCTCCCTACGACCTGAATCGGGGACGGATCGTCTTCCGCGAACGTTAATCGCTGTGACGCAACTGTGATTTCACAGTCAGTGAACGTTACGCATGAATCGTCGCGTCTTGAACATCACAGTGCCGCCGCCCACCTGAGTCCTCCATCCAGCATCCCATGCCTGCACCTCACCCTGACTCGTCCACTTTACCGTTCGTGCAGGTCTTTACGGACGGAGCGTGCCGGGGAAACCCGGGGCCTGGAGGTTGGGGTTGCATCCTGCGCCACCCTGCATCAGGGGCGGAAAAGGAAATTTCAGGTGGTGTTCCGCTGACGACAAATAATCAGATGGAGCTTCAAGCGGTCATCTCCGGATTGTCCGCCTTGAAATCCCGCTCGAACGTCGAAGTCATTACCGACAGCAGTTACGTGGCCAAAGGCTGCGCGGAATGGCTTCCCGGCTGGAAAAAAAATGGCTGGCGGAGGAAAGAAGGAACCGCCTTGAAGCCCGTCAAAAACGTCGAGCTCTGGCAGCAGTTGGATGCACTGCTCTCGCAACACCGGGTCCGCTTCACGCTCGTCAGGGGCCACATGGGCCACCCCGAGAACGAACGCTGCGACGAACTCGCCGTCGCAGCCGCGATGAAGTTCATGGGCGGATGAAACTCCTCCGACGTCTCGAAAGAGCCACAGTCTCCTACGTGGTCCAAGTCCCGTACTCAACGCGCCCCGTCTGCAATTGACAGACTGGGTTTGCCATGAAGCAAAGCGTGAATGCCACTGTATGACCGTCTTCGGTCATGCAGTGCGCTGTCTGACTTGAATCAACCAGAAAACACTGCTTCTGCGAAGATTCCGAAACAGTGGCAGTGGAAGAATGCCATCTTCCAGACATTGCGGCGACGCCTGTTCATGAATCAAAGCAAGAATGCCACTGTATGACCGTCTTCGGTCATGCAGTGCGCTGCCTGACTCCAAACAACCAGAAAGCACTGCTTCTGCGAAGACTTCGAAGCAGTGGCAGTGGAAGGATGACTCATTTTCCTGCGCTTCTTAAGCCGAATCGATGGTCTCACGGTGAGCGTGCGACCAACGGAGACGCTCTCCGGATTGTTCGGGCCATTGCCACAAAGCTGTGGCCACCGGCAACCCTCTTCTCGATGACTTCTGCAAAACGCATTGAAAGTAGCAATCATTCGCCGTTAACAGAGCGCGACTTATTTCTCTTTGCTTCCCTGGAACCCCGCTTCGATCAGGTTGTTATAACCCTGCTTGAGTGGTCGAACTTCGTAGCCGCGCTCAGCCAGAACCTTCGCCGCCTGCAATGACCGCTTGCCCACCGCGCAGTGAGTGTAGACGATTCGATCCTTCGGCAATTTCTTGAGCTGGTCTTCCGTGACGGTCCCGTTGCGCAGATCGCTCAATGGGAGGAAAACCGCGTCAGAAACGTGCCCCTTGTCCCACTCCGCTTTCTCGCGAACATCGACAAGTACCGCCCTCTGATCGGCGACGTTCTTTTTCACGGTCTCAAGTGAGTCCTTGGAATGCTCCTGTGCATTCGCGGTGGCGAGGCTGAGACAAACAGCAAAACAGACGAGATGCAAACTGATGCGAGACGACACGAAATACTTCCTCCAGATCTGAATTCAAAACAAAATGACTTAACCCGCCCCGGCAACTCCCCGACGATCCGCGAAGCCACCGTCTGGCGACCTCGGGTTTCCTCTTACACAGGCACCGTTTACCGGAGACTTCGCAAGGCGATCGTTTTACCACAGGGTCATTTGGAATGACGAGAGCAATCGCATGTCGGGGCGACGTCGATGGAATGGCTGAGGGCCACAATTCGAACCCGATCATCGCTCGAGTCCGAATCTTCTCAAGGGCGTAAATTGATCTTCACAGCCTCACATTCACGCCATATACTCTTGTCGCATCTTGTCGTTTATTTAAGAGCAGGAGGAATGGAATGGACGGCGGGGAAAATTTGCTGCGGCGGCTGTCGGAAGTGACACCGCGTTCGGTGGACTGGGTTTGGGAGGGATTGATTCCGCGAGGTAAGGTCACCTTGCTGACGGGAGACGCAGGGATTGGGAAAAGCCTGGTCGCCCTGCAAGTCGCGGCGATGGTGACGCGAGGTCGCCGCGTTCCAATTGGTCTGACCGAGAAAGTTCCGACTGCGGCTTTCCAAACGGAACCGCGTGGCGTCATCGTCCTTTCTGCGGAGGATGCCGCTGAGGACACCGTGCTGCCTCGTCTGCTGGCCGCAGGGGGCGACGTCTCGCGCACCTTCGTATTGAGAACGGAGAGTGAATCAAGCAGCGAGAGACAACCCGTCGTTTCTCCAGCACCGCTCCCGATTCCTGCCACGCAGGATGATCACCTCGGACACGAGATCGAAAAAACGGCTGCGGAAGACCCGCCTGCTCCCGATTGCAGGGCGAAGGGGTCGCAGGAACAGGACGACGAACGTCTGTTTCGACTGAAACGAGATTTCCAAAAACTTGAGCGTGCCATCGAACAACTGAACTCCCAGGGGGAACAGATCGGACTGGTCGTGATCGATCCGATCGACCGCTTCCTGAGCCCGCAGGACAAAAAACGGGACCGGGCCCACACCGTGACCAAGCTGGTCGATCTGGCGGCACGGTTCGGCGCGGCGATCCTGGTCGTTTCCAGCGCATCGCTCAAAGCAGGGGGGCGAAGTAACACAGTCCTGCATCAGGAACTCGTCAACTCGGCACGTGCTGTACTGACGGTCGCCCCCGACCTGGAAGACAGGAACCAGCGACTGCTGCTTCCTGTCAAACTGAACCTTTCGGCGATGCAACCCGCACTGTCGTTTACGATCGAGCAGGGATCGCTGAACTGGTCGCCGGAACCGATCGCGCTTTCCAGTGACGACTACTATCGGGAAGCGATATTGAAACAGAAAAATCCCCTTGTGCGTGAGGAAGTCTACGAGATCCAGCGTGTCACACGCTGGTTGAAGGACCAGTTGACGCCGGGCCGTGCATCGTCGATCTGGATCCGCTGCAACGCCGGTTACTACGACATCAGCTATTCCACACTCCGGCGCGCCTTCAAGATTCTGGGTTGCCGGGCGATTAGGGAAAGCAATCAGTGGTTCTGGCATTTGCCCGGACAGGAACAATCGGCACCATCGGAAATACGGGAACAACCGCTCGAATCCCCCCAGGGTGAACTGACCGGGATCCTGCGAGAATCAATGCCGAAATGGCTGCAGGACGAAAACGCCCGGCAGACAGCGAAGATTCCCCCGCAAATAGCGATGAACGTTTTCTCTGGCTGCGGTGTCAGCAGTCCGATCGAAGAAGATGCTCATCAAGTTGCTCAACGTGCGCCGAACGGATTTTGGGACGACCGCTTCGTCGAGCAGGGGGGCTCCTGACGCCTCAACCGGGTACCGGAATCCGGCGAAATTCGCCTGCCTAGTCTACCGTCGCCTGTCGACTACCCCGCGAGGGGAAGGCCCCGTTCAGACTCATCCCTCCCTCACAGCGGGACGCGGGTGAGATCCGCGCCCAGAGGGGGACTGAAGGTGAATTTGATCAGCACTTGAGCGAGAAATCCCCTGCCGACCGGGAAAAAAAACCGCAAATCGTTTGACGATTAATGTCACCCATGGATAACATTTCGCATCGCTAAATCCGATACTTACTGAAGTGGCTTATTTCCCGCACTGATACTGTGTAGCCGGTGTATGAACCTCCGTGACCTCGAACTCTTCTGCGAAGTGGCTAACCTGGGAAGTTTTTCCAAAGCCGCGAAGGTTCATGGAATTTCACAACCTGCCGCCAGCGAAACAGTTAAAGCGCTGGAAGAACGACTGGGGTGCGACCTGCTGAATCGCTCCATTCGGCCGCTTCAGTTGACTCCTGAAGGAAGGATTTATTTTGATGGGTGCCGGCAACTGCTTGACGGTTACCGGCGCCTGGAAGATCGAATCCTTCAGCAGCGTGACAAGGTGGTTGGGACTGTTCGAGTCGCATCCATCTATTCGGTCGGGTTGCTGCAGATGGATTGCTATGTGAAAGAGTTCGAGCGGCTTTACCCCGACGCGGCTCTGGATCTGCAATATCTGCATCCTGAACAGGTTCTTGACAGTGTTCTGAATGAAACTGTCGACCTGGGATTGATGTCGTTTGCCCAGCGACGGGCTGATTTGATTTATGAAACCTGGCAGGACCAGAAGATTGTTGCAGTCGTTGCGCCGCAACATCGGCTGGCCAAGCGGACCAGCATTCAGGCCGCAGAACTGGATGGAGAATCGCTGGTTGGATTCACGTCAGAACTTCGAATTCGACATGAAATTGACCGCTGGCTGAAACAGGCCAAGGTCTCGGTAAACCTGGTACATGCATTTGACAATATTGAAAACATCAAGCGTGCGGTCGAAGTCGGGTCCGGATTGGGACTGTTACCGATTCCGACAGTACGTCGCGAAATCGAATTTGGCTCACTGGTCGCCATCGAAATCGAAAACGTCGACTGGGTTCGCCGGCTGGACATTGTTTACCGCCGGTCAAAACCCTTCACGACGGCCATCACTCGATTTCTGGAATTACTGCATCAGGATCCAGAGACTTTCTCGCTATCAAATGAAACCAAGTTGAATTCCGACTCCAACCGTTCAGTCGACCTGAACAAGATTACGTCATCTTCAACGCTACCCCGTTAGAAAACATCGAAATGACCGAGACTCTCTTTCAACGTCAGCCAGAACTGTTCAATTCGGACGGTACACCAAAGGCATATGGACTTTACGATCCTGCGAACGAACATGATTCGTGCGGTGTTGGTTTTGTGGCCCACATTAAAGGCCAGCAGTCCCGCCAGATCGTTGACGACGCATTGCGGATGCTCAAGCACATGTCCCATCGTGGAGCATGCGGCTGCGAGACGAACACGGGTGACGGCGCCGGTATTCTGACCTCCATTCCACATGACTTCTTCGTCAAGTCTGTTCAGCGCGACCTGCAGAAGGCTCTTCCTGCATTCGGCTCTTACGGCGTCGGTCTGATCTTCCTGCCAACGGATGCGGATCAGCGGAAGTCGGCCAAAGCGACGGTCGAGCAGTTGATTGCCGAACAGGGTCAGACGCTGATCGGGTGGCGTCACGTCCCCGTCGATCCAGATGGGGCAGACATCGGCCCATCCGCTCGCGCGGCCATGCCGCACTTCGAACAGTTGTTCGTGGCGTCGGCTCCCGGTCTGGACCAGGATGCGTTCGAACGACAGCTCTTCGTCATCCGCAAGCGAGCCAGCCACGCGATCCGGGAAGGCAACCTCGAGCAGGCACTGCAATTCTACGCCTGTTCCCTTTCGTCCCGCATCATGATCTACAAGGGGATGTTGACCCCCGAGCAGGTCGCTCCGTTCTTCGTTGACCTGCAGGATGCGGACTTCGTTTCGCACCTGGCGATGGTTCACAGCCGTTTCTCGACGAACACCTTCCCAAGCTGGGATCGTGCACATCCCCAGCGTTACATCGCTCACAACGGCGAGATCAACACCGTTCGCGGCAACGGAAACTGGATGTTTGCCCGTCAGGGGATGATGCAGAGTGCGCTGTTTGGCGACGATCTGCAGAAGCTTTTCCCACTGATCGAGCCACACTGCTCGGACTCGGGTAACTTCGACAATGCGCTCGAAATGCTGGTCATGGCAGGACGGACGCTCCCCGAAGCCGTGATGATGATGGTGCCGGAAGCCTGGCAGAATCATGACACGATGCCCGAAGACAAGCGGGCCTTCTACGAGTACCACTCGGCCCTGCAGGAGCCGTGGGACGGTCCTGCGTCGATTTCGTTCACCGACGGTAACGTCATTGGCGCGACTCTCGACCGGAACGGTCTGCGTCCCAGCCGCTTCTACGTTACGCATGATGATCGCGTGATCATGGCCAGCGAAGTCGGTGTGCTCGATATCGACCCCGCGAATGTCAAGACAAAAGGACGTCTGCAGCCTGGCAAGATGTTTCTGGTCGATTTCAAGCAGGGGCGACTGATCCCTGACGAAGAACTGAAGAAGGACTACTCGAACCGGCGTCCTTACAACGAATGGCTCCGTCAGCAGCGACTTCTGCTGAACGAACTTCCCGTGGCAGAACCGCCGCAGCGGATGGTGGGCGATGAACTGCTGCAGCACATGCAGTCGTTCGGATATACCACTGAAACACTGCAGTTCATGCTCGTTCCGATGATCACGACGAAGAAGGATCCCATCGGATCGATGGGTGATGACTCAGCACTGGCGTGTATGAGCGACCAGCCCCGTCTGATCTACGATTACTTCAAGCAGTTGTTTGCACAGGTGACCAACCCCGCGATCGACAGCACGCGGGAAGAAGTCATCATGTCGCTGGAGTGCTACATCGGCCCCGAAGGCAACGTCCTCGATTCGACCGAAGGTCAATGTCATCGCCTTGCCGTTCCGCACCCGATTCTCACGAATGAAGAACTGGCCGCAATCAAGCATTTGAACTATCGCGGCTGGAAGACCAAGACGATCGATATCACCTATCCGAAGTCTCAGGGACCGAAGGGCCTGAAGTGGGCTCTCGATCGGATCTGTGGCGAAGCGCGTCAGGCGATCGTCGACGGGTATAGCCTGATCGTCCTCTCGGACCGTCTGGCGAGTGCCCATCGTCTGCCTGTCAGTGCCTTGCTGGCGACGGGAGCCGTGCATCATCACCTCGTCCACAACGAAGAGCGGACCCGTATCGGGATCGTCGTCGAGACTGGCGAAGCCCGTGAAGTCCATCACTTCTGCCTGCTGACCGGGTACGGCGCCGACGCCATCAATCCTTACATGGCATTCGAAGCCCTGTGGCAGTTGCAGGATGAAGGGGAACTGTCCGGGGAATGGACCCACGAGCAGATCACCGCCGCTTATCGCAAGGCGACGAAGCAGGGGATCCTCAAGGTGATGGCCAAGATGGGGATCTCGACCCTTGCCAGCTACAAGGGTGCCCAGATCTTTGAAGCGGTGGGGATCAGCGAAGACGTGATCAACAAGTGCTTCCGTGGGACCCCCAGCCGAATCAGCGGTGTCGGTTTCGAGATCCTCGGTGAGGAAGCATTCCGACGTCACGAACTTGGCTATCCGACGCGAGAAAATAACAAGCTTCCCGTGCTTCCCAACTTCGGACTTTACGCCTGGCGTTCCGCCGGTGAAAAGCATGCGTGGAACCCCCACAACATTGCCAACATCCAGCGAGCAGCCCGGCAGGGAGACAAGGCGGCTTACAAAGAGTTTTCGAAGATGGTGAATGAGCAGACGACACGTGAGTGTCATCTGCGAGGGATGCTGAAGTTAAAAGAAGGGCTGACGCCTGTTCCTCTGGAAGAAGTCGAACCCGTCGAAGCCATCCTCCGTCGCTTCTGTACGGGTGCGATGAGCTACGGTTCGATCTCTGCTGAAGCCCATGAAACACTGGCGATCGCCATGAACCGGATTGGCGGCAAGAGCAACACCGGCGAAGGGGGTGAAGACTACAAGCGTTTCAAACCCGAACCCAATGGTGACTCGAAGCGGTCGGCCATCAAGCAGGTCGCGTCCGGTCGATTCGGTGTGACGAGCTGGTACCTGACCAATGCCGATGAGCTGCAGATCAAGGTTTCGCAAGGTGCAAAGCCTGGTGAAGGGGGCGAACTTCCCGGCTTCAAGGTCGACAAGATCATCGCCGCAACCCGCCATTCGACTCCGGGCGTCGGCTTGATCAGTCCTCCTCCGCATCACGACATTTATTCAATCGAAGACCTGTCACAACTGATCTTCGATTTGAAGAATGCCAATCCCTCTGCCCGCGTCAGTGTGAAACTGGTCTCTGAAGTGGGTGTCGGAACGATCGCGGCGGGTGTGGCTAAAGGTCATGCCGACAAGATCCTGATCTCTGGAGACTCGGGCGGAACAGGAGCCTCACCGCTTACCAGCATCAAGCACGCCGGTATGCCGTGGGAACTGGGAATCGCCGAAACACACCAGACACTGGTCCTGAACGACCTTCGCAGCCGCGTGCGGCTGGAAACCGATGGTCAGCTCAAGACGGGTCGCGATGTGATCATCGCCTGTCTGCTGGGCGCCGAAGAATTCGGGTTCGCAACGGCGCCACTCATCACGATGGGCTGCATCATGATGCGCAAGTGCCACTTGAATACCTGCCCGGTCGGGATCGCGACTCAGGATGTCGAGCTTCGCAAGAAGTTCACCGGCCAGCCCGAGCACGTGATCAACTACCTGTTCATGGTCGCCGAAGAAGCACGCGAGATCATGGCGTCACTCGGTTTCCGGACGATCGACGAGATGGTCGGACACTCTGAAGTGCTCGAATATGACAACTCGATCAACCACTGGAAGCTGAAGCACCTGGATCTGTCCCAGATCCTGACACCAGCGATCAAGCCGCACGAAAACGTTCAGACCTACTGCACAATTCCGCAAAACCACGGGATTGAGCTGCAGATCGATAATGAACTGGTTCGCGAGGCCCAGGAAGCGATTCAGAATAAGAAGCCGGTGCGACTGAATATCGAAGTGCAGAACATTGATCGTGCACTCGGAACGATTCTCAGTCACGAAGTTTCCAAGAAGTGGGGCGAGCAGGGACTGCCTGACGACACGATCCGGGTCCGTTGCAAGGGCTCGGCCGGTCAGACGCTGGGCGGCTGGCTTGCGAAAGGGATCACCATCGAAGTCGAAGGGGATGCGAATGACTTCGTTGGTAAGGGGCTGAGCGGTGGTCGGCTGATCGTCTATCCGCCGGCAGCGTCCCAGTTCACTGCCGAGGAGAACATCATCATCGGTAACGTCGCACTCTACGGGGCAACCGCGGGTGAAGCGTTCTTCCGTGGTCGTGCGGCTGAACGGTTCTGCGTCCGAAACTCGGGGGCGAGCTGTGTGGTGGAAGGAGTGGGCGACCACGGTTGCGAATACATGACCGGTGGACGGGCGGTGATCCTCGGGGAAACGGGCCGCAACTTTGCCGCCGGTATGTCAGGTGGGATTGCCTATGTTTACGATCGGCATGAAAAACTGCTGTCCAACTGCAACCTGGAAATGGTGGCGTTGGAAAAGGTTGATTCTCCTGCCGATATCGCAGAACTGAAAGAGCTGATCGCCAAGCACTACAAGCACACGAACTCGACCGTCGCGGCCGAGATTCTGCAGAACTGGGACGACGAACTTCCGCGGTTCGTAAAGGTCATGCCAACTGACTACAAGCGTGCCCTTGCCGAACAGTTGAAAGAGCTTGCGAGCAAATAATGTGAAAACGAGGTTCCCGGCGGGGCGTTCAAAACTCCTCCGGGAACACGTCTCACGGAGTCCTCGCAACGGCCTTCCCGTGAACGAGATTGCTGGCACCATCCCTGTGCCGTTTCAGCCATGAGGGAACTTGTGCAGATGGCTGTCCTGGAAATAAATCGATGTGGTGCCTGAATCGATTCGGGCACCGGGTCGGTAATGAAGTCGCCTGATTTTCCCGTGTCGTCGATGAGTGTTCATTGGCGAGAGTTATTCAGTAATCGCCAAACGCTTGATCGATGAAATGTCATCCTGAGCGGTGAGTCGTTGTGTCGCAGACGGTTGGGACAAAAGCACAAACCCCGATCGAACCGACCAATCCGATTTCATCCGGATTATTCGCGTTTCTACAACTTTGGTATTCAAATGGGTAAGCCGACAGGTTTTAAAGAGTTCCAGCGACAGACGCCGAACGAAACCGATCCCCGGTTGCGGGTTCTGAACTGGAATGAATTTCATGAACACATGTCTGAGAAAGAGCTGCGTACACAAGGTGCGCGCTGTATGGACTGTGGAGTCCCCTTCTGTCACACCGGGACACTTATGGCGGGCATGGCAGCAGGCTGTCCCGTCAACAACCTGATTCCCGAGTGGAACGACCTGGTCTACCGTGGCCATTGGCGCGAAGCGCTGGATCGCCTGCATAAGACCAATAACTTCCCCGAGTTCACCGGCCGCGTCTGCCCCGCTCCGTGCGAGGGGTCATGCGTGCTGGGAATCACCAATCCTCCCGTGACGATCAAGAGCATCGAATGCTCGATCATTGATCACGGATTCGAACATGGCTGGGTTCAGCCGAATCCGCCACAGTCTCGAACAGGCAAGCGAGTCGCTGTCGTCGGCTCGGGGCCTGCGGGTCTCGCCGCTGCCGCTCAGCTCAATAGCGTTGGCCACGATGTGACCGTCTTCGAGCGTGCCGATCGAATTGGCGGGCTGCTCATGTACGGTATCCCCAACATGAAATTGGAAAAGCATATCGTCCAGCGCCGTGTTGACCTGCTCGCCACCGAAGGAGTCAAGTTCCGGACCGGTGTCGAAATCGGGCGTGATATCAGTGCGATGGACCTGCGTGAACAATTCGACGCCATCGTCCTCAGCACCGGGGCGACCCGACCGAGAGATCTGCCGATCCCCGGTCGTCAACTCAAGGGAATCCATATGGCGATGGACTTCCTTTCGACAAACACGAAAAGCCTGCTCGATTCACAACACTCTGATGGCCAGTACATCAGCGCGAAAGACAAGCATGTCGTGGTCATCGGTGGTGGTGATACCGGAAACGACTGTATCGGCACCTCGGTTCGTCACGGCTGCAAGGGCGTGATTAATCTGGAAATCGTGCCCGAATCACCCGCTAACCGTGCCCCCAACAATCCCTGGCCGCAGTGGCCACGTATCTTCCGCGTCGACTACGGCCACGCGGAAGTGGCGGCGATCTTCGGCGAAGACCCACGTCTGTTCAGCACGACGACCGTGGAATTCCTCGGAAATGAAAAGGGTGAAGTTCGCGCTCTGAAAATTGCGAAAGCCGAACCGGTGCCGCCGTTCAAAGTCATTCCCGGTACCGAACGAGAAATCCCTGCGGATCTCGTCTTCCTCGCTCTCGGGTTTCTTGGTCCTGAATCGACCGTCGCCGAACAACTCGGCGTCAAACTGGACCCACGCTCGAACTACGATGCAGCGCACGGCCAGTTCACGACAAACGTCCCCGGCGTCTTCGCGGCAGGTGACTGCCGCCGTGGCCAAAGCTTGATCGTCTGGGCGATCAATGAAGGCCGAGGGGCCGCACGGGAATGTGACAAGTACCTGATGGGACGCAGTGACCTTCCCTGATCCTGAACCCCGTCTCGGCAGTTCGCTGTCATGAGACACAATGGACACCCGAACCACAGACATTCCCCTTACCCCATCCGCGGGGTAGGGGATGTTGTCTGTCCGGAATTCCGTCCTGCAGAGGATTCCGGGTCGCGATTCGAAAAATGGCAGCGAGTGTCGTACAGCCTTTGTTTCTCGCTACAATGTCAACAGCCCTCGATCACTGCTCTTTTTGACCTCAAATTCGGCTAAATCAATATGCGAATCGCTCTCGGCTGTGATCACGCTGGTTTCCCGTTGAAGCAACGTGTTGCTTCCCTGATTCAGGCAGCAGGTCATCAGGTGATCGATTGCGGCACCGAGTCGAACTGCTCTGTCGACTACCCCGACTACGCGAGAAAAGTCGGCGAGACCATCATCGCCGGCCAGGCCGATCGAGGAATCCTGGTTTGTGGAAGTGGTGTCGGGGTCAGCGTGGCCGCGAACAAGATTCCCGGTATTCGCGCTGCCATCTGTCATGACACTTACTCCGCTCACCAGGGCGTTGAGCACGACAGCATGAATGTCCTGTGCATCGGCGCTCGTATCGTCGGGGAAGAAGTCGCGACTGAACTGGTCAAGGCATTCATGAGTGCCGAATTCAGCAGTGATGAGCGGCATGTGCGTCGCCTGAACAAGGTGCTCGACATCGAACGCGACGCGTTGGCAGGCCGCTTTTAAGACCACGTCCGTTTTAAGACCATGTCTTGGTCAGCAAGGAACGCCCCTGAACTCAGCTGCTTTGGAAGACTCGAGGAGCCCTGGATCGATGAGCCGTTCATTCAGCCTGATTTTCTTTTGTCTCGCTCTCATTGTCGGATGTGCGCAGCAGCCACCCGCGGACAAGAACGACGCGACAGTTTCGGATTCGTCCGGGGGCACAGCAACTTCAGCCCCCGTCACAGATCAGGGGCCCATTCTCGAAGCCCCCTCTGCCGATGGCTCAAACTGGCTTGCCAACGAAGAAGTCCAGGCAGGCTGGATCCGCTTGTTCGACGGCCACACCTTATTCGGCTGGAAATCCAACAGCGCCCTGGAGTGGACCGCCAGCGATGGCGTCATCACTGCAAAGTCGAGCGACGCGGCCGACAAAGGGTTGCTGATGACGACCACCCGTTTCGCCGACTATGAGCTGATCTGCCAGTACCGACTGGAGAAGGGTGGAAACAGCGGGATCTTCCTTCGTTCCGTGTTTAACCCGACCGCTCCTGACGTCGACTGCTACGAACTGAACATGTGCGATTCCCGGACGGAATTCGCGACAGCGAGTCTGGTTGGCCGAAAGAACCCCGCCAGCGTCGTGCAGGGCGACGGAGACTGGCACACGTTCCATGTCCGGGTTGAAGGACCTTCGGTCACCGTCAAATTCGATGGCAAGCAGGTTCTGGAATACACCGACGAAACAGAAAATCCACTCAAGACTGGTCACATCGGACTGCAGATGAACGGCGGAGAGATCGAGTTCCGCAATGTCTATCTGAAGCCGCTGGGAACCAGGCCTCTATTTGATGGAAAGACACTTGCAGGATGGCATGAGGTCCCCGGATCGAAGAGTCAGTTCACGGTCAGCAACGGAGCAATCCGAGTCCTGAATGGTCGCGGATTTCTGGAAACGGATCTGACAGCGGGAAATTTCGTACTTCAGTTCCAGGCGGTCACGAACGGGAAAGAACTGAACAGTGGAGTATTCTTCCGGGCCATGCGGGGGACAGACGAGGCCCCTTCGCACGGTTATGAGTTCCAGATCCACAACGGCTTCAAAAACGGTGATCGCACACAACCCGTCGATCATGGTACCGGTGGAATCTTCAAACGTGTCTCAGCACGGCGCGTGGTCTCGGATGACTACGAGTGGTTGACATCAACATTGATCGCCGATGGCAACCACATTGCCACCTGGGTCAACGGAACGCAGATGGTTGACTGGACGGACGAACGCCCGGCCAATGAAAACCCGCGCGAAGGAAGTCGAACGGCGGCCGGTCATTTGAGCCTTCAGGGCCACGATCCCACGACCGATTTGTCGTTCCGGAATCTGCTGCTGGGGGAAACCCCACCCTGATCTCCTCGCATCAAAGCTGACCGTTTCGCTGGTCGGCACCGTGCCGAGTTGCGTAACATACGAGGGGACTGTTCTCGATTGTCAGCGTCCAACCGTCGGATTCGATTCTGATAGAACGGACTGCATCAGACGACCGGGACAAGTTCGAGTGTCAATTTTGACTGTCGCCGATCCTTCCTCTTCAACTCGTTAGTGCAGCATGTCCCAAACATTGGTCCACCACGAACACCCGGAAAACGCAAGCACATTCGTGGCAGATGACGCGCGAGCCCACTGGCACGATCAAAGCCTCTGGTTCGTACGTTCCAAACGCGACAAAGCCGCGTCCACTCTGCCCGAGTGGGAAGAACTGCGTCAGCGGGCATCGGACATCAAGCTGCACACGATGTCGCGGTTAGGTGACTACCTGGAAGAGTTTGAACGGAACGCGACCCGACTCGGGGCGACGGTGCACTGGGCACGAACCCCGGCCGAACACAATCAAATCGTGCTGGACATCATCAAGAAGCATGACGCGAAGAAAGTGGTCAAAAGCAAATCAATGCTGACAGAGGAATGCCACCTCAACCCCTTTCTGGAACGGCACGACGTCGAAGTCGTCGACACGGACCTGGGTGAGTGGATTGTGCAACTGCGGAACGAACCGCCGTCACATATCGTCATGCCGGCGATCCACATCAAACGTGAGGAAATCGGGGACCTCTTTCACAAGCACATCGGTACCGACGCCGGTGCCACAGATCCTCCGTACCTCGTTAATGCTGCTCGTGATGAGCTGAGGCGCAAGTTCCTCGGGGCCGACGTTGGCATCACCGGGGTCAATTTCGCGATCGCGGAAACGGGCGGCTTTGTCGTGTGCACGAACGAAGGGAACGCCGACCTGGGTGTTTCGCTTCCGAAAGTTCATATTGCCTGCATGGGGATTGAAAAGCTGATCCCGCGTGCGAAAGACATGGGCGTATTCCTGCGACTGCTGGCACGATCGGCAACAGGCCAGCCCATCACAACCTATTCTTCGCACTTTCACGGTCCGATGCGCGGGGGCGAGCTGCACATTGTCCTGCTGGATAATGGCCGCAGCGATATCCTTGGTTCCCCCGATTTTCGACGATCCCTGAACTGCATCCGCTGCGGGGCCTGTATGAATACCTGTCCCGTCTACCGGCGGAGCGGGGGACATAGTTACGAGACCACCATTCCGGGCCCGATCGGCTCGATTCTGGCACCTTCGCGCGATGCCAAGACCCACCACAGCCTCCCTTTCGCCTGTAGCCTGTGCGGATCGTGTAGCGACGTCTGCCCCGTCAAGATCGACCTGCACACCCAGCTACTCACATGGAGACGTGAGATCGCGGTTCGAGGTTATCTCCCTTGGACCAAGCGAATGTCGATGAGATTCGCAAGAATCGTTCTGGGGAATACCTGGTTGTTCACCGCATCAGGAAAGATTGGTCGCTGGCTGCTTCCCAAACTGCCTCGCTTTATGGTCTACAACCGCCTGAATGCATGGGGCCGACAGCGTGAATTGCCTCCCATGCCCAAACAGAGCTTCCGCGAACTGTACCGCAAGCGAAAACGTTCGGACTAAGGGGCGAAACGGGAGGGGGCTGAACAGGTTCCAGAACCGGCCGAACTCATCGGCGGATTCCGCCGAACCCTGCGGCAGGTGTAGAGGTTTTTCGCGGATTCCATAGCGGGACCGCGAACTTTCGCTCAATATTCCTCTTGGCAGTGTTCAGGCCCCTCACTATAAATCCGCCGCGAATGGTTCGCGAGTTCTGTCCATTGCGGGAACGATGGACAGACGGATTCGATGAACCGTACGCCCCAATCTCTCTCTCCAAAAATTCAATTCAACTCTCATCGTACATTGACCGTTGCGTCAGTCGTGCAGTGGATGCTTTTCCTACGTCGTCATTGACCGTGACACACGTTCGAACCCCACTGTCGATCCCGCGTCGGCGCGCTAAAACCGAGGAGTCTTCGATGTTTGGTACGCGGGTCTGCATTACCACTGGTATCGTGATGTGCCTGATTATGGCCATCGGATGTCGGAGCGCACCTCCACGAAACGCCCTGCAGCAAAGCCAGTTGCGAGCTCAACAGCTCTACCAGCAGAACAAAATGCTGGCCATGGAACGCAATGGCATGGGACAAACGGCAAGCCAGCTTGCGGCCGAAAAGGCAGCGATGGAGCAACAGTACCTTGCGGCCAAGCAAAGTCTGGATGCAGCCAACGCCCGCCTGGGGAACCTCGCGTCAGCCAACAACGAGCTGGAAGACCGTATGCGAACCCTGCTGGTCGGAAACAAGCCTTCGAACAACCCGCTTTCGGATGAATCGAATCGGCGTCTGGAAGAGATGCGAAAGAAATACAAGGATTTCGATTTCGATCCACACACGGGCGTCAGCAAGTTCTCGACAGACTTGCTGTTTGCTTCCGGAAGCGACGACATTCAGCCTCGAGCCAAGCAGATTCTGGACGAGTTCGCCCAGATCATGAATCAGGGGGATGCTCGCAGCCTGAAGGTTCTCGTATCCGGTCATACCGATGACAAACCGGTCTCTCGCAAATCAACGGCTGACAAGCACCACGACAACATGGGTCTCTCGGCAAACCGGGCCCTGTCTGTGATGCGAGCCCTTCGCAAGTCGGGGATCAACGAGAACCGAATGGGTATCTCCGGCTACGGGGCTCACCAGCCAGTGGAACCCAACTCGACCGAACAGACTCGCCAGAAGAACCGCCGCGTGGAGATCTATGTTCTCGCTCCAGACACTCCAGTGGCCAGTGCCTGGGACCCCAGTATGAACTGACGGCAGCACGATGTTGTCATCCGCCTGCAAAGGTCGGGGACGCGTTGATTCGGGAATGGCCGCTGATGCGTATAATAAGCATCAGGTGCTCTCCCAGATCACCGCGACCTCGACCTTAACAGCATTTAATGGCCTTGGAATGGTTTGACGGAGGCCAGTATTCGACAGCGTGAGATCCTTAAATGGACCAGAGTCGGACTGTCAAGTTGCGTCGCAGAGGATGTTAAGGTAGCGTCGAACTGTTCTACGGTTTTGTTCCCTGATGCAGGTACCGCCGAATGAAGTCTTTTCTGCTGATTGCCGTCCTGACCCTGCACAGTCTGACGCTCAATGCCTCGCTGTTCGGTGAAGAAACATTCGCCACCCGATTCGCCGCGGCACGCGAGCACTTCCAGAAAGGACGCTACGAAGAAGCCATTGAAACTCTGGAAAAGCTGGAAGAATCCAGGGCCCCCGACCTCGATCCAGTCCAAATCGCTTTACTGAGAAGCGAATCGCAGCTTGCACAGGGTGAACGAGCCGCAGCGGAGGAAACGATCGCTGCGGCCATCGCCTCCCATGAAAACTCGGCACCGTTACAGGCTCACTCGGCGAAGCTCCATTTCGGCCGCGGTCGCCTAAAGGAAGCGGAGACGGCTGTGGGACTCGCTCTTAAACTCGACCCCGATCAACTGGTCGCTCGACTCATACAAGCCCACCTCTATACCGAGAAGGGTGAACTCAAGAAAGCCGACGACGGCTACCGCTGGTTCGTGCGTTACTACAACCGGGCTCAACCTCGTGATCCCGAATCGCTACTCCTCGTGGCGAAAGGGGCATCACAGTACGCGCGCTGGCACAGTGCCTCTCAGATATTCGATTTTTGCGTCAACACCGTCGCCGTTGATGCATTGAAGGCGGATAAAACCTTCTGGCAGGCACACCTGGCATCCGGTGGACTGCTGCTCGAGAAATACAACAAGGCACAAGGCCGCCCCGAACTCAAAGCCGCCCTGGCAATTAACCCCAACGCGTCCGAGGTACATATCGAACTGGCCAAGTCGGCCATTGGTGACTACGACTGGGATGAGGTCGAAGAATCAGCGAAACGTGCCCTGGCAATCGCCCCAGGTTCGACCGGTGCTCTTCAGGCACTCGCCACAGCCAAGCTCTACTTCCGTGACTTTGACGAGGTCGAAAAACTGCTGACCGAGGCTTTGGCTGTCAACCCTGTCGAGAGCGAGACACTGGCCCTGCTGGCATCCTTGCGCATGCTTCAGGACGGGTGGCCCGACCCCGTTCGCTGGAACCAACTTGTCAGCCATCTCGACCATATTCAGGACCTGAAACTGGAGGAGCCAACTCGCTGCGAACAGATCCTGATTGATGTCGCGACAAGAAATCCCAGGCCGGGTTACTTCCTGTCCTCATTAGCCGAAATCGTCAATATGTTCCGACAGCACACAGTGGCGGAACCATTGCTCAAGCAGGCGATCGCATTGATGCCTCAGTTGTCTCAGCCGAAGAATGCGTTGGGTCAACTCTATATGCAGACGGGCCAGATCGACGCCGCCCGTAAAACACTCGACGAAGCCTTCAAGATGGACCCGTACCATGTACGAGTCAGCAATATGCGTAAGGTCATCAAGGTTCTCGATGACTACGAGTCGTATCAGACAGAACACTTCGTGGTGCGAGCCGACGGCAAACTCGACAAGCTGCTTGCTCGCTATATGGCTGAGTACCTGGAGGAGGTCTATCCGGAACTGACGGAACTTTTCGGATTCGAACCGGAGACACGCACGCAGATTGAAATCTACAACACGGCCAAAGGACTGTCAGGACACCAATGGTTCAGCGCTCGCATGGTGGGACTTCCCTGGGTCCAGACGATCGGCGCCTCGACGGGTGTGATCGTCGCCATGCAAAGCCCCGGTTCCATGGAACAGCCGTTGAACTGGGCACGTGTGCTGAAGCATGAGTTCGTTCATGTGCTGACTCTCCAGCAGACGAAGTTCAATATCCCTCACTGGTACACGGAAGCCCTGGCAGTCCGCTCAGAAGGGTATCCAACACCTGTCGAATGGAACGATCTTCTCCTGAAACGCGTTCCCAAAGGGGAGCTCAAGAATCTTGATAACCTGAGCATGGGATTTATCCGCGCGGGCAATCAGGAGAACTGGAATTTCGCTTACTGCCAAAGCGTGCTGTACGCAGAGTATATGGTTGAACGTTTTGGTGAGCCCACGCTGGCGAAGCTGCTCGACGCGTATCGTCGGAACCTGACCACCGACCAGGCGATTCCGGAAGTCTTCAACGTCGATAAAACTGACTTCGAGAAAGGATATCGGGATTACCTCGACAAACTGGTCGCAGGTCTCCGCAAGAGTCAGGACGCTTCCGAAGAGGAATTGAGACCCGCTCAGATCGAAAAGGCGTACGAGAAAAACAAAGACGATCCGAAAGCGGCAGCAAACTATGCGAAACTCATGTTCATCATCAAAAAACGTGAGGATGCCAAGAAGATTGCAGAGGAAGTGCTGAAGAAGGAACCTTCTCAGCCCGTTGCGGCAACGGTATTGTCACTGCTGCATCTGAGGGATGATCGCCTGGATGAAGCAGCGCAGGTGCTGGAACCGGCACTCGACAATGCTCATCCGAATAAGCAGGTCGTCGAACTTCTGATGAAGATCCGGTTGAAACAGAAGCGTCCCAAAGAGGCGATCACCTTGAGTGAACTCGGGAAGGAACATTTTCCTTACGAGAGCGAGTGGTGGAAGGGGACTGCCGCAGCCGCAAAACTGACAGGAAATACGGAAACCCGACGAGCGGCGTTGGAGACACTTGTCCGGATTGAGTCAGACGACCCTGCCCCCCGAAAAGCACTGGCGGAACTCGCACTTGAAGAAGGAAAATTCGAAACAGCGTACAAGTTTGGCAAGCTCGCACTGCACATCGATGTGCTCGATGCCGAAGTTCACAGGATCCTTGGCGAAGCGCTGCTGGGCACCAAGGAATTTGGGCAAGCGATCCGCGAATTCGAGACCGCCCTGGAACTCAAACCCAAAAGCACAGAAGCACAGTTGGGGCTCGCCCAGGCGTATTTAGCCAGCGGGCAAAAGGAAAAAGCGGATGTCCTGATTGAGGAGGTTCTGAAGGGGGACAGCAACAACGCACGGGCTCAAAAGTTGCGCGGGCAATGAGTCGACGTGACTCGCCGACATCGCAAGCATTCACCCGGGCGTCGCCGGCTCCGACCTCGCATTACCGCTGGTAGACTTCAGGGGGACAATTGTCGTGGTGGCGGCAACCATGCAGGCAGGTGCCTCCCATCCCCCAGATGGGATATCCGTTCGGTTGGTTTCCGCAACAGGTGTGTCGCGGGTAACCGTACTGACGGAACGATCCCCCCGTCCCATCGCTGACCATTCGTCCCCAGAGGCAACTCCAGATTTGCGAGCACTTTTTCTGCTTGTGGCAGTTGCAGTCACTGCCGTGGGGCTGTGCGTGTAAGACGGATGCCTGCGATGCAAGGAGGACCACCAGAATCAAAATGCCCGCGAAAGAGACTCGATGCTGCTTCATTGCCAATTTCTCTCTGTCTAAATCGAAAATTTCGTCTTCCAAGGCTTTAGAACTTTCCCATGGGAATTTGTCGTCCCAGCGCCTACCTTGGGAATTCTGCGGCTCCCCACTTTCCGTTCCTGGCTGCCCCCTCGGTATTGACCAATTCGGTATTGATCTACGGAACGGCGGTACAGAAACGGATCCTCGTAATCGATGTATTCGGCAATTCCGATTTGAGGCATTCAGCCATTATTCACCTGAATTGTGAAAACGCTGAGACGAACCGACGAAGCCTCAAACCCTTTCACCGTGGTAATCCAGACCACGCAGTTTGAATTGTGAATCTGCATGGTCTGTATGGATGAATCAAAGTGATTATGCCATTTTTGCTGGTTTCCCTTTCCTTCAGAGGCGATTGCGGTGACATGGCAGGCCCGAACTTTTGAGAAGTCACATTTTGTTGCAGGCTCTGAGGATTTACTGCCGAAGGAAGGGACACTAGAATGCGGACCCGCAGCAGCGATCAGCTGACCGCGGGCGATCCCGGAAGATCCTCTGGTGACGCAGGTGTCTCACTTGCTCTGCCAGTAGAACAGACTTCTCAGGATCTGCCGTCGCATCAACGAGATGCATCCGTAGCTCAATTGGATAGAGCATCGGTCTTCGGAACCGAGGGTTTGAGGTTCGAGTCCTCACGGGTGCACTTTTTCTTTTCTCGAGGACTTCTTCCTCGACGGCCGCCTGAATCGTTTGGCGGATCCTCGTGCCCAACCGCGGACGTGTCTAATCGACACAATGTCGGTGGTCGGCGGGAGCCAACTCTTTTGGCACGACACACACCTTCCTGGTCGAATCCGTTATTGCAGGTGCTTCTCCCAACCCCATACAATCCGGATCTTATCTATTTTAACAGACTCCGCATCAGCATCCTTCCTGATCGCAGGCTTGCTCATTGAATCATTCGGAAACGGTATGGAATCAGTCTCGACATCCCTCGCCCACTCCGCAGGAATAGACCTCATCGGGAAGTGGCGATGGTTTACTGCGGTGATGGCGGTCCTCGTTCTGCCGACGATGATCATCTTTGTGGATGAGACAGAAATTGCGATTGCAGAACGGTTTGGCCGCATAACAGCGGTCTATGATCAGCCGTCCCAAAGTGGCCTGCATTTCAAGCTGCCATGGCCCGTGGAAAAGGTCCGTCGCTTCGATCGGCGGCTTCAATTATTGACTCCGGCGGGCCGTGAGGCATTCACTCGTGACCGCAAGAACGTCGTAGTCGAAGCGTATCTGTGCTGGAAAATTGCTGAGGGTCAGTCCAAGTCGATTCTCGACCGCCCGGTCGTGCGTTTCTTCCAGGGATTGGGGAGCGTAGAAGTCGCCGAATCCCGACTGGCCAGTCGCCTTCAGTCCATCCTCACCGAGCAAATTGGACGAAGCGAGCTTTCAGAACTGCTGAAAGCGGCCCATTCCGAGGCAGGTCCCGCTGACGGACCGAGCCCCCTTGAGCAAATCGCCGCCAAGATCCGGCGTGAGTTTGAACAGCGCGCCGATGAAGACAAGTCACTCAGCGATCGACTGGGTATTGAAGTTGTCGACATTCGAATCCGACGGTTGAATCTGCCCACGGGTAACATGCAGGCGGTCTTCGAACGGATGCGCAGTGAACGACAGAAAATCGCAGAACGATATCGCAGCGCGGGTCTGGCAGAAAACCGGATGATCCGAAGTCAGGCAGACCGGCAGTCCAGTGAACTGATCGCGCGAGCCAATGCCGATGCCGAACGCATCCGCGGTGAAGGTGAAGCCCTTGCGATTCATATCCTGAATGAGGCACACGCGAAGGATCCGGAGTTCGCATCCCTGCTGCAGACACTGGAATCGTACCAGCAAATCCTCAATGACAAGACGACGCTGATTCTTTCCGGCACGAATAGTTTCCTGAAACTGCTGATGGAAGGCCTTCCACCGCAGGCCTCGGAACCGACAAAAATGCCCGTCCACGCGGATGCACAACACCCCGATAATGTCCGGGGAGCCGACCAATGAAGAAGAGATACTGGCTCGGCATTGCTCTGGCAGTCTACTTTCTGAGCGGGTTCTTTGTGATTCCCGCAAATCAGAAAGGAGTCGTCCGCAGGTTTGGCCGTGTTCATCCCACGCTTCGATCGAGTGGACTCAACTTTGACCTCCCCTGGCCATTCACCAGGGTTGACCGTGTTAACTTCAACGAAGTGCGAACCCTGACACTGGGAGAGATCGAAGCGGATCCGAACTTCCTGGTGGTGGCTCCCTCGGCACGACCTTCGACTTTTCTGACCGGCGATAAGAACCTTCTGCTGCTGACCATCACCGTTCATTATCGTGTCTCGGAAGAGCACGTGGTGAACTGGCTCTATGGGTCCGACTCGGTCGTACGTCGGCTTCAACTCGTTGTCGAATCTGCGACGACGGACCTGGTATCACGTTGCGGGGTCGATTTTGTCCACACGCAAGGACTTGCGGAACTTAATAATCATCTCCTTCGTGACGTTCGCCAGACCGTCGAGAAACTCAGACTCGGCTGTAGCGTCGAACAAGTTTCGATTGACCGGGCAGAACCACCATCCCGAGCAAAGGCGGAATTCCTGGATGTGTCCAACGCACGAGCGGACATGGCTCGTTCAATCCACGAAGCGAGAGCCTACGCAGAACAGAAGCTGGCGGAATCACAAGCCGACGCCCGAAAGATCCTCGATGACGCTGAGCAAGTCCGTCACCGACAATCGTCGGCGGCCCGAGGTTCCGCCGACCGCTTTGAAACGCTGGTAGCTCAGATCCATCGTGATGCCCAAGCCAGCGGGCGTTCCTACGATGAGGCAAAGCGTCTCGTGATGGAACGAATGACAAACGAAACACTGCGACAGGTCCTCGGAAAAGCCAGCAAGAAATATGTCCTGAATGCAGGAACGCCGTTCGACCTCATGTTTCCCGCAGCAAAGGGGAACCCGTGAACTGAAGCGAGATTCGTCACCGTCACCTGCCGGGAAATTCCTTTCCCGTGAGACTTAAACCGTAGCTCGATATTGATGCCATGCACTACATCCCTGAATCCACTTGTGAGATGCTCCGGAGCGATCCCGGCTCGACGGACGAGACCGCGTCGAGCTTTCATTACCAGGCAGCCCCCCTGTACGTACTGACGGCAATCGTGGCGGGGCTGGTTGGCGCAGACTGGATCCTTTCCTGGTCGTGGCAGGGACCTGTTCCCCCATCCGGTGCGGCATCGCTATTCGGGTACCGACTGGCGCTGCTGGGAGCGATTCTGGGGGGCGCCAGAATCCTCTATCACACGCTGGATGGACTGTTGTCGGGGCGTGTCGGAGCCGATCTGGCGCTGACGATTGCCTGCCTGGCCGCCATTCTCCTCGGAGAACACCAGACCGCAGGACTCGTCGTACTGATCTCACTGATTGGCGAGAGTATCGAAGGCTATACCATTGACCGCGCCCGCTGGGCCGTCCGACAGACGTATGCACTCTGGCCCGACATTGTCCACCGCAATCATGAGGGAAGGGAGGAAGATATCCCCCTTGACCAGGTGAAGGTCGGAGACTCGATCATTGTACGCCCGGGCGAGCGTGTCCCTGTGGACGGCAGAGTGGTCGCAGGCCGGTCTGTCGTCGACCAAAGCCCATTCACCGGAGAAAGTCTGCCGGTGGACAAGAATCCAGGCGACCGAGTGCTCGCTGGGACCTTTAACCAGATCGGTGCGCTGACGGTCATCGCGGAAACAGTGGGACAGAACACCGCACTCGCGCGCGTCTCACAACTCGTTCGCACGTCGGTGGCTCAGAAAGGGGAACTGGAACGAATCGCGGATCGACTGGCGCGGTGGTTCGTTCCAGTCGTCCTCGTTGCGGCACTCCTCACTCTGGTTGGCTGGCGAGTGGCTCATGGAACTTGGCGCAGCGGTTATCTGCCCGCTCTCGGAGTCCTGGTCGTTGCTTGTCCCTGCCCGTTGATCCTTGCCACCCCCTGCGCTGTCATGGCCTCCCTCGCCTGGCTCGCACGCCGAGGGATCGTCGTCAAGGGCTCAACGGCTCTGGAACGACTTGCGACGGTCGACACCTTCGTCTTCGACAAGACGGGGACATTGACCCAGGGGACGCTCACACTGGGATCCGTCATTCCTACGACGGGACTTGCTCCTGACGAGATTATTCGCATCGCCGCAATTGCTGAGCGGAACAGCGAGCATCCCATCGCCCGCACGATTGTGAAGGGAGCTGAACAACGCGGCCTGACAATTCCCATGCCGCTCGAGTTTGAGTCACTCGCCGGTGCGGGTGTGATCGCCACAATCGCCGCTGACGCCACCCATCAGCCCCCACCAGTGATGGATTCACTCAAGGAAACATCCCCGCACGAGGGAGACCTTTCCACCATCGTCGTAGGGAACCGGCGAGCCCTCGACGCTGGTGAGATCGAATTCTCAACAGACGCGGCCGTGCTGCTTAAAGAACTGGAAAAAGCAGGGGAATCTCCGCAAGTCGTGGCTCTAGATGGAGCCGTCATCGGGATCCTCGGCATACGGGAAACGATCCGGTCTGAGTCACAGTCAGTGCTACGTGAACTGCGTGAGCTGGGAACGAAACAGTTCGCACTGCTGACAGGAGACCGTCCGCAGCCTGCGGATGCAGTCGTCAGCACGATTGGCAATATTGATTACGTTGCCACCGAACAACTTCCGGCGGATAAAGCCCGCTGGATTAAGACCGCGAAGCAGGCAGGCAGAAAAGTCGTCATGGTGGGAGATGGCGTTAACGATGCTCCAGCGCTCGCCGCCGCAGACGTCGGTATCGCATTAGGAACCGCCGGCGGTGATCTGGCCGCCGCAGCAGGTGACCTGATCCTGTTAGGTGATCCGCTTAGACCTCTGCCAGGACTGATTCGTTTGTCCCGGGCACTGGTGCAGAATATCTGGCAGAGCATCCTGCTCTTTGCATTCGGTTTGAATGGACTGGGAGTTTTGGTCTGTTCATTCGGATGGCTCGATCCGATCGGCGGGGCGATCTTTCATGAAATTTCGTCCCTGGCCGTTATGGCCAACGCCATGCGTCTGCTCTGGTTCGAAGCGGACGCTTCCTCGCTATCCGCACGATTCATCAATCGGATACTCACAGGAGCAGACTGGATCGTCGCCAACGCTTCCCCCTCGGCATGGGTCTTCTGGATCATCGCGAGGTGGCGGATGGGACTCAAACTCGCCATGGCGATTTTGCTGGCATTCTGGCTCGTTTCCGGCGTGATCATCATCAATGAAAATGAACAAGCGGTGGTGACACGATTCGGCCGCTTACAGGAACAGTTGCCCGCGGGACTCTATTGGAAATGGCCGTGGCCTCTGGAAAAAATTGTCAGGGTCAATTCCGGCGCGATTCGTAGCGTCGCCGTCGGTTACCGCCAGCCCCCGACTTCAGTACAGACTGCTGGCAGGGTTGAGGGAACCACGCCAACCGCAGGGGGCGACCCATCGGTGCCGCGTCGAAGCCTGTTCCAGCTCTCCTCTCGACAACCAGACGCATCCTTCTGGAAACAGGATCAACCAACGGTTGAGTGGACCAGCGGTCACGAAAACCGCGCAGACGAGGCACTGACCGAAGAGTCAATCTTGTTGACGGCGGATGAAGTCCCCGTTGAACTCATGGCCGAAGTACAGTACCGGATCAATGACCTGAAGCAGTATCTGTTTTCAGGCAGCCTGCAACCCGACAGCGTCGTTCGGACAGTGACAGAGGGAGTGTTGCGTGAAGTCGCTGCGACCGCGTCACTGGATAGCCTTCTCACAGAACAGCGCGCGGTGCTGGAGCGCAGATCACTCGCGACTTTGCGTGAGCGATTGGAATCTTATCACCTCGGACTCGAGATCGTTGACCTCCAATGGCTGGACGTCCACCCGCCCCAGGCCGTTGTTCCTGCCTACCGTCAGGCTGCTGATGCCCTGGAAGACCGTGAGCTACTGATCAATGAGGCCGAGGCCTACGCTTCACGAACACTTTACGCTGCGATGGGCGAACGAGCCTTCCAGAAGTTGCAACAGACGGTTTCCGAAAAGGAAGAGAAATCCAGTTCGTCCCAAAGCCGATTCGACTGGAAGCTGACTGATCCATTGTGGCAGGAACTCACTCAGCCCGATTCCCGGGGAGAAGCCTGGCTCTCTGGAGCCTGTGCAGGAATCCTTCTCGAAGGTCAATCCGCCGCGGTCGGGTTCGAACAATCGGCGACGGGCATGTCCCAACGATTCGATCTCCTGTTCCAAGAGTTCGCTCGGAATCCGGAGCCGACCCGACGACAGCTCTATTGGACAACACTCACGAAGGTACTCTCCCAGCGTCCGCTGACGATTGTCGATCCCAAGGCGGCCGGAAAACAGCAATTGTGGCTGGGAGGGAGCAGCCCTGTATTCCCCGTGCCGAGAGAAAACCCTCCTGGAGCAGAACCCTCATTTTAGGTCCGGTTTCCACTTGGAGTTCAGCCACGAAACTGTCACATTAGTCAACGTTGATGTTTATCGCATTCCCCATTGTGAGTCTCGCCAATGCAATTCAGTGTGCCCCTGAATCAACGTGGATCCCGCTACGAGATAAGTCGGCGCAATGCAATTCAGTTCTGCGGAAGTGCCGTTGGACTGAACCTGGCAGGACTCATTCAGGCACAGGTGGGACAGTTGCTCGCCGGCACGAGTATGGACGAGATGTCGTCAACATCTGTCAAGCCGCTGAAATCCTGCATCATTGTGTTCTATTACGGCGGCCCAAGCCATCTCGACACTTATGACCTCAAGCCGCATGCACCAGCGGACATTCGGGGCGAGTTTCAGCCGATCGCCACAACTGTCCCTGGCCTGTTTGTGAGTGAACATCTGCCGCGAATGTCGCGCGTGATGCACAAAGTCGCCATCATCCGCAGCATGCACCACAATAACAGACTGCATGATTCGGCATCGACAGAAGCATTGACGGGGCGCCCTTCACCGAACGGCGATCGTGAAGAGTTCGCCCCCATCAGTCAGTTCTACCCCTGTTTTGGTTCGGCACTGAGCTACCTTCGACAAAACCTGAGCATCCAGATCCCCCACGTCGCACTTCCCTTTGTCTTCCACAATGTCATTGATACCCCTTGTCAGGGAGGGGGCTTCCTCGGGACAAAGTTTGATCCGCTTCAGATCTCAGTGGACGTGGAATCAAACAGCTATCGAGCAGGAGCACTGTCACTTCCCGAAGGTCACACGAGAGCGCTGCTCACCGACCGGCGACGTCTACTCGAGACATTAGAACTCGCAGGAACAACCAGTCGGTCCACGCCTGTAGGGGAACAGTGGAAGATGTTCTGCGACAGAGCGTATCAACTGCTGGAATCTGAGACGCTGCGCCGAGCGTTGGATCTCTCGGTGGAGTCGCCTCAGATGCGCGATCGCTATGGTTTCGGTCCTGCACCACTCACCGTGGGCGAAGGAGGCGGCGGTGGCAATGGTGCGGAACTGGGTGTCGCCCGGGAAATGCGTGGTCAGAACCTGCTGCTCGCCCGCCGCATGGTCGAAGCAGGCGTTCCCTTCGTGAATGTCTATGACTTCCGTCAGCAAGGGCAGAATTGGGACTCTCATTTTAAAAACTTCAACCAGCATAAGACCCATTTATTACCTCTGGCAGATCAAAGCCTCTGTGCCCTGATCGAAGACCTCGACGATCGAGGTTTACTGGATACGACTCTCGTCGTTGCGATGGGGGAATTCGGACGAACACCCAAAATCAACGCGGACGGAGGCCGAGACCACTGGCCCGACTGCTATTCCCTCCTTCTGGCAGGTGGCGGAATACGAGGAGGTACCGTGTATGGGGCCAGTGACTCGCTGGGTGCATTTCCGGCGAGTGATCCCGTCACCCCCGCGGACCTCGCAGCAACCATCTACTGGCGATTTGGCCTGAATCCGGAAACAGAACTCCATGACCTGACGGGACGCCCAAACCGACTTGCCGAAGGCCGCCCCATTACATCTTTATTCAGCTAGGATATCGTCTGCCTGCTTGCGGGTCCTGATGATCAAAAACTTGAGCATATGAACGTTTGGAGACTGTTAACGGGTACTGTCAAAGAGACCGGGGAAGGGGTTCTGGACGAATTCTGTCAGCGGGCCGACGGACTGGACCGGTTGACCTGATGCCACAGAGAGTGGACACCCGGAGCGACGATCAGAACTTCCGTTCCCGTCCGCTGACACGAGCCAGAATCAACCCGCGTTCAATCAACCACCGTAATTTTCCGCCGTCCGGTCTTTTTACGCCACTCGGAGGTGCCGGTCTGGCGCATCGAAATCTTGACCAGATCGTTACGATATTGTCGAACACGCTGTCTACGTTTTGATCGAGTCGACCCGATCGGGTTCCGCGATGGAGAACTTTGCAGACATCAAGGTCTGAACTGAATCCGCCAGCGTCTTGCATAGCAGCGCTATCAGCATTCACGAAATGGATTCCGCACGCAGTTCGTGTGGCGATTTACCGAGGATTGGTCAACGTGAACACATCATTACTGGCAATCACCACGTGTCACAGGGGGAATTCTGCCTGTTTTTCGCGGCTCGGCCCGAAGTTTATGCTGCTCGCCCTCTGGGGATTCTTCGCTATCACTGCAAACCTGATCGCTGCGGAGGAATCGCTGGAATCATTGGAAGAGACTGCATTCAAACAGGCAGCCGCTCTCGCTGCCCCCAGCATTGTCCGGATCGAGACCGTCGGGGGACTCGAGCAGCTTGAAGATATGCTGCTGGGAAATGGGCCTACGTCAGGTGTCGTCGTTTCTGCAGATGGTTACATCATCTCCAGCTCATTCAATTTTGTCTCGAAGCCCAGTTCTATCCTGGTGACGCTTCCCGACGGACGCCGCGTCGCTGCCCAACAGGTTGCCAATGACCGTTCAAAACTACTGACGCTGCTGAAGGTCGACGCAGAGGGCCTGACTCCCGCAAAAGCCGCCCCCAAGAATCAGATGAAAGTTGGCCAATGGGCACTCGCGTTGGGCCGAACCCTGGACAATTCCTCTCCTAACCTTTCAGTGGGAATCATCAGCGCGCTGAACCGCGTCTGGGGGAAGGCGATTCAGACCGATGCCAAGACTTCGCCGGTCAACTACGGCGGTGCATTGGTGGACGTTCAGGGGCAGATTCTGGGAGTGATCGCACCACTCTCGCCGATGGGAGGGGGTGAAGCGGCAGGTGTCGAATGGTACGACGGAGGAATCGGATTCGCGATTCCCCTCGAAGATGTTTACCAATCCCTTGATCGGCTGAAGCAGGGAAGCGACCTGTTACCGGGCCTCATGGGTATCACCTTCGCGGGAGGACAGGCATTGAATGTTCCCGTCATCGTCGATCGTGTCCGGTACAACTCACCGGCCCAGAAGGCGGGGCTGAAAACGAATGACCGTATCATCGCCGCAGACGGTGAAAAGACCGATCGAGTCGCACAGTTCAAGCACCTGATGGGACGAAAATACGCCGGAGACACCGTCAAAGTGGTCGTGGTTCGAGGGGAAACCGAGGTACCTATCGAGATTGATCTCGTTGGTCAGCTTGTTCCCTACGAAGTCCCCTTTCTGGGAATTTTGCCAGTCCGACAGGCAGAAAACCTGGATGCTTCGCAAGCGGGAGTCAGCGTCCGCTTTGTCTTCGCCGACAGCCCGGCACACCTAGCGGGACTAACACCCGGTGATCGAATTACGAAGATAAACGACGTCGATGTACAACAGGCGCGCCAACTGGCAGACCTGATCGGAAGGAATCGCTCCGGTGAACACGTCAAAGTGACGTATACCCGCAGCGGGACAGAATCGTCGGTCGATGTGACACTGGGTTCGCTGCCGGAATCCGTCGTTGATGAGCTCGCCACCGAATTGATTTTGGGACCTGCCTCGCCGGAAGCGGAGCCCGCAGATCCATCGGAAGCCAAACCAGACGCCAATGTCGAAAAGAAACCGGAAGTCCTACCGAAAACTGGCAAATTCACTGCGACGCTGGAAGGTAACGATCATGATTATTGGGCTTACGTTCCGGAGAACTACGTAGCGGGCCACCCTTATGGTCTCGTCGTCTGGGTTCACCCGATGGGAGATCCCATGGAAGCGACCGTTTACAAGATGTGGAAGACGATCTGTGATCGTCGCGGCCTGATCCTGATCGCACCCAAATCAGAAAAGGTCGCTGGGTGGCAACCCGGTGAAGCAGAGTTTATTCGCGCCTTGATCGCCCATTTCCGGGAAAAGTATACGATCGACCCCAGTCGGATCGTGCTCCATTCGTTTGGTTCGGGGTCAGGAATGGCCTGGCTGGTAGGAACAAAGTACAGAGACCTCATTCGCGGCGTGGTCGTCGCGGATGCCCCATTGCTCGGAAGATTATCCGATAACGAACCGGACTATCGTCAGCAGTTTTTCTTCCTTTGTGGCGAAGACGACAAAGTCCTCTCCAAGGTGAAAGCTTCCGTCGACGGAATGCGAAAATTGAAGTTTCCCGTCTCTTTTACCCTGTTGAAGGGCGTTGGAGCGAAATATCCCGAAGAACATGCCGTAGAGGAGATTGGTCGTTGGGTCGACGCACTGGATCGGATATAGTAGGAGAGTGGGAACGCATAATTCCTGGTGCGGGTCGGCCTGCACCGGTATGCGTTTGACAGCTCCCGCGAGGCAGCGGCGGTCCAGATTCGGACAAAGTGACAGAAATTCCCATGAGTAGCGACAACCCCCAACGCAGTGCAGTAAATCGACGGGAATTCCTGGGTCGAAGTGCTCAGCGTGCGGCTGGTGTCGCGGTCGGCGTGGTGGGACTGACAGCGACTGCCTCTGCCGCAGTCGCGAGCGTTTCTGCCCAGGACCGAGTCCGAGTTGGCGTGATCGGTGTTCGAAATCAGGGAAAGCTGTTGGCCGGTGAGTTAGCTCGCCTGCAGGACGTCGAGATCCGCAGCCTGTGCGACGTCGATGAGTCCCAGTTTGCCCCCGCGCTCCATGCAGTTGTCGACGCTGGACAGAAAGCTCCCGCCATCGAACGGGATTTTCGTCGGCTTCTCGATGATCCCGGCATCGACGCAGTCGTGATCGCCACCCCCGACCACTGGCACGCCAGGATGACATCACTCGCCTGTCAGGCCGGAAAAGACGTCTACGTAGAAAGCCCCGCGACGCATTTCATCGCCGAAGGGCCGGAGATGATGGCAGCGGCGCAACGGTTCAATCGTGTTGTGCAAGTCGGCCTGCAGCAGCGAAGTGGTGCTCACTTCCTGTCGGCGATCGACTTCCTTCGCAGCGGACGACTGGGCCACGTCAAGCTGGCCAAAGCCTGGATCGTTCACCGTAGAAAATCCATCGGTCACAAACCGGACTGCGAGCAACCTTCGAATGTCGACTACGCGCAGTGGTTGGGGCCAGCACCCGAACGTCCCTTCAATCAAAACCGGTTCCACTTCAACTGGCGCTGGTGCTGGGATTTCGGCGGTGGTGAACTCGCGCATTGGGGAGTTCACATGCTGGATGTGGCGCGCTGGGGTCTGGATGTCGATCTGCCGCACCGGGTTTCTGCCGTAGGGGGGAAGTACGGGTTCAATGACGATCAGGAGACACCGGACACACTGTCTGTGCAGTACGCATTCGAACAGAAATCAATCCTGTGGGAACATCGACTCTGGTCATCACATGGAATCGAAGGCAGAAGCTCGGGTGTCTCTTTCCACGGCGACCGTGGAACGCTGGTTGTTGACCGGGGAGGTTGGAAAGTCTACGACTGTGCTGAGAGCGTGACTGCGGATTCTTCTGACTTGCAATCAGCCCACCTCAGGAATTTCGTCGACTGCGTGAGAAATCGTCAAACCCCTGCAGCCGACCTGCAAATCGGACACGCAGCCGCCACGCTCTGTCACTTGGGAAACATCGCCTATCGAGTCGGCCATGAAGTGAAGTTCGACCCGCAACTCTTGAACTTTGGATCAGACAATGATGCCAACGCACTTCTGGTAAATTCCAGAGCGATCGTTTCGTAGGAAAGCGATCCCGCAGTCGCGTATCGGCAATCACTGTCTTTCTCGTTTTTGGACCCGCTGGCGGTGTACGTACCAAGTCTCATTCTCAGGCAGCTCACCTGTATCCCCGATCGGCAATCGATCATTGAAGCAGCGAATCCCGATTTCCCTCTCGACGAGGGGAAGCTGTAGTAAGCCACACCGCTGGTGTGTCTATTCAAGAGATCTCCAGCGACGACCATACGCGGCCGCGTTCCGACCTCGGTCGATTTTAGCCAGAACGATTTGAGAGAGAATTATCTCGGTTCAGTTCACATTGCTGACATGAAAAATCGCGTCAGGTCCATTCCCCGGAGCAGACTCTTCATGCGAACCACTTTGCGCGTTTGTGGACTACTCCTGGTTCTGGCAGGACTCGCATGGTTGTTGTGGTACCAGAAAAAAGCCGAATTCGCGGAACAACGAATTACTCTCGAGCAAGAGCGGCTGAAATTCACGCCACCCCCGATTGAAGTCGACGGCATTCAATTCGGTGTCTCGATTGATGCATTGAGCGTTCAACCGTTGGCCGATGCAATTGCAGCCAGACCCGCCGTCGATGACCTCCTCGAAAAACGCAGAAAGGAGATCGTCTGGCCAGATCTCATCGTCCCGATGAAGGTCAACATGCGTACGACGGCAGACTTTAAAAAGGATTATCTGCGATACCGATTACGCGAACTCGACTCTTATCGCAGAATCACCAAGGATGCTGATGTCGCCCGGCTCGCCGGAGAAGTCTTTGTAGAGGCGTATGTACGCGCCACTGGCGGATTTCATGAAGAGAATGTCGACTATAAAGATCTACTGAAGTTAGGCCAGGCAGCTATTGATGCTGGAGCCGCCGACCCGTTACTTCGTACTTACTATGCTTGTGTGAAATGGGTTGCGAAAGGCGACAAACTTGAATCCGAACGGATCTGGAACGAGGTTGTCAGTGAGCTTCCTTCGACAGATTATCTCAAAACCGTGCAGGTCTATGCGAGGTGTCTGCTGCATGACGCCGCAGAGCCGACCGACATCGCCAATTCAACCAATCGCTGGCAACACGCCGTAGCAGCGATCGTTCAGTGGTTGGAAGAAGATGCGGCCAATCCGGAGTTTCTGGAATCTGTTTGCCATCGCCTGATCAATTTGTGGGACAATGCATCCCTGGAACGGCGTGAAATGCTTCTGGGGGGAGTTCTTCAATCGAAGAAGATCCATCCCTACGTCGTTCACCTGCTGACGGGCCAGTACTTCGCCACCCGAGCACTTCACTTGATGCAAGGTGAATACATCGAGTCAGGCATCGATCCCGATTCGAAATCTGTCGTCCTGCACAGAAAAGCCGTAGACCACCTGAAGTACGCGTGGCACTTGCATCCTGAATTGCCATATGCCCCACAGTCTCTGGTCGCTATCTCCAGGTCAAAAACACTTCCGGGAGACACCCCATACTTTTGGTTTCTCCAGTCGATTGAGGCGAGATTCGACTACTACCCCGCATACGAATCGCTTTTGAACTCATTACATCCTCGATGGGGTGGTCGCTACGAGAGCATGCTCCTGTTTGCGAATAACTGCGTCAACACTGATCGCTTCCAGACATTTGTTCCCTTCTTTGTCATTAACGTCCTGACAGATCTTTCGAAATTGGAAGATTGGTCTCTCAAGGAACACCCGGAAGCAATAAAACTACTGCACCACCTGGTCGCAGCGCGCAACACTTATCATAAGGAACATCCACAAGAAGTCCTTCGAGACACATTCACTAACTACTCCGCTTTGATCATCTTGCAGCTGGAAGATTGCAAACTTTTCGAACTGGCAGCGGACTATATTCCTGCGGTTCTTGAAGGCATCAACTGGACCTTGTTGCAGGAAGAGTCACGACCGGGTCGTTATCTCACAGCGAGACTCAGGGCTGCACAAGGCGAGTTGCTGAAACCGATTCTGGATTTTGACGAGAAGCTGCGGACACCCTTCGAAGCATCAAATGGACCCGAATCGATTGCGGAACTGGAAAGCCAGTACAAAGAACTGAGAGACAGCGCATTCCAACAGAATCCCGCCGCAGCGGACTACTTTCGCCACGCCGAGACCATCCTCAAGCAGTTGCGACAGTTCTCCTCCGGAGAATTGGTGCCTCTGACAATTGATTCACAGCTCAGCGGATGGGAACCCTATTGTGATAATTATACTGTCACCGAGGAGAACCACGTGATGCTTTCCGGAAGGTGGAGTATGACGGGCCAGATAAGCCTGCGTCCCCTGGCCAGTTTCCGTCCACCTCTGGAGTTTGAAGGACGCCTTGAAATTTTGGAGCCAGAGCCCTATCCGTCTGACGCAGGTGTGGGGTGGTCCCGGGAGGGGATGAAAAGCGAGACTGACTTGTACTCATCGCTCTTACCGCACTTCACGATCAAGCCTTCAAAATTTGCGACGTACCCCTCGACAGAAAGGCTTCGGCACGATTATGCACAGATCGTCGTGGGGTCTACCCCCCGAATTGGAATGTTTCCACTCAGCTCAACAAAGTCGCATCATCTCCGAGTCAAACTTTGGCCCAAGGTGGCTGAATACCGCGTCGATGACGAAGTCTTACTCTCAATCAATCTGCCCGAAGAATTACCTCCCGATGGTTGGCTATGCCTCGGTGAAAATAGCCCCTTGAGCTCTCGTGCCCGAAGGTTGTCAAACGGCGCGATGGAGTGGAGTCAACTTCAGGTTCGCAGACTGGATACGGGATCTCCACCTCTTCCTGAGGTCTCACTCGAACAACGAGTCGCATACTGGGAAAACCGCTACGCCGATGATTCAGAAGACGCGGCCGCATTGCTTGGGCTTTGCAGTGTCCGCTTTGAGCAAGGCAAGGATGAGGCTGTCCTTGCATTGGCCGATGAAGCCCTGGCCAAATGGCCCAGGATCAATGGATTCAGTTACTGGAAAGCACTCGTCTTTTTTGATCATCTCCGCGATTACAAGGCGGCGGCCGAGCAGTTCAAAATCGTCCTCAGCGAGCCGCGCGACATCCCGGATGCCCTTTCTCGGTATGTCGAGATTCTCGCCATCGGTCCAGACGACTCGCTTCGTAACCTTGATTCAGCGAGACAGAGCGCCGAAATGAATGTGCGACTCACGCAGCAGCCACACGGACGCGCACTCGCCGCCCTCGCTGCTGTCTATGCAGAACTGGGAGATTTCGATCAGGCGATTCAACATCAGGAGGCTGCGCTCAAAGTGTCCGACGAAACATTGCGACTCGACTGGGAAGAACGCCTTCGCAAATATCAATCCCGGGAACGATACCGTCTGCCCATACGTTCGAATCCTGCCGGTGAAATGTGATCGCTTGATCTCTAGGAGCCGTGGCGTTGATGCTCGTGATCGTCACGCTCGTGCGAGCGCTCACCATTTCCCAGAGGAATTGATTCATTGAATCTGTTGCTCATCCTGAGGCGACAACAATCATCTCGACAGGGCGTGAAGGTTCTGGAAAGTGCCAATCCGGATTCGACCTAAGTTGCCGCACATTCTTGGCACCTGCACTGTTCAGCTGGACAATTTTTTCGCGTATGATCCTGGTGCCCTGTGTGATGCAATTCGTGTCGGAGCTTTCTCCCGTCCGACTTAGTCACCGAGGTGCGGCATCGACACTCGAATCGGGTGTGAAGATGGATGTCGCCGAGTCTCCTGTGAGTCCGATATGTCCATTTCAAGTTGGTGCGAGATGCCGCCGAGGATTGCCAATCCCGTAACCGCCCTCTCAGCCCACTTCGTGAACGGTCTCCCATGGGGATCGCGCGATCTTCAAACCCCGACTGAATTAGCTCAACTTCCGCTCTTTTGCGGCAGTAGGTCCCAGGGATCAGCTCGCCCACGAGACTCAAACGAGACGTTCTCTGGCCATTCGAAACCACAAATCGTGGGGCCAATTGTTCAGCCATGAACGCAGTGCCGCAACCGTGTTGCTGATTATAAGACACAATACACAACTGCAGCGAACTTTTTCGTTGCTTCGCCGCATATCGCACGATGATACGTCCTGGAAAAATTAATGAGCCACACTGAAACCAGTTCGACCGACGGTGCTGCCGACGAATCTGACCATACAGCCGAACCGACTCCCCTCCCCACTGAGAGCCCCCGTCCGAGAAGCCTGTGGGTCAGGATCCGTGAAGCAACAGGTACCGTATACGGCGACATCGGCACTTCGGTGCTCTACACGACGATGGAAATCACTCGTGAGACCGTACGACTGAAAAACCATCATTTGCCTCACAACGAATTGAACGCCCTGTTGCTCGGCGGCGGGGCCGATCTCCTCAACCGCAACGAAGTCCTGGGAGGACTGAGCCTGGTTTTCTGGGCACTGATGTTTGTCACCATCAAATATGACCTGCTCGTCATGCGAGCCGATGATCGCGGGGAAGGGGGCACATTCGCTCTCTGGAGCCTGCTGCAGGGATATACGGGTCGTGTCGTAGGAATTACGGTGCTGAGCTATCTCGTGGTAGCCGCGGCAGGTCTGCTGGCATCGGATGGCATCATCACTCCCTCGATCAGCATGCTCGGCGCATTCGAACCCCTGGGAGAAACTCCCGCGATCATTGCAACACTGTGTTGTCTGTTCGTGATGTTCAAAGTGCAGTGGCGAGGTACAAGCAAGATCGGTGGCTTCTTCGGCTGGTTCATGCTTCTCGTCTGGTTTCCCTGGATCGCACTGAAAGGGCTCCCATGGATCATTCGACGACCAGACATTTTTGAAGCGGTGAATCCCTGGTTTGCTCTGCAGTTTCTGATGAGCTTCCCCAGCGCCGGAGCGTTCGTCCTTCTCGGCGTCGTCGTTCTCGCCATCACGGGAGGAGAAGCGAAGTTCGTGGACATCGGCCACTTCGCAGTGACGAACCACGAACCTTCGTCGGTCAGCGAAAGTCTGCCTCCAGCGTTGTCCGGGCGATACCCCGTGATGATCTCCTGGCTTGTTTTTGTGTTGCCTTGCCTACTGCTGAACTACGCAGGACAGGCTGCGTATATCCTGCAGGAAGGGGTACCTCCGCGAGGCAACTGCTTCTACGCATTGACGCCCAAATTTGGTGACGACACGACCAACTATGTGATGCTCGTGATTGATCTGTTTCTGTCAGCAATCGCTGCGTTCATAGCATCGCAGGCGTTAATCACAGGCCTCTTTTCCATCACCAAGCAAGCGATTGAACTCGGATTCATGCCGCGCTGCGACGTCCGGTACACCAGCCACGAAGCGGAAGGACAGGTTTACCTCCCTGCCGTCAACTGGCTGATGTTCGCAGGTTGTGTAGCAGTGACGCTGTCATTTAGAAGTGCTGGAAATCTTGCCGCCGCGTACGGAATTGCCGTCACAGCGACGATGGTCATCACCACGCTCTTCTTCGGATACGTAACCTTCTATCGGTGGAGATGGCCAATCTGGCTGAGCATCCTGGTTTGCTTACCCATCCTGCTCGTCGACCTGACATTCTTTACCAGCAATCTGCTCAAGATCATTCACGGTGGATACTTCCCGGTTCTGATTGCAATCGCTCTCACCACTATCATGCTTACGTGGCAGTGGGGCAGGTCGCAGTTGAGTTCTGCCTTCTACCGCTTTGGAGTTCGCGAAGGAAAGAAGCTCGACTGGTTGATCGCTCTGCGAGATATGCTCGATGACCTCGAACTTACGATGCAGGAAAATCTTCCCTATGCTCGAAAACTGGTTCAAGGCCGCCGCAAGATTGTCGAGAGCGATCGTGCCGCAGTGTTCCTTTGCTCCAGACCCATCCGAGGTATCGACGACTACGTGCCGATCGTGCTGCGCGTCTTCCTGAAGAAGTATGGCGTCTTACCTTCTTACATTGTTTTCCTGCACGTAAGGCAGATTTCACAGCCTTACGCGAAGGTGACCCCGTCGCGTTATGAAGTCTTTCACCTGGGACATGACATCGACTCTGTCGTCGCAACCTTTGGATATCTGGAACAGCCGTCTGTTCGCGAAACCTTGCGGGAACTGCAGTCCGCGAAGCAGATCAGGATTGCCGCCGACCGCTGGATCATCGAAGTGGGTGAAGAAGACGTCATCGCCGGGCAGGACCTGGGGCTGCTCCAGCAACTCAGACTCTGGTTATTCCGCTGGATCCTGAGGATCTCAACGCCCGCACATAAATACCTTGGCCTGGTTTACGATGCCGCCATCTCGAAAGAGATTATCCCCGTGGTCTTCAACAGAGATGATGCCAAGGTCGCTTTACCAGAACTGGAAATCGAGTCAACCGGAGAAGGTTCCCCCGCGTGAGCGTTCCACCCGGAGGCAGTACTTCACGGACTCAATTCGGCACAGGTATCTTGCTGAGAATCTGCTTAAGGACGGAATTTGCTCGGTCCCGCCGGCCTTCGTGCAGGATACCTTTGACCACAATTCGATGAGCAAGAACGGGAAGGACGAGTCTCTTGATGTCGTCAGTGACGGCGTACTGGCGACCTTCGATCAGGGCCAGTCCCTGGACAGCCCGATAGAGAGTGATCGCCCCTCGCGTACTGACGCCCAGATGAAGTTGCTCGTGGTTTCTCGTTGCATCCACGATTTCGAGGATGTAGTCATTCAGGGAATCTTCGACTTTCACAGCGCGAGCGGCGGACTGCAGTCGACGAAGCTGCTCCGTCGTAATGACCGAACCCAGTTTTTCACCCGGTTCTCCTTCCCGGTGATTGATCAGCACGTTCTTCTCGATCTCGCGAGAAGGGTAGCCAATCTCGATGCAGATCATGAAGCGGTCAAGCTGATTTTCCGGCAACGGATAGGTCCCTTCGAACTCGAAGGGGTTTTGCGTCGCGAGAACAAAGAATGGATCTGGCAAAGTATGTGTCTTACCCTCAATTGTCACTTGCCCTTCGCTCATCGCTTCGAGCAGGGCACTTTGCGTTCGTGGCGTCGTTCGATTGATTTCATCGGCCAGCAACACATTGGTAAAGATGGGGCCCGGCCGGAACTCGAATTCGCCACGATTCGGCAGGAAGACATTAGAACCGAGGATATCACTGGGCAGCATATCAGGGGTAAACTGCAGCCGTTTGAAATCGCAGGCCAGGCTGCGGGCGATCGCTTTGGCCAACGAAGTTTTTCCGACGCCGGGGGCGTCTTCCACCAGCAGGTGTCCTCCCGACAGCAAGGCAACGAGCGAAAGGTGAATCGCTTCAGGTTTGCCCAAAATGGCAGACGCAATATTTCGTTCCAGCGCCGCAATCAAATGCAGTTCGTCGGCCACTCAAATCTCTCCAAGTCAAACAATTCGCCCGGGTGCTATTCTATACAGTGTCCAGCTTCGTCGGCGCCTCGTCAAACTCACCACGGCCACAAATTGATAAGTTGCCATGCGTCCGACACAAGCCAACGATCTCACGAATACATTCCCACAGACAGGTTCCATTTTTCGACCGTGGCCCGGCAGAGCGCCCGGTCAATCGGCAATTCCAGAGGCCTCCCCCGCCCATCCAGAATCACTCCTACGGTGCCTCCATGCACAGTCGCAGTGCGACTCTTGCCAGGCCCATTCCCCACGTCAGTATCTGCGATCGGTGAAAGAGTGACCTCGGCAATTTGTCCCACTGCCAGAGGCAACTGGATCAGTTCGCCGAACTGCAGTTCCCCTGTTCGTGACAGGCCATCCCCTTGAAATGAGTACTTACAGACCGGCTTGCCTGGTTTTCCCTTCACCTTCGGCGCAATGCACGTTCCCAGATACACAAGGCAGTCCCGTTCGAAAACTTCTAGCGCGGCTTTCAAGTGAACTGACGACAGCACCCCGAGGTGCGGCATCATGAAGATACTGTCCTTGGCCAGTCGAGTAATCCCTTCGGGTTCGAATGCGTCAATCAGCATCATCGCCGTTTGCTCCATCCGGGGTGCATGGGACAACACACCTCCCGAGGCGACAAGCAAATCCAGCCGCATGTTATCGACGATGGACCGCGGACCACGCTGCTGAACGAATGCGTCTCCGATCGAACGCTGCTGCTGCACTCCGCTCAGCGTCGTCGCAAACTGCTGATGCTGCAAATAAGACAGCCGCAGGGCTTCCCGTGCAACCGCCTGCTCAAAGATCAGAGCTTCCTGAGTTTGTGGAATCGTCGTCGGACGAATCATCTTGTTTTTGACACGATTTCTCAGTTCACGCTCGTCGCACTCAAACGGAATCCACCGCAATATTCTGGGAAGTGTCGCTTCCGCCAGAACATTCGAAATGGAATAGCTCATTCCCAGGTTCGCGCTGACCGTTCTGTTGAATGTCCCACTGAAAACCGAGAAGACATCCGTCGTGGCACCACCAATGTCGACCCCAACTGCATTGATGCCGTGTGTATCAGCGATCATCTGCAGGATGTCGCCGACGGCCCCGGGTGTCGGCATAATCGGAGCATCGGCCCAATTAATCAGTTTGTCGTAACCAGGTGCGTGAGCCATCACGTGTTCCAGGAACAGCTCATGAACGCGATCGCGAGCAGGCCCCAACTCCTCACGCTCCAGCACTGGTCGCACATTAGGTACGACCGATAACTCGACTGAGTCACCCAGCACGTCTTTGACAAGAGGAGCCGCATCCTGATTACCGGCGTAGATGAGGGGCATCTTATACTGCCCGCCAAAACGGGGCTGAGGTTTCGCCGGTGCGATGAGTTCCGCGAGTTGAACAACATGGGATTTTGTACCCCCGTCCGTCCCCCCCGCCAGCAGTATCATGTCTGGCCGCAGTTCACGGATTCGCTGAATTTGCTCGAATGGGCGACGTTTGTCGTTAGAGGACAAGGTCTCCATCACGATCGCCCCGGCACCCAGCGCCGCCCGTTCGGCACTTGCAGAAGTCATCTCGCGAACAACTCCAGCCACCAGCATCTGCAGTCCGCCTCCGGCACTGGAGGTCGAGATATAGATATCACAACCTTCATTTCCGCGAGCGGGTCGAATAATCTGCCCATGCTCGTCCACCAGCCGGCGTCCCGCCAGTTCTCCCACTTCAGTGGCAGCATTGATGACGCCTAATGTTACGTCGGCCGTCGGCTCTTCCACCGTCGTTGGGGCCTCACCCCGAAACGTCTGACGGTAGACCCCGTCGATCTTTTCAATCAGGATCGCTTTCGTCGTCGTGCTGCCACAATCAGTGGCAAGTATCACCTGTAACGAAGCAGGATCAGTGACCCGAGATGCCGCAGGAAGATGCTCGTTATCAGTTGAGGTCATTCAGCCGCCAATTTTCTAGATCGGGGGAAGGATACCAATCGCCGCGAATTCCGGGCGACGTGCCCGAATTACCCTTAAGACAAATTACACCAGGGCTGCCGTTTGTTACGACGTGCAATGTGCAATCAGAGTCGCTCGTCCGATACAGTTTCCAGATGCATCACCAGATGCATCCAGTGATGCCTCTCACTAACCTTCTCAACCAGATTGCCCCTGTCGTGCCTGCGTACAATCCCGGCAAGTCTGGGTTTACCCAGAAAACAAGCCTACTTTCCCTGCTCCTGCAATTCCTGCAGCCGCCTGGAAATGTACTCCAATGATCCTCGCTGTTCCAGAAACGATGCAAAGTCCCGAATACTGGCCCCATCGAGAATCAGTCCCAGAAACGGCTCGACCATTCGAAGTAACTGTCCGGTCACAAAATTGAGCGGCGCAGATGACTCGAGCATCATCTGGGCGGGTAACGTCATGTGGCGCCGAATGATCTCTCTGCAGACCGCATCAATGGCAGCTTGTTGGGACAATGTCGGCTGCACCGGGCCGGTGGGGTTGACCGCAAAGGCATGTTTAAGCCATTCAAGCATGTTCTGACTGCACAATCCTTCCCACCCGAACCGGCCATGGGGTTCCGACAAAATCTCGAAAACTCACAACCGTCTTCTGTCCTCGGTCCGTCACAAACTCCGGCTGCCCGCACTTGGCTTGCCGAGCCTCATTGCTCTGCCGCTTCGCAGCTTTCGTACGAATCGACAGAGCAACCCAGGCTCGTCCGCCGTGATCGGTTATACTTCAACGGGAGTTGGCCTTCGCAATGGCTGACTTCTCGCACGCAGCAAGTGCGGCCTGCTTGATTCCCTTCAAATCCAGTTTTCCCGTACCGAGAATGGGAATCTCGGGCACTTCGATAAAACCGTCACTGCCGGGTATCCACAACGTCGGCAGACCTGTCGCTGCGAGTTCATCAATGATCTGCCTGACTGGTTTCGACAGTGCCCGATGAAGCACAATCAGTCGTTCACCCTTCTTGGGGTCGGGCACGGCTGTCACAGCCAGAGGAATTCCGGGTTCAGTACTGGTCGGGTCTTCACAAATCTTCAGCAGCGATTCTTCGATGCGCAGATGAGGAACCATCTCACCACCGATCTTTGAGAAGCGGCTGAGTCGACCGGTGATCTTCACAAACCCTTCCTCATCCACCAGCCCCATGTCCCCCGTTTCGTACCAACCATCCTTCAGAACGACGGCCGTCTTCTCGGGATGGTTCAAGTAGCCGAGCATGATGTTCGAGCCCTTGATGCAGATAATTCCTTCCTTGCCGACCGGAAGTGGCTGTTTGGTGTCGGGGTCGATGGATCTGGCCACAATGCCAGGAAGGGGACGTCCGACGGTCCCGAGTTTGGTACCTTTCTGAGTGACTTTCTCGCAGCGATGGTCGGCCACGTTGACGCAGGCGGGACCGGATGTTTCAGTTGTTCCGTAGCCTTCGGACGGCATGATCCCGAATTTCTCTCGGAACTGTTCAGCCAGGTCCAGGGGTAGTTTCTCTGCACCGACGACGACCAGGTCGATCGAACTGAATTGCTCTTTGTCACATCTCTTAAGAAACCCTCGCAGGAAGGTCGGAGTTCCAAACAGAATCGTTGCCTTGTGTTGTTGAGCCAGCTCTCCGATCAAGCGTGCGTCCAGTGGATTGAAGTGAAAGACGACCTTCGCCTTCACGCACAGCGGCAGCCAGAATGCAGCCACATAGCCGAAACAGTGGAATAGCGGCAGAATTCCCAGGATGCAGTCCTTCTTCGTGATGTTGAAGACCTGATCCGCCGCCTCGACCGTCGCACTGACATTGTGATTTGACAGCATCACGCCTTTTGGCTCACCAGTAGAACCTGACGTGAAAATGATCGCGATGACGTCAGTCGGACGAACGCGTGTCAGTCCCAGCGATCGCTCGAGAACAGCAGCAGGAACCGCGTACGCTCCGACGGCCGCAGCGAGCTTGTCAAAGTTGGTCACCTTCGCCTTGAGGTCTTCAAGGAAAACGAACTCGACACCCAGATCAAGTGGCTTTTTCTCAAGCAACTTCCGGCTGGTGAGAATGTGCCTCACCTTGGCCTCCTTGATGCAGTGACGCATATCCGCTTCGGTCGTCGTAAAGTTCAAATTGACTGCCGTCCTGCCCGCCAGGGCCACGGACAGGTTGATGATCGCCGAAGCCGCCGTTGCAGGAAGCAGGATACCGACGTTCTGTTCGTCAACTCCGATAACCTCACGCAGCAACACACGCCTCATCGCCAGCACTGACGTCAGCAGTTTTCCCCCCGTCAACTCGACGCCACTGGAATCAGCGATCCGAACCTGCCCCAGTGACTTCTTCATTGAGCGGATAAAAATGCGAGCGGGGGTCAATTCGTGCGTTCTACTCGTCTCCACGGCAGCAGCTCCCAGTTGTTGAACACGGTCCTGTACGTCAAACACAGATTGCGGTTGGTGAAGTGGCTCACCAAAAAAGATCGAAACCGGATGTCGCCATTTCTGAGGCCACTTTCGGAAGATCTTTCCCCCTCGATGGCTGAAAAAGCTGCCCCACAAACCGTGCAAGTAAACGGGGATGACCGGGGCGTCAGTCCCTTTGAGAATTCGCAGCATCCCTGGCTGGAATGGCTGAGTATGCCCCGTTCGAGTCAGTCCCCCTTCCGGAAAGATGCAGACCAGCTCTCCGTTCTGTAGCGCCTCACTTGCGGTTCGCAGGGATTGAATTAACGTCTTCGGCCCCCCATCGGCCTTAATGGGAATGGCATCGAAAATCTTTGCCAGCCAGTTCAACCTGGGGTTATAGACGAAATCGGCGTAGATAATAAAACGGACAGGCCGCGGCACAGTGATCAGAAGTAAGAGCCCGTCAACAAAGCTGATGTGATTGGGGGTCAGCAATGCCCCACCTGTCTGCGGGATATTCGTAAGCCCATGCGGCCGCACCCTGTAGAACAGCTTGACGACCAGCCAGAATACGAATCGGATCGCGGCCTGGGGAAGCAATACGATAACGTACAACGCAACGGGAATTGTCCCCACTCCCACCATCAGGAAGATCGTACTTGGCGAAATGCCCATCCGATCAATCATCAAATAGTACAGGCCCGAGATCAGCAAGATCCCGCTGAAAGCAAGGAAGTTCGTCGCACCGATGACCTGCCCCAGATATCGAGGCTCACTCTCCTGCTGCAGAAATGACTCCAGAGGAACATCGAACAATCCGGCGCTGGCCCCGAGAAAGAACAGTGAGACACAGACAACAATTAGTGACCAGCCTGGGTTCGCGTGACCGAACCATCCGGTTAGACACAGCATCACTGACCAGAACGACATTCCGAGTGCCCCCAGCGGGACGATCCCGAGTTCCACGCGACCGCCCGACCAAAGCCCCGCCACGACACTGCCAAGCCCCAGTCCCATCACCAGCGATAACCCGAGAATGCCAATCTGCCGCTGAGATAATTCCAGATCTTTCGTCCCGAGTTGATCCATGTTCATCTGTGCTAAAGAAGCCAGAATCCAGAAAAACGCGATGCCGATGCCGGTCCGGAACAGCGACGTGCTGGACTTCAGCACCCGCAGTGAGGCGGCGGTTTCCGAGAACAGATTCCAGGTGAAGGAACGGGACTTGTCAGCTGCGCCGATGTGACGCAGACCAAAGCTAATCCCCCATCCTGCGACTGCGGTCCCTAGAATGAGCACCAGTGACGGCATCAGCGATTTGACTGTGATAGCGTCTTCGGGTGTCGGTTGAGCGTACGAGGCGAGAATATTCCCTACGAGACACCCCAGCGCTGCCGGCATCACAGTAACCAGTCCCAGCAGACCGTTCGCTTTTGAGAGCAGAGGGGGGTGAACTAACTCCGGGACCGAGCCGGATTTCGACGGAGAAAACAGCGCCGCGAGAACCCCCGTCAAAAAGACGACAGCAATCAGCAGCGACATGTTTACCCACATGAGGGCGACAAAACCCAAGGCCATCACGATGATCTCGGCAGCCTTGCAACAGCGGATCACCCATGCTTTCGAAAAGCGGTCCGCCAGAAATCCAGCAGGGCTCGAGAAGACGATAAATGGGACCGTGAATGCGGCCAATCCGAGAGAAATGGCAGCAGCAGCCCCCAGCTTCGGTTTCGCGATCGGTATCACCAGCCAACGAAAGGTGTGATCGTTCAGAACCGTCAGAAACTGGACGAGCAACAGACACAGGAATTCACGTGAGCCTAGCCCAACCGTAGTGTGCTCACCCCCGACAGCCTGGAGCGATGAATCTCCCGCCGCTGTCGACGAATCACCTTGTTCAGGAGGCGCAGGCTGTTCTGGTAATTCAGGAGACGTAGTCATCCCACGACCATTCTTCGAGTAAACAAAACGAGTGGAGAGGTGTAAATTCCGATACAGGACGTCGCAAAACGACACTATTGCGGAAGCCTCGAATTTTGGAAAGAGAGACCTGAAGGACCGCCCGCAAAGAACGCAGGATACCCCGATGAACTCCGGCAGAGGGCGACCACTCAGACCACGCTCAGGTGACCACCGGTTCAAAGATTCCCTCTTGTGGGACGCGCGAGCAGTCGCTACGCAATGTTTCTTCTGTCGCAAGAAAACAGGTGCGGCGAAACGAGGATTTGCAGCGCGATCATCAATGTGCGGAAGTTCAGCCGCCCTAGCCACCGCAGTAGGCTCTGACCAAGTCGAAGGGACAGAACCCACAAACGAAAGAGATTGAAGCGTCGCGCTTCGGAGCACACTTAGGGCAACTCATCGACGAAAGCCCCGCAGCATGATGAGTGTATGCGGAGCAGCGACGGGGCTGATAGACTTCGAATCACGGCCTACCGTTGAGCCAGACCGGCGGCAGAGGGGCGGAGGAATTGGGCGCGGAGGTGAAGCTGAAATTCCTGGCAGAATGTCAAGGTTGTCGACGTGAAGCCGAGCACTCCACTGAAGCGCATCACGGAACGCAAGCGCGCAGTTAAAGCAGTGCCGCGGCCCCTAAGAGCTGGCTCAGCTCCTGTGTACGTTCAAGTCGCACGCGTTGTGCCAAGGCATTTGCAGATTCGAGCCTTCGCCATTCAAGAGCTTTGCGACGCCCTCATTTTTACCGGGTGGGTCTTTTTCATCCATTCAGGAGACCCGGCGGAAATGGCCTTCTACGTGGCGGCCATCTTTGCGAGTGTAGGAACCGACCCAAACTTTTGCTCGGCTATGCGGCGCAGGTCGTTCGCTTTTGTCGCTCTTGGAGAACTTGTTCGACTTGGCCCTCGCAGCTCCTTTTCGATGGACGCTGGCCCGTTCCATTTTCCAGCTGCTCTTTTTGCTACTCATCGTTCTTCCTCCGAAAACCGTCAGGATATCTCGACGCAACATCGAGGTGTCACAGCAACTACCGGACCAACGAGGACCAATCAGGATGAATCTCCGTGTTGAGCCCGTCGCGGCGTGATGACGGGGGCTGGTTGGTTACAGATATCTCCCTTAGACATCCCTACCCCTGGCGTGGACATCTCGTTCAGGACCTCGCCCCGGGATATATTCACGTAGGCTTTACGCGGAACGTGTTTTCCGCGTTTTCCGAGTGGGAGTCTGTTTGCGTTTACCAGTCTGCGCAAGACTTTTCTGCAGCGCTTCCATCAGGTTGAGCGTCACAGGTTCGTCTTCATCCGCAATTGGTTCTTCGACATGGTGGTCTTTCATTTTTGATTCAATCAGATCCTCGACCCGTTCACGATAGTTGTCTTGGTACTGATTGAAATCAAAGTCGGGATCCGCCCACTGACGGACGATCGACCGAGCCATCTTCAGCTCTTTCGAACCGTTCAAAACCGATGCCTTTCGAGATTTTGGATCCAGAATTTCTGCAGAGTAATTCAGCATAGCCATCTGCAGCACTCCGCGCATTGGTCGCAGAAGCACGATCTGGTCTTTACCCGACATGACAATCCGACCGACGCCGTATTGTTCTTCGAGTTCCATGGCTTTCAAGACCACATCGTAAGCTTTCTCTGACGATTTCCCGGCAGGAAGCACGTAGTACTTCCGGCCGTCAAAATAGAGGGGATCAATCGTTTCAGGCGAAAGAAAGGCATCAACCTGCAGGCCTTTTTCTCGTTCAGTCCGCAGCGCACTCAGTTCATCCGGGTCGAACTCAACATACTTTCCTCTGGATACCTCGTAACCCTTAACGATCTCGTCTCCCTTCACCGGGCCATGAACTGGACAGACTTTTTCGTATTGAATCCGACGATGACACTTCGCGTGAAGCTGGTGGAAGTGAATGTCGCTATCCTGCCGATTCAGCGCGTTGAACGCCTCTACGGGGAACGAGACCAGACCAAAACTGAGCTGCCCTTTCCAGCTCGCCCGTTGCCCGCTTGCCTTTGATTTGCCCTGTCGCTTCGCCATATTGAGGTACCTCTTCCGTCGAATCAGGCGCATCGAAGTTCGCATGCTGCAGTACTCCAGGATCGACTAACTGCAAAAGTCGGGTCCGAAACATGAAGACCGATCCAGGTGCAAAAGCTTTCAGCTTATTTAGAACCAGATCCCTCCCAAAATCTGATGTTGCCCCAACGGTAATCGACCCGCTGGGCACCGCTGTCTAATCCAGTAAGCGCGAATAACCCGGGTCCATAACGTGCATTGTGTACGTGGCAGTTTGCGAGTCGAGCTGATCGAGATCTAGACACGCTGATCAAATTCAGCCAATGCTCCCACGAGGTCAGAATAACCAGCATGAGGAGTCGCGGCGCAGTTGTGCACTTGGACCGTTCGACGAGTGAGGACAACAAATCGGAATTGATGGCAGCTTGCTCGAGATCGTGTTAGCTTGAAATCATGCCTTGCGCGTTCACAAGGCGACCACGCTGATTTCATTTTGCCGGGGTCATTCCATGATCAGAATCCATCAGGCCGTCATTCCGATTCTTTTGGTTCTTCTCTCAAGTGAGTTCTGCGTCGCGCGAGCGGAGCAGGGAGATTCTATTGAGAACAATGGACAGCAAACACCGACGACCACGATGGAGACAGTCAAAGTCGCCAACGATCTGAAGGGCTTCGTGATGCACCCCTCTGGAAAGAAATTCATTCCTTGGGGCCACAATTACGCTTCCGCTGACATTCTTGAGCGGCTTTCGAAAGATCCCGAGCGAGTGAAGCGCGAATTCGCCGAAATGAAAGCGGCTGGAACGAATGTCGCCCGGATCCACCCCGAACTGCCCCGTCTCCTGCGGGGCCCGAGTGACGTGGATCAGCAGGGCATCGACGGAATCAAGCAGTTGCTCGACATTGCCCAGCAATCGGGGATCCATCTCAAAATTACGGGACTGGCGAACTACCGGATCAAGGACCGGCCAGTATGGTATGACAAGCTATCAGAGGCAGATCGCTGGAAGACACAGGCCTTTTTCTGGGAATCGATCGCTCGTGCCTGTGCCTCCAGCCCCGCCGTGTTTGCATATGATCTGGTGAACGAACCGGGCGCTGCGGGGAAACCGGAAGAGGGGTGGTATATGGGCCGTATGGGAGACGTCGAGTTTTGTCAGCGTTTAAGCCTCACTCCGGGTGACCGAAACGGCGACGCGATTTATCGCGAGTGGACGCAGCTGATGGTGGCCTCCATTCGTCGCCACGACCCGACACGTCTCATCACCATGGGGATGTTGCCGTTCCCCGGGGCTTATAAAGCGGCATCTGAGTATCTCGATTTTGTTTCACCCCACCTGTATCCCAAATCGGGAAAAGTGGACGAGGAAATCGCTCTGTTGAAGAAATTTGACTGGGGCAAGCCAATTGTGATTGGAGAAACCTTTCCTTTAACGTGTAGCCAAGACGATGAACGAGAATTCCTGCTCAAGAGCCGGGAATATTCCCAAGGCTGGATTGGTCACTGGCCTGACCACTCTCCAAAAGATCTGGATGCACGCAGAAAGTCGGGTACGGCAACGATTGAGGACCAGATCTGGCTATCTTGGGTCGAACTCTTCGAAGAAATCGGAACCGCAATGACCTCTCACGAATGATCTGCTCACTGGATGTTCAGAAGACACTTTACCGCATCACCTGATCTGGAGACACGATCCATGAAAGCCGCAGTCTTTGTCGAACCTGGTCGTATCGTTCTAACAGACAAGCCAATCCCACAGGTCGGTCCGCGTGACGCGTTGATCCGTGTAACGACGACAACAATCTGCGGTACCGACGTGCATATTCTTAAAGGGGAATATCCCGTTGTGCGTGGGCTGACAATCGGGCACGAGCCCGTCGGTGTCGTTGAAGAGCTTGGTGCAGCCGTGACCGGCTACTCCGTTGGCCAACGTGTGATCGCAGGCGCAATCACACCCTGCGGACAGTGTCACTCGTGCCTGGGAGGCAACCAGTCCCAGTGCGGCGGTAAGCCGATGGGGGGATGGCGACTGGGGAACACGATCGATGGGTGTCAGGCCGAGTACGTCCTGATTCCTGATGCTATGGCGAACCTTGCCCCGATCCCTGATAATCTGACCGACGAACAGGTCCTCATGTGCCCCGACATTATGAGCACAGGCTTTGTGGGAGCTGAGCGAGGGGGCGTTCGTATCGGAGACTCCGTTGCCGTGTTTGCTCAGGGGCCGATTGGCCTGTGTGCGACGATCGGGGCACGCCTTCGCGGAGCGAGTCAGCTCTTCGCGGTCGATGGACTGAATGAGCGGTTGACGGTTTCTCGTCATCTCGGCGCCGACACAACGATTAATTTTCGAGAACAAAACCCTGTCGATGCGATCCTGTCGGCGACAAATGGCCGTGGTGTAGATGTGGCCATCGAAGCTCTGGGGACCCAGTCAACACTCGAGAGCTGCCTGCGCGTACTCCGACCGGGTGGGGTGCTGTCCAGCTTGGGAGTCTATTCCGGCAAGCTGACATTGCCACCCGACGCGTTTGCGGCTGGCCTGGGCGACCACTCGATTATTACGAGTCTGTGTCCGGGCGGCAAAGAGCGCATGCGAAGACTGATGAATGTTGTGGAGTCAGGGCGAGCCGATCTACGTCCATTTGTGACGCACCGATTCAAGCTCGACCAGATTGAGGAGGCATACGACCTGTTCGCAAATCAACGCGATGGCGTCATCAAGATCGCCATCACGACCTGAGACATGTCAGTTTATCCTGTTCGCGGTCGCATTTCGGTGTTGTCGATTCGGCGATCCCGTTACTGTCTTCAGGCCGTATCGAAAGCGCACTGACCGCGCGGCGACCAGCCGTGCGGTCAGGTGGTCAGTTCCGATAAGACCCCTTCGACGACAGGGCGCGGGCAGGACCAAACCAGGAAAAAAAGTGCTTGCCTGGCCCATCGCTGCGCTGGATGGGGTGCAACGAACCCGCCCCCCTTCGCAATCATGAGTGATGTCTGAGTGGATCGTAAAGCGAGCGTCGTGCAGTCTGCTCGCAAAGTGAGTACTTCCTGAGAATCCCTCGGCGGTGATGTCGCGAACAGGTGCAGTCGCTGTCTTAGTTCGTGTCTGTTGGCATCCAGCTTGGAGGCAATCTCGGCGAGATCGGGACGCTTCACAGATTCCTGCTGGATGAATTCGATCGCTGCTGCGGACAGGCCCATCGCCAGACAGGAGGTTTCCAATCCACCTCCACCAACTCTACCGAGGACGCTTTCCGCGGGGCCGGCCAACAGCATTTCAGGAGGGACTTCGACTTGGACGCAACGGACCAGACTGGTCCGCGAACCGGTCAATGCGGACAGGGGCAGGGGAGGTTCGATGCTGACACCCGGGCGGTTCGTCTCCAGCATCACCAGAATCTGCCGCGAATCCGTGGTGCTTGCCCCAATGATGATGACGGCAGCGGCATCCGCTCCCGTCACCCACGGAATCTCGCCGTCGATCTGAAAGCCACCGGATTCGAGAGGCGTTGCCCGCAATGAGGGCCCCAAATGCTGCCTGGAAGTCGATAACTGTGACAGTCCCACAGTCAGGAACATATTTCCTTGGGCGAGAGCAGGCAGAAAACGTGACTGCAGGCGTTCTGGCCCTTTAAGCAGTTGCCGAACTCCCGCTTCACGCTGGCTCAGAATAAACGCCGTGGTCAGGCACGACGCGGCAAGCTCTTCAGTTCGGATGAGAATATCGACTGGAGCAAGCCCATCACCACCGTAGGCGCGCGGGATGGACCAGCGGAGTGCGCCTGATTTCTCAAGTACGCTCCAGGAGGAAGCTGGCCACTGGGGGTCACGGTCGGCTGCTTCACTCTGGCCGATCAGTCGTTCTTTGTCTTCTTTCGAAATCATCATCGACAATCCAGGAATGAATCCAGTGTCTCGTCACAGCCTTTACCGGCCCGATGCTCTCACAGAACAATCGCCCCGTCGCAAATGTGATTCAGAGTATGATGGAACAATGAAGATTCCGCACCAGATAACAAAGCACCCCGGCACTCGAAAATGCCGGGGTGATTGTAAATTGGCAAATCAGGCAGAACGCCCGCATTATGCGGCCATTCGCTGAGGAATCTTGAGGATCGTGGGTTCGGTGCCATGAGCGGCGGCCAGGAATTCCTGGAAGATCTGCATGTCCAGAGCTGAAGCCGTATCGTCTTCTGGATGCCACTGCACACCCAGGCAGAACCAGTCAGGATCGATCGACTCGTAGCACTCGATGACTCCGTCGGTTGCGTGAGCCGAAGCTTTGAAACAGGAGGCGAGCCGGTTGACGGCCATATGGTGTTCGCTGTTCACGCGGATTTCGCCGGGACCATAGATATCCCAGCAGCGCGTTCCTTCGACGATCTCAATGATATGTCGGTTGTATCGTTCGACAGGATCGCGATGGTGCAGGCAACGGGGAATCGCTTCGGGAATGTGCTGAATCAGGGTTCCGCCACAGACGACGTTCAAGGTCTGCATCCCGGCACCAATGGCGAGGAGCGGAATTCGTTTTTCCACGGCGAACTTGGCCAAGCGGCGATCAAAATCTTCACGACGAGCGGGCATGGGGCGAGTGTGAGGATGTGGTTCCATGCCAAGTCGCATTGGATCGAGGTCCATCGTGCAACCGGCCAGCACGATCCCATCACACATCTCCAGCGCCTGTTTCAAATCATCGTCACTACTGTAAGGTGGGATGAGCATTGGCAGTCCACCTGATTCAACGACAGAATCGTAGTAACCGGTGTTGAACCAGCTCAGAGCCAGAGCGTCTCTACGGGAAGGCCGATAGTCACCATTGATACCAATTACGGGTTTCGTCTTCATAAAATCCCTTTCCTACGTGGCACATCCTGTGCAAGACTGACAACCATGAACATTGCCGAAACAATCCGCTGGACGCGACGCGCCCCCCTCACCACGGACTGACGACAGACTCCGTAAACACCAAGTATCTGCGTTACCAATACGGCTGAGCACCGACTAAGAATGTCACTTGAAACTCAAGTGAAGCACCTGACGACGTCCAACTCCATCTAACGACTGATTTGCGAATCCATTCTGACAGCACCACCTGAATCCTTCAGGTCGTATTCGAGAATCCATGAAGTGCACAAAAGAGCTTCAACAGTCTTCTCGAACCGTTTCGACGGTCACTGCTCGCCCTAATTGATGATTGGCGGCAGCGGCGTCCTCACGACCGGCGAAACTTACCGGTCGTGAGGATGGATGTAAAGCATATCGACTATTTTGGGGTCAATACAAATTTTAAGCACTAAATATGGACGTCGCTCGAATCCCTGTTGAACTGGGTAATTTTGAACCTGGTTGGCTCCCTTTTTTGAAGGCAGACCTTGCCGCTTGCTGGAAATCACGCCCAGGTAAGCCATTACACAAAACAGGGGACATGAGCTTGCAGAAATCTGCTCAAGCTCCCGTCCCCTGAAATCGTTTGCAGGTTCGAATTGGTCCCGCTATCGACCATCTCTGTGCCGAGAAACCGCTTTCAATTGCGATCGGGTCTCTTCGCAGACTCGGGTTCAAGACAAGGCTGAATCGATCCCGGTCCTAGTGATTGTGGTCATGGTCATGTCCGCAATCATGGCCATGATCATGATCATGATCATGATCATGATCATGATCATGATCATGATCATGGTCGTGATCGCAGTCGTGGTCATGATCGTGGTCGTGTTCACCCTCTTCGTCATCCCCATCCTCGTCGTCGTCGATATCGTCTTCCAGGTGGAATGCGAATTGAGCGGCCATGTAGACATCGCGCAGCGGCAGTTCATGTGCCTTGGCGATTTCGACACAGTGATCAAACTCGGGTTTGAACACTGCCGCTTCGTTTTCTCTCCAGCCGACCTTTCCCTTGATCGGACCAAAGTCCGTCTCAACGGTATAGGACATTCGGTCGCGAATTGACCGATGGACACGCTGACGCCGAATTCCAAATGTCTGAGTTTCGCTGAAGATTATGGACTCCAGCTTTCCGACATCTTCCGAGCGACAAATCACACTCAACATGACCGCTGGCCGGTCCTTCTTCATTTGAATCCCGGTCGTGTAAACGTCCAGCGCACCCGCTTCAAGCAATCGTCGCTTCGTATACCCGAGAATCTCGCCTTGAGTGTCGTCCAGGTTCGTTTCCAGCAACATCACGCTATCGCCAGACGACTCGACGCCCGCAGTCTTACCGATGATCAGCCGTAGAATATTGGCTCGCCCCTCCAGGTCGCGCGTTCCTGCCCCGTAACCGATCGTGTCGATCGTCATCTCGGGCAGAGCATCGACAAAATGGCTGGCGAGGGTCTTCACAATGGCCGCCCCCGTCGGCGTGGTCAGTTCCGCATTGACCGGAACGTCGGATAAGGGGATCCCCTTGAGTAACTCCGCAGTTCCTGGAGTCGGAATAGGACAGACACCATGAGCGATTTTCACCTCGCCCCGTCCTGTCGGGATGCGGCTGCAGTACAGTTCTTCTACGTCCAGAAGATCAAACCCGATGGCCGCTGCCACGATGTCGACGATGGAATCAACCGCACCCACTTCGTGGAAGTGAACCTGGTGAACGGGTGAGCCATGCACCTTCGCTTCGGCCTCCGCAACCGTCTGGAAGATTCTCAGCGCCAGATCTCGCTGATTGTCATTGAGAACTTCGGAACGGTTGATAATCTGACGAATATCGCTGAGGTTCCGATGGACATGCTGTTCCGGATGTTCAACACGAAAATGCTTCGCTCGAAATCCACCGCGCTGCACTTCGTCGACATGGACTTTGACACCTGGCAGATTCAGCGAATCAATCCCTTCGCGAAGGGCATTCGGGTCAAGTCCCGCATCCAGCAGGGCGGCGACCGTCATGTCGCCGCTAATTCCGGATGCACAGTCTAAATACGCAATACGCATTGAACGAGTCCTCAAATGACAGGTTGTTTCGCTCCCCCATGTACTAAGGTGGGATTACGATACGGAAAAGTCGATCCCGCGTCGCCAACGAATCGATCCCGGAAGGAATCACGATCGATTCCCGCCAGATCGATTATGGCGTCATCAGGTCAGTAGAAGTCAGGGATTTTTTGCAGACAGATTCACCAGGGCTGAGGTCAGTGCCCCATCCCCTTCCAGATCAGCGTAGCAGTACCTGCTGCCAGACAGTAATAGCCAAAAACGTGGAGACGTTGTTTCGAAATCAGGGTCAGAAGCAGACGCAGGGCAATGATTCCGACGATGAATGAAACGCCCATTCCCATCAGCAAGACGCTACCCGGTATTGCTTCGGGATTGCCCCCTTGCTGCTTCAGCAATTTCACCGCATCAAGCAAGGCAGCCCCCCCAATCGCCGGTATCGCGATCAGAAACGAAAAAGTTCCTGCCGATTCCCGCTGAAGTCCTGCCAGCATTCCTCCGGAAATCGTGCTTCCCGACCGTGAAATTCCAGGAACGAGAGCGACAGCCTGGAAGCACCCCACCATCAGCGCGACCCACCAGGGCATCTCTTTTTCGTTGTAATTTCCCCCTTTTACTCTCTGACTGAGAAGCAGCAGTGTTCCCGTGACGAGTAGTCCGCAGCCAGCAATCCAGGCGTTCTCAAACAGCGGTTCCAGTCTCTTTTTAAATAGCACTCCCACCAGACCTGCCGGAATCGAGGCCAGGACAATCGCGGCACAAAGGCGCAAATCTGCTTCAAGAATAATTCGCTTCAGACGCTGAAAATAAACAGTGATAATCGATCCCAGAGTCCCCAGGTGAAGGACGATATTGAGCGTCATCGCCTCGTCTTCGACGGATTTTCCCTGTCGTAAGAGCTCATCAATGATAACCAGATGTCCCGAAGAACTGATTGGCAAGAATTCAGCAACTCCTTGGACGACAGCCAAAATCAGCACGCGAACGGTATCGTTCATTAAATCCCTTTTCGAACCTGACGGTATCCCTGCGAACGTGGGCGGAGTCTATCAAGCTGATCGCAATCCGGTCGAGTGAGCTGAGACTTCCGACCGTCAGAACTTCGCGAAATCCAGCCAAGTCGACTGCAGGGCGTGTTATCCAAGACAGCCTCCCGCAAAGGTGACGGATTTATTCATGGGCCTCTCATTCGATTGCCACCAGACGCGAACGTGGAACTGCACTCCCGTGTCAGGCTCTGGATAGCCACGCACCCCACCTCAACGCTATTTTAAACGGCGGGACCGTCAACTTGAGGAATTCTTGGCGGCAAAACCTCCAGGTGATCCAGTGCAATTGCCTGAGAGTCCTTTCTCCCCCCCCAACCCATTCAGTTCCAATGCTGCAAGGAATGACTGCGAATATGACAGAACAGACTCCACTTCCGGCCGGATTCTCCACAGCAGGCTTCCGGTGCGGAATTAAGAACGACGCTCCCAAACTCGACCTGGCCTTGTTCGTTTCCGACCATCCTTGCACCGCGGCGGGCGTCTTCACGACCAATCTTGTCTGTGGAGCCCCTGTCAAAGTTTCCCGCGATCGGTTGCCACGCGCCACGGCCAGAGCTGTCGTCATCAATTCAGGTAACTCCAATGCAGCGACAGGAGAACGGGGACTTAAGGACGCCCGTCGTATGACCGCGCTGCTTGCCGAGCAGATCGGAGTCAGTTCCGAGGACGTCCTGGTGGCGTCAACAGGAGTGATCGGCCGCTTCCTGCCGATGGAAGTGCTTGAGGCGGGAATCCCTGCCGCCGCAAAGGAAGTCGCCAAGTCGCCCGAGTCATTCCTGAAGGCCGCTCAGGCGATGATGACGACTGATACGTTCCCGAAACTGGCGACCGCCACAGTCAAAATCCAGGGGCGTGAAATTCGAATCAGCGGAGCGTGCAAAGGGGCCGCCATGATCGCTCCGAACATGGCAACCATGCTGTGTGTCATCATGACCGATGCGAAACTGAGCGTTGACGCGACCCAGACCATGCTGCGAAATAGTGTGCAGGACTCCTTCAATTGTATCAGTGTCGACGGCCATGAAAGCACCAGCGATTCGGTGGTCCTGCTCGCCAACGGAGCCTCGGGTGCGGAAGTGGCCTCAGCAGAGGATCAAAAAGCGTTTCAGGCCGCTCTGGACGAAGTTGCTGTCAAACTGGCGACCGACATCATTCGAGACGCCGAAGGGGCACACCACTTCGTTGAACTGAATGTGACGGGTACTCGCAATCGAGACGAGGCCTTCGTAATCGCGAAGTCGATTGCCGACAGCCCGCTGGTCAAAACGGCCATCTGCGGAGCCGACCCGAACTGGGGACGTATCATCTCGGCGGCCGGATATGCGGGAATCCCCCTGCTGGAAACGGACATGACACTCGTCATTAACGGCTTCCTATTGTATGAGTCCGGGACTCCTGTCGCGTTCGACGCAGCACAGGTCTCAAAAAGTCTTCGCGACAACCGGGTCGTCACAATTGATCTGAAGCTCACCCATGGCTCCGGCAAGGTGCGGTTCTGGACGTGTGACCTCACGAAAGAGTACGTAGAACTGAACGCTGACTATACGACCTGAACTCGTCGCTCGTAGACTCAGCGCAGGTACAGCGACAATTTCGTCTGGCCTCTTTCCTCATCAATTCAGGGGAGAGAGGCCACGTATCGAGCACTTGAAGAAGAGAAACTGCACAGCGATTGACTCAGCGTCTCACAATTATCTGCATTCCAGCCGACGCGGCAGGCGGACACGTTTCTCTGCCGCGTGTGACGAAATTCAAACACGAATCAGTCACGCCGCGGATCGCGATTCGCGAACAAGTGCGCTTTCCAGTAGTGGACGGTCTTTGCAATCGCCGTGATGACGTTCTTGATTTCCCGTTTGACGGTAAACCTGGGGCCGGCGGGGAGATACAGAATATCCCCTTCGCGTCGTACCATCACGTTCTCGACGATGATCGCACGCATCAGCCAGACCGCCATCTCCTCGCTCTCGCAGATCACGCCAACCCATCCGGGACTGCGACTGGTAATCAGTGGCAGTCCCGTCACCATGCGTATCCCTCGTTCGATCTCTCGCACGACAGCTCGATATTCTTCGGGTTCTGCCAGAACTTCGGCAGCCGTGACCGCCTCCAGCAACGTTCCTCGATGTGGTGGCCCCCCCGCGAGGGCCAGATCACAGAAACTCGTCCAGATTTCGTCCCAAGCTACGTTCCCATCACTGTCATACTTCAGGCCGGCCGTTCCCATCGAAGTTGGGGCAACGCTCTCATACTGCCCTTGATATTCCGGGGGCAACATTGAGTTCAGCTTGCGGTCCAGTTCCTCAAGCTCGCGAGCAGCTTCAGGCGTCATCTCCGGCTCGCTTACCCGGTTCTTGCCGGCAAGCAACTCAACATTCTTCAACTGTGAAACGAACTCCAGATACAACTGCAGCGACGCATCAGAACAGCCTTCCTGCTGCTTACTTGATAACCGATCGAGCAGGCTCGGATGCACGAGTGACGGGCTGACTAAGGAGACGGAGACCCCCAACGGTCGCGCGACTTCGAGAGATTCTCTCTCAAGATCAGCGTGTGACTCCCCGTCGCCAAGCCACGTAACGATCAGCACGTGTCGGGCCTCCTCCCTTGCTGCGTGAGTGATCGCACGGGAGACGCCGGGACGAGCTTCATTCCAAAAGGCATACGTCGCACTTGGACCGGGCAGTTCGCGAGAGAGCAGGTATGCAATTCTCGGCAGATCTGCATTTGCGATCGGGTCACGAGTTCCATGTCCGACAACCACCAGTCCCGCGGTTGACGGTTCATACCCAGCCTGAACAGTCGATTCGGTGGCAATTTGTTTCAGCCAATCGGTCCACTCCAGCCATGACAAGGGTGCTGCCGCATGGAAATGGACGTCCGACACGGCCTCTCTGATGGCGAGTAACATTCGAGCAAGGCGCAGCGACTCATTGAGCCGACTCGTCCCTAACGGCAGGACGACGATCCGACGAAGGCCTTTCTTCACGAACGACTGAACGAGCGAGATAGCCGATTCGACCGGATCGTCAAGAAAGCAGACTCCTGCAGCCTGTCCCAGGCGGGTTTCCAGGGCCGTGGCCAAACTGATGATGTCTGAACGATTCCACTGCGTCCCAAACTCGACCGGAATCACGATTGTACCGGACTTCGACGTCATATCGCTTCGCCTCAAGATACGAGCCTGAATCAGAAATCGGCAACAATTGCAGCACTTCCAGCCGTGCTGATGTCGTCATCGATTGCTCAAGATGAAATAGGAAAATGGTCTCAGACACCGGTTTTCCATGCCTGGTTTGTACGGGAAGGAGTGACCCTTGAAAAGCGATTGCATTTCTGATCGGGCCGCTCACCCCTCGCTGCGGACTGCAAAGGCAACGTTTATTGAACGCCCTCCACCCCATCTCGTAAACCGCCAACGTGCCAGCGCGTTTAAAACTGATCCACTATTCACGGACTTATGGAGCTTTCACAGCAAGGAGTATCAAGTTTGCGTCAGTAAACGTCGAAGTTGATGATTCCGGTGACTCTACCGGATATTTCGTTTGTAACGTCCCTGACAGTACCGTCGGAGAAAGATGTCGGAAACGGCCGCCTGAACAAAAGAATCGCTCATCTCAATGTTCGCTCGCCGCAGCGGAGCTTCCGTCGCCAGTTCAGGCTACCGGGAGGCCCTTCGTTCGCGGGAAGCGAGCGTTGCCGGTGCTCGGCGAAACCAGTCATGTCAATTTGTGCTCATGCTTGTTTCCCAAGTCGTTCAGGTGACTGGACAAAGAGATCCCGCAAGTTCTTTTCATGGTCCACCGGTGCTGCTTCCAGCATGGTCGCACCGTGACACATGAGAATCCTGGCCAATCCCTTGCCGCTTCTGACTGTATTATGGCACTGTTTTCGATGAGAGGTGTATCTCAATGAAGTACCTGATCATGGGGGTGCTCACCGCATCCTGGTTGGGATTCTGGACCGAAGTCGCTTCAGCTCAGCGAACTTCCGATCGTGCCGTGCGGCGAGCCTCTGCCATCGACGAATCTGCTGACAGCGACGATCCTTCCGTTTTCAATAACCTCCCTGAACCGGCACTTCCCCCGGGTTCGCTGAATGATGTTCCCTCAGGAACTGATCCCGGGGTTCCGCCGACGTTCTTTGAACTGAGTACCGATGCGGCCCCGCCATCCACTCGGTTTGGAGCGTATGGTGATACCTACGACGATCCTCGAGGATTCAAGTATTCCTGGAATCCCGACCAATGGGCCAAAGTGGGTGCGGCACTCCGTGCCTCATTTAACTCGCAAACTCGTCCCTCGCCGAATGACCTCGGCAGCTATTTCACGCTGAACAATATGCGACTGCTGACAAGTGGTCAGGTCACAAAATATGTCGGGTTCGAACTCAACTCGGATATCAATCTTTCGGAAACGGTCACTCCACAGGCACTGACCGTCCCGACCTCCTTCAGCCTGCTGGATGCCATCCTCAAACTGGAGACGAGCGACTACTTCAACGTCTGGCTGGGACAATTCCTTCCGCCATCTGACCGCTCAAACATCGACGGACCTTTCTTCGTGAACGGCTGGGATGTTCCTTTCGTCTCCAACTATCCGCAGATCATCGATGGTCGTCAGATGGGGGGTGCCTACTGGGGCACCTGGCAAGGGGGAAAGATCAAGTGGAGCGTCGGTGCCTTCAACGGAACCGGTGCATCCCTGCTGTCGCCGTACACAAACCCTCCTGACAGCCCCCCCAATCCCAGCGGAAATATCCAGTTCGATGCCCGCGTCACCGTTAACTTTCTCGACCCTGAACCCGGCTACTACCACCAAAGCTCCTACTACGGCAAAAAAGACATTCTCGCCCTGGGTTTCGCCGTCCAGACTCAACGTCACGCACTGGGAACCGCCGAGGACCCGCGCAACTTCACGGGTGTCAGCCTCGACGCTCTTTTCGAAACGACACTGGCCAACGATGGCGTGATCACCGTCGAAGGGGCGGTCTATCGTTATGACAATCAAGATCTTCCCACCAGCGGTCAGCAGGGGGATTGTGGTTTCATTTACGTCGGCTACATCATCCCGCAAGACCTGTCAGTCGGCCCCGTCCGAGGACGATTGCGACCCTTCACCCGCTATCAGCAATACAACCACGACTTCGAAGAAGCCTCCACGGGACTTTACTCCCGCGCACTGGATCTCGGTGTCGAATACGTCATCAACGGTCCCAATGCGCGAATCCTTGCTCTGTGGAGTGATCGCGGCGTCGTCAATAGCCCCTCAGTCCAGGTCTTCACCCTCGGAGCCTCCATGGTCTTCTGAGGGAATTCCGTCTTCCCTTTCCCATCGTCTCGCTCACCAAAAACCGCTGTACGGAGAAGACATCCTTTGTTCGCGCGTGCATCGCGCTACACACTGATGCCGGGTGCTTCAAGGTCGACTCAGCAGAGCAGGGGACGGGGGGACGGTTGGAACGACTGGTCTCGCGGGGTCCCCCCCGAAAATCAAACGCCCCCACTCCACGTAAAAGACTGTGAGTTATCGGGACCCGACAGCAGAGCGGATCGAATCCTCGCGGATTCTGTCTCGCACGGTGCCACAGTCAGCGTTGAATTTCTCTTACCGTCGTGCCACCTGGAGCACGACCTTCACCCGGATTTGTGAGCTGCCACGTAACAGTAGAATCGAAACTTCGTCGCCGGGCTTTTTTCCATCCAGTGCCTTCGCCATATCGTTGGCACTCCGAATCGGCCGCCCCGCAACCTCGATGATGATATCACCGAGATAGATCGTCCCGTCAACATCCCGGTACGTCCCCTGAATCCCCGCCGCCTCAGCACCCGTTCCTTCGAAAACACGTTCCACCAGCGCCCCTTGCGCAACTCCCAGCCGGCGCGAGATCAAATCGTCGAATACTTTGAATCCGGGCACACCCTGCTCGATTCGTCCCGACTTGATCAGTTGAGGCACCACCTGGTTCACAATATCCACCGGGACAGCAAACCCGATTCCCGAGAACGCCCCCGACTCGCTCACAATCATCGTGTTGACCCCGATCAGGCGACCGGCACTGTCGAGCAACGGTCCGCCCGAATTCCCCGGATTGATCGCTGCGTCGGTTTGAATGACCCCTTCGATCGATCGTCCATTCATCGACTTGATCTCGCGTCCCAGACCGCTGATGACGCCTGTCGTCAGTGTCTGATCCAGTCCGAACGGGCTGCCGATCGCAAATACTTTCTGACCCACCTGGAGAGTGGCTGACTCACCAATCGCAACTTTCTTGAGCCGTCCCGGCGGCGTGTCAATCTTCAGTACCGCGATGTCCTTGTCCATTTCGTAACCGACGAGCGATGCTGTCCAGCTGCTGTTGTCCGCCAGCATCACCTTGGCCGCTCGTGCATTTTTGACAACGTGGTAGTTAGTCACGACATGCCCCGCGTCATCATAGATAAACCCCGTTCCGGTCCCTTCCGGAACTTCCAGGGCTCGGAAATTCAGGCTGTCACGGCGAATCGACAACGTCGTAATGTGGACAACACTCGGTGACGCTTCCCGAAAGATTTCGATGGTCGACTTTTCGTCGTCGGAGAGGTCTCCTCGTGGAGTAATCGGCCGAGACTCGCGAGCAGCGCGCCCCCCAAAACCGGGCAGGTAACCCGCGTTCTGCAGCATCATTCCGGCGACCGCAAGCAGCAGAACGGAGACGAGCCACGCAGGAACAGTAGGCTGTTCGGGTGGAGCCCCCCCGGAATTCAACCGGTCACTCATTCTTCATTTCCTTGATCCTCGATCCTTCTCGATGCGACTCACCCTCCGACTCGGGAGGAACAGCGGGGAATAATTTCTCATCGCCGGTGGCAGCACCAGAATACGCCATTTCAGGTAATCTTGCTTCCCAGCCACATTGCTGAGGCCACGCCACGCACGAATGAGACGGCCTTCATCCGCCCATCACGGTTCGGGGAGTCGTGATTAACTGACCGGGACATTTCTCATCGTGACACTTCATCGCAATTGCACCGGCAGGCACTACCATCGTTCAACCGGCCCCGACGGGACAGGGATCACCAGTTCCGGCAAGACCCCCGTACGAGTCCCTCGGGTAGGGCCGGAGGCTGCAATCTCCCGCACCGCCGCCACGAACTCATCCCGCGTCCGCGCGGTCTGCATCAGATTCCTCAGGGACGCACGCACGCACATCGCTTTCAGATACCAGTGAGCCATCTTGCGGAACGAAACGATCGCACGCTCAGTCCCGCGCTGCTGTTCCAGATAGCCGAACTGACGTAGTAACAGTTCCAGACGGTCCTCAAAATGCCCCGGAGGCGCATAGCTTCCCGTTGTTTCCCACTCCACAAACTGCCGGAAAATCCAGGGGTTTGCCAATGCTCCCCGTCCCATCGAAATCCCGTGACAGCCCGTCTCCCGAAACATTCGCTCGCCGTCGGCGATGGAGCGGATGTCTCCGTTTCCAATTACCGGAATCCGCTCCACCGCTTCGACCACTTTCCGAATTCCACTCAGATCAACGGTCCCGCTGAACCCCTGCTCACGAGTGCGGCCGTGAATAGCAACCGCAGCGATCCCGACTTGTTCAAACTCGCGTGCGAACTGAGGAGCCGTCAATTGAGTGCTGTCCCACCCCAGCCGCATCTTCACGGTGACAGGAATCTTCACCGCTTCCACAACCGTCCGAACCAGGTCGAGCGTACTGTCAATCCGGCACATCATGCTCGCCCCCGCTCCTCCTTTGGTAATTCGCTGAACGGGACAACCCATGTTGATGTCGATCGAATGCACCCCGCGCGCCTCTAGAAACTGCGAAGCATCCCGCATCACGATCGGATCGCTACCGAAAATCTGAACAGCAAAGGGACTATCCTCGGGACAGGTCTCAATCAGATGCAGAGTCTTCCCGCTCCCATCCAGCAGCCCGCGCGCATTCACCAGATCGGTCGTCGCCAACCCCACGCCCCCAATCTCACGGACAATCCGGCGAAACGGCAGGTTCGTGTACCCCGCCAAGGGCGAAAGCAGGTATCGGGACGACAGGGTGAGCGGCCCGTAACTGAGAGGAGGCAGCTTCGCAAGTCGTTGTCGGGCATCAGCATCTTGAATATCAGCAGGCATCAGCATCTGTCTGGAAAAGCAAAGGAAAATTCGTCAAGCAGGTGACAACCGGCTCCCGGCAACAGGGAGAGGAGCCGAACGGATGTTAACGCCCCAGCACCGGAACAACCAACGATTCGCTTGCCGACATTCCAAGCCCAAAATATACTCAGAACCGTATCGACCAGCACAAAAACGGGATGTAGCTCAGCTTGGCTAGAGCGCTACGTTCGGGACGTAGAGGCCGCAGGTTCAAATCCTGTCATCCCGATTTTTTTGGCCCTTAGGCCACAAAAATAGAGAGTAGATGGGAGAAAGTAGAGAGTAGAAAAGACCAAGATCGGAGTGGCTTCGCTTTGCGAACGAGGTACTTTTCCAGCTCGGTGGACTACTTTCTCCCATCTGCTCGGTCTACTTTCTACTCACTACTCTCTTGGCTGTTTGGCATTCTTCCGCAGCATCCAGCAAATTCTCCTTGTCAGGGGACCTTCATGACCTTTGCTTTCGAGAAGCTGCTGGTCTACCAGAAGTCCGTCGACTTCGCGGACTCCGTTTGCGTCGTTACGGAACAGTTTCAACGCGGCTACGGTTTCCTCGTCGATCAACTCAACCGAGCCGCGTTATCGATTTCATCCAACATCGCCGAAGGGAACGGCCGCTTTACCAAAGCGGATCGCAAACATTTTTTCGGCATCGCACGAGGCTCCGTCCAAGAATGTGTCCCTCAACTTGAGCTCGCCAAACGTCGAGGTCTGATCGACGAGTCCAAACATGCCGAACTCAAGTCTCAGCTTGAGGAGATTTCTCGCATGCTATCGGGTTTGATCAACGGTCTTGAAAACCGAGAGACATAGAAACTCAGCTTGCACGCCATCCCAGAAAAGGTCCAATAGCCGTCCTGTCATTCCGACATCAAAGCCGGGGATTCTCGAGGGGACGGCCTCTTTGCCCAGTCTCAATCGACTGAGTTCGTCTTTCTGTCCAACTTCCCCTCTGTCGTCTTTCATTGGAAGAGATCGATCGGTCCCGGGTCTTCGTCTACCTTCCGTCGAGGCCTCCTCAGTGTCTCAGCGCGGCCTCAGCTCGAGACATTCGCCGCTGTCCAAACGAGCACGCCTCGTCGTCCTGGGGCTCTGGTGAAAAGGGGGGACTGACTCTCCATCGGTTTCGAAATCAACCGGAAAACGCATGGAACCAGGCGCCAGCCCACTTCATTCCAATTGCATTGAGTTGGCCACCCCGATCAAAGAGGCGAAGTGAACACTTCCTGTTGTGGATCTACATTAAATCACCTGGCCAGCTGGCCAGCCCCTCTCAAAAGCACATAACTCGGAATCCTTGCAGCACATGGGACTGGCCACCGGCTGGCCAGGGGCTGGCCAACTTGGCCAGCCCGTTTCCCGCTTCTCTCCCCGGTATCAACATCTTGATCTTTCCTCCTTCACCGTTTTGACAGCGACTTCTTCAACACAGCAAGTCTTAGCGGAGGGCAGTACAACTGCGCATCGAAGCCTCCCTCAAGACTGGGCGACGTCAAACGATTTTCGGAAGACTCTGTTCTAGCTTACGTACCAAAGACTCAGGCACAGGAACAGCGCAGCCTTCCAATCGATTAGAACTTAGTTTTCCTGCGTCAGCGGCAGGAAGCCTTTGTCGCTGCGACGGGCTCGAGTACGGTGGGCGACGGGACCAGTCTTGCCGTTCCACTCGTCGAGCGGTTATGGGGCCAGAAATCGATCGGCGGTCGATCGATGCTTCGTTGCCGTGTTGTTGGTCTTTGTGGCGGAGTTGCGGATTTGATCTCTTTTCGCTGCAGGACCATTGCCGGGGTTGGCGATCTCTGGGAGTTCTGGTTCAGACTGCTGAGCTGACGCCGACGTTGGACTGAAGTGGAGTCTGGGGTCTCCAGTCGATCCGCCATCGCCGCGCGAATCGGTTCAGATCGATGTCCGCAGCACAAGCGACGAGGGCGGCTTCATCGAGAAGTCCCACTGCCCGAAATCGGCTTTTGCCAGCATCGGCAGCGCTGTTGATGCTCGTGGTGGGCACGCATCCCCACAGTCTGACACAACAGCCGCAACTACCCGCCATTATCGCACCAACACAGGTCCATGGTTGCTCGGAGCTGCTTTTGACAAAATCGGTGACCGTCGCGCGAAAAACTGTTTGACAGTTCGGAACATTCCGATATATTTAACCAACACAAGTGAGGAACAGACCCATGGCAAATGCTGAACCACGACTGACCGAACTGGACGCGCTCGGGGAAGCGGCGGAGTGTCTTCGGGTGCTGGCCCATCCACATCGATTGCGGATGATCCAGATGCTCTTGTCGGGAAACTACACCGTCGGCGAATTGGCCGAAAGCTGTGATTTGCCTACGGCCATGGCGTCTGAGCACTTACGACTGATGCAGCGGTGCGGCTTCCTGGACAGCCAGAAAGATGGACGGAAAGTCTTCTACCGGGTCGTGGAACCGCATTTGAAGAATATCATGACGTGCATTGTGGAGCGTTTCGACAAAGCCGTCGCCAGCTAACCGCCTCTTTTTTTCGCCATTCATGTCGTTTGTTTCCGATATCTCGATCTTTTGAAATCAACCTTACCAGAAGGAACCTATCATGAGCATTCCTACGATCGCCCCTCAGAAGTTGTCCGATCTCATCGACTCCGGCGCTGCAGTCGAGTTGATCGATGTGCGGACGCCAGTCGAGTACCGCGAAGTCCATGTGAGCAGTGCCCGGAATGTCCCGCTCGATCAGTTGAACGCCGCACAGTTCGCTGCTGGTCGCAGCGACACAGCACCCCTGTACGTCATCTGTCGGTCGGGCAGTCGTGGCAAGCAGGCGTGCGAGAAATTACTGGCAGCGGGGTACACGAATGTCATGAACGTCGAGGGGGGCACGCAGGCCTGGGAACAGGCGGGCTTGCCTGTGATCCGCGGGAAAAAAGCCATCTCGCTCGAACGGCAGGTTCGCATCGCGGCGGGACTCATGGTGCTGACGGGATCAGTCCTGGGGTATTTCGTCAGCCCGTACTGGATCGGGCTGTCCGCGTTCGTCGGAGCAGGGCTCACCTTCGCAGGGATCACAGATACCTGTGGCATGGGCATGCTGCTCGCCCGGATGCCCTGGAATCAACTGCCCAAGTCCTCACCGACGGAGGTTACAGGTAGCGGGGCCGCGTGTGCCCCACCGAAAAAGTGCTGCGGATAACTGGCCGCATAACTCGAGTCACACGTCACAGCCTCACTTCGGAAGGACGAAAATCATGCTTCTCAAGTACTTCTACGACAAATCGTTGGCTCACGCGTCTTACATGGTTGGCTGTCAGCGAACCGGTGAGGCGATTGTGATTGATCCCGGCCGTAACGTGGAACCCTATCTCGAAGCCGCTGCGGCTGAAGGGCTGCGGATCACCGGATCTGCTGAAACACACATTCACGCCGACTTCGTGTCGGGTTCCCGAGAACTGGCCGACCGCGTTGGTGCGAAGCTCTACCTCTCCGACGAAGGTCCCGCCGACTGGAAGTATCAGTTTGCGGATCAACACAACTCACAACTCGTCAAAGATGGCGACGTGATTCGGGTCGGCAAGGTGAAGCTGGAAGTGCTGCACACGCCCGGGCACACCCCGGAACACGTCTCCTATGTGCTGACCGACGAAGGGGGTGGAGCAAATGTCCCGATGGGAATCTTCACTGGCGACTTCGTATTCGTCGGCTCGATTGGTCGCCCGGACCTGCTGGAGACGGCGGCAGGCGTGAAAGGGAGTGCCGAGACCGGAGCAAGACAGCTGTATCACTCGATGCGGAAGTTCCTCGATCTGCCCGACCATCTTCAGGTCTGGCCCGCGCACGGGGCGGGTAGCGCCTGCGGTAAAGGACTGGGCGCGATTCCCTCCAGTACGGTCGGCTATGAGAGGCTGTTCAATCCCGCCTTGCAGTTCAAAGACGAGCAGAAGTTTGTGAATTACATCCTGGCGGATCAACCAGAGACGCCGTTCTACTTCGCGGTGATGAAGCGGGTCAACAAAGAGGGGCCGGAACTGGTGCGAAACCTCACACCGGTGAAATCTCCCGCGTCCGATCTGCTGCCGAAAATTGCTCTGAGCGGACAGACGATTGATGTCGCGCCATCCGCGGAGTTCGCCGCAGGCCACGTTCCCGGCACGATTAATATTCCCTTAAACATGCTCGCTCAATGGGCGGGGTTTATTGTGGACTACGAGAAACCGCTGCACCTGGTTGCCCAGCCCTCAGCGTTGCCCGAGGTCTTGAACAGGCTCCGTTCAATCGGGATCAACAATGTCTGTGGTTCGTTCGATGCGGCCGCCGTGAAAGCGGCGGGCCTGCGGACCGAGTCGTACCGCTCCGAAACTCCAGACAAACTGAAAGAACGAATCGCCAGCGGGGAGGTCAAGCTGTTGGACGTGCGTGCGGCGACCGAGTTCCAGGAGGGACACATCGCCGGTGCCGAGCACCGATTTCTGGGCAAGTTGCTGAGTGAGATTGAGACCATCGACCGCACACGTCCAGTCGTCGCGCAATGTCAGGCCGGTGGACGCTCGGCGATTGCGACGAGCATCCTGCAACGGGCAGGCTTCGACGTGACCAACATGTCCGGTGGATACAACGCCTGGCTGGGGGCCGGACTCCCGGTGACCCGGTTGAATTGAGACGAGGCGTACGCACAGTGATCTCCCCACCCATTTCACACTCCAGGTCAAGGAGCGAACTCATGAACGCAGGACAACACAACAAGGTGCTGGATTCCAGCACCATTCCAACAACCACGGAAGCGACCTGCAAAACTGGGACCTGTCGGACGGGTATCTGTTCCCCGTGCCTGATTGTCTGGGGGCTGGCAATCGTCTGGCTGATCGTGAACGCCCTCTGGGAGAGATTCCAATGACGAACACAACGGAAACAGCCCGCAATACGGAACTCCGAGAAGCGAATTCCTGCATGACACTAGGCGCTGGGTTGGGAGCGGTGGGAACGGGCACCGCCCTCGTGGCCGGGGTGACCTGTCCACTCTGCGTCGTCATCGGCCCAGCTCTCTTCGGATTTGGTGTCTGGAAACGGATCGCCGTCCTGAGAGGTGCATGTGGCGAGTCGGTGAATCATCCGTCGGCTCCCGTGGAGTCGGAGACGGTCAGTCAAACAAAGAACGCGTGAGCGGAAAGTTGACGAGAGTCAGGAACACATTATGGCACCACTGAGCTTGATCTTCGGAGCGGTGGTTGGACTCTCACTGGGGCTGACCGGTGGCGGCGGGGCGATCTTCGCGGTTCCGTTGCTGGTCTATGGACTCAACCTGAATCCACGTGAAGCAGTCGCGATTTCGCTGGCAGCAGTGGGGGCAACGTCTTTCATTGGCTTTCTTCATCGGTGGAAACTCGGAGAAGTCGAACTGCGGACCGGACTGCTGTTCGCCATCGCCGGAATGGTCGGTGCCCCCCTGGGAACCTGGATCGCCAGCCGGATCCCCGAAGCGATTCTTCTGTTGGCCTTTGGGGGCTTAATGGTGATCGTCGCCATGCGACTCTGGCAACAGGCATCCCATCCGGTTCTTCCTCCCGCGGTTTGTCCGGTTCCGGATCAAGAGGATGGCCCCACGTGTCGGCGGGATGCAACCGGGGCATTGATCCTGACCTCACGATGTACCGTGCTGCTGCTCATCGTGGGGGTGCTGACGGGAATCCTGTCGGGACTCTTCGGAGTCGGGGGCGGATTTGTGATTGTCCCTGCCCTGGTCCTGTTCAGCGGCATGTCCATCCATCGCGCTGTCGGTACGTCTCTGATGGTCATCGCCCTGGTCAGTGTGTCCGGCGTCGCTGCTCAAGCGTGGGCTGGTCGGGTGATCGATCCGGTCGTGACAGCGTTATTCGTCGCTGGTGGGATCGCCGGGCTGTTTGCAGGTCAGCGGATCGGTCGGCGATTGTCCGGTCCCACGCTCCAGAAAGTGTTTGTAATCGCCATTCTCGCCGTCGCCGCGTTTGTCATCGTGCGAAACCTCATTGCCTGACAATCGAAACAGGAGCCATCCGATGTCCAAAATCATTCACCATCAGATCATCATTGTCGGCGGCGGCACAGCAGGTATCACCGTCGCCGCACAGTTAACGCGGGACTGGTTCCGTCGCCTCGACGTGGCCGTCATCGAGCCGTCCGACACGCACTATTATCAACCGCTGTGGACGATGGTGGGAGCGGGACTGGCGAAGAAAACGGTAACCGAACGTAGGGAAGGGTCGGTGATCCCGCGCGGCGTGACCTGGCTCCGGGATGCAGTGGCAGAGTTCTTTCCCGATCAGTACATGCTTCGGACTCGGGATGGCAAGACGATCACCTATGACTGGCTGGTCGTGGGAGCGGGCATCCAGATCAACTGGGACAAGGTTCCGGGTTTGAAGGAATCGGTTGGCAAGGGTGGAGTGTGCAGCAACTACTCGTATGCGACCGTCGATTCGACCTGGGAAGCCATTCGCTCGTTTCGGGCGGGCAACGCCGTGTTCACCAATCCCTCGGGAGCCGTGAAGTGTGGCGGAGCGCCGCAAAAGATCATGTACCTGGCTGACGACCGATTTCGCGAGGCCGGTGTCCGGGACAAGACGAAGATTACCTTTGCGTCGGCACTGCCACACATTTTTGCGGTCGAACCGTACCGAGCCACGCTGGAGGAGGTCGCGGCCCGCAAGGAAATTGACTGCCGATTCCGCCACGAACTGGTCGAGGTCCGGCCAGATTCCAAGGAAGCGGTGTTCAAGAACATCGATACGCAGGAACAGCTCACTCTTCCGTATGATTTGCTGCATGTTACCCCGCCCATGGGGCCGCTCAAGTTCATTGCCAGCAGTCCGCTCATTCACGGGGAACCTGCTCACCTCTGCGGCCCAAGGCCCATCCTGTCGCCATTGATATAACCACGAAACACGGCATCAGATAGACGAGCAGGATACCGAGTCCTATATTCGCTCCTCCTCCTTGACCCGGCAATCGAACCCAGATGTCGTACAGAAACAAGCAATGAAACAGTGCGATGGGAATCGCTGCGCCGATCGCCGCTGCGATCGCCTTTCTCGTACACCGTTGATGGGAAACCCATACGATGAAGGACAGCAGGGCGAAGGGGGCGGTATAAACCACCGTTGCATACGTTGACAGGATTTGCAGGCTGATGACGAAAGCGATGATGCCCAGCAACAGAATGATCGCCATGTGAGTACCTTCCACAAATCGATCTGAGGGGTTCTCGTCGCCCTGATCGTTCCTCCGTCAAAAAAACGGGCAACTACAGATGACTCCGATGACACGGTTTTAAAACGAGAAATTCCAGGTCCGTTTTGTTGTTATTGTTATCGCCTGATCCGTGACATCTGCGTGATCCGTGGTCAAGTTTCTTTTCTTTTGGTCGCTAGTTAAACCACGCAGCAAAACCAAAAAACTGGCCCCGGAAGACGCGGCCCAGGTTCTCCCAGGTTTCTGGAGTCGAGAGGGGTCCCCGTTCGAGGTAGGGCCGGACACCCGATCCCTGAATCAGCAGTATGAGGTCAAAATCTCGCGGTTCGGCGAAGACGCGCTTTAGATTGATGCCTCGTGTTCCATCCGGAATTTCGCGGTTCCCGCCGAACACTGATGCGTAGTCCCGCCAGAAAGGGACGAGTTTGCGACCTTCCAGGAGTTCTTCCATTTCAATCAGGACGGCGTGCCAGCCATCAATAATTTCGCGGGTCACCGGAACCCGTAGTACTCCCTTCTGTTTGGGGTTTGGTAACCATTCGCGATCATCGTCGGTCTCGGCCTGAATCAGAGCCCAAGATTCGCGCGACATTCGAATCATTTCAAGCAGGTGTTGTCGCGCGGATTCCATCCGGGCGGGTTCTTTCAGCGGCAGATTCAGCAGGTGGACGGCAGTGATGAGATCCATGAACTGCCAGGTCTGGTCTTTATTTTTGACAAGATCCAACGGTTCAGCGATCGGGTCGGAGGAAATGTGTCGAGGGTAGATTAACTGCCCCACATGATCAAAGAGGCGTTGATGATCGTAGGCGAGGGTCATGTCGCAGAACGCGGCGATAAAATGGCAGTAACCGCGCAGCCACAGTACGTCACCGTTATCAAACGCGACGGAGAGATCGGGAAGCGCCGCTACGGGACCTCGTTGATTGACCGCGTTAAACAGCTGTAAGAAGGTGGCCTGGTCCTCTTTCTTTCCGCTGCCAATCAGGTCTAATCGGATGGTGTTCAGGTCCAGTTTCAGTTTGAAGTTCTGCTTGAGATCGACTTTGGCCAATTCCGCTTCCGCCTCGATCAACCGCCGTTGGAAGTCGACAATAATTTGTCTCACCTGTTCATACCGGACCTCTTCCGGATCTGGGTTCACCGGGACGCGCAGCCGGAGGACTGGCAGATTCCGGATGTTGCCACTCATCGCCCCGAAGCGGTATTGCTCCTGTCCCAATTTTTCGATCGCGGAAAGGACCTGGATGACACCCAGACCGAAACGTGCTTGAGCCTCCTCAGGCTCGGCCTTCAAACGCATTTCCAGATCCGCCTGAGCCGCGGCGAATTGGCCCTGTTGCAGTTGGGCATTGAGCGAGCCCGAAAGATCTTCAGCGCCGAAGACGAGCGAAACATTGACAAGTCCGATCAACAGCACCAATGAGACCGACCACAAATATCTGGTGTGGAACATGATGAAATCCAACCGCAAGGAGAATCGAACGACTTCAGCAGGCGAACACGCACGAAATTAGATCACGCGGTTTTTCAATTCGGTTTGAAAACTGTTACCTTCGCCGACTGAGCCGAGTTTGCGTCGAGTTGAACTTTCTTCAAAAATCGAGCGGATCCTTCGGTTATCGACACGCCGACAGGTAGACTGCAATTTCTGGCGACACGTCGAACGGACACTGCAATTTCCGGTGTAACTCGTACACACCGGCCGCGAGCACACCAAAACGGTCTGCATTGCGAGAGATGGCATGGCAACGGATGTTCGCGCCGACAGGGGGACGCTGCAATTTCTGGTGCAACTCGTACACACCGGCCGCGAGCAAGCCAAAACGGTCTGCATTGCGAGAGATGGCATGGCAACGGATGCCAGGCGCAATCCAGCGACTGAAGGCTGCTTACGTGTCGTCACGCTCGCAGTTCAAGCTTCGCTACCTCGAGTCCTTTGCAACGCGCGTACATCGTGACCGGCAGAAACGATCGCTTCGAATCGATAAATCCGTCGCGTAAAACTCCTGCGTCAGGAGAAGACCTCGCGGGTTTCGCGGCGGACGTAGTGACGGTGCTGGCCGATGCGGCTGCGCGTCAGCTCAATCGTCTGCGGACGACCGGCGACGTTGTAAAACAGCCTACCGAACTTCCGGACGAGTGACAGCCAGGTGTTGGGATTCAGGTCCAGCTCGCTGAGGGTTTCTTTGAGCTCAGGCGATGTGCGGGTCCGTTTCTCGCGCGGAAGTTGCTTCGCCGTCCAGCGGAGCAATAGAAGATAATTTTCCTGGGTGATTGGCAGAAAGCCTTTGTCGCTGCAGCGCGCTCCCGTGCGGCATGCGACAGGCCCCGTCTTGCCATTCCGCTCATCCAGCGGCAATGGTGCCAGAAATCGATCGGCGGACGACAGATGTGTCGTTGAAGCATCCTCTGTCTCTCTGACCGAACTGGGGGATCGACCACTCTCCGTTACTGAACTATTGCTGGAGTTGACGGTGTTGCGGGGGCTTGAGTGGCTTTGTCTGGCTTGGAGTCGACGTTGAATCGAAGTGTAGTCACTGGTCTCCAGTCGATCCGCCATCGCCCCGCGAATCGGGTTCAGGTCAACATAAGCAGCACAGGCGACGAGGGTCGGTTCGTCACGAAGGCGCAATGTCCAGCATATCGATCCCAAAACAGGCGGCATAGCGTTTGAGGAGATCTTCAATCCACCCTTTCCGGTGGTCAAAGTTCTTGCCCGTCACCTATTCCCTATGTTTCCCCGTCAGCTTCCGACACCTATATTTTGTGGAGTCCAGTTGACTTCACCTACTTCATCTGGTGGAATGTATCGAAGTCGCACGACGCGAATGTCTTACTTCACGGATTCGAGGAACTGGTAAACATGATCGAGCGAAAACATGATCTGACGTTGGAGAATGTAGACCGGGTGTTTGGAATACTTCTGAAGGTGCTCCAAACACCTGAAGCAATTCGAACGTTCATCGTCAGCATGATGGTGATGACAGCTTGGCTGATCTCTGTACTTCCGTTGACCGTACCGGCACAGGGTGAAAAAGAGGCCAGCGAGAAGGATCGATCTAAATCTCCAGAGAGTGTGGCAAAAAAGAATGATAGCACGCTGTCAGTGCCATCAACTTCGCTGCCTGACAAACGAGGCAACGAGTCGCTTCACGGGCCTGCATTGCTCCCGTTCCCAGCGATAGCTGTCGCCCCAAAAGCGGAGATGCCCATCCACACGAAACCTGAAACTGTTAGACCGGCACCCGCACCTGCATCACCGATTCCATCATTCTTACAGCAATTGCCCTGTCCTGCATCTATAGACAACGGAGATCCCCCACCGCACAAGTCGATGCCGGCCCCTAAAGCGATACCGACTCCCGTGATTGTGTTTGAGCAACATGCGAGACACGAGTCTACTCTGGCGCATGCAAACCGATTCATCAACCTGGCCAAGCCGCCGATTATTGTGACGCCCAAACAGGCGAGACACTTACATAGAGTGCTCAGGCGGGACCGCAATTAGCGCATTGCCGTATTCGTCAACTAGTCAAGAGGGGCAGGCCTCCCTCGGACTCGATTGCAGTTATCGTGAACGCTCTCATCAAAGGTACGTGCATAAAGACTCCATGCACTTAGGCTTCACAAGGCCGCAAGATACGGCAAACATTCCAGAAACCGACTTCGTCCTGGGCTACGTTTCATGTTCCCGACCAAAGAAATTTTCGAACTATTTTTCGGCCTGCTACCGGGTTTCGTTGCCGCATGGATTTTCTATGGACTGACGCCGCATCCGAAAAAGGATCAGTTCGATCGAACTATTCAAGCCTTCATCTTCACAGGAATTGTCAGAGCGATAGTTATCCCCATCCAACAATTGGCTTACTGGATTGGACGATCCGGCTACTGCATCGGGGAGTGGACGCGCGACGGTGAGTATCTGTTGTCGAATCTGCTCGCCACTCTACTTGGCTTGTTTCTCGCATCTGCGGCGAATACCAACCTCTTCTACGACTATGGTGACGAACATCAAGTTATCGCCGATCCGAGCGAGCGCAAGAACAGGTTCAGAGATTGGATTTCTGACTGGTTAACGAAAAAGACTTTCTATCCATCGGAATGGTTCAGCGCTTTGAACAGAGTAAGAACTTTTGTAACTCTGCACTTGGACGACGGGCGACGGATCTACGGCTGGCCAGAAGAGTTTCCCGACTCTCCGGATTCAGGTCACTTTCTCTTAATGGGGGCTGAGTGGTTAACAGACCACAATTCTCGACTTCCCATCAGTCGGAACCTGCGAATATTGGTGCCGGCAAAAAAAGTAGTATTCATTGAACAAGAGCGTCGATGCCGCGACGATCCAACAGAAACAACTCTGCAGCCCGTCGACACCCAGTCGGACACGACACGACATAGAGCGTCGAAGGAGAGAAGCGACTCAGCGACCAAGAACCAAACTTCAACCGCGATATTAAGTCCAGGAAGGAAATCAAAAGGAAAGCGATAAACAAAATAGAAAAAATCAGGCGACGTCCCACAGCTAACGCAATTACAACCTTCTGGAGAGCAGAAATGGCGAATCAAGAGCCAACTCGCGTACCCCCGACTCAGCCGATTCACGCGACCCCGCATATCCATGTTCACGGTGGATACAATGGCCCAATGCCCGGAGAAACGGGCCAAGCTCGACCAACAAGCCCACAGCCCCAACCTCCTCAGCCCAAGAAGTAGAGAACGGAATGAACGAAACTCAAAAACGCCAATTTGGACGAAATGGCCTGCCACCTCAACGGGAAATTCAGAGGCAAGACGAACAAAGAAGCTATAATGGACCACCACCGCGAATTGTTCCGAGCACCCAAACCCAACCAGCGACGTCGCCTCCGCCCAAGAAACCGTAACTAAATGGCACAGGCCATCGATTATCACTCCAAAACGTCTGCGAGGAGGTCGAAGGTTCCCAGCTTCGCCTCCTCTGCTGTCGCCAATACTCATGGAAGAAAGAAGACCTCGCCGGCACAGGCTACCGTCGACGCGAAACCATAGTACGGGCGTCTGAAGACGGTCACACGTGCTGTCTCTCCCTCAACCTTAAACTTCAACGAGTCGTTGCCGTTCCGGGTCCTCCGCCAATTCCTAGTTAGCCAGCGACACCGCCTTTCCCAAAGATTACGGAGTTTCACTTCCTATACGCTGGGGTGATACCCAGAACAAAGCCTTGTAGCACATTCGCACCCGACTGGGATCTGACCATTGACTTGACTTTCTACAAAGTCTATGGGGACAGAGCTTGTTTGCAGTAAGCGGCGGCATGGTCGGCCGGCGCAATGTCTTCTCTTGCGACTGTCGGGCTGCTTCCAGGCAATGGATTACGGCCGGGCGGCACCAAAGAAAATCGGCACAGTCGGGCGGGGGTTGGGGTGCGGATCCGTTTTTGCGCAGATTCCTCGGCAGCACCTTTCATTGCTAGATCCGTCAGAAGCGATCGCTTAATCTCGAAGGATGCGCCGTGCGGAACTCGTGTGTCAGGCGAAGACTCGCGATGCTCGCTGCTGTCGTTGTTCTGGCGCGGCTGATGTGACCGCGTTTCAGCTAGATGGGATGGGGGCGGCCTGGAACGTGGTGGAACCGCCGCCGTACTCCGCGATCGTTGGCAGACCGGTCTTGGATCTCAAATCCAGCTTCGCCGGAGCTTCTTTGAGCTGATGAGATCTCCGAATCCGCTCTCCTCGGCGAGATTATGTTGCCTTTTAGCGCAAGGAGCGAAGTTGGCTCTTGCCGCCATTGGCGGAAAGTCTCGGTCGTGGCGGCAGACTTCCATCTCCACGACGTCGCGGGCGTGTTGAGTGCGGTGAGGAGGCTTGAATTGACTCGGCGGTGAAAAAAAATCAGAAAATTCAGCAGGTCAATTTACCGACTTCGAGACGTATGAAGGTAACACGCTCGATAACTTTGATTGAGTGCATGGTGGTGAATTGAGCGACTGTGCCAAACATTGACGGTTTGAGAGTTCTGATTGTGGCGGAATCTGCGGAATCGATCGACGTCAGCGACCGCCACGAGGAATTCGTGACGCTGCTGATGGCTGCCCATGACAAGTTGCTCGGATACCTGATGTCGCTCCTGGGAAGCTGGCACGATGCTCAGGATGTTTTGCAGAACTGCAGTCTGCTGATGTGGAGGAAATTTGATACCTACGAATCGGGAAGCAACTTCGTGGCGTGGGCATCAACGATCTGCCTGTACGAAGCGAAAAATTTTCGACGGCATGTCGCTCGTTCACCATTGAAGTTCGACGATGACCTGCTCGCGACTTTGGCCGCAGAACGAATTGCGGATCTGGATCTGCAGAAGCGAAGGATCGCCGCGCTCGAATTGTGTCTGAACAAGCTGGGGAAATCCGAACGCGAACTGTTGCACGCATCAGCGAAAGAATATGGCGGCATTGTCGAGATGGCTGCACAACTACAGCGAGCCCCCCGTACGCTCTACAATAAGCTGGCCGTCCTCCGGCGTCGCCTGATGGAATGCGTACAGCGAAGACTGCAGGAGACTGGACGATGAAGCCCGAACAGCAAAAGCGGCTCATCGAGCTCTTCGCCGCGTGCTCACTGAAGAGAATCCCGGATGACGAGCACCAGGAATTGCAGGACGCGTTGCGTAGCGACCAGGAATCACGTGAGCTTTGGTTTCTCTATCAGGACGTGGAACTGGGGCTGAAACGCTTTACACAGGTCCATGGGACGATCGACGGGCAGCAGAGTGTCTCTCCGTCCAATCACGAAAATACGAGCAGCGGCTTTAACGCGAACGATGGACATTTGCGAACTGCTGATTTTCAAGTATCGCGACTCGGCACGCGTCGTTTGATCTCAAAAACTCTGCTGGTGGCCTGCGTGGGATTGGTCACAATCGCAATCTACATAGGGAGTCATTGGGCCCATCTGGAGCCTGCCGATCGGGGTCGAATTGCGGGGGCATTTCCAGGTTCATTTACGGTCAAATCACCGACCCACAATGCCACGTTCACGGTGCCCAGCGAATCAGGCAAATTGATCGCGCTGCACTTTCTGCTGAAGTCAGAATGCCCCTTTTGCCTGAAGCTGACGCACGACTATTCCCTGCTGGCTCGTTCGGAACAGGACGTCGTTCATCTGTTTGTCAAACCGGACAGCGACGAAGAGATCAGGGAATGGGCCGGAAAAATCAACCTTCAGGACCTCGACGGTCCCCCCGTCATTTACCGAGACCCGGATGCACGACTTGCCGACGAATTTCAGATTCCTGACGGCTACCAGTTTCACGGTCAGTCGATGCACTACCCGGCACTTGTACTGCTCGATCGGTCAGGCCATGAGTTATTCCGCTATGTGGGGAAGGACAATACCGACCGCATGCAGCCGGAAGCCTTTGTCAACAGACTCTCGATGGTCACAGGCCAAGAATGAACCGAATGATGCGAGGATGATGCGCGAGACGACCATCGGACGCAGGGATTGTATCTAAGGAACGGGAGATTCATTCATGACAGCTTATAGCCGTTACCTTGTTGCAATCCTCTTCGTCTTTGGGGTTCAAGGAGACCTGATCTCCGGGGAAACCCCCGATGCATTTCCGCATCTGGTTCCTCAACGCCTGCTCGGCCTGGTTCATGCGCCGGAAGTTCGTCAAGAACTGAAGTTGTCGGCAGAACAGGTCGAAGACCTGGAAAAACTGCTTCGTGAACTCGATCTCACATGGTTTCGGTCCCGCAATCTTTCTCCCCAGGAACAACATCCCGTCGTGCACGAACTGGAACGAAAGGTGTGGGAATGGTTCGGAAAATCGACATCCGAATCACAACGCCAAAGATTGCAGCAACTGGAGTATTACGCTCAGGGGACCCGGCTTCTGCTGCGACGTGACGTGGCCAATCAGATCAGACTCTTCACTTCTCAGCAACAAAAGCTGGCTGAGTTAGCACGCGTGACAGACGAAGCTCAGATCGCTCTGGGGCGGACTCTGGCTGGTGACCCACAAATCAAAAAGTTGCAGGCGAAAGCCGACAAGGCTGCGAAGTCGGAACGCGATGGGATTGCAAAGATTCTGCGACCAGAACAGCAACAGCAACTCAGGTCGTTATTAGGTGATCCCTTTGATCCAACCCGCCTGAGAAGGATCTACGCGTTGGCTCCCGAGTTCGTGCCGGTCCAACACTGGATCAACTCGAGCCCACTGACGATGCAGGAACTTCGTGGCAAAGTCGTCCTGGTCCATTTCTATGCGTTTCAATGCCACAACTGCCACGCCAACTTCCCCGTTTATCAGCGATGGCAGAAAGAGTTGACCGGGAAAGGAGTGGTCCTGATCGGCATTCAAACACCGGAAACGAAGCGAGAACGAGACACAGATGCCGTGACGAATGCAGCGCGTGAACGCGAATTGATGTTTCCCATCCTGATCGACCTGGATTCCGCAAACTGGAATTCATGGGGTAACACGATGTGGCCTTGCGTCTATCTGGTGGATAAGCAGGGCTATATTCGAATGTGGTGGGCGGGTGAGCTGAACTGGAAAGGGGCGACTGCGGACAAAACGATCGAAGCCGCCGTCGAAGCCCTGTTGAAGGAAGAGTGATGGCGGGGATTGAGTCAGCGTCGACAGTAGCCTTCGCTCAGGCGTGATTTCGATTCTTTACCCATTTCAAACAGAAAAGCAGGTGACACCGGTGTCCCAACACATGAGAACTCATACGCTTGTTGCTCTCGTACTCGTATTGAGCAACATGGCAAGTGCCGCCAACCCCAAGGACTTTACCCTTTACTCGCCGACTCATGACAAGACATTTCGATTGTCTGAACACAAGGGCAAGATCGTCGTCCTGCACTTCCTGCTCAAGACCGAGTGTCCCTTTTGTCTGAAATACACCCACCAGTACGCGGAGCTGGCCGATAAGAACCCGAATGTCATTCACCTGTTCCTGAAACCCGACAGCGACGCAGAGATCAAAGCCTGGGCGGAAAAGCTGGATGCCGAAGACCTGTCGAAGCTTCCTGTCATTTATCGCGACCCCGATGCCAGCCTGGCAACGCAGTTCGGCATCGCCGACGGATACAAGTTTCACGGGCAAACGGTCCACTATCCGGCACTCGTCGTACTGGACGGGAATCACGAAGAGCTATTCCGCTACGTCGGAAAAAGCAACGCCGACCGCCTGAAAACCACCGACTTCGTCAAAAAACTAGCCGGTACAAAGGGACCACAGACGGAAGCGATCCATAAGGACTGACAGTCCGATTCAAACTTTTCCAGAGTGAAAATTCTTGGACTTGTGGGACAATCCTCGGAAGTCCTGCCCCGGGGAACCTACTGAATGGTTCAGCTACCATTCAGCGAGATGAGTAATGAGCGACCAGCCTGCGAAGCGGAAATGAATCGATTGCCAACGATCTTATTTCTCGCACCGCTACCAGCGATCACGCTGATGTACGGCGATTGACAATGGCTGCCTCGGCAGCTTTGTCACCGCCTTTCGCGCCGCGAACAACGTGCGAGTGATCCATCCGATTTTTGCCGCTATCGAACCCGCGTCGGAACGGGCACTTCAAGGTCAATTTGCTGATCGTCCTCATTCCAAGTCAGGCGCAAAGGTGACCGGGCAGGCTTGCGATAATCACCGGGCCACGCCAAGTGAGTCTCGCCAGCAGATTCGACGGTGAATCTGTAGTCCCCCGCTTCCAGCGACGCACCTTCCAGGGAACCACTCTGACGTAATGCGAATTGGCCGTCGTGGGCAGAAATGGCAAAGGCGACAGGCGTTTCGTCGACGCTCTCCTCATCATTCATGCGATAGATGGAAATGTGAACATCGCCCACTACGTCACCTCCCGCATGGATGATGCCCGGGGTGCCACCAGGGATCTCGCGGGGTTTTCCGCAACCGGAAATCAGCAGGCCCCAGGTGATGACCGCAAACCTCAAACCTGTTTTCATAAGACAACTCCTCAGACAAAAAAGCACGCTCCAACAGTCCTGCTAGAACTCGCCGACATTCTCTCCGCCATTGCGTGAGAACAGGGCTCGCCAGATGCTGAGGTCGATACTGTTGGATACGAACCGGACACTGCCGTCGGCCAGTGAAACCTGGGTTCCGCCAGCATGGGCACTCCGGCTGCTCGAGAGCAGATCGCCGTGGAACGAGATGTCTGGATTCTTGCTGTTCGGAGTGAAAAACCCATTGACGAGCGTGTGAAAACTCGTTGTCCGAATCCATGATCCCGCTCGGGTTCCCAAATATCCTGTAGCTGCAGTCGCGGCGAGGTCTTCTGCTATGCGACCACAGGGTGAACCACCCCCACCGGCCCGTCGCATCTGTCGTTGAGGATCTGTGAAAACCGTGGTTGAGACCGTGTCACGTCCACCAAATAACGTCTCGGCCATAAAAATGGTATTGCTGGTTCCGTCCGTGATGTCACGAAATCGCGTGCTCACACCGCGCCAGAAGAGCCCGTTGGGTGCCGGAGTTGAGGTGGCGCAATAGTTCAGATTGTCTCCGGAACCGACATTGACCATGTAGTTCGTTCCAACCCACTCCACCCCACTATCGACGAGGACGGGATTGCCACTGTCAGATGGGCAGAGAAAGACCTCAAGCCGCCGATTCTGAATCCCCTGCAGAGCAGGGTTAAGTACGGTGTTCGGTCCACTTCCCAGCATTAAAGGGAGATTGAAGTTGATCAGGTTGCTGAGGTTGCCCTGGTCGATATAGGGAAGTAGCTGAGCCTGGGCGGAATAGCCGGTGCTGTTGGAAGAAATCAGCGGAAGGACGCGGTGAGAACTTTCGTAATTGTGCAGGGCCAACCCGAGTTGCTTCAGGTTGTTGCGGCACTGCGTGCGACGCGCTGCTTCGCGAGCCTGCTGGACCGCTGGCAGCAACAGAGCAATCAAGATTGCAGTGATCGCAATCACGACCAGCAGTTCGATGAGCGTGAATCCGTGCAGATTCCGCAACCAACGGGGACGAGTCATACCAACCTCCTAAGAAATAAAAACATCTGAGGGCGGCTCGGAGTGGTCCACCATAAGTCACGATTCGCCATAGACACCCCGCCGTCGAAATGATCCTATCGCCCCAAAACCGCTTTTGCAACTCTTGTGCATTTATATTTCATATGCACATGAATTGCATCTTGATTTCGTTGTCGTTAAGCTCCGGCATGAAATAAGTCGGCAAGCGGCCAGCAAGCTTTTTGTTCGTCCTCATCCGTTCGGATTGGCAATGCCTGCGACGGAAGCGGATGAAGAGGCCTCATGAACCGAGTACAGGTGATGACATTTTCAGTCGTCGTTCCGGTCGCCCCGAGGATTAAGGGGTAGCGAGCGATCGCGGGCTGGCGAACCTCCTTTGTTCTACCGACGGGGTCAGGGGACGAGGCCGCGCACCGCGCTGCAGTAGTTCCTCAAGCCGGGAATTCCGACTCGCACTGGCCGCCCTCAATGAAAATCTGCTTCCGGCCCTAAGCAGCCCTGCGCCTTCACATGCAACCCATAACGTTAATCCTGGAGAACTACTCGATGAGATCGAATCTGCGAAGTCAGCGCGGCAAATTGACGGGCTTTCTCGTGCTGACGGTGATGTCCACGTTCTGCATTGCGTCGAGCACAGCCGCTTCAGGCCAGCCGGAGCCCATGACACGGATCGTCTGGCAGGATCGGGACAGGAAAACGCTGATGTGGGGAGATCTGGTCAAAGCCGGAGCGAGCCTGATCCTCAAACCGGGAGGGCCTGTTCATGGTTTTCCCAAGCTTGACAAGGAACGTCACGAACTGGTGCAGATGGAGCGCATTGGAAATGTCTTGCTTGTCGGAGTACGGGATGATGATAGCGGCCAATTTCTCAGCGGGTGGGTCGCAATTGATCTGGGGGTTGACGAGATGCCGCACGGCGATCATTCCGATTTCACCTATCGCAGTCCCCCGCAGGTGCTGGCCAGTGTACTCGACCAGTCTCAGGGAAATCCGGCCCACCTCTATGTCTACGACAAGGCGTTTTACCTGGCAAATGACAGTCTGTCCGGTTACACGCGGCTGACTCCCGCACAGTTGACGGGACCTGCCGACCAGCGGAAGGGAACATTTCATCGCGGCGGCGGTGCGCACATCACACTGGCCGCGGTTGATCACAAGGTGGGATATGGAACGTGGATCCCCGGCGGAGGTCCCGATAAGGGCCGAATCGATGTTTCGGATCTGACAAAAACCGGCGACGACTCAATCGCTTATACATTCCATCTGCCTGTTGGCGGACTCCATGGTGCGGTTGCCAACTCTGGCCGGATCTTCTTCGCCCCATCCGATGGTGTGTACTGGGTCGATGCCGACCTGGAGCTGAAGCAGAAGGCAGAGACGGTCGTCATCAATCACCTTTCTCTGGGCAAAGACAAGGATTCCGATCGCCCCCTGCGAACCGGGGCATTTACAAATCATCGGAACTGGGTGCTCTTTACAACCGGCGCGTTGGAAAACTCCGCTCTCTGCCTGCTCGACGCCGCGGCTCCTCAACCCGCGATCATCAGGTTGCCGATTTCCGTATCGGATGGGCTTTCACTGGTCACGCCAGACGCCTTCGCAACGGCTGGAGGAAAGCGATATGCCTTTGTGTTTCAGAATCGAAAAGAAGGTGCCGTCCAAGAGAAGCTGACAATTGTTGATCTCGATCCGAATGGAGACCGGGACTTTGCCGATGCGGCGATCTCGAAAACGATTGACGTCGGTCCCAGCCGTGTAGAAGGACACTACGGACATCACACGATCAGTGTGGACGATGATGCGAAGTTTGGACTGATCTCGAATCCCGGGAGCGGTGAAGTGTGGCTCCTGTCGCTGGCTGAACTGAAGATCGTCGGCAAATACAAAGTGGGGGGGATGCCAACCAAGTTGATCGTTGTCGGCGGAGAAGAGAGCAAGCACTGAGGGGGCTTTCCGCTCGCTCTAAAGAAGCAGGCTGGGAGAGGGACGAGCAATCCAGCAACGGAAGTTCCGCTCAAAGTAAAGCGGTGCTACGCATTTCAGCTCACAGCCTGCTGGCCCCGTGCACAGGCTCCGATGCCGCCCCGACAGCACCGGGGAACTCGCATTACTCAAGGGCCTGCGCCGGCTGCTTCAACAGCTGTCAGCACCTCCTGCAAGCAGAGTGTCAGAATTCGGACTCTCTCTATTTTTACGAATTGGCACTCAATTCCTGCCTATCCACTTTGTGAACGTGAAACGAAACCAATGCTGTGGACGATTGCCAGAAAGGAACTGAGCGAACTCGGGCGCGATCGCTCCGTCGTGGCTGTACTGGCGACCTACGTGATGATGTTGTTTATCAGCTGTCTGGTGTCTCAATGGATCTGGGCAGAACGAGCCTCTGCCCAGGCGTGGCGGCAGCACGCGGCGCGCGAGGACTGGCTCAACCAGCCGACGCAAAGTCCTCACCAGGCCACGCATCGTGGGACCGTTGTCTATCAACGCCCCTCTCCCTTGGCGGGGGTCGATTCCGGAGTCGCCCCCGAACTGGGAACAGAAATTCGGCTGGAAGCTCATCAGCGCCACGAGACGGTCAATGCGGCGAGAGAGAACCACGTCAGAATGCTGCGGCTCGATTTTATCACTCCTGCCTTGTTGCTGCAGGCGATATTGCCTCTGGTGATCATTCTGATCAGCCACGGTCTCATGTCGCGCGAGCATGAGCAAGGGACCTGGGGGCTTCTCGCCAGCGTCGGCCTGACCTGGCGGAAGGCCGTGTTTGGCAAATGGTTGGCCGTGTATTGCGTCGCGGTTGGACTGAGTGTTCCCGTCCTGCTGACGTTAATTTTAACGGTAATCTGGCCTCTGCGAGGAATCGAGATGTCTTCACAGGTGCTTGCAGTTCGTGCGGCAGCTCTCTACGGATCGAACCTGCTCTACCTGGCAGGTTGGTGCGCGGTCGGCACGGCATTATCGGCTCGCTTCTCTGCAGGGACATCGTTCGTGTTGTTGATCTCGTGCTGGGCAATCTGGACGCTCATCCTGCCACGTCTGGCAGTCGACCTGGCTGATTCGCGTTTTCCACTTCCCGACGAACGGAGCCTGCGTGATTCCCGTGCTACGGCAGTGCGGCAGGGGTCCGACGGCCGTCATTCCCTGCAGGAATTCCATGCGGCTCTCGAGCAGGACCTGCTTCAGAAATACGGCCTAGCGAAGTTGACGGACTTACCGATTGACCTCCGGGCGGCGCGCCTGCTGGCCGGTGAAAAGTTTACGAATGCACTGGACGATCAGGCAGAGAGACAGATCAGCGAAATTTTTCAGCAGCAGTATCGCGTTGTCGAAGACCTGGTCTGGTTCTCTCCTTACCTGTCAATCCGGTCGATTTCTTCCGCACTGGCCGGCACAGATCGTGGTCATCACGACACCTTCATCAACGCGGCCGAGCAATATCGCCGGGCATTCGTTGAGTCGATGAATACTGCGGAAATGGAACGGCAATTTCCTGGAACTGATGCGGCAGCGGCAAGAGCCTTTTGGAATCAGGTGCCTGAGTTTCAACAGCACTTTCCTTCTGCAACAACTGTCCTGAGCGCCCACCGTCGGTCATTGGCAGGACTGTTCTTCTGGTGTCTCGCGCTGGCGATGCTCGCGTTACTGCTCCCACGAGGGGGACTGTCTTGAAAGTTTTCGCTGGCATCACGACCGAACTGAGACGCGAATGGCATCTGGCGGTCTCAGACCCCGCTGTACCGGCAACTCTGGGCGTGGCAGCGGTGTTGACATTGCTGGCCCTGCTTTCGGGAATGCTGCGCACTCAGGAACGATGGGAGCGGCAACAGATTCTCGAGCAGGAAAACGTGCAACAGCGTGCTTTTTTGGAGTCCGCTTTTGATGACGATTCCACTTCAAACAGGGAACTAAGCGGGCTGACGCAGGCTCAGCAGGATCGTCGGTCAGAGTTGCAGATGTCTGCCAGATCCGCCGATCTTCTGAGATTCACGGGAGGCCATTGGCGTGCAATGCTTCCCCCTTCCGTGCTGGCAGGGCTGTCGACTGGTGCCAGTGGCGAATGGCCCGATCATTACGACCATGCCGGATCTTCAATCACTGCCACGGTGTCACGAACGATGCGCACCAGTCCCATCCTCGCCGCGGTGGGAACATTTGACCTGACATTACTGATCGGGGCCATACTCCCTTTGGCAGTCATTGGCCTGACTTTCAACGTGGTCGCTGTAGATCGGGAACTGGGGCGTTGGGATCTGATTCGCTCGCAGGCGACATCAACGTTCCGGCTCGTCGTCATACGCAGTCTCATCCGTGTTACCGCAATCGCCTTGGTCGTCTTCCTGTTGACGGTCTCCTGGATACTCATCGCCCCCGTCGGCGACGTTGACCTGGTCGCGATCAGGAACATTGCTCTCTGGGGCGGGTGGCTGTTTGTTTATCTTGCCTTCTGGGGGGCTTTGGCGATCCTGGTCAGTTCCTTCAAGCTTTCGTCATCCGGAAGCGGATTGCTGCTGTTGCTGTGTTGGTACGTGCTGGTCCTTGCGGTTCCATCCGCTGTGGAGCATGCGATCAATACTCGCTTTCCACTGCCCCGTGCTTCGGATCTCATCGCCATGGAAGCCGACGTCAGAAAGCAGCTCGAACAGGATGTGGACGTCGTCTGGGCCGAATTCCTGCAACGCCATCCTGGCATCACGCTGGACGAGGACGATCCTCAACGGGAATTCGTGCTGCGTGATCTTGCTCTGATCAAAGCCATCCGGTCAGAAGCCCATCAGAGAACAGAAGAGTACTTTCTTAGATTTCGACAGCGCGAAGAGCAATTGGACCTCTGTCAGATGCTCTCGCCGCTGCTCGCCTGGCGGACAGCGGCTGATCAATGTGCAGGAACCAGTCTGCGCCACTTCTTGGGGCTGGCACGTGAGACAGCTGCATTTCACGATCATTACCTCAGTCATTTCGAGACTCTATCACTTGAGGGTCGCGAGCTGATGCTGACAGACATGCGAGAACTTCCGAGGTTCCAGGTCAAGAATCTTCCCTCGCAACTGGATCAAGCCCCCTTACTGTTGTCGGCAACATCCTTGTTGCTCTGGACCGCGATGGGCGGTTGGACGAACTGGCAAATGATGCAACGAAGTGACAGACATTAACTGTAGAAAATCCAACATGCTGGAAGCCCGAGAACTCACCAAAGCCTATCGCTCACATGTGGCGCTGAGCCAGCTGAATCTGTGCATTCTACCGGGCGAAGTCTTTTGCCTGCTGGGCGCCAATGGCGCTGGCAAATCGACCACCATCAAACTGTTCCTGAATTTCATCAGCCCGACTTCTGGTGAAGTAAAGATCAACGGCCTCAATCCCCGGGCCCATCCCGCACAGACCAGATCCTGGCTCGGCTATATTCCAGAACAGGTCTCGCTGTATCCTCGCCTGTCAGGGATTGAGAATCTGAGATATTTTGCTTCCCTAGCGGGAGAAAGCAACCTGCACCGTCAGCGACTATCAGACGCATTGAAACAAGCGGGGTTGCCTGAAAGTGCGATCGATCGAAGAGCAGCCGATTATTCCAAGGGAATGCGACAAAAAGTCGTGATCGCCCTGGCACTTGTCCGTCGCGTCAAGGGCCTGTTGCTGGATGAGCCGACCTCGGGGCTTGATCCTCAAGCGGCACACGAGTTCTCGCGAGTCCTGCGTCAATTGAGCGACGAAGGTGTGGCAATCCTGATGGCCAGTCATGACCTCTATCAAGTTCGCCAGATCGCCTCACGAATCGGCATTATGCGACAAGGCGTTCTCGTCGAAACATTCCAGTCAATGGACGTCAGTCATTTAGAACTGGAGCAACGGGCACTGCAGTTGATGAAATAACGCAGTTGATTTGCCAAAAGGCGCATCGCTTAATGGATTGAGGCTCGTGAGTCATCCAGTGGGTCGGTTGGATGACCAGATGGCATTGGAAATTCAGTCGGCCGGTTTGTCGTCAGTCTTTTGAGTCTGGACGATGGGGTCGATTCCCCACCAGAGCAGGGCACCAACGATGACGATGGCGCCGGCGACGGCCAGGCTCATTTTCCAGCCAAGAACTTCGCCGTAACGTGCAGCGAACAGGGCTCCCAGCCAAGGAGTGATATAGGGCGAGATTGTTCCCCCCAGGTTTCCGACGGTATTCATCAGGCTGCCAGTGATACCGCCATAACGACCGCCCAATTCCACGGAGGTTGTCCAGAACGGGCCTTCGCAGGCTCCGATCAAGGCGGAAGCGATCGCCAGTGAGATAAAAGTGAGTTGAGGATCGGAGGTGATGAGGCCCAATTCGAATACGGCCCCGCTGGCAATCATACCGATGACGGGAACGATGGCCCGCCTGAGCCGTGGCGAAAGCGATTGCGGAACCAAGTCCGTAAGCCAGCCACCGCAGACCATGCCGATACCCATAGCACCCGTAATGATCGTCGAGTAGTCGCGAGCAACAGACTTGTCCAAATGTTGAATCGTCTCGAAGAAGTATTGAATCCAATAGAAGAACAGATATTGAAAGTAGCCGTACGCTCCGTAGCTCAGTGCGATACAGATGACGCTGCGCTGCAGCAGGACCGGGGAGATCTCCCGAAACGACATGGTCGGACGCTTTGTCACTGCCCGATGAGCATCCGTGTTCTCGTTCGGACGTGTGCTGAGTGTCCAGATGAGTGTTACGATCAGCGTGACAACGCTCGAGATAATGAGGGCCGTTGACCAATCGAAGTTGTCAATCATCGATCCCATCACACGGTAGGTCGATGCGATCCCAATGATTGCCCCGAACGTGACCAGCCCGTTGGCGAAAGCCCGAGATCGGGGGGCGACGCGTTCACACACCATCGCTGCGGACGCGGGATGTAGAGGAGCATTGAAGATTCCAAGTGCAGAACGGATCACAACGAGACTCGTCCAAAGAGCGAGTGCGTCGCTTTGCAGAGCAGACGCTGCGGCATTCAGTCCAACGAAGACGACGGAGCCGAAGCCCCAGAACATCAGGGCTGCGCGAGCCCCGTATCGATCGATTAACCAGCCACCAGGCAACATTGCCAGCGTGTAAGAAAGCAGGAACGCAGAGTAGACCAACCCCATCCTTTCCGGGGTGAGCCCATATTGGGGAATCAGCCGTTCGCTGCCGATGACAGAAATACTGATGCGATTGAAGTGTCCACAGGCGACAACCAGCATGAGCAGTGGAACTGTTCGACGCAGACCAGCATTCGTCGCAGTGGATTCTGTCAAGGTTACAGTCCAATGGTCGTCACCCGTCGCGGCCTATAGAGCCGGGACGCGCGACGACGTGAGGTTAATGGCAAATTCTGCGGCACTCCAGTCGAGGGTTCAGCGCGACAGATCCGATCTGCCGCGATGATCCGCAATTATGCTCGTTGCTCGGGCTGGCAGCCAAAGTGACTCAGCACATTGTGCATCAAGTTCGACCAACTCGGGTCGCTTGCAAGTGTTGAGCCGGAATTGATGGAGCCGGAATGAAAGACGTTGCCTCCACCGGGTCGGTCCCACAAAATCATTTCGGCGGCCGCGGTGAGCGGAGGCAGTTTGTCGGGCATCACAAGTCGTTGGAAGTAGTCCCAGGCAAATGCAATTTTTTTCGGATCGGCGTAGCCATCCGCAAGCAACGTCATTCCCGCGGGATCTTCTGTGGGTTGAGTGCCACCGGGGGGTGCTGCTTCGACCAGGTATTTGGCCATCGTTGAAACTCGCACGTCCCCTTCGTGACCGATCGGTTGTGGGAACGGCTTGCCAGGTGTACCGCCGAACGTGTCTCCGGCCTTCAGGTTCAGGGGTTTGGGTCCCTTGAAGAGGAAATGGTCAGGATTTCGGACGACATACGGGCCGACGCCGGGCCAGCCAACCCCCTCGAGTGAGAAGTATTCCAGTCCGAACAGACGCCATACCGGGAAGCCGCATTCACGTGACATGCCGCCGCGCTGGCCGTCATGACTGTGCCAGAGCTCGCCCCGTCGTTCGGCAGGAATCGCTGAGCCCGGTGCGTCACACTTACGACACTCCATGACAGTCGCATCTTCGTTGAACGAGACGCGCCAGAAGGCGGTATTCCCGGACAAGACAACGGCGTTGCCGCCCCGATCGAGATAACGTCCCATCGCGTTCATGGCTTCGAACGACCAGTATTCACTGTGCCCGACGACGAAGACCGCCTGATATCCGTCGAGCAGATTAGGATCGAGATGCAGCTCGGCATCCGTCAAGACATCGTACGAGTAGCCCTTCGTTTCCAGCCAGACCTGAGTAAATCGGTCCTGCCGACTCAGATGGCTGTAGTCCCATTCTTCGGGCCCCATCAAGACATACGGACCGACGACCGGCCAGGGCATGCGGAAGCCGAGTTGATAGGTTCCCTGTCCAGCACGATGAGGCCGATAGAAGCAATAGGCTGGAGGATCACCTTCACTGTTTGCAAACCCATTATTGCCGATCGACTTCTTCAATCCCTTCCAACTGGGGCTGAATGACGTGGCTGAATAGGCCTTCCAACTGTTCGTTGCGCAGATGAGCGCGATTGGGGCTTTCGCGCGCGAGGCGGCCTTGTTCACGATGAAGATGGTATGATAGAGCCGCTCTTCGCCGTCCAACTGAAAGCGGATCCGTCCGACATACATCCCCGAGCGCGCTGTTGCCGGTATGCGATACTCATGCGACACATCCCATCGGCAGTCGAACAGGTCGTCGGACGACAATCTGAGGCCATGGCCTCGCTTGGGATCTTTGAAGGGATCATAAGTTCCGAATCGCTCGACGGCCGCATTGAAGCTGGGGCCGCCAATCATCCACGTTCCAAGATTGACGATGCGAGCATTTCGTCCGTGGCCACTCGAATCCGCGACGAGATCGCCACGTTCTTCGTCTAACCGCCAACACGCCAGCAGTTCCGATCCGGTTGGAGCCTTCAATCCCTGTGTTGCCATGCGCGACGCGATCTCAGCAGCGGTAAGTGACTTTCGATAGAGTGCGGGCATCGCGATATCGGCATCGAGCAGGGCCGACGCGCGCCCGTTCTGGCCTGAGGCACCGACACGTAGCGGCGCCGTTCCCGGACGGAATGGGCCCGAGTGCTGCCACTCACTCACTTTTACACCATCGACCCAAACCTGCTTTGTTTTGCCGTCGTACTGGGCGACAACGTGGTGCCATTTATTTTCGAGCACCGAACTGGGAGTGTTGTCGGGATAGGATTTCAGCCCTTCCGGGTTAATCACCATCTTAAGTTGATCGGGTGGAGTCGTATGAAGTTTTTTCTCGTCGTAGACACCACCATCGCCCAGGTAAAACCCCAATGAGCCATCTTCGTTGACGAATAGTGCAAACCCGCAGGCATCTGCGTCATCGAACTGACTGACGATCGCCTGCCGCTCCAGGGTTCGCCACCGTTTGATCCACAGTTCGATGGCGAATTCGGATAGTTCCACTTTGGCATCCAGCGCCTTTTCCACAGCAAGATAAGATCCGGTATGGATCGCCTGCACGGCTGCAGGAGACGAACCGAAGCTGTGAAGCACCTGATCACGGGACGGGCTATCAACATCCGTCCCCAAGCGACAGACCTGCAATTCATAGGGATAAGAACTGCTCACGTGGAAGCGGATGATTTCGCCCGCAGCAACATTCACTTTGTCCGTATAAGCATGAACCCCGTCCACGATCTGTACTCGATGAGGCGGAATCGCTTTCGATTCGGCTTCACGTTTTGGCTGCGAGGCCGCCTGTGCGGCATTTCGCTCTGTTGCGTTCAAGCCGGCTGACGCCAGGACACTGCTCGCAACGGCGAGGAACTCACGACGCGTTGGATCGGACATTCGTTGTCTCTCTTAGTGAGGAATTCAAAAGTCAGAAGGTGTAACTGTGGTGGGATTCGTGGCCGTCAGGATGCGGAGAGATCAGCAGGATTCCGCATTAGGAGATCGATTGGATTGCAACATCAGGTAAGAATTCCATCAACAATCTCACCATGCACATCGGTCAGGCGAAAATCGCGCCCGGCATAGCGATAAGTCAAACGCTTATGATCCAGGCCGAGCAGATGCAGGATCGTGGCGTGGAGGTCATGCACATGAACCTTGTCCGCCGTGGCGAAATATCCATAGTCGTCCGTTTTCCCCCATGTCAGCCCCCCTTTGACACCGCCACCCGCCAACCACATGGTGTAGCCGTGCGGATTATGGTCACGACCATCGGCTCCTTCACAGGTGGGAGTACGGCCAAATTCCCCCCCCCACACGACTAGCGTGTCGTCCCAAAGGCCTCGCTGTTTCAGGTCCGTCAACAACCCGGCGATCGGTTTGTCGATGGCATGCGTCAATTGAGTATGATCTTCCTTCAACCGGGCATGAGCGTCCCAGCCGCTGAGGTTGCACTGCACGAAGCGGACACCACGTTCGGCGAATCGCCGGGCGAGTAGACATTGCGTGCCAAACTCGGCCGTTGCGGGATCCTCGAGTCCATACAGTGCGTGAGTCGCTTTTGATTCCTTCGTCAGATCCTGCATCTCTGGTGCTTCGGTCTGCAATCGGTAAGCGAGTTCGAAGGAAGCGATACGTGCGTCCAATTCGCTGTCAGGCCCGCGTGAAAGAGATTGGCGGTGGTCCATGCCTGCGATCAGTTCGATCTCCATCCTCTGAAGATCGCGGCGAGCACTGCCGTTACCGATGAAGGGGATTTGGGCTTCTTGTGGTTTCAGTCCATAGTATCCCAGGGGAGTGCCCTGGTACGCGGCGGGAAGAAACGCCGATCCAAAATTGTTCGCCCCGCCTTGCGAAAGATCCTGGCAGATCGTGACGTAACCGGGGAAGTTCTGGTTTTCTGTTCCCAATCCGTACGTGATCCACGATCCCATACTGGGGCGAACAAAGGTGTCGGTTCCCGTATGCCATTCCAGCACGGCACCTCCATGACGGGAATTGGAACAGTACATCGAATTAATCATGCACAAGTCGTCTGCATGACGCGGCAGTTCAGAGAACAGGGAACTCATCCACATCCCGCTTTCACCGTGACGTTTGAAGTCGAACGGCGTACCAACGAGATTTCCCATGCGATTGGGGAATGAGACGACTCGGGGGCGACTCTCGGCGGGCAACGGCTTTCCACTGTCTCGGGTGAGGAACGGCTTGTAGTCGAACGTATCCAGATGCGATGGACCGCCGAACATGAACAGCATGATCACCCGTTTGACGCGTGGGGTGAAATGAGATTCTTTCGGCGCAAGAGGGCCCTCCGAACCGGATGCCTTTTCGGCCAGCATGGCGGATAGCGCTAGACCACCAAATCCAGCTCCCATGCCCGACAACATATCACGTCGAGACCAGACAGGCTGGCAAGGTATTGAACGAGGTTGATGCTTCATGTCTGGTTCTCCGTGACTCTTGCTATGTCAGCCAATGCATCTCGGAAGACGCGAGAGAGTTTTGAATTGAGCAGAGACTTTGGATTGATCGAGAGTTCATCATCGTTTTCAGCAGCCTGCCAAGCAGCAGTCGCGGTGACATGTTTCTCGGTTCAGCGGGTAAGTTTGAGAATGAGGTTCCGTTTAATTGATGTAGATAAATTCGTTGGAGGAGAGCAGTGCACGACAAAGCCCTTCCCACGCAAGTTTGCGCCGGTCTGCTTCGGATTCCGTCCGTAGAGAGCCTGCTAATTGATACTGTGTCAAAAACCGGGACCACTGCTCTAGCTCGTCATCATCCGCAGCACGGCAGAACAGTCGCTGGCAGAGCTGCTGCAAACGATCGCGATCGGATGGCAGAGGTTCCGCGGTGATGGTTTCGCCCAGCTTCCGGGCCGCCTGATGGACGAGTTCCCCATTCATCATGAAAAGGGCCTGTGATGCGACGGTTGTCGTCGCCCGATCTCCGTTCAGGATTGCAGGGTCCGGGTAATCAAACGCCTGGAATACGTCATAAACAGCTCCCCGCAACACCGGGAGATAAACACTGCGACGAGTCGATTGGTAAAGTTCAGGCTTTCGGGCAAGTCCCCCGAGAGACAGATTCTGGAATGGCGTTGATTCCATGGCCGGTCCCCCCATGCCAGGGTCAAGTAACCCACTCACCGACAGCAGCGAATCACGCAGCACTTCCGCTTCCATTCGCTGTCGCGATCGATGCCACAACAGTCGATTATCGGGATCGATCTGAGCTGCTTGCTCATTCCTGGCGGTGCTCATCTGCCAGGTCTTCGACAGTAATATGTGACGATGCAGTTTCTTCAGAGACCAGCCCTCTGCAATGAACTGGCGTGAAAGAAAGTCGAGTAGCTCGGGATGGCTAGGTGTCTCGCCCAGCTTTCCGAAGTTATCAACGGTGCGGACCAGGCCCTGTCCGAAATGCCAGCGCCAGACGCGATTGACCAGGACGCGAGCGGGAAGGGGATGACTGTCGCTGGTCAGCCATTTCGCCAGCTCCCAGCGTCCGCTACTCGACATACTGATGGGTGACGCTTCAACGTTGGCAAAAATCGAAGGGAAGCGGCGTGGGGCCACAGCGCCTCGTGTCAGATGATTTCCTCGCAAGCGGATTTCCAGATCACCGATTTCTCCTTCTGCGACGGCCATCGCTTTCGGAATCAGGGCGTATTCTTTCCACACCTTATCGAGCAGGTTGGCATGTGCCGATCGCTCTTCCGGAGTCATTACGAGCGTATTGCCATTCACGAGCGCATTGTCATGGCGATCAGCAATCTGCTCCAAATCTTCCAATCGCAACGCCGCTTCCACACCACCAAGTCCCGTGGTATTCCATTTGGAATCGACGCGGAATGTGATCATTGTCTTAGTGCTGTTGAAGATCCCGGCCAGAGAATAATAGTCACTCAGCGAAAGTGGATCATATTTATGGTCGTGACAACGTGCACACCCCATTGTCAGTCCCATCAAGACACGGCAGGTGGTATCGAGTTGTTCGTCGACAATGTCGAGTTGCTGTTTGACAGGATCGTCTTCAGCGAGCATTTTAGGACCGATCGTCAGAAACCCGGTCGCGACCACCAATTCGTCACGCCTCTTCGGATCACTGCCAGCCAGAATGTCTCCGGCTAATTGCTCGTGAATGAAACGATCGAAAGGCTTGTCCGTGTTAAACGAAGAAATGACGTAGTCTCGATATCGCCAGGCATCGGAGTAAGCAAGGTTGTCGTCCATTCCATTACTGTCGGCGTAACGCGCCACATCCAGCCAATGGCGTCCCCAACGCTCTCCGTACAAAGGTGACTCTAAAAGTCGGTTCACCACGTGTTCAAAAGCGTCAGGGCGTTGATCATGCAGAAACGCATCGACTTCCGCTGGGGTCGGGGGGACGCCTAACAGGTCGAGAGTGACTCGGCGCAACAGCGTACTTTTGTCGGCACCGGCGGCAGGCTTTAGCCCGGCGACATTGAGACGCGCCAGGACGAAACGATCAATCGGAGAGGCCGACCACTCAGCATCGCCAACTTCGGGCGGATCGACTACTCGGATCGGCTGAAATGCCCAGAACTCGCGAGCCTCTTGATTCCACTGATCTGGTTCGTCAGTGGCCTTTGCGGCAGCAACAACCTTCGCCGATCCCGGCCAGGGGGCTCCCATTTTGATCCACGCTCCGAGAGCATCGATCTCGGCTTGTGGCAGCTTCTTCTTCGGAGGCATTGCCACGGCGCCGTCGTGCTTCACCGCAAACATCAGCAGGCTTTGCGACGGCTCACCTCGCGTCAATGCGGGGCCCGATAGCCCCCCCTTCAGTAATCCTTCCAGAGAATCGACCCGCAGGTCCGCTTCTCCCTTGCAGGAATCAGGACCGTGACATTCGTAGCAGTGCTCAACCAGCAAAGGCCGAACTTTTGTTTCGAAGAATCGAAGACCAGCCTGGTCCTGGCTCGGCTCGCCGATGGAGTCTTCTCCGCGAACAGAGGCACTACTGATCGCCGCAAGTAAGATAAGGATGTAAGGGGTAATGCACTTCATGTAACGCCTCCGCAGCGAAGCTGGGATTACTGTCCGATCGTTCCGAACGTTTTTCGCAACTGCAGTTGCAGAGACCGTTCGCAATGATCACGCATTGCTGCTTCGGCTGCATCGACATCGCGAGAACGAATTGCTTCCACGAGCTCCGCGTGCGTGCGGTTAGGGATGGGCAGGGCGTCGTCCTGTGCTTCGTCAATCGCGAGCAACCGTACGAGATGACATGACTTGAGCGCGATTGGCAGTGATGGGATGCCCGAGTTTTCTGCAATCTGCAGATGAAACAGCAGGTCTTTCTGCCGAGCTTCAGTGAGATTTTCTTCCACATCCACCAGGCGATCGACTTCCTCTGCCATCGCCTGCAGTTCGTCGAGCTTGCGGCTTCCAATCTGGACCGTACAACGGCGAATGGCCTCACATTCAATGGCGATACGCAGAACGTGCTGACTTCTGACGGTTTCCGCGTCGAACCGCTTCACGCGTGCGCCGTAGTTCGGCTCGAAGTCGACAAGCTGTTCGTGAGCCAGCTCGCGCACGGCTTCCGAGACTGCGGCAACCGTCACACCCAGCGATTTGGCGATCGGTCGCAAGGTCAAATGGGTTCCCGCCGGAATCCGACCGTCCAGGATCTGTTCGCGCAGATCCAAAAATGCCTGCCGAGATTTGGTCAACGCTTCGACCGGAAATTTACTTGTCATCCAGAATCTCCCGATCGCTATTTCTTCAATTGAAACTGCCGTTCAAAAAATTCGAACGTCGCCTCCTCGGCCTGATGCAAGTGAGCCCCCGTCAGCCCGTGTCCGCCCCCTTCGATGAGGACCAAGTGTGTCTCAACTTCGGCCGACAACAGACGCTCGTGGATCCAGACAGACTGTACGAACAACACGTCCTGATCCGCTGTTCCATGGACCAGCAACGTTGGCGCTGCGTTAGGAGTGACCCAGAACAGCGGACTGGCACGCACATGCAGTCGTCTTGTCTGAGCGGTCAGGTCCGCTCCTAAAAAACCTTTAAATGCTTCTGGCGCTTCCTTCCAGACGCCGTATTCACGAGTGAAATCGCTCGCCTGCGCCCATGCTGCGACGCAATTCACCTTACTCGACTGATCGAGATGTGTGTGATCGCCGACGAACTCCTGAACGTCGTTGGTAACTGCCAGGAACTGAGAGAGATGTCCCCCCGCCGAACTTCCCATCGCTCCAATTTTGTCTGGATCGAGTCGATATTCAGCCGCATGAGCGCGTAACCAGCGAATGGAGGCTTTGCAGTCGTAAATATGTGCTGGCCAGCGGTGCTTGGGTGACAACCGATAGTCGATCGTTGCTGCCGCGAAACCGCGTGCCGCAAACTTTCGACAAAGGTCGTCATAGTCTTCACGGCGTCCTCCGGAGAATCCTCCTCCGTGAATGCAGACGATGACAGGGAAGGGGCCTTCTCCTGAGGCAGGTCGCGCGAGATTCAGCTTCAGTGTTTCGTCAGCCACCGTGGCAAAAACAATGTCGGGAGTCCACCTGACCTGTTCGTTCTCTGCCGACAGCCCAGAGCGGCTGAGAGCGAATACCGCTACGATGCAGGTAATGAGCCGAAATTTCAGCAACGAGTAGCAACGCCGTCGCATGATGGTACCTTAACGAGGGGAGGGGCGAGCAGGCCCATCGAAGTCGCACAGCGACTGATCATCTGATGGCCAAAGGCATCGATTTGACGAGCCAGCCGATGCCGCACAGGCTGTTGATCGAGTGACCAGCGCCGCGCCAGGATCTCACGCGATGCCGTCACGAAATGGTTAATCGATTTCTCAAGGTACACCAGCGTCGGCAGGATTTCGTTGTAGACCGTCGTCGCTTCCGCTTCGCGTCCCGCACGGAAATGGTCATAGATACGGGACGTACGATCGACCGTTTCCATGCCTGGAATGATCCCGACAGCACCGGCTCGCAGTTGGTCGATCATGTCGAGTCCAGCACGCCCAACGAACAATTGGAAGACACCGTTGGTCTCGTTCATGAGTCGCGAAGTGACCTCGGGAGTGTCTTCCGTCTTCAGTACCGTGACATTCGGATGTTGGCGATGAAGTGATGCCAGCCCGGCTGGAGTTAACTGGATCCCCAGGTAGATCGCCGCATTCTGTACAGCGATTGGGAGGGGAACGGCGTCCGCGACGGCACCGAAGAATCGCAGCAATTCCAGTTCAGACACGTCACTGACAGGCGGGGGTTGAAGGATCAGCCAAGACGCGCCCAACTCGGCAGCGTAGCGTCCGAATTCGATCTGACCGCGCACGGTGTTCTCACCGATGGTGACGGAAAGTGGCAATCGGCCGCCGAGAGACTCCGCCACAGCGGCCAGTGTCTCAAGCCGTTCCGCGGTCGACAACTTGTTGACTTCGGTCCCTAATCCCATCACACCGAGACCGTGGCAGCCACAAGCCACAACCAATTCCACTTCTCGTCGCATGATCTCAAGATCGACACGATCGTCAGGCAGATAGAATGGCAACAGCATCGGATAGATGCCATGGAATTTATCACTCACGAACGGAGATCCTTTTTACTTGAGCAGAAATTCGGCAATCGCTGCTTCATTGAGTTCCACACCCATGCCGGGCTGATCAGACAAGGTAATGTGCCCGTCGTGGGCAACCGCATCTCCGACGAACAGCTCGGACAGAAACGTGTCGCCATCACGGAAGTCGGGGGGCAGGTATTCCGACAGAGGTGAATTGACGTGCGACATGATCAGATGCTGGTTGTGGTAATTCTGCGAATGAGGCACGACCGGCAACGCGTAGGCCGCAGCCAGAGCCCAGACTTTTCTGGCCTCCGTCACACCGCCAACTCGATTCACGTCGAGCTGAACGTAATCGACGCAACCGCGCGTGATCAGTTCCTTGAACCCGTAACGAGTAAACTCGTGCTCACCACCAGCGATCGCCGTGGTCGTTGAGTTGCGAATCCGAGCATACCCATCGAGATCATCCGGGGAAATCGGCTCTTCAATCCAGGCGAGATGGTAATCCTCCAGCATGCGGATCATTTCGATCGCATACTGAGTCGTCCAACCCATGTAGGCGTCCCCCATCAGATCGATGTCGTCGCCAATCGCATCGCGAATGGTGCGGACCAGTTCGGCATTCTTTCTCATGCCTGGTCGACCGTCTTGAGGGCCATACCCGAACCGCATCTTCATTGCCGTAAATCCGGCATCAACATATTGGCGAGCGGAACTCGCCAGCCGATCCAAATTCTTGTCGGCGTAGAGCGCACTCGCGTAAGCGCGGATCCGTTCCCGCGTTTTACCACCGAGCAGGTTGTAGACCGGCTGCCCCATGGCTTTACCGAGGATGTCCCAAATCGCGATATCAATACCGCTGATGGCCTCGAGAATCAGGCCCTTGCGGCCGATGTTCAGGGTTGATCGATACATCAGCTCCCAGTTGAGCTCGGTATCGAATGGATTTCGACCAATGATGAGCGGGGCGAGCAGTTGCTCTACCGCATCCGCCATCGCCTGCGAACCGAGTCCGATCGCGCCGAGACCATACAGGCCGTCATCGGTCGTGACGCGCACGAGAACGTGGAAGACGGGATCACGTCGCAGATCAATAGGGACATTGAACACCCCCGCGCCACGCTCCCTGTTGCTCTTCCCCTCGTCATAGAGCAGATCGAGCGAACTGGTACACCACCATTCGAACGATTCAAAGTCCGGCTGCCTGATCCGCAGCGCCTCAACTCGTGATATTCGCACTCTTGCCACCACAATAAGAATTTTGTTCGAACAGTGTTTGAACATATCCTAAAAAACTTTTATGCGATGTCAATCGAGCGGGGGCAACGACATTCCCTTGTTTTGTCAGGCGCAGTTCCATCGCGTCCCGTACTCGTTTAGTGGGGAGCAAACTCTCGACGGCAGCAGAACGGAGAAAGCAGGCCACAGGTATCAAGTTCCAATGGATCAAACGACGCGTTTCCAGATACATCTGCGAGCAAGCATCAGCAGTCCTCACATCCTGTTCCCTTGTCGCTCGCTTCAAGCTTGCCCCTCGTGCTCGTGAAGCGGAATCCGGTCGCCCGCTTTGAACTGTTCGAGTCTGCGAAGTTGAAATGCTCGGCTTGTCGACTATGGTATGTTTCGTCCCGCTACCCGCGATGAGGCTGAGGCATTGTGACTGGCACAGGGTGCATCGGCAGCTTCGTCGCAGCGGTCCGCGCGGGGAACGTGCATGAATGAATCCATCCCAGATCTCTCGGCCAACACATCGTCCGCAGGATCACACCCGCAACTGAAACGAGAAGTGGGCGTTCTCGGGGCCACTATGATGGGCCTAGGTTCGATTATTGGTACGGGAATCTTCGTGAGTATCGGGATCGCCGCCGGTGTTGCGGGTCCCGCCTTCATCTTGTCGATTGCGATCGCAGCGTTGGTCGCGGCCTGCAATGGCCTCAGTAGCGCTCAGCTCGCAGCCAATCACCCGGTGAGCGGCGGAACTTACGAATATGGCTATCGCTGGCTGCATCCGAGCCTCGGTTTTATTGCCGGCTGGATGTTTCTCTGCGCCAAGACCGCCTCGGCGGCGACAGCGGCGTTGGGATTCTCTGGCTATGTCCTTCATGCACTTGGTCAGAACGAATCCACCTGGCTGGTTCCACTCGCGTTGGGAGTGGTGACTGTCGTGACCGCTCTCGTCCTGAGCGGCATTCGCCGATCGAGCATCTCAAACATCGCAATTGTCTCGGTGACGTTGATTTCCCTGATTTACTTTGTGATTGCCGGGGTGCCGTCTGCTTTGGCGTCAGGAATGACTCACCTGACTCCCTTTTTTTCACCGTTGTCCGACACTGCGTCCCCCGTCTCGGGGTTTCTGCAGTCATGCGCATTGATGTTCGTGGCCTACACCGGCTATGGAAGAATCGCGACATTGTCCGAAGAAGTGTACGAGCCCCGCCGCACGATTCCGCGGGCTATCGTCGTTACGCTTCTGGTATCGATGGGACTGTATCTGGCCGTGGGTTGGGTGAGTATCGCCTCCGTCGGAGTCGACCGATTGGCCGCGGCCGGAACATCCAATGCCGCTCCCCTGGAGAACATCGCTCGACAATTCGACGCTCCTTATGCTTCCCTGGTCGTAGCCACCGGAGCCGTCACGGCCATGTTCGGGGTCTTGCTGAACCTGGTTCTGGGATTGTCACGCGTTGTCCTCGCCATGGGGCGGAGGAAGGATCTTCCCTCGTTCTTCGCCCGTGTCAGCCTCCTCGAGGCGACACCCTATCCCGCCGTGATTCTTGTCAGCGTGCTGATTGCAGCTCTGGTACTAACTGGTAATGTCAAAACAACCTGGTCGTTCAGCGCCTTCACGGTGCTGATTTACTATGCCATTACCAATCTCGCTGCAATTCGAATGACGGAAGACGAGCGATTGTATCCTCGTTGGATTTCCTGGCTGGGACTATTGTCATGCCTCTTCCTCGCCTTCTGGGTTGAGCTCCGCATTTGGCTGGTCGGTTTGGCACTGATCACCGGCGGCGTCGCCTGGCATTGGGTGGCGGCACAATTGAAACGCCGAACTGCGGAACATGACGGGACAATTTGAGGCACGCTTCGAGACAATTTCAGAGCACAGAGAACTCGACTTTTGAGACCGCCGTCGGCGTGCAGTTGCATATTGCAGACGCATTGACTTGAGTAGAGTTTATGTTGAGCAGGAAACGATCCTGATTCTCGCTGTTGTCCTGTCGGTTGACCATCAATCTTTTTGATCGGGAGACATGATCCGCTATGGCCGCTCATCAGAACGAAATCAAGAGACGCGAATCTGCAGCACGTACCGCCATCCACCGCGCCTACGGTACAGCCGACGATGAGTTCGGAGCGACCCTGTTCGTGTCGCATCATCTGGAAGAATTGGATCCCTCGTACTGGACATCTCATTTTTCGACGACGCGACCAAACGCTCAGCAGATCCTGGAAGCTTTGGTTCTCCGGTCGCATTGGGGCGGAGACGATGAGATCGATATGTTTGATTTCACACTTCCGGGCGAAGTGACAGACTACGCCGTCTGCGTCAGTTTCGATGAGTCGGGAAAAATCATCGAGATCACCATGGAAAGTTGATGCGATCCTCGCGAACGAAAACCACCGCAGTCGGTCCGACCTGCCACGGCGGCCTGATCTTCGACGTCGCTTCAGTACGGGACAACACTAAGCGGGAACATACGTCAGTCTGATCGTGCCGTCGCCCATTTCTTCACATGTGACGAAGCGGAGCGGTGGACGCGGTCCTGCAAAGAAGGGTTTGCCGTTACCGAGTACAACAGGGTGCAAGTAGAGGCGATACTCGTCGATCAGGCCGAGTTCAGTGAGGCTCTGGGCCAGATTCGGTCCAGAGACAGAGATTTCGCCGGAATGTCGAGCTTTGAGATCGCTCATGAAGGCCTCGAGGTCATCTGAGACGAGCGTGGCATTGGGACCGACGGACTTCAACGTACGCGAGACCACCCACTTCGGTTGCCTGCGCCAGACGTCAGCGAATTCCTGTTGATCAGAATTCCACTCTGACCGGTCTTCGTCCCAATACCGCATCAGTTCATAGACATGCCGACCATAGACACTTCCGGTCAGACCTCGAACGTGCTCTACCCAGTGACGAAAAAGCACGGGACCGGTTTGCATTTTCATGTGGTCGACGTAGCCGTCCAGGGACTGGTTCATTCCGTAGACAAATTTCGCCATGACTTCCTCCGGGGAACAACTCGAAAATACCACACTATTCAAACCGCGTCGGACGAACTCAAGATCCCCCTGATCTACAGGTCGAGAGAAACGGCTTGAGACTGATGATACGATACAGTTCCCGCAGCGATTTCAAGTTCACCTGCGCAAAAGCCTGCCACAGGTCGTGATCGAGAGGCTCACCAGTCCGTTCTCGTCTTTACGTGAGCAATCCGCCAGATCTGAATTGCGGTTTTCGTGTCTACCGTAAGTCGTGGGGCAGGCACGAGTCCACTGGAGCCGAACTGCTGACAGGAACCTTTCACGTGTACCATGGCGTAGGGTGTGTATTGAGTGATCCGATCGGTATATTCCTGAACGCGGAACTTTCACTTCAGGTCGCGGGCTTTCCTGCACGGTCTGGCCGCCATTCGCAACCAGTCTTGCCTGAGTGTTCAATCCTGTCTCCACGTCGAGGAGACTTCGTTCCGCGACATCGTTGACTCTCACCCATTTCACCTGATCCCCGTCTCGACGTCTGAAACGACCGCCCCAGGGAAAGGAACGCGGCAAATATGAAAGCGCTACGTCAAATTATTTCCGGTGTGCACCCGCACTGGGTTGGTGACGGATTTCCTGTTCGGAGTCTGTTTTCTTATGCCGAGGGCAACCGGTTCGATCCCTTCCTGTTGCTTGATTACGCCGGACCGCACCACTTCGGGCCGGCTGAAGCCCCTCGTGGTGTCGGGGAGCATCCGCATCGTGGATTTGAAACCATTACGATCGTCTACCAGGGGGAACTGGCTCACCGCGATTCGTCGGGCAGCCAGGGGGTAATTCAGGCAGGGGACGTGCAGTGGATGACTGCCGCCGCGGGCGTTGTCCATGAAGAGTTTCACAGTGAGCGGTTTACGCGCGAGGGTGGTACACTGGAGATGGTTCAGCTCTGGCTTAACCTTCCCGCGCAGGACAAGATGTCTCACCCGAAGTATCAGGGCCTGGTCGATTCAGAGATTCCCCGTGTCCCGCTGCCGAATGAAGCCGGCACCGTACGGGTGATTGCGGGGACCTTTCAGGGGACTCGCGGTCCCGCGCAAACATTTACCCCGGTCAACGTCTGGGACGTACAACTGGGTGAGTCGAAGCAGGCCGAGTTATCGCTGCCTGAGGGACACACCTCACTGATGATTGTGCAGTCAGGGGTTCTCCGTATTGACGGCCAGCCCATCCACGGTGTGGAACTGGCCGAGCTTGAACGGGCTGGAAGCGAAGTTCAAGTTGCGGCGGAATCCAGCGCTCGACTGCTGGTATTGACGGGGGAACCGATCGGTGAAAAGGTCGTCGGGCAAGGGCCGTTTGTGATGAATACGCGAGAGGAAATCACTCAAGCGATTCTGGACTACAGAAATGGACGAATGGGGCACCTGACTTGACGGCAGAATTGCCGTGACGTTGTATAAGTGTCGCGAAAAACCAGGCGGATGTGAAAGCAGGAGAGGATTCGATGAGTCGACGATCAGCGTTAGCGCTTACGGTGGTTGCGTTGGGATGCGTCTCCGGCTTTGTCGGGGCCCTGTTGAACGCGAAGGACGTGCCGCAAGACAACCCACGATCAGATACGAAAACACAGGTGGACGGATCTGTCCTGCCGTTTCCACCGACTCCCTCTGCTTCTACCGCCGGCCTGACGATTCAGGATTCGCTTCATAAAAAGAGAGTCGAACCGAAGCGCCTTTCTGCCGAGGCACCGAATATTCTGATCATTCTGATCGACGATGTGGGCCCGGGGACTCCGTCCACTTACGGTGGCGAGGTCAACACACCGACGCTCAGTCGCGTGGCAAAAAAGGGAATTTCCTATAACCGGTTTCATTCCACGGCGATGTGCAGTCCGACGCGGGCATCACTGCTTTGCGGGCGGAATCACACTCGCGTGGGGAATGGTCAGATTGCGGAGTTCGCGAATGATTGGGACGGGTTTAGCGGATTGATTCCTCGATCATCGGCGACTGTCGCCGAAGTCCTTCGGTACTACGGTTACAACACGGGTGCATGGGGCAAATGGCACAACACGCCGGCGCAACAGACATCGGCGAAAGGCCCGTTTGATAACTGGCCAACGGGATACGGATTCGAGCACTTCTACGGCTTTCTGGCGGGCGAAGCATCACAGTACGAACCGAACCTGATGCGGAATACCACGGTCGTTAACCCTCACGAACTGCACCGAAAGGACTACCACCTCACGGATGACATCGCCGAGGACGCCATTGGGTGGCTACAGGAGCAACAGGCACTCGCCCCAGACAAACCGTTCTTCATGTACTGGGCTCCTGGTGCAGCACATGGGCCACATCAAGTCGCGAAGGCGTGGGCCGATAAATACAAAGGAAAATTTGACGACGGCTGGGACAAGTACCGTGAGCGAGTGTTCGCCCGACAGAAAGAACTGGGCTGGATTCCGCAGGACGCCCGGCTCACCCCGCGGCCCGAGACCCTCGCCGCGTGGGATTCAATCCCCGACGACGAGAAACCATTCCAGCGGAGACTCATGGAAGTCTTTGCCGGATTCGCTGAGCACGCCGACTACAACGCGGGACGTGTGATCGATGAAATCGAGAAGCAAGGGAAGCTCGACAATACGCTGATCTTCTACATCTGGGGTGACAATGGGTCGTCCGCCGAAGGCCAGAATGGCACCATCAGCGAATTGCTGGCCCAAAACGGTATTCGTACTGAGGTTTCCCAACATATCAAAGAGCTTGATGAACTTGGCGGCCTTGATGCACTCGGCTCAGCGAAAACAGACAACATGTACCACGCCGGCTGGGCATGGGCGGGCAGCACTCCTTACAAATCGACGAAGCTGGTCGCAGCACACTTCGGAGGGACGCGTCAGCCCCTGGCCGTGGCGTGGCCCAGGAAGATCGCGCCGGATGCCAAACCCCGTTCTCAGTTTCACCACGTCATCGACATCGCTCCGACAATCTACGAATTGACCAATATCGTTCCCCCCCGGGTGGTTAATGGTGTACCGCAGGATGAGTTTGATGGAATCAGCATGGCATACACCTTCACCGATTCGAAGGTGAAGGGGCGGCGGACGACCCAGTTCTTTGACATCATGGGGAGTCGTGGGATCTACCATGACGGCTGGTTTGCCTGTACGTTCGGTCCCCGCACCCCCTGGGTTCCTGGATTGCCGAAAGGAATTGACGAATGGACCCCCGAGTCGGATGTCTGGGAGCTTTACAATCTGGAGGAAGACTGGACTCAAGCCAACGATCTGGCGGCAGACCTGCCAGAGAAAGTCGCTCACATGAAGAACCTGTTTCTTGTCGAGTCGACTCGAAACAAAAACCTGCCGATCGGAGGGGGCTTGTGGACGATGGTCATGCACCCCGAAGACTTGCCGATGAGTCCCTTCCACAGTTGGACATTCAACGGTCCTTTAACTCGCATTCCCGAAGCGACGGCTCCCAAGCTGGGAGCACTTCCCAGCAATGTTGTCATGGTTGTCGATGCGCCAGAAAACGCCGAGGGAGTCCTCTACTCGATCGGAGGCTTCGCGGGGGGCCTCACCTGTTTCGTGAAGAATGGTCACCTGCACTATGAATACAACTTGTTCATGATTGACCGCACCCGCATCAAGTCAGAAGCGAAATTTCCGGCAGGGAAGGTGAAGGTCGAGGTCGAGTCCCGACTGACGGCTCCTCGCCCCGGTTCGCCGATGGATGTGACACTCAAAGTGAATGGCAAGACGGTGGCACAAGGGCGCGTACCACAGACGGCGGCTGTCGGCTTTACCGCGAATGACTGTCTCGACATTGGTGTCGACTATGGCTCGCCAGTGTCGAAGGACTACTACGACCACGCTCCGGCAAAATTCAGTGGGACTGTCGAGAGAATAACTTTCGAGTATGTGAAGGAGTAAACAGGCTGAACCGCTGAGCCCTGAGGAGACAACGGGAAGCTGCCCAGGACTCATGTCCCCTCGATACCTCCGCTTGAATTGTGAGGAAGGTGCCACGAAAGGCGGATAAACGGAATGTGGCATTACAGTTGCCGCAAATCTGCGGAACCGTAGCTCCATCTTCCCTGAAAACGCCCCAAAGGCACGGGGCCGCTTCTGAGAAGCCTCGACCGCACTTCCAGCAGGAGGGACCGCCCCGTGACTGATGAACACAAACGCCCGGCCTCTTCGACGATTGCGGTGGTGTTATTGTGGTTACAAGGAGTCTACTTTGCTGTGTTCGGCGTCTGGCCGCTCATCAGTATACGGACGTTTAAACTCGTCACCGGTGAGAAGACCGATCACCTTGTAACAGGGCTGGAGGCCGACCACTGGCTCGTCATGACTGTTGGATTGCTGATCACTTCGATCGGTCTGGTGCTGATTCTGGCGGCCTGGCGTCGTCGCGAATCTCTGGAAATCGTGTTCCTCGCGATGGCGAGTGCGATCAGTCTGGCCGCAATCGACTTCATCTACGTGACTCGAAGCGTGATTCTTCCGATTTATCTCGTCGACGGCGTCATTGAGATTGCGTTTCTGGCCGGCTGGATCGCGTATATCGTAACGCGGTCGCGCCAATTCAGAACAACCGGGAGCCAGGATAGTTCCGCATGATCATTCGTCTGAGTAGAAACAGAACGATGAGATTGACAGCTTTCCACCAGAGAAGCCATGAGGTCAGGATCCATGCTTCAATGACGTCCGAGATTCCGAAGAGGACAAAAGAAAGTGCGTAGGGCACCTCCATTGGCGAGCGCCTGTGAATCTCCCAGCGACGAAACACAAGAACGGCAAAAATCAACCAGGCCGTCGCTTCGACGAAGTTGAAATAGTGGCAAGCAATTTCACTCAGCATGAACGGACTGCCGAGTGGGCGTTCCCATCGCCACCATGTTTCCGACCATAAGACACGCAGTAGATCGATTGGTAGCATGCGGCCCTTCCCATCATTGAGCAGGTGGAACCTGCGATCAGCGCTGACCGTTTCGACCTTCCTGGTGAATCGAGCGGGAATTGGAGGGTACGAGGAACTGCGAATCTGCGGAAGCTCAGTCAAATTCTGCTCGTGCGATCAGTAGCGAGCATGTCTTTGTTCCCTTAAATTCACCGCATCCACATCTCAACTGTCAGTCGACACAGAACCTTCGATGACAACGTCGCAGGAAAGGGGCCACATCATGCGCGCGCGAATTCACTGGACTGCTCTCCTACTTCTGGGAACCTGCCTGCTATGCCACTGTGTCCCAAGGGACGCTCAAGCACAGCCGAAGAGCGACGCAGTCACACCAGGCGAAGCACGAGCAATCGCGAAAGAGGCGTACATCTATGGCTTTCCGCTGGTGGACAACTATCGCGTCCTGCACTCGTATTTCGTGGACCGCAACAGTGGTGAGTTCAAGGCTCCCTGGAATCAGCTCCATAATGAAACTCGCGTTTATACACCCGAGGATAAAGCAATCCAGACTCCTAACTCGGACACCCCTTACTCGCAATTGGGTACCGATCTTCGCGCCGAACCACTCGTGATCACCGTCCCCCCTGTGGACAATGGCCGATACTACTCGCTTCAATTCATTGACGCTTACACGTTCAACTTCGCCTACGTCGGCAGTCGCTCAACCGGAAACGGCCCCGGTCGATACCTGCTCGCCGGCCCCAACTGGAACGGTGAAAAGCCGGAGGGGATCGACGCCATCATTCGATCAGAAACCGAAATTGGCTGGATTCTGTATCGAACGCAACTCTTCAAACCGGACGACATTGATGAAGTCCGTAAAGTACAGATGGGGTACAAGGTCCAGCCACTCTCCTCCTATCTCGGCAAGCAGGCTCCGATTGCGACTAAGTTGGAATTTGCCCGGCCGCTGACACCCGAGCTTCAAAAAACGTCACCAGAGTTTTTCCAGATACTGAACTTTGTCCTGGGGCTTTGTCCTACGCATCCAAGCGAACGGGAACTGATGGCCCGATTCAGTAAACTGGGAATCGGTCCAGGTGGAACCTTCGATTCTGGAAAGCTCTCACCGGAAATCCGAAACGGTGTTCAACAGGGGATGGTCGATGCGTGGAACGAGTTTCTTCAGTATAAGAAGGAACAGATCGATACGGGGGAACGAACGGCCGCTGACGGCTTCGGAACTCGGGAATTTCTGAAAAACAATTACCTGTCGCGCATGTCCTCCGCCGTCCTGGGAATCTATGGAAACTCGAAGGAAGAGGCACTTTACCCGGCCTATTTTGTGGATGCCGGCGGGAACAAGTTGGACGCTTCAAAACACCGTTACGCTCTTCGGTTTGCTCCCGGCGAGTTACCCCCCGTGAATGCGTTCTGGTCCCTGACGATGTATTCGTTGCCGAAGAGCCTGCTTGTCGCCAATCCCCTGAAGCGTTATCTGATCAATTCACCGATGCTGCCCGACCTGAAGCGGGATGCTGACGGCGGAGTGACCCTCTACCTGCAGCACGACTCACCGGGTAATGAAAAGGAATCCAATTGGCTGCCGGCTCCCGACGGAGAGTTTTTTTCCATTCTCCGTTTGTACTGGCCGAAGGAAGAAGCCCTCGCCGGCCGCTGGAAGCAGCCACCTTTGCAGCGTATAGGAGGCGAAGGAACCACGGCGGTGACGGGCACGATAGTGACGGTAGACAACTTCGTCCGTGCAGAGAGCGACGCGTACTTCGCCGCAACGATTAAGGGGTATAACGCACTGGGGCAATTCAGTCACAATCGTGTCCCCACCCCCATCGACAAACAGACTGTCGTTCGAATGAATCGCGACACGCTCTACTCTGCAGCCGTGTTCGATCTGGACGCTGGTCCGGTAAAAATCACGCTCCCGGATGCAGGAAAACGATTCCTTTCGATGCAGGTTATTAATCAGGACCATTACACCCCTTTCGTCGCGTACGAGCGGGGATCTTACACGCTGAACCGTGAGAGCATGGGGACCCGTTACGTCCTGGCTGCGGTACGTATTCTCGCCGACCCTTCAAACCCTGTTGATATTCAGGCCGCGACCCAGCTTCAGGATGCCATTAAGGTTGAACAGGCGAGCAAAGGTACGTTCAAGACAACCGAGTGGGACGAGGCCAGTCAGAAGACCGTTCGCGACCTGTTGATCGCGCTCGGTTCACAGCTTTCCGATACTCGAGGAATGTTTGGCACGAAGGCCGAAGTGCAGCCAGTAAGGCACCTCATCGGGAGCGCAATGGCCTGGGGCGGAAATCCCGACAAAGACGCGTTCTATCTCAATGTCACACCGAAAGAGAACGATGGTAAAGTCGTTTATCGAATGACAATCAAGGACGTTCCCGTCGACGGATTCTGGTCGATCAGCGTGTATAACGCCGAAGGCTTTTTCGAGGAGAATAACCAGCAGGCCTACACGATCAACAACGTGACTGCCAAGACTAACGCGGATGGCTCAGTCACTGTCCAGTTTGGCGGCTGCGAGGGGTCGATGCCGAACTGTCTGCCCATCACACCAGGCTGGAACTATATGGTCCGCCTCTACCGTCCACGGAAAGAGATCCTCGAAGGCAAATGGAAATTTCCGACGGCAGAACCGGTTCGGTGATTCGCTTGCCTGAAGCCCAGGAAAATCGGCATCTGCTTCGAATTCAGTGATTTTTGGTTGCCCCTGCCGCAATCCACTCGTGTTCATGCCCTGGTTCCGGCAGCGTGCGTCCTCCTTCGATGGCGAAGCGTGCGGGGCTATTCTGGATGACGACAAGGATACGGGAAGCAGGAAACCCTGTGACGCGGGTGGCTGCATCCGCAATGGCCGCCAGCAGCTGGGAGGTTTCTCCATCAGGGTGCCCGGTTCGAACCCATCCTGTAATCAATAGTGGTTGAGCCGGCTGGCCGTCGGTGAAGACATTGTCTGCGGCAAGTTCATTGAAGACGACATTGACGTAGCGACCGGGGACGTGGTTGATCGCCGAATGGATACGCGTGACTTCCGCGGCCAATGCGCTTTTCAAGTCACTCGAAAGCGTTCCAGCGGCGATGGTGCAGTGGTAGATCGGCATGGAAACCTCCCTTTCATGATGAGCCAGGAAACTGAAGTCGAGTGCCCTGGTTCAGTCGAGTGATCGGATGAACTCTGTTCGACGTCTGGTGACTGTCCTCCCAATCAACGGAAGAATCGGCGCAGTTACCGGAAGCAGATTAAGAAGGCGAAGCTCAAGCCAAGCAGTTCCGTCGCAGCACTGACCCAGCCCGACAACTCAGCAAGAGCTTCACCACGTTCCCTGGCATATTTCAAACCCCGTTTCAGAACGAGAGTAGCGGACACGTTGACGACTAACCCAGGTGGGGAAGCTGGGGTTTCGTGGGGACGACAATCACAGTTGGACCTTCTACATCAAGAGCCATCCGAAATTCCCTCGCCAGTTCTTCCGTGGTCTCGACATTGATGCCGCGGCATCCGAACCCCGTTGCCAGTGACGCGATATCCAGCCCCGGAAGATCCAATCCGGGAACGTGCGGGGTCTTTTCGAGGAGTGCGAACGACTTGAGGATCGCGTACTCACCATTTCGGAACACCACGAAGATGATGGGCAACTTGTGGCGCGCCGCAGTCCAGATCGCCTGGACAGAGTACTGGAACGAGCCATCACCGATCGTCGCGACGATGGTCCGTTTGACGCCCTTCTCACGGTCCCCCAGCGCCACGCCAACTGCTCCGGGCACACCCCAGCCGATTCCACCACTCCCAGTCGCGAAGAAACTACAAGGGCGTGTCGTGGGTAGCCAGTTGAACTGGTCGAGCAGGGTCGAGGTGGATTCCATCACCAGTACTGCATTAGCTGGCTTGACCTCGCTCAAGACTTCGTACACCGCGTTTGAGGTGAGGGGGGCGGTGGCGTGACCTTCTTTGCGACGCTGCCGGAGGAGAGGTCGAGGAGGCACGCGGCCCGCCGCCACCTCCACCAGCAACGTCAGCTCCTTTAGAGCGATGCCAACGTCACCCACCAGACTCGCGCCGACAGGTGCAACAGCACTCAGGTGCGGATCCGAAGTGATCTGCAAGAGTTCCACCCCTTCTGGCAGGTAGTTGCCGGCCACATAGGGATAGTAGCGGAAAACCTGGGCACCCATGGCCACGACGAGGTCGTATTGACCGATCACCTTCTCAACGTCGGCAATCGTGAGTGGCAATGGTCCCGCATAGAGCGGATGGTCCTCGGGAAACGACACGCGGTCCGATAGTGCGCTGCCGTAAACGGGGACCTGTAACTTCTCAGCGAATTCGATTCCCGCTGCCCAGGCGCCGGCCCGATCAATCTCAGGCCCGTACAGCAGCATGGGGCGTTTCGCGGCGTTGATTTTCTCAGCGAATTGAGCCAGTCGCGCAGGATCCGGGGCGACTCGGTCGCTCACCGTACGGACGGCGGCCGGCCCGAGTGCCGGCTTGTCCCAATCGTCCATCGGAATCGAAATAAAAACCGGTCCTTGAGGGGGCTGCATGGCAACGGCGTAGGCCTGCATGAAAGCCCCGGGGACATCTTCGGCGCGCGCCGGCTCAAAGGCCCATTTGACCCATGGCTGAGGCAGTAGTGTCGCGTTGGGGTTATTGAGGTAAGGATCGATCAGTGACATTTCACGGGTCTGCTGGCCGGCGGTAACGATCAGCGGAGTATTTGAACGGTAGGCGGCAACCAGACTTCCCATGGCGTTTCCGGTTCCGGCAGCAGTGTGCAGGTTGACCAACGTCGGCTTACCGGTCGACTGAGCGAATCCGTCCGCCATTGCCAATGCAGAGGCTTCCTGAAGTGCTAACACATAGGTGAAGTCGTCCGGGAAATCTCGCAGAAACGATTGTTCTGTCGAACCGGGATTGCCAAACACGGTTGTCAGTCCCAGCTCTCTCAGAAGATCATAAGTCGCGTCATGAACTGTAGGTCGTCCGGTCATTTGTTTCCCTTTCGTAATGAATGAAGCACCACCTGCTGAATGACGAGTCAGATCTGAGGCAAGGCTGATAGGACATTGGCAGTCAGTCGTCTGCCCTTCACGAAAGCTGACTGAAAGACTGCGTTGGCCGTGGATGTTGCCAGTTCGCAAAGTGTGTACCGCGTCGGCTACGGGGCGCTGGAATCCGCAGGTTGTCTGCACGATTGCCTTGTTTTTCCACATTTCGCCCGCGGAAGTGATGTTCACATTCTGGATCAGTCCTTAGGCGTGACCAGTGATTTAGCTGGTTGACCAATAACTTACCCACGCCTGCGAGCAGGGCTGGCGTCCACCCTCGAAGGAACGCTCATCAGTTCTCAGTGGTCCAGCAGCGATCTTTAGAGATTGCCCTGGGATGAACGGCCCTGAATTTCAGAGAAAATATTCTCAGAAAATTCTGGAGGCCGTGTCACAAATGGTCTCGCCCGTTCGTCCTTGTTGCAGTTGAACAAGACCATAGTTCTTTCAGGAAGGATTCATGACATGGTTCGCAAAATCTGGATTACGGCACTGGGAATCGGTTTGACGGCAAGCGGGTATGCGATCGCAACCCATGAAGGCCATGAGCATGGCACCGTGAGGCCTCTTGCGGCCTGGGACATCAAGGAAAAAATTGACGGCAAAGTATCAAAGGGGACCGCGGCTGAGGTCACTCTCGAGCCGGGTCAGGCAGGGGCTGCTCACCGCCACCCGGGACCCGTTCTGGGCTACGTCCTGGAAGGGGAGTACGAATGGGCCATCGACGACCAGCCGCCCAAAGTGTTAAAAGCGGGTCAGACTTTCTATGAGCCTGGCGGATGTCTGCACCGAGTTTCGAAAAACCCGGGCAAGTCGAAAACACGCGTTCTGGCATGGGTCATCCACTCGCGTGATGCGAAGGATCTGGTCATTCCGGAATAGCGGATCGAGGGCACAGCATGACTGAAATGAATGAGCTTCGTTCGCGGTTAATGTCGATAGCATACCGCATGCTCGGAAGTGTGGCCGATGCCGAGGACGCCGTGCAGGACGCCTTTCTGCGTTATCAAACAGCAGGGGGCGTGTCGTCGGCCGAAGGGTTTCTGATCAGGACGACAACTCATCTTTGCATTGATCGCCTACGCGACAGGAAACGACGCGCCTACGTCGGACCCTGGGTTCCCGAACCTGTCGCAACACGCTTCGAGCAATCGGACTCGGTCCTGGCAGAGTCATTAAGTCAGGCCTTCCTGCTACTGCTGGAACGTCTGACTCCCGACGAACGGGCCGCGTTTCTGTTGAGAGTCGTTTTCGACTACGAGTACTTTGAACTGGCCGAGGTCCTGGGAAAATCCGAGGACGCAGTTCGGCAACTCGTCAGCAGGGCACGGAGCCGATTGGGACTGGATGGCAATAAACGGTACGCCGTGAAACAGGCCAAAGCGGACGAACTCGCAACCCGATTTATCGACGCCTGTCGGACAGGGGATGTCAAAGCTGTCGAGGCGATGTTATTCGAGAATGCCGAAATCCATTCCGACGGGGGAGGAAAAGTGTCAGCCGCACGAGTGGTCATTCGAGGCCGCAATCCGGTTGCTCGGTTCCTGATCGGTGTCTTCCGCAAACGGTGGATGCAGAACGTTCACTCTACCACGGTGAATGGCGAACCCGGACTCGTCTTTCGGGATAGCGAAAACATTGTCTCGGTGTTGTCCCTGCAAATCGATGAGGCTGTTCAGGCCGTCTACATCACCGTCAACCCGGACAAACTTGCCCGCTGGGAGACGGCTCAAATTCAATAACGAATTCCAACCAGGAGAAAGACATGAAAATTATCGTTGTGGGAGGCAGCGGCCTCATCGGAAGAAGACTGATTCCTTTGCTTCGTGATCAAGGTCATGACGCACAGCCTGCGTCACCATCGACAGGGGTGAATACGCTAAGTGGTCAAGGACTCGATGAAGCACTCAACGGGGCGACCGTCGTCATCGATGTTTCAAACTCCCCCTCGTTTGAGGAGGATGATGTCATGCAGTTCTTCACTGTTTCCACGCGGAATCTGCTTGCGGCAGAAGCTCGAGCCGGGGTCACTCACCATGTGGCACTTTCGGTCGTCGGAGCTGATCGGATCCGTGACAGTGCCTACATGCGGGCCAAAGTGGCTCAAGAAAAATTGATCCAATCGAGCCCCATCCCTTTTACGATTCTGCGAGCCACACAGTTCTTCGAGTTTCTGGGGACCATCGCCGATCAAAGCACGGCAGATCGCGTGATTCGGTTACCGAGCGCACCGATGCAGCCGGTTGCAGCGAATGATGTCGCGGAAACCCTCGCAGACATTGCGACAGGCCCTGCTGCAAATCGAATTTGTGATCTGGCAGGCCCCGAATCGCTTTCCATTGCCGAATTTATTGAGCGATACCTCCTCAGTAACGGCGATAACCGGACCGTGATTCGGGATGATCACTCGGGATACTTCGGCGCACACCTCGATCAACTTGGTTTGATTCCTGAAACGACGGAGCGCATTGGACGTACTCACTTCGATGAATGGCAAAATCGCCAAACGAAGCTGGAGTTTGCGACGAAGTAGGTTTGAACTCCAGCAACACGGAATGCGAAACCCTGCCCATCATCTCTAAAAAATCCAGCATTCTTCTGTCACAGTCCTCCTGTCCGCGTGTCGAAGTGGGCAGGAGGACAAATTCATGTCGAAGCTACGCGGAAAAATCGCACTCGTTACAGGTGCGTCAAAGGGGATCGGTGCGGGAATTGCGAACGAACTCGCTCGCCAAGGGGCGTCGGTCGTGGTGAACTACGCGACTGACAAGGAGGGGGCTGACGCCGTCGTACAGGCGATTACCCGAGAGGGAGGGAGTTCACGGGCGGCTCAGTGTGATCTCGCTCGTGAAAGCGATGTCATACGTATGTTCGATCAAGTGAGGGATGCTTATGGAAGACTTGATATTCTGGTGAACAACGCCGGCGTCTATCGGAGCATGCCGATCGAGACGCTGACCGCCGCAGAATTTCTTCGCCAAACGAGTGTGAACGTACTCGGGCCGTTGCTGACGATTCGTGAGTCTCTTCGTCTGTTCACGGATCAAGGGGGAAGCATCATCAACATTGGCTCAAGGGCCTCCACGTCGTACATCCCTGGATATGTGATCTACAGTGCCGCAAAAGCTGGCCTGGATGCCGTGACGGGAGTCCTGGCGAAGGAACTCGCTTCAAGAAACATCCGGGTAAACTCAGTGAACCCCGGCGCCACATTGAGTGAAGGAACGCGTCAGGCGGGGATGTACGGAACCGGAAGCGACTTCGAAAAAGAACTTATCGCCATGACGCCCCTGGGGCGTATCGGCACGCCGGAAGACATCGCACGGGTCGTCGCCTTTCTCGCGTCCGAAGACGCCGCTTGGTTGACGGGAGAGCATATCACCGCTTCCGGCGGTCTGTGACCCGACCAATCAACTTAATCCTGCATCCCATTCTTGTAAGGACGACCGACATGCCAGCCTACATCGTGTTCACTCGAGAGAAAACACTCGATCAGTCTGAATTGGAAGCCTACTGGAGTAAGGTCGGGACCACGCTCGAAGGGGTCCCGCTGAAGGTTCTCGCAGCGTACGGTCCACATCAATCACTGGAGGGCCCCGACGTGGAAGGGGTCGTCATCGCCGAATTTCCATCGATGTCGGAGGCGCGGACATGGTACGAAAGTCCCGCCTACCAGGAGGTAGCTAAGCACAGACATCGCGGGGCAATTTATCGAGGAGTGATCGTAGAAGGCGTGCAGTCATGAGGGTCGCGTGAAACCCTCCGCAGTCTTCCACCGGTTTCCCCTGTTGCCCCAGGAAGAGGGGCCAGTCGAGAAATGACAGACCAGGGATGTCACGTCGAGTAACTTCATTGAGCGTCAATGTCGGGCAGCGAATTCGAACGGCCAAAGCCTCAACCAAGGTCGCCTTAGACCTGCCACGTAATCTGATCTCCTCACCATCAGGAAAACAAAACCTTGCATAATCCTTTTGCGGAAGTCGTCGACGAATCGACCGATGAGGACCTGATCCAACAGGCAATAAGTGGGAGTCGATCGTCGCTGGAGAAGCTGGTCCTTCGCCATCAGGCCTGGATCTACAACATCGCCGTGCGGATGGTCTTTCACCCGCAGGACGCAGAAGAAGTAACACAGGAAGTCCTCATCAAAATTCTGACGCACCTGAGTACCTTTCGGGGGAAGAGTCGATTTCGGACGTGGCTTTACCAGATCACGACGAACCACATCCTGAACATGAAGCGACGGGGAGCGGAGCTTCCGACGCAGACGTTTTCAAGCTATGCAGCTGCGATTAACGAGGTTCCCGATCTGGATCTTCCTGACCCGGAGAACGTGCCGGTGGATGTGCCTCTGCTGGTCGAAGAGGCGAAGCTGGCGTGCACCACGGGAATGCTGCTCTGCCTGGATCGACATGAGCGCCTGGTGTTCACCCTGGGAGAAATCTTCGGCGTGAGCGATCAGGTCGGCGGTGAAATTCTGGAATTAACCCCCGCCAATTTTCGGCAATGTCTGTCTCGTGCACGCCGCGATCTGTATCACTTCATGAATCGCCAGTGTGGACTGGTCAATGCATCCAATCCCTGTCGCTGTCCCAAGAAGACAAGGGGCTTCATCGAGGCGGGTCATGTCGATCCGCATCGGCTTCAGTTCGTACCATTTCGGGCTCAGCAGATTCGAGATGCCGCCGACGCAACGGCCCAAGTCATCGATTCTGCAGTCGAGCAGCAATCTGCAGAACTGTTCCGCAGTCAGCCGTTTCTTGAGCCGAAAAGCCAAATCGACTGGCTGCGCAAGTTTTTGGTAACCAGCAAGCTTTGCGACACCCTGAACCTCAATTGAGGATGGGAACGCCTTGAGAGATCCCGGCGCGGACCGGTCATTCTCCTGCCAACTGCCGCTTCACCATGAAGTCAACCCAGACGGGAACGTACGGCGGGGTGCAACCTTTCGACACCGGCCAATCGCTGTAGAGTCCAATTTTTTCACCGATGGCGATGGCTCGACTGCGGCAATCGGCATGATGAATGCCGATTGCCGCCAACGTGTTGTTCATCGTCCACTGAACCTCGGGCCGGGCTTTCGGCAGTTCTTTCTCGATCCGGTCGAGCAAGGCTGTGAGGTCGAAGTCGGAGGTTCGTTTGTTAATCCGGCTGGCAGTGAGATTCCATCCGGCGCGGGCGGCCCACGGGTCTTTGGCCGTCATCCACTTGAGACGCAGTTTTTCCTTGTCGGGCTGTTCGGGAACGATATAGGCATTGAGCCAGTCGGCCACTTGCGAACAGGTGACGGAACGGGTCAGGCGGTCAAGCTCAGTCATGGAGATTGACTTGGGCTTCATGATGAGCGTCGCGAGAAGTTGCGCATCCACATTTCCTGTCTCCCACAATTCGAGCCCGAGCTCGTGGTCACTTTTGATCTTCTTCGCGATCGCTCGAATATCGCCAAGCTTCACCCCAAATTGATTATCGGGAGCCCCATTCTTCTTGTTATGGGCGCGCCGGGCCTCATCACCCATCGATTTCAATTGCGCGAGGACGTCGCTGATGGCCGTGCTCATGAGCGGTTCTCCATCGAGTACCAGGGGGAGGATCTCGCGGCAGCATACACTTTTTTGCCCGATAGTACTTACCCCGACGCACCTTCTGCGCCACCTCGTCATTCAGTCCAGAACCCCCCCCCACATTACTGCCGCGATTGAAGTGCACTGATGCTTTGGATGCAAAGGATGAGCATCAGCATGCCCGGCAGCATAAAATCAAACTTGGTAAAGAAAAGATACGCTGCGATACCGGAAGCCGCCGCCCCGACTTTCAGCACGATGCCGGTTGGATCCCGGAATCGCATCGCGATACAGAGGGATTCCAGCACATGTCCTCCGTCCAGCGGCAACACAGGGATCAGATTGAACAGGCCCCAATACAAATTCTGGATCCATAGGAAATAGAGGACCGATTTGAAGTAGAAATCTGCGGTGTCCGGCAGCGGCTCGAATTGCAGATGATAGAGGACTTCACGGTGCGACACGTGCATGATCTTTTCGGCCAGGATCAAGACACCGAGAAGCAGAAATCCTGCGATCGGTCCCATGAGCGAAACGGTGATCGACTTCCAGAGAGAATAACGACGAGTTTGCTGGGAGAGGGCTACCCCGCCACCGAAGAACATCACGATCTCAGTGGGCCAACCGAACGATTCGGCTGTCAGCGCGTGTCCCAATTCGTGAACCAGGATGGAGACGAAGGCGGTGCAGACCCAGATGAAGATCAACTGGTTGGTTGGCAGTTCGGAACCAAACAGAATTGTTCCCAGCCAGAATGTGGGATGAACACGAATTGGAATCCCAAATGCCACAAGTCGCACGTCAAAGGGTGTAGCGCCGATTCCAAACATGAGGTTGGTCATTTCCTAAAGAGAATTCTGCTTATCGACGGGGATTCTAGCCGCGGCGACAATTGAGGCAAACCGCTACCGGACGCTAGGATGGCAGTGCCATGATTCCGGCCCGCACTTCAACATGAATCAACATCCGAAGGAAAGACCGATGCCGATGCGATTCCATCAGGTTCTGTTCTCGATTTGTATCAGAAGCGTTTTCGCGGCCACGTTATTTATGGGCCGTTGCGATTTTGCCGGGCGAGCCTGTGCCGCAGAACCGATCGTCCCCGCCGATGCCAAGTTAGAGAAACTTTTTGAAGGGAAGGCGCTGACGGAAGGAGTCAGTGTGGCACCGGACGGAACGGTCTATTTCAGCGAGATCACTTTCTCACACATTTCTCGCGACGAGAAGGGGGCGATTGCCGCCGGCTATATCTGGAAACTTGATCCCTCGACGGGGAAGACCACCATTTTCCGCTCACCCAGCGGCATGTCCAACGGTATCAAATTCGACGCCCAGGGCAACATGATCATTGCTGAAGGAGCTGACTACGGCGGTCGACGTGTGATCCGGACAGACATGAAGACGGGCAAAAGTTTCATCATTGCGTCGAGTTACGCCGGTCGCCCGTTCAATTCACCGAATGACGTCACGATCGACGAAAAAGGTCGAATTTACTTCAGCGATCCACGGTACGTCGGTCACGAACCGGTAGAGCAGTCGATTATGTCCGTCTACCGGATCGATCTTGATGGCTCAGTGCACCGCATCATCACCGACGCCGGAAAGCCGAACGGCGTAGCCGTCTCACCTGATCAAAAGACATTGTACGTTGTCACCAATGACAACGGCTCGTTCGCTGTTGAAGGGGCAGGGAAGGGTGACGTGTCGACCGAAAAAGTCGCCCTCCGCAAAGGCTCGATGGCGTTGCTCGCGTATGACCTTTCAGAAGAGGGAACGGCCAAGTTTCGTAAGACACTGATTGACTACGCACCCTATGACGGACCAGATGGACTCGTCGTGGATCAGGAAGGAAATCTCTACGTCGCAGTCCGTGCTGAAAACCGGCCGGGAATCTGTGTCTACAACCCGGAAGGGAAGGAACTTGCCTACATTCCCACCGAGGTTCCCACAAACGTCGGCTTCGGACGGGGGAACGACACAAAAACGCTTTATATTACGGCCGGTACCAGCCTCTACCGAATTCGGGTCAATCGAGCTGGTTACCAGTTGCCCGCCCGCTAGATCGATCCCTTGCTCCTGAGTAACTGTCTGCCGCTGCCGTTGGCGTGATCGACCCCGTAACTCATTGAGACTGCCCGAGTGGGTCTTCCCAAATTTTTTTCTTAAGTGGGGAACTTCCCCTCGAGGAGATGCGTCTCATCGGGACCTTTGCGGGGAGGGTGCGCCAAGGCTGTGGCCGGTAGGCACGGAGATGCCGTTTAGATCGCTCTTTCAGCGCGTTGATATGACTGCAGCCAGCGCCCTCGTCGCACCACACTTGTTGTCCGACAGTGATTCGACGATAACATCTATTGGCGGTGAGATGTCTCGCCAGGGATGGAGTCTAGAACGACAGAGAAGAGGGATCGCACATGGGCGCCGCGAGCGATGTGTTTCGTGTAGAGACATCGGGAGGGACGATCATTATCTCTCCCTTTGGTGACATCAACAGCTTCACTTCGGACCTTCTTTCCGAAGCGGCAGACATGATGACGCGATTAATCGAAGCTCATGAGTCCCCCATGCTGGTAATCGACCTGGCCGGCGTCCCCAGTTGCAGTTCTGTCTTCATGTCATTTCTTTTACGTTGCCATAAAGCAGTCAAAGCACGCAGTGGCGAAATGGTCCTGAGCGGTGCCAGTCAAATGTTGCGGGAACTACTGGCGCTGACCCGTCTCGATACAGTCTGGGCCGTGTATCAGACGCGCCAGGAAGCTTTAGACGCTGTTGATGGATAATTTTTATGAGTTCTGATTCTACATCGCCAATCGGGCCGGATCCGGTTGCGCCCCTTGTCAACGAGAGTTACGAAGCCGACGCTCGAGCGACATTGGTCGCAGAGATTAAAGAGACGGCCGACAAGTTAAATCGCGATCAGGCGTCACGCGGTGACCTGAAGATTCTCAGTCGCGCACTGAAAGAACTGCGGTACGCCTTTAAAGTTTTCACCCCTTACCGCAACGTGAGAAAAGTCACGGTGTTCGGCTCTGCACGCACTCCACCGTCTCACCCGGACTTCCAGGACGCCCTCGAATTCGGCAAGCAAATGGCCGACCTGGGCTGGATGGTCGTCACAGGGGCAGGGGGCGGAATCATGGAAGGAGCCCATATAGGTGCAGGGACCGCCATGTCGATGGGGGTGAACATCATGCTTCCCTTCGAACAAGAAGCGAATCCCGTCATCAACAAAGATTCCAAACTCGTCACCTTTCGCTACTTCTTCACGCGGAAGCTGATGTTTGTGAAAGAAGTCCACGCTGTGGTGCTGTTCCCCGGTGGCTTTGGAACGATGGATGAGCTGTTTGAAGTCCTGACGCTGGTTCAAACCGGCAAACGAGACATGATGCCGATCATCTGCGTCGAACATCCTGGAGGGACCTACTGGTCCAACTGGCTTGAGTTCGTGCGGACGGAACTGCTGGACCGACAGTTAATCAGTCCTCGTGATCTGTCACTCGTGAAGCTGACGGATGACGTCAACGTCGCTGTTCAGGAAGTCGCCAACTTCTACCGGAATTACGACAGCATGCGGTACATTCGCGATGTACTGGTACTGCGAGTACGAAAGCCGGTGACCGATGATTTGCTGACTCGACTCAACGACGAGTTCTCTGACATTGTGTTCGGCGGGAAGATTGAACGGACAGATACGCATTCGTTTGAAATGGAGGACACCGACACACGTGACCTCCCCCGAATCGCTTTGCGATTCAACCGCCGTGACTCGGCCCGCTTGCGAGAGATGATTGACGTCATCAATCAAGAACCCTGATTGAACTCATCCCTCAGGTGATTTAACGGTTTGCACGTGCGCCTTACACGATCAGGCCCGAAATGCCTTGCGGTCATTTCGGGCCTGAATCGTTTCTCGCTCCTGCGGTCACGTACCGATAGGCCGGATGGTGCCGTGCGTTGCTCCGTCACCATGGTCAGGCGTCCGGGACTAGCGGAACTGCTTCATGATCAAGGCGACCGTGAGCCCACCATAGGCGAGCGAACAGAGGAGCAGCCCGATCCGCCGCCACATCGCCGGACGTAATTCTTTTGGTAGAAAACGCGTATTCACTCGCAGAATCTGCAGTGCCGCGATCGCCATGATCGGACAGGCGATGACACCAAGCACCTCAAACAGTTGCAGCACCGTTCCGACGCGAACGGCGAACAAGGCCCACGCAGTCAAAACAAGCAACAGAACTGCATAGACCCGGCTGGCTGGCCACTGACGTACCCGCGGAAACGCAACAAGACTGATGTCAGAGACCATCCGGACCAGCACATCGGTGTTGCCCAGGTGTGTGGAAAACAGAATCCAGAACCCATTCAGCAGTGCAAGGTACCAGAAACCGGACCAGAGCTTCTCGGCCATATAATGCGCCTGGAAGGTGCCGGCTGCCATCCCGGGAAGCTCAGCATCTGCGGGAATGAGTGCAGCAGCCAGGTTGACATTGAGAAACATGCCCAGCAGGCATCCGAACGCCCACAATGCGACCTGGTCGAGAACCGAATACCGCCACCAGACCTTCCACCGGCGAAGGTTCTCCGTCGTGACGGGGAATGTTGTTCCAATCGGTTTGACCCCGCCATGTTCGCCAGTGAGAGCGTTGCCGAACATTCCCGACAGGGCCCCCATTCCAAATCCCTTATCGCGGAACCAGTTGGAGATCGCGAGATTACCGAGCCCTCCTGATCCCGCCGTCGCCGCGAACGTCGCCAGCAGCACCAGGTCCACATTATTGTTTCGTGGTTGCAGCCCCACAAAGCCTTGAACCGTCGCCACCGATTCTGACACAGGTACAAAGATCGCGTTGACGACGATGAGAAAGCTGAAAATGAAGACGATCATGATCCACGACAATCGCTCCAGAACTCGCTCGATCGATTCTCCTGACAGCAGGAGCAAGACAGCGAGGACGATGACACCGGTGGAGATCATGTGCTGAATCCACACGTCATTTGCGCCATTGGGTAATCGCCCCATGATCGCAGCGAATAAGACCGCTCCGCATGCCGCCGCCAGGGCGGGGGTGGCAAGCTGCGCGACACCGATCAGAATGTAGAACCATCCCCAGAACAGCTTTCCAGGCTGAAGCCGCATAAAGCCGGTAACAATCGGTTCGCCGGTATAAAGCGTGTACCGCACGGCTTCGAGGTTGAATATCGTCTGGAGAATGACTGCTACAGTGGCAATCCACAGAATTCCCCGGCCGAACTCTTTCGTGGCCAGGGGCCCGGCGATCCATTCACCCCCTCCAATGGCTGCGGCGAGAAGAATGGCTCCCGGACCAATTGTCCGAAAAAGATTGACGAGACCGAATGGCAACGGTTCAGGCAGGTCGGCCCGTTCCCAGGCGGGCAGGCACCCTGGATTGATCTCGTCGATACGTCCGTCTTGCGATGTCTCGGAATTCACGGGGTAGTTGCCTCCAGTTTGCCTTCTCGCAGTCTGAATTAACGTGCAAGACTTTACCGATCGGATGATCGCAATCCCAGTCATCTGGCCGATTGCAAGCGACGATTTATCAGACTGAAGGCAACGGAAGCGGTCATTTCGCGAGCCCACGATTGCGCAAGGACGAGATCAACAGGCCCCCTGCAGTCGAGAAGCCATGGATGCGCACTCGACCGCTTCCGTTCTACGGCGAAAGACCCGTCTTTTCCAAATCGGCAGAAAGTTTGCCGACAGCGGAATCGAGAGGGGAAAGGTTCCCCGAACCGGGAGCTGGATTCGGTTGTTGCTGCTTCTCTGGAGTCGACAGGTTCCTACGTGTGACAGGCCGAACCAGTCGACGCCAGAGAATCCCCGCCAGGCGGTTCAAGTCGAGATTAAGTGCCCCAGAAAGCTGGATGAGGGAGCACATTGACCAGACGGATGCTTCTGGCCAGTGACAGATGTAACGAGGAACAAATCGAGGTCGGAATCGACTCTTAAAGTGGTACTCGCCCGGCATGTCGAAAAAGAGAGACGCGTAGTTGAAACCAAATTGAAGACAGCGCCGGATGATCCAGCTATCCCCTTCCAGTTTCTCGGTCCGTACGGCCGGACACAGGCATAGCGAAACGGCCCGCACCCCTTCTTGCTTCAGATGGTCAACAGCCTGCTGCATCAGAAAGGGGACCACTCCCCGGGGTGCATCCAGCCGCCGACGATATGTTTCGATGGCGTATTGCTTGCCGGCATCGTAGGGGAGGCAAATGAGAAAACCTTCGATTCGCCCCACCCCGTGATCTGATCGAGCGACGAAGAGACGGCGGCGGCCCCAACGTTCTGGCGCCACACTTCCATTAAAGAACGTCACGTCGCCTCGCTGCGGCTTAATCGACAGGCATTCGTCTGCAATCGATCGAACCTCTCTCAGCAATTCGGCCCATGCCGAAGGCGTAAAGCTGTCGTGGCAACACTCGATGACCGACAGCCCCTTCCGCCGACAGAAATTGGATTGTCGCCGAACCCACTCAAAATCACCTCCCCCCCATGTCAGGCCAGGAAGATCGAGGATTGGTTCTTCGCCCCACTTGGTGACTTGAAAACCAGATCTTCGGAAGAGTTCAAGGTTCGAATCCGCGACGTTGTAAAACGTCGCCTGATACCGCTTCCGCTCCAGGAATGCCTTGAATTCCCTTAACAGAGCAGGGTGTTGTGATGCGGGCCCGAGAAGCCCTCCCTGAACATGTACGAAACGACCTAACCGGACGTACACAATGACTGCGGAACCGTCTCTCAGCCAGAATTGCCTGAGGCGCCCTTCTGTGGCGAGATAGCTGTCATACGCCTGACCGTATTGAAACGCGATCTCTTCCAGGCGACCCCGTTGATTCACAGGCGTATGCAGTTCGCAGGTGAGTTGAGTCAAGATCCAGTGTTCCTTACCGACGCGGTAATAAACGAACGGATGCCGGACTCGCGCCCGACATCACGTTCGATGGACTTCCCAGATCGAGATCTTCAACCAAAGATCGCCGAAACGAATTTCAAAGGTCTTCCGTTCTGGGAACGATATAAGGTGACCGATATTCCCGGGTCAGCATCTTGTTCGCCTCATCGGCATGAGGTCCCGTAAAGGTCTCTTCAGGCGTGATTGACAGCCGAGGACCAACCGTGATCTTGGTGGTCTCAGTGTCGATCTTGTTGTCGATCAGATGCTGTCGGAACCGATCGAGTGTTTCCAGCGCTTCCGAATCGCCACTCAATTGGCCAGCCAGTTCCTTAACGGTGTGCGGCGAACCAAGTCGGTAAGAAATGTTACCGACGTGGCACATGGCACTAGAGAAATGGCCCTCCTCGATGTCTGCGTTCAAGTCTTCGTGTTTTCGGCTGCGCACGGCATCGATGAAGTTGGCGAAATGGAACCGGTCATTGCCCCCCTGGAACTTAATTCCGGTTGGTTTTCCTTCCAGGTTCAGCACAACACCGCCGTTGTAGCTGGGAACAACCATGATCCCTTGGGTTCCGTAGAAGATGACACCGACACTGGCGTCTGTCATCTTCTTTTCCCCACCTTCTTCGTAAGGATACCCGTATTTTTCGGTTTTCAGTCCACGCACTTCAAAGACGAGGCGTTTTCCATTGGCGAATTCGTGGATCGAAACCTGCGTATTGGCCGTTTCGCCCGCATCTTCATAGCCCAGTCGACCGCCGTAGCTCAAAACGCTATTCCCGATGTTCGCTTCGCCGAGACCCCAGCGAGCGATATCCATCTGGTGAATCCCTTGATTCCCGAGATCTCCGTTGCCGTAATCCCACATCCAGTGCCAATCGTAGTGCAGTGACTTGCGGTCGAGTGGTTTGATTTCGGCCGGACCGGACCACAAATCGTAGTCGACGCTGGCAGGAATATCGTAGTTTCCTTTTGGACCGATCGAACCACGGGGCTTGTAGCACAGCCCGCGAGCCAGTTTGACTTCTCCAATCCCTCCCCGGTGGATGAAGTCAATCGCCTCACGCATCCCGGGGTTGGAACGGCTCTGAGTTCCCGTCTGGACGATCCGTCCGTACTTCCGGGCAGCCTCGACAACGCGGCGTCCCTCGCTGACATTGTGACTGACCGGCTTTTCGACGTAGACGTCTTTTCCGGCCTGAATGGCCCAGATCGCAGCGAGTGAGTGCCAATGATTGGGGGTGGCGATCGACACGATGTCGATACTCTTGTCTTCAAAACACTTTCGCATATCGCTGAAGACGGCCGGGCGATGACCGGTCTTTTTCTCGATTTCGTCGGCACGGTTATTGAGCACCGTTTCGTCGACATCAACCAGGGCAACGATCTGACAATCGTCTCGTTCGCCGAATCCAGCCAGGTGCGCACCACCGCGCCCCTTGATGCCTACCACGGCAACTCGAAGTTTCTCGCCCTTGGGTGCATCGCCCTGGGCGAAGCACCTGGTGGAAGCCGAACCCGCCAGCGTCATCGCGGCTGTGGCAAACATCGACTTTTCAAGAAACTCACGGCGCGAAACATTCGTCATCGTTGCGATCCTCTTGGGAAATGCGAAAGGGTCAATTCAGCAATTCGCTAAGTGGATAGTTTAAGCGTCGACTGATGCAACCCGCAACCTGACGAAATCGCTCATCTCACCTTGGACGAGTGAAGTTCGCCGCAGGAAAACTTGTCTTCTGCGAAAGGGTCTTTCTGTTTCGATTTGCCCCCCGACATCGACTGACAACCGACAAGGCAAACCAGCACCAAACAAAGAGGAATCCAGCGCTGTGCCCGCAGGAAGTGTGCAATTCGTCGAGGTTGCTGCCGCGTCATTTTGAGTCCTTTCAGTGGATTAACGGTTCGGTTCGGGCCGATCCGCGGTTTCTACGGTCGACGAAAGTTGCGATTGAAGATTTCAGGGTCAAACGCATCGAACGGCTTCAGGGGAGTCGCTTTTGCTTCGCTCGACTCTGCTCCTAATTCACGGGGCCGTGTCCCTTTGGAAGCAAGTGATTCCGAAGAGTCTCCTTCGACCTCCAGATCTGTCGGTGCTGCTGGTGCTACATCGTCATCGTCTTCGGAAACGTCATCGCTCACGGATGAAGATTTCAATACGTCGGCTTCATGAACGACCTGAGCAATCCGTTTACTGGATTTTCTTTTGGGTTTGAATCCTGCCATGGAAGCAGGCTGATCACTGTCACGCGCATCGGGATTTTTCTCTCTGGCGACAGCAGCGGCCCAGGCTTTCAAAAGTTTCATCTGTTCCGCAGCGGCGGGTCCCACGAAAATCGTTCCCCGTCCCCCGTGGCTGGCTCGAGTCGGTTCCAGCAACGGGCTGCGAGCGACATCGTCCAGATCCAGTTGCTTCAGAACCTCTGCCAGATTTTTCTCGGTCGTCTGACGCGAGCCATTGCCGCCGATCCGGGCCGGATATAGGCGAAACTCGCTGGCAGTGGTCACTCCATGGCAGGAAGCATTTCCACACTTATTCAGCAACAGAGGCTGAATGCGGGAGGTAAAGAGAGTCGCCGACTCCTTGGACAACCCGCCCAGTGATTCTGCAGCCGGTTGCAAAAATCCTTCTGATGATTTTCGCGGTGACGTTGTTGGAAGTCCCTTGGGAGGGGTATTGATCCGAATGGTATCTGTCAGACGCTGCAGAAACCGCCGGGCCTGTTCATTCTCAGGATCGACTTTCAAACATTTTTTGAGCTCATCCTGCGCTTCATCGTACAGCCGATGAGAAACACACCACGTTGCGAGGTCGATATGCGTAGCGGGTGTGGGATGCACGACACTGTCGCGAAGTTTGCGATATCCTTCGTTGAGGTTGTCCACAACGAACTGCACTTCTTCGTTCCCGATCTGAAGCCGCCCGTTAGGTTGTTCGACGAGATATCCACCACCATTTCGACTGACGATGCCAGAGAGAATTCTCCCTGTGGTCAGCATCACAAGTCGCTCGCGCGGCTCGTCGTCATCGGCGGAAGCGGCGAAGAGCTCTGCCCGTGCAGCCAGACGGAAGAATCCGGCAAGCAAAAGCAAAGCGACAATCCACCGCGCAGCAACTGCGCCAGGAATCCGGTGAGGAACCATGTGATTGACTTGTGAAAAATTGACAGGACTTGGGGGAGAGGGTCGGACCGTAGCAAGTCATCAAAATTCGGTCAATGCGAGTCTCTCTGAGTCGTCGCGTGAGGCTCCCGAACTCTGCGTATGCCTACACAGGTACGCCACCAGCTCTGCCTGCGGACAAGCAGTCTCAGCGTCTACCAGACAGCATGCCTCTCGGCGGAAATTCCCCAATGTTGCCTCAACCCGTCTCAGACGAACCACGCGGTGCGAATGTGGAAGCAACTCAACTCATTCCCCCATCCTCGGCCTGCCCGACCAGATAGGGATCTCAGCTAATCCCTTTTGCCTTACGGGGACGGACTGCTTTTCCCGCGCATTGCGCTGCGAACCAGCGCGGAATCAGACGCGGGCCATGGCTGAGCAACGAGTTTTTCAAGCCATCGACAACCAGACTCCGCTTCCGATCGAGGCCCGCCAATGCTGTCTTGACAACGTCGGCCGCCGTTCGGGGCTTACCCAGTGCTGCTTCCGGCGCAACGGCTCGGTCAAAGAGTTCTGTCGCAGTGGTTCCGGGGCAGAGTGCCATCACGCAGACATTTCTGTCACGACATTCTTCCCAGAGCCCAATCGAAAAAGAAATGACAAAGGCCTTGCTGGCGGCATAGACTGCGAGGTACGGAATCGGTTGGAAGCCCGCGACGGAGGCGACATTGATTACTGCCCCTTGCTTGCGATTCAGCATTCCAGGGAGGAATGCGTGCGTCAGTGAGACCACGGCCGCGACGTTCACCATCACTTCGTCGTGATCCCGCTGCGGATCGATCGCTTCGAAATGACCGTGTGTCATAAACCCGGCGTTGTTGATCAGCAGATCGACGGAAAGATCTCGTTCGGTCACCGCGCTGACGATTCGGGAGGTGGCGTCGGACTGGCTCAGATCAGCAGAAATCACGGTTGCCTGGACCGGGTATCGACCCGTAATTTCCGTGGCAAGGTTCTGCAGTGCTTCTTTTGAACGAGAAACCAGAATGACCGACATCCCCCGGGCGGCAAGGGCCTTTGCAAACTCTTTTCCGATCCCCGATGACGCCCCTGTGATCAGCGCTGTCTTTCCCTGATATTGAAACATCGACTTCGCTCGCTCCTGTCAATTCACAACAACGCTTCTGTAAAAACGACACCCTCATTGAAGTGAGAAGGGGGGACAAGTTCCGTCGATGACCTGCGGTTCCCGCAGTGGCCTGGCAGGTCTCGGCAACGACTTCTGCGGATTTTGCCCCCCGGCCTGCTCGTGGCGACCGCGCGATTCAACACATGCCCTATCTCGCGAAGCCGTGCCCTCGTCGAAGTCGCTTAACTTCTGCCGCAGCAACGCCCACTGAACGGGAGGTCGGACAAGCTCACGATCTTCCGGTTCTCTTCAGGGTTTGTCAAAGAGGACGAATAACGCCCTGTCAGCAGGCCTGATCGCTCACGCTCAGATGCAAACCGACGCGGAAATTGATCATCGCAAGACAAGATATCAGCCAGCTTGACGTTGGCGTCTACTGGCCTGCCCGACCACGCCCCGTTACGGGACGTGCCCTCCTGCTTGGCGGTCTCGATACTCAAACACTTCCGCCCGTGAAAAGAGGTTCGATCACTTCGCCTGTATTCAAGCGGACACGGCGCCCCAGGCGGTCGTGAACTTCGGTTTCCAGCGGGACGCCTAGTGCCTGATAAATTGTGGCACCGATGTCATTGGGAGTGTAACGCCGGGACGTCGGGTAGGAGGCCGTGGCGTCCGAGCGGCCGATCACCTGACCGCCTTGTACGCCCGCCCCTGCGAACAGGCCGAAGAAGCAGGGGCCCCAATGGTCGCGTCCCTTTGTGCCGTTTATCTTGGGCGTTCTTCCGAACTCGCTGACGACAACGACAAGTGTTTCCTGCAACAGGCCACTGGACTCCATATCGTCGAGCAGTGCGGAAATGCCTTGATCGAACGGCGGCAGCAGATGATTTTTCAGTCCTTCACAATTGTTGTCGTGGGTATCCCAGCCATTCAGATTCACCTGCACGATGGGAACGCCAGCCTCAATCAGCCGCCGCCCCACCAGCAGTGACTGACCGCCAATGTTTCGGCCGTACTGATCTCGCACGCTGTCCGGGATCTTCTTCATGTCGAAGGCTTGAGTCAGGCGGCTGGACGTCAGCAGGTCGTAAGCCATGTGCTGACTCTTTTGCAACAGCCGTGACTGGCCAATATCGTCGAACGTACGCTGCTGGCGATTGACTTCATCCAGCAGCGAAAGCCGCCTTTCCAGGTGAGCTGCGTCGATCCCCTGTGCGAGCGTCAGCTCCGTAACACGAAAATCCGGATGACTAGGATCGCCGTTGACGAACCAGGGATCGTGCGAAGCTCCCAGAAATCCCGCGAGCTGACCCGGCCAGACAAGCGGGCCCGCCTGAAGGAAGTTCGGCAGCGTCACTCCACAGGGAAGTCCTTCAGGGGCTCGCTGCAGGTACGACAAAGCCGCTGCATAGTGAGGCCAGTCCTCGCGAGAAGCACTCTTGTCGAAGAAGCCACCAGGTTGTTTCTCACCCGTCGTGATGTGGTGAGCTGACTGTGTATGATTGTTGTCGTCATGCGAGAAGGACCGCACGACCGCGTATTTGTGGGCGCGCGAGGCCAGTTGCGGCAGATGCTCGCAGATGGAATAACCGGGTATCGATGTGGCGATCGGCTTAAACTCGCCGCGAATCTCTTGCGGAGCCTCCGGTTTCATATCGAACGTGTCGATATGGCTCATGGCTCCACTGAGAAAAACCAAAAGAACAGATTTTGGCTTCTGATTGGAGCTCCCTTCTGCGGCTGCAGCGGCTTTCTCACGACCGGCCAGGATCGACGTTAAACCGACTCCGAACAGGCCGGAATATCCCGCCTGCAATAAGCCGCGGCGCGTACACTGCCCCAATGCCTGATCCAATGACTTCATCGGTTCTCTCAATTCACTGTTCTGGATGACATAATCGCCGCCCGTCAGTCTAGAGGACCAGGTACGACAGTTCTATCCCATCCGCGACGGCTCCTGACTTTCGTGACCGCAAATTTGTTTCCCGTCGAACGAAGCCGTGGTCGTGCCATGTTTCGTGCCATGTTGGCAGTCACCTGGTCAGTCTTTCTGATCGATCATTCAGGCCAGCTCCGGGAAACTCCTGATCGCATTCGATTTCATTTGATCTCAGCGATTGTTAGCTTGCCGGTGGGGATCTTTCCGGATCCATGCCGCAGTAGATCGTTAGGTTGCGACGGGCAGTTTCAAAAGGTCCACTTCGCGCTGCTGTGAGCAATTCATTTATTCAACCGATTCGGACGCACAGGAGGCCGTTGAATGAGTTCGATGCGATGGATCATGGTTCTGGGCTGTTTGTTGATATTGAGTTCCTCCCCTTCACTTCGTGCGCAAGATTCCTCGACGGAAGACGCCGCGATTGAATCGACCACAGACCGGGTTGGCCGAACGCGGGAAGATGCAATCGTAACCCCGGTCAACCAGTTGCTGACCCCGTTCGGACGGCAGGTTGAGTTGGCGGGACTTCGGCCTCAGGCCCTGGCACTGTCTCCTGACGGTGCATTGCTGGTCGCATCCGGAAAATCGAGTGAGCTCATCGTCATCGCCCCCGAATCAGGACAAATCCTGCAGCGAGTCCTGTTCCCGAATGAAGCACAGGAACAACCGCCCGCCGATGTTGTTTCGCCCAACATTCTTGCTCCCGATCGAGGGGGTCAGGTCAGCTTCACCGGCCTGATCTTTTCTCCAGACGGTAAGCAAATTTTCCTCAGCAATGTGAACGGTTCGATCAAGGTCTTCACCGTGAGTGAAGCGACGGGGACGGAAGCTCCCAGCGTCAAGGCGTCGCATACAATACCGCTGCCCCCTGCCAATGCGCCGCGACGCCGTGCCGAGATTCCCAGTGGATTAGCCGTCACACCTGACGGATCGAAGCTTTATGTTTGCGGCAACCTGTCGAACCAGTTGCACGAAATCGAACTCGCAACTGGCAAGACACTTCGCAGCATCGAGGTGGGGGCCGCTCCGTATGACGTGGTTCTGGCCGGTCACAAGGCCTTCGTCAGTAATTGGGCCGGACGACGCCCCGGCTCCGACGCCCCCAAGGGGCCTGCGGGCAGAGGAACAGAAATTCGGGTCGATCCCGTTCGCCACATCGCCAGCGAAGGCTCGGTCAGCATCGTGAAGTTGAATGGCGAACCCGAGACAACGGAACTGGTTGTCGGTCTGCACGCGAGCGGCCTGGCAGTCTCTCCGGACGGTCACTACGTCGTCTGTGCCAATGCAGGAAGCGACCATCTCAGCATCATCAATGTCGCTGAAGAGAAAGTGGTTGAAACGGTCTGGGCCAAGGCCAAGCCATCTGATCTGTTCGGAGCCTCCCCCAACGCAATCACATTTCATCCGTCAGGAGAGACCTTGTATGTCGCGAACGGCACCCAGAATTCGATTGCCGTCATCGAATTCGATCCGGAGGACAAAGGAGAGACCCATCTGACGGGCCTGATACCGGTCGGCTGGTTTCCCGGTGCCGTGGTGTTTGATCCACATCGGAATGCCCTTTACTGTGCCAATATTAAAGGACTGCCAATGGCACCGAAAAAACAGGCGGGAGGGGCCGAGGGCTACAACACGCATCACTATCACGGGTCACTCTCGCTGATGCCATTACCGGACGACGAGCAACTGGCCCTGCTGTCGGAACTGGCAGCTCGAAACATGCGCCGAGGCGCGATCGCTCAGGCGGCTCTCCCCGCGCGTCCCGATCAACTGCCTCGGCCGGTTCCAGAGCGGATCGGCGAACCGAGTCTGATTAAACATGTCGTGTACGTCATCAAAGAAAATCGGACGTATGACCAGGTCTTCGGAGCACTCGATAAAGGGGTCGGCCGTGCAGATCTCTGCATCTTCGGTGAAGAAATCACTCCTAATCAGCACAAAATGGTGCGTGAGTTCGTCCTGCTCGACAACACCTACTGCTCTGGAATTCTGAGTGCCGATGGACACCAGTGGAGCACCACGGCATTCAGTACGGATTACATGGAGAAAAGCTTTGCCGGGTTTCCCCGGAGCTACCCCGACGGGATGGGTATCGATGACATTGACGCGATCGCGTATTCACCCGCCGGCTTCCTCTGGGACAACGCATTGGCCCATGGCATCTCGATTCGGAACTACGGCGAATTCATGATGCCGAAGGTCCGCTGGAGCGATCCTCAGAAGAAGGGGGTTCCTGACTATCTCGCCTGCTACCGAACGTGGAAAGGGGAGTCAAAGGAAGTCATCTTCGAAAGCGAACCCGGGATCGAATCGATCCGCCCGTTCTCACCGACAGACTACGTCGGTTGGGAGATGGCCGTCCCCGACCAGTACCGGGCAGACTTCATTCTGAAAGAGCTTGAAAAGTACGAGGCCGAAGGGACGTTTCCACAGCTCGTCATTATCTGCCTTCCGAATGATCACACCAGCGGAACGTCGCCCGGATCGCCGACCCCCGCTTCATGTATGGCGGACAACGACCTGGCTTTTGCCCGTATCGTAGAGGGTTTAAGTCGTTCGCGGTTCTGGAAAGAAATGGCCATTTTCGGAATTGAAGACGATCCTCAAAATGGCTGGGATCACGTCAGTGGCTACCGCACGACGGCCTACTGCATCAGCCCCTACGCCAAGCGAGGCGAAGTCATCAGCACGCAGTACAATACCACAAGCATTCTGCGAACGATGGAACAGATTCTCGGGCTGCCGCCGATGAACCAGTTTGATGCCAGCGCCACGCCGATGTTTGACTGCTTTACCGAGACTGCCGACTTGACTCCTTTCACCGCAGTTCCGAACAAGGTGCCGCTGGACCAGATGAACCCGAAACCGAACGCGATTCGAAATCCCATTCTGCGGGATGACGCGATCGAGTCCGCCAGTTTGAATTTCCGCGAGATCGACAAGGCGCCAGAAGATGTTCTCAACCGCATTCTCTGGCGATCACAGAAAGGAACAGAAGTCCCGTATCCAGAGTGGGCAGTGACTCTGGTCGAAGATGATGACGACGACGACTAAAATCGTCCCGTCCAGGTGGGGTGCCTCCAGAGCGGACGAACGGTTGCAGGTTCGGACCAAGCTTCACAGCAACTTCTCGATTCGGGCACCACTCATGCAGAAATGAACGAGTTGAAAGGGGAGCTACCGTCACCAAAAGCGAGCGGCCAGGCATTCGCACGTGATGCTTATCCCAGATCGAATGGGCCCCCGGCAGAAATGGCAGTGGGCTGTCGGGCTTGATGCTTCCCTCAAATGATCTCCGGGTTTCTGACGCCGTTGCCCTCTCGGATCTGGCCACGGGATGAGAGTGCGGATGCGGGCTGGAATTGAATTTCCATCCAGTCCGTCCCATTTGCAGAGCGATAATCCCTGCGTCAGCCAAGCTGAACTTCGTGCGTGACTTCTCTGAATGCTGTTACGAAAGATGAGTTATGGGCGTCAGCCTCTCGAAAATCCCTCGCGCGTTTCATCTCCCTCGGGTCCACTGGGATCTGGTCCGGGACTGGGTTGAGCAAAATGTCCCCGTCGCTGAACGGACCCGTTCTTGGTCAACGCTGGCACACGACTGGCTCGAGAGTATGGATCAGGCGTTGGGAGGTGCCTATCGCACAATTCACTCAGACAAGGTGATTCTGTTCGCGCCGGACGATCTTGAGGAAGCGGTTTCTCTCTTTGATCTGTCGGAGTCGAGCCTGCAGGAGATGTCCGCGCTACTCGGGAGACTGGCTCGCCAGAGCCAGACAGGCCCGCTCGTGATCATCCTGTTCGGGGACGATGATGCCTACTGTCGCTACGTCTCCCCCTTTGATCCTTTGATGGAATCGGTTCGATCAGGCGGCGTCTGTATTCGTCACGATTACGTGCATGTGGCACTCCGTCCTCAACCCCTCGACAATTTGCAAAGGACAATGCTGCACGAGATCGCGCATGCCTGCTTAAGTGACCACCATCTGCCTGAGTGGCTGGAAGAAGGGATTACACAACTGGCGGAAGAAGCAGCGGTCGCTCCGTGGGCCCGGTTCTCACTCAAGCCGAAGGAGATCGCCGATCTCAGGAAATACTGGCGCGAACACTCGTTGAGTCAGTTCTGGTGGGGAAGCGGGTTCCACACGCCAGACGAAGGACAACGCCATTGCTATGAACTGGCCCAAGCCATTTTTCGTCAGCTTGTCGCGGACCATCAGGAAAAGCTCCCCGAATTCCTCGCGGCGGCGAGCGCTGAAGACGCAGGAGCATCCGCGGCTGAGGAAATTCTGGGGGTGGACCTGTCCAACCTGGCGGCTCAGTTCCTGGGAGCAGGCTCGTGGAAGCCCGTACCGGCCCACTCCGACCAGTTTATAGCGAGAGGGGCCTATTTCCTGGAGCAGGGTCACATCGCCAAGGCATTTTCCGACTTCGATCGGGCGATTGAGCTGAACAAGGGATCGTCACAAGCCTATTTCCATCGCGGAGTGGCCTTCTACCAGATTGGCCAGATCGCAAAGTGCATCTCGGACTACGAGCGATCGATTGCCCTGAATTCAGTCGATTTCAATGCAAGGAACAACCTTGCCTGGATCCTTGCAACCTCGCCTCAGGATGAATTCCGGAACGGGAAGCGGGCTGTCGAAATCGCCACAGAAGCCTGTGAACGCGTCGGTTATTCGCAATGGTTCTGCCTCGGTACGCTTGCGGCAGCCTATGCCGAGAAAGGTGAGTTTGAACTCGCCTGCAATTTTGCCGAGGAAGCTCTGGAACACGCCCCGTCAACGGACGTTGCCGATTGCAAAGTGCGACTGCAACAATACAAGACCGGAAAACCCTGGCGCGAACTCAAACCCGGTGCTCCGTATCGCAACGCGTGAAGAGCTTCGTCGGCTACGGGACAGTCGGACCTGAACGCGGTAAGACTGTTCGCCCGGCAAGTCCCGATCGCCGCGTTATTGCGGCGACCGGGACGGCAAGGTCGTGATGAACATTCCATCGGACCGCCGCCGCCGCGTAGGGAACTTCCGTGGATGGTGTGCCGTAAGGCATTCCGTTCCCTCGGCACCCGTTTCATCTGCGACGACTAATCCGCTACGGCCAGGACCATTCGCGGAGACCTGACAGAACCGAGGCGGTCAAGGTCCCTTTCTGCGGCCGCGAGGCACCCGGCTGTTGTTCTGTGGGTCATGATAATCAACGGGACAATCGGAACAGCCTTGGATTCGTCGTCGACTTCCGGGGCTTCCGGCTGAATCACGGTTGCCAGACTGATGCCATGTCGGCCCAGAATCCCGGTGACTTCAGCCATGACATTCGGGCGATCCTCTACTGACAAGCGCAGGAAGTAACGACTTGAAGCCGCATCCCCGTCGATCAGAGGGAATTCGGGCGTGTCCCGCCAGAGATCCAGTTGAGCAAAGGTTAACTGCGCCCGGCCAATCGCTAGGTCAATGATGTCGGCAGTCACTGCAGACGCCGTGGGAAGCTGGCCTGCGCCACGTCCGGAATACCAGACGTTCCCAACGACGTCTCCTTCCAGCAGGATCGCGTTGAAAGGACCATGAATCTGCGCCAGAGGTCGATCGTTCTTGATCAACGTCGGTCGGACACTCATTTCCAGCTTTCCGTCGACCAGTTTCACACTGGCAAGCAGCTTAATGACATACCCCATGTCCTTTGCATGCTTGATATCAACCTGTTCCAGCTTGTCGATGCCCGTGACGTGGAATTCCGAAGCCGTCACTTTGGTACCAAAAGAAAGCTGCGCCAGGATCCCAAGTTTCTGCGCCGCATCGGTTCCATTGACGTCAAGAGTGGGATCCGCTTCGGCATACCCCAGCTTCTGCGCGTCCTTCAGGGCGTCGTCGTACGATTGTCCCCGAAATAACATTTCAGAAAGGATGTAGTTGGTGGTCCCATTCAGGATCGCCTGAATCCCCATGATCTGGTTGGCAGCCATCGATTGCCCGACCGCGGCGATAATCGGAATTCCCCCGGCGACGGCCGCTTCGAAGCAAACGGTTCGGCCAAAACGCTTTGCAGCAGCGAAAATTTCATCGCCATGCTCACAGAGCAGGGCCTTATTCGCCGTCACCACGTCTTTGCCAGCCTCCAGCAAGGCGAGGACAACTTCCTTGGCGGGGTGAATCCCCCCCATCAGTTCCACAGCGACCTGAATTTGGGGATCATGGATGACCGATTCGATTTGATCGGTGATAACCCCTTGCGGCAGATCAATTTCCCGCGACCGATGGAGGTCCCGAACAACGGCTCGTCGGATTTCGATAGGTCTGCCCGCTCGTTGTCGAATCCGGTCGGGATGTTGAGTCAAAATTTTGGCGACGCCGGTTCCGACGTTGCCCAATCCGATAATGCCAATTTGCAAAGCCGAAGTCATAAAACGCTTTCCGAACTTGTCGTTTCTCACGCCACCCGTTAAATCGAGCGTCGAAGAACGGTTCTCTCATTGCCAGACGCGATAGATAACGCATCCTAATCGCCGACTTGAGGGATTACCAATACGACAAAATCATGAATACACGAATATCACTCCCGCCAGCACGAAACACGCCCCCGGTACCGCGGACTCTGCCGGTGGAACGGACTCACGGAACGAAGATGTCGGAAACGGCTGTCAGTATCGGAGCGGTCACGTATCTGAACTCAAAACCGCTGGTGGAAGGATTGGCAGAACTCCTGCCAGACACCAGGATCCACCTCGATTTTCCCAGCCGTTTATCGGACTATCTCGATTCGGGCTGCCTCGACGTAGCGCTGGTTCCCAGTATCGAATATTTTCGGGGGGGGGACTACGAGATCCTCTCGGATGCCTGCGTGGCCGCCTATGGTCCCGTGTTAAGTGTCAAACTGTATACACGCGTCCCGTGGGGAGAGATTAAGACCCTGGCTCTCGACGAGGGCTCCCGGACCAGTGCGACGCTTGCCCGGATCATGCTGGCGGAACGACACGGCGTTCTGCCTCAGCTTGAACCGCTGCCGCTGAATCATCAGACGCAAGACACGACAGCGGATGCCATCCTGCTGATCGGGGATCGTGCCATCCTTCCTCCGAATGAACCCTTCCTCAATACGTGGGATCTCGGCGAAGAATGGCTGGCCTGGACTGGTCTTCCTTTTGTGTTCGCCATGTGGCTGTCAAATCGCCGCCAGCAGCTTCCGGCCGGAGATGTCGACAAGATCCAGCAAGCGCTTTGCCAATCACGTGACTGGGGTGTTCAGCGGTTACGCGAGATTGCAGAACGCGAAGCACAGGCGCTGGGACTGACATTTCCGACGACCTTCAATTACCTTTCAGAGAATCTGCACTTTCACCTGGGAAATGCAGAGCGTTGTGGATTGCAGACGTTCTACGAACTGGCCACGGGACTGGGGCTGGCACCAAGAGGTGCAAAGCTCCGTTTTCGAAGCTGAATGCGATTCCCTGGTCGGAACTGGGAAATGGCGGCGACTGTAGACGAGTAACAGGATGGTGCGACAGGAATTCCCGATCGCGGAAGTGTTCGGGTATCAAGAACCACGCAGAGGCAGAAGCCGAGTCAGAATGAGTCTAGCGTCTCGCGCACAGGGATCTACGTGCGGGAGAGGGATTAAACCCATCCGGGCGAAAGACCGCCCTTGATCGAGACGACCAGACCGCAAGTCGGAAACTTTATCGCGGAAGAAAGGGATCATGTGTCAGCTGAAGTGAATCGATTGCTTGAGAAGGCCGTGGCGGGGCAACGACTGACACCCGAGGAAGGGCTGAAACTTCTCGAATCACATGACCTGGTCGCGATCGGTGAAGCAGCGAATCAGGTGACACGACGCCTGCATCCAGAGCGTTTCCGCACTTTCAATATCGACCGCAACATCAATTACACCAATGTTTGCTCGGCGGTCTGCGACTTCTGTGCATTCTTCCGGAAACCCAAGAGCCCTGAAGGCTACGTTCTCGACAAAGAAACCATCTTCAAGAAGATCGAAGAAACCGTTGCACTGGGCGGGGACCAAATCCTGATGCAGGGGGGGATGAACCCCGACTTGCCGCTGGAATGGTACGAAGATCTGTTACGGTCACTCAAAGAGCGATTCCCCCAGGTCAATCTGCACTGCTTTTCCCCTCCTGAAATTCACGCAATCCACAAACTGACACGCCTCCCGGTCAAAACCGTGCTGGAGCGACTGAAGGCGGCTGGATTGGGAAGTCTGCCCGGAGGTGGGGGCGAAATCCTGGTCGATCGAGTTCGTAAGGCCATGACGCGCGGTAAATGCCTGACCGACGACTGGCTGAACGTCTGTCGCGAATGGCATCTGCTGGGAGGCAAGGGGTCGGCCACGATGATGTTTGGACACATCGAGACATTGGCGGAACGGATCGAACACCTTGAGCGACTGCGACAACTTCAGGACGAAACCGGCGGCTTCACCGCCTTCATCTGCTGGACATTCCAGCCGGACAACACGGAAATGGCTCACATTTCACCCGTGGGTTCGTATGAGTACCTCAAGACTCAAGCCGTCGCGCGGTTGTACCTGGACAACTTCCCGAACATCCAGTCATCCTGGGTGACCCAGGGCGAAAAAATTGGTGGGCTGGCCCTTCATTTCGGGGCGAACGATATGGGTTCGCTGATGATCGAAGAAAACGTGGTTGCCGAAGCGGGAACAGTGCACCACCTGACCCTGGAAACGATCAAGCGCCTGATTCGCGATGCGGGATATATCCCTCGCCAGCGAAATGTTTACTACCAGTACATCGATGAAGAACCGGCCGCCGTTGCGAACAAAACCTCAGAACTGCTGCCAGTCCTGAGGTAAAACGCACTGGCGACTCACAGGTTCTTTGCGAGCGGCATCTCGGATATGATGTGGTCCGGATACCTGACAAAGAACCTGCCTCGAGAAGCCTCATGCAACCTCAATATACCGTCCTCGCACGTCGATTCCGGCCCCAGACGTTTACTGAAGTCGTTGGGCAGGAACGAGTTGCTCAGACACTGCGCAACGCCATCCAGGAAGGTCGGGTTGCCCACGCCTACCTGTTTACAGGCGCCCGCGGCGTCGGCAAGACGTCTATGGCCCGCATTTTTGCGAAGGCCCTCAACTGTCCTTTCCTTAAAGACGGCGTCCCCTGCAACGAGTGCGAGCAGTGCCGTGGGATTTCGGTGGGACAGGACGTCGATGTTTCCGAAATCGACGGCGCGTCAAACCGCGGGATCGATGACATTCGGTCGCTGCGCGCGAATGTGAACGTCAAGTCGATGCGATCGAAGTACAAAGTGTACATCATCGACGAAGTCCACATGCTGACCAAAGAGGCCTTCAACGCGTTGCTGAAGACGCTGGAAGAGCCGCCCCCCATGGTCAAGTTCGTCTTCTGTACGACAGAGGCGAACAAAGTCCCCGACACCATCCTGTCGCGTTGTCAGCGTTTCGACTTCGGAACGATTTCTACCGATAATATCACGATGCGGTTGCGACAACTGGCCGAGGCGGAAGGCTTTCAGGTCGATGAAGCGGCATTAGAACTGGTCGCCCGCCGAGCTGCAGGATCGATGCGAGACAGCCAGTCTCTGTTCGATCAACTGCTGGCCTTCGGATCAGAACACATCACGAGCGCGGATGTGCATCGCCTGCTGGGGACGGCACCCGACGATCGTTTGACGGGCCTGGTTGATGCGCTGATCGAGCGACGGCAGGATGAAGTCCTGATCCGACTTGAACAGTCTGTGAAGGAAGGGGTGCAGCTCGAGGCGTTTACAGACCAGTTAGTGGCCTACTTCCGCGATCTGATGGTGGCCGCTTGCGGCGCTGCAGAAGTGCCCCTCTTGAGCGTCGGGGATGACAGCCGCGAAACGATCAACCGGCAGGCCAGTGCCTGGGGACTTCAGACGATTGCCGCCGCAATGCAGATCCTGGCAGAGGCCAAGGCACGGATGCAGCGAGTCTCATACGGACGCGCGCTGGCGGAACTGGCGCTCGTTCGCATCTCGTTTCTGGCCGACCTGGACCGACTGGACACTTTGATTGCGCAGCTCAAGGGAGGGCAGGGGGTTCCCCTTCCGCCAAGGACGACTAGAATGACTGCTGAACGCCCTGCCAGTCCTCCCGATCGGCCTCTTCTTCCGCCTGGCCCAAAATCAACCAATATTGGTCCCGCGGAAAAAAAAAATGACTTGAACCCGCCCAAGGTGGAGAGTCAGCCACCAGCGGTGGCAGAAGTTACAACGGATGAAGCCGTACAGACGCCTGCGGTCCTCGAACTTAAATCCGGTTGTGAAAAAGAGTTGCAATCATTGATCGCGGACCGTATGAATGATATTGTCGGTGCATCGGTCCGGCGAATCCCATCAATAGCAATTATTGGGCCAAACACATTGGAGTTTTGCGTCCCAATCAACTATGATTTGGATCGGAAAGCGTTAGACCGACCTGACACAGTCAATCGGCTTGAGGCCATTGTTGCAGAATTAGTTGGTCAAAAGGTCCGGATTCTGTTCCGGACAGGCGAAGCAGTGCAAACCGCAGCCAAACCAACTGCTGCAGTCGCGGCCGTGAGTCGAAACCAGGTGATTGACGAGCCAGAAGACCCATATATCCAGCAAATCACAGAAGTCTTCGGGGTCAAAAGCTGGAGCGTCAAAGAGTTGGTTGCGGAAGCTACAGACGAACGAACTGAGGATGCACCGGAGTAAGAACAATGTTCAAGGAACTTGGCCAGATCGCTTCGCTGATGAAGCAAGCGCAAGGAATGCAGGGCAAGATCGCCGAGACCAAAGAGCGATTGGCGAATCTGCAGTGCGACGGTGAGGCGGGGGCGGGGATGGTTCGCGTCACTGTCGCCGGCACGATGCGACTGATCGAATGTAAAATTGATCCCAGCCTGTTTAAGTCGGGTGATGAAGAGATGGTCGAAGACCTGATCGTTGCCGCGGCCAATCAGGCTTTTGAGAAGCTCATGCAGAAGCAGGCGGAAGAGATGAGCGCCATCACCAGCGGAATCAATCTGCCAGGAATGGGCGACGCGTTCTCCGGTATGGGATTTGGCAAGTAACCGGGTGGTCGCGTGACGTCGAAGGAGTGTGATTGTATGGCCAGAGGTGAGGAGCAGGCACGACATCCCTATGGTTCTGCCGTCGGGAATCTGATCGAGCGACTTGCGACCCTGCCAGGTATCGGGCGCAAATCAGCAGAACGTCTTGCGAATTATTTGCTCGACTGCGGTGAAGAGGAAGCCAATGCGCTCGCCGAAGCCATCCGTCAGGTCAAATTGATGGTTCGTCCCTGTCGCATCTGCTTCAACCTGACTGAGGGTGACACATGCGCCATTTGCAATGATCCACGACGCGACCAGCACACCGTTTGCGTGGTGGAGCAGCCACGCGATCTGCTCGCTCTGGAAGCAGCCTCGATCTTCCATGGGGTGTATCACGTTTTGGGAGGTCGACTCGCCCCACTCAATGGAATCGGGCCTGATGATCTCAACATCGCCGCACTCGTGAAACGTGTCCGGCAGGGGGGGGTCACCGAGATTTTGATGGCAACGAACCCGACACTCGAAGGGGATGGAACCGCGTTATACATCTCGAATCTGCTCGCGAATGACCCGGTCAAAATTACGAGGCTCGCCCGAGGAATTGCCTCGGGCAGCGTGCTGGAGTTCGCCAACCGAGAGATGCTGGCGGACGCCATTCGGGGCAGACAGTCATTCTAGAACGAATTCGCTGACAGGGTTTTTCAGGGCATGCTTTGAAGGAGGTTCGACAAAAATTGAAATGATAAACGCCCTAGAAACGCAGACATCGCTATCCGAAAGCACGACGTCGGGAAGGCGGCAGTCGCAACAATGACCCTGAGTCCACGCGATTCTCAAGTCATCCTGTCGTTGACTGCCGCTGCCCCGCAGACACTCTGCCAATCGATTGAGATCACAAAATGCAGTTGAACTTCTCACATCAGATGAAGATGAGCCAGCAAATGAAGCTGGCTCCTCGCATGATTCAGTCGATGGAAATCCTCCAATTGCCGACCATGGAATTGGATGAGCGCATCGAGCAGGAACTGGCTGAAAACCCCTGCCTGGAGATGCGGGCGGCCGATCGCGACGCGCCCGATCTACAGCACAATATTGCCGAGGCACGGGAAGAAGCATCTGAAAAGAACATTGCAGAACAGGAACTTCAGGTCGACACGGCTCATAACAACGAAGCCGACTTCGAACGACTGCTCGAAATGTCGCAGGAGTGGCCTGAAGACAACTACACGTCGGGCAGCAAACCTTCGTCCAACCGCATGGAAGAGGATGGCGACCGACAACATGACATGATTTCCAATGTCGCGGAAAAGCCGCAATCGCTGCATGAGTACCTGCTCGAGCAGTTCGGCTTTTTCAGTGTCCCGGCGGAAATACGCGATTTCGGTCAGTTTCTAATACAAAATCTGGATCCCAATGGCCGACTTCCCAGCAGCCTGCCCGACCTGATTCAAACGTATGGGAAGTCCATCGCCGATGTCGACGCACAGGCCGCATTGCAATTGGTCCAGCGACTCGACCCTCTCGGATGTGGTGCCCGTGACGCGAAGGAATGTCTCCTTCTTCAGCTCCGCGACGATATGCCCTACCGAGATGTCCTCGCCACTCTGATCGGCTCACACCTTGAGGACGTGGCTCAGAATCGGCTGCCTCTGATCGAACGCCGAACCGGCTATTCAATTGAAACGATCAAAGCCGCAATTGAAGAGTTGCGGCACATGAATCCCTTTCCAGGACGAGGTTTTGAAGCTCGGCCCGCTCAAGCCGTGACGCCCGACGTGTTTGTTGAACAGAACGGCGACAACAAGTGGGTTGTTCGCGTGCTCGACGAGTACACTCCCCGCCTGCGAATCAGCAAGCATTACCAGCAGATCCTTAGAGACGGCACCGACCAGAAGACCAAAGAATACATTAAGCGAAAAATCGACTCGGCCAAATGGCTGATCGAAAGCATCGAGCAACGACACAACACGCTCAAGCGGGTCGCGCAATCCATTGTCGATAAACAGACCGCATTTCTCGAATATGGTCCCGAAGCGATCGTCCCGTTGAAAATGCAGGAAATTGCAGACGTCGTCAAAGTCCACGTGACCACGGTCTCTCGCGCAGTCGACGACAAGTGGATCCAGACACCTCGTGGACTTTACCCGCTCAAGAAATTCTTCGGCGGGGGGACGGTTACGGAGAGCGGCGAGGAAGTTGCCTGGGACATCATTCGCATCAAGCTCAAGGAAATCGTCGACAATGAAGACAAAAACGATCCACTGAGCGACGATGCACTGGTGGATGAGCTGGCAAAGTTTGGTTACACCCTGGCACGTCGAACCGTCACCAAGTACCGCAAAGCACTTGATATTCCTTCTTCACGTCAGCGTCGCGCGTACTGAATTGTACAGGCACTCGAACATCCCGGACGGCCTGAAGTACGAATGCCATACCGTGGGGCAGGGGAGCGTTCGCTTCCCGCAGAGCGGCGGTGCTGGGGTTTGGAGTGCGAATCGAACGTCTCTGTTTCAGTCCCTGTTGAGGGGCGCGCGACCCATCATCACATCGGGCTGAGAAGACAGCGGCCGGGAAAACGGTTCAGCAACTCCCCTTTAACGAAGCGTGTCTGGCTCTGCTGACGACGCGGTAGCGCTTCCGCACGATCAGGCAGCGCTACTGTCGACCGTGAAATCACGACCGTGTTATGACTGAGCGGGCGCCGCTACGACCACTGGCCGGCGAGTGCTGAGAACCAGGATGGCGAGGCCGGTGACAACCATCACGGACGCCGTGAGAATCCACTTCGCTGGTAGATGTTCCTGCGTCTCCGTACCGATACCCAGGGCAGTCAGCTCTCGGGTAAATGAGGACAATGACAGAAGCAGGCCATTATGTAGTGTGTGCAGCAGCATTCCGGGGTACGTGCTTCCCGTCCGCACACAGATCCAGGCCAGGATCAGTCCCAGAAAACAGGTGGGTACAAATCTTTCAAACATCAGTGAGTTCATCGCGATCACGTGAAACAGACCGAACAGACAACTCGAAAGTAAGACCGCCAGCACTGTCGACATTCCGGTGCGGAGGGCTGTCAGCAGGTAACCTCGAAAAAACAACTCTTCACAAATCGCCGGCACTAGAGCGGTGGTGACAAGTTTGACGGGGAGGGGAACTGCATCCAGAGCAGCCTTAATTTGCTGGAAGAGTTCGTGCATCGCCTGGAACTGATCCGGTGCAATCGTCTGTAACTCGAGTTCGTAGGCAAAGGGCCACAGCGACAGTCCAAGCAAAGCGGTGGCCACGTAGGTAGCGGCGGGGGCCCCCTTCAAACGGAAGCCTCGCCGCCAGTCGACGCCGGTCCAGCGTGCCAGCAGCAGCGGCCCGATTGCGAACAAGGCAATTGTCAGGACGGCGTTCCCAATCAAGCGGCCTTCAATCCACTGAACGAACAGTCGGCCGGGAATCCCTTTGAGAATCAAAAATGCAGGAAACATGACCGCCAGACAGAACATTGCTTGTGACAGTGACGCCGCTGGTCGGCGAGTGCGCGGTCGGCGGATCAGGTCTGCCCAATTCCCTTCGCTACCGTACAAGACTGCGTCCGTACCAAAAATTCTCGCTGCCGCGGCCAGCGCAACAGCTGAATAGAGGACGGTCGACAACAGGGTCGTCAACACCCAGATCGATTGAACCCGACCATCAAAAATGTCCCGCGCCAGAATCACGATGTTGACCAGGGGTGTGACTGACGTCCAGCCTGTCATCTCCATTCCAGGCAACAGACACAGAACGCCCGGAGCCAGCGAAACCAGCATGACAGGGATCAGATAGGCCTGCGCTTCTTTAAAACTGCGAGCAAAGCTAGTCAGAATCAGAATGACGGACGCAAAGAAGCCGGCGAAGACCACCAGAAGTCCTAATATCAGCACGAGCATCCGCAGAGTAATTCCACCGCTGCCAAACAGCAGTTGCTCCATCCCCCCCGCATAGGCTGTGATGACCATGGAAACCAGGTTCGCCACGGCCGTCAGCAACGCGACTGTCAGCACAGCAATGAACTTGGCAAACAGCAGTTCGTGCCTGGGGACAGGAGCAGAGATGAGAGCTTCCATTGTCCCTCGCTCACGTTCCCCTGCGGTCAGATCGATCGCGGGATACACCGCCCCCGTGACCGTCATCAGGATCAGGATCAGTGGAATCAACGTCGCGATGGAAAACGGCGCCGCTGACTCTTCCGTAGCAATCGGTTTGAGCGATGTCGTAACCGGGAGTTTCAGCGGCGGATTCTGCTCGCGGAGTCGCTTCAGCACCAGCATCTCATTCGCCAGGTGCATCCGTTCTTCCAGTATCCGCCGCGCATCGAGGCTGTAGGGAGATTCTGCCCGGTAACTTAGCTCAAATTTCCAGGGGCCCTCGTCCCCCCCTTCCTTCAGGCGGACCCCGACATCGGCGGTTCGGTCTGCAACCAATGCATTGACGTCCACAGTGGCCGACTTGTCATTAGACACCATGAATTGCCAGATGGGATCATCGATCGTTCCCGCCGGACGACGATTCAGTGGCACAACTTCGCCGGACTGCTCCGATTGCAGCATTTCCGATTCGTCGAACAGTCTACGGAAGATGCGGGCGTCTTTTTCGGCCGCGAATGCGACTCGGTATTCGGTGGCATTTTTCTTCGCGGCCTGTGTGAACAACAGCTTCTGGAACGTCACCCCCAAGAGGGGATAGATCAGCAGGGGCATGCCGACCAACGTGATAATGGTGCGCCGATCGCGCAGGATTTCCCTCAGTTCCTTCTGCGCCATTCGCCACCAGCGCAGCGACGAGGTCGACTCCGGTGCTCGTGACCTCCGAGACTCAACGGTCATTGCGGGTTTCCTCGTTCAGTCCGGTCCCGATCTGATCGGGCTGCTTCATCAGTTTCAGAAACATCTCGTACAAGCTCACACTGCCAGTCGCCGCCTGAAGTTCAGGGAAGGTTCCTTCGTACCGCATCGAACCCCGATGAAGCAGTCCCATCCGATCACAGATTTGCGACGCTTCATCCAGCCGATGGGTGGAAATGACGACTGCTTTCCCCTGTGCACGAAGATGGCCGATGTACTCGAAGATGATATGAGTCCCGACGACATCCAGACCGCGGGTCGGTTCGTCCAACAACATGATCGGGGGGTCGTGCATCAATGCACGAGCGAGCGTGACGCGTTGCTTCTGCCCGGTACTGAGTGTGGAACAACGCTGGTCCAGAAAGCGGCGAAGATCCAGCAGGTCGGCCAGCGACTCAAGTCGATCACGTGCAAAACGTGGTTCCACACTGTAGAGATCGGCAAAGAACAGCAGCATTTCCCGGGGCGTCAGCCACTGGTAGAGCCCTGCACTTGCGGAGACAAGTCCGATACGGCGTTTCACTTCATCCGGATACTGTGTCACGCGGAAGCCGTCAACGATCGCATCGCCGCCAGTAGGCTGAAGCAGTCCCAGAATCATGCGAAGCGTGGTCGTTTTTCCCGCTCCGTTCGGCCCCAGTAAACCGTAGACCTCACCCGCCCGAACTTCAAACGACAACCGATCAACGGCAGTCAAAGTCTTGCCGCTGGAATGGAATTGGCGAGTCAATTGATTGACGGTAATCATCGGCTGTCCGCAGAAGAGATGGCGGGGAACGCAAGATCATACCGCGAGATGGAAGCCTAAGCGAACGTCCAAAACAGTCGAATATTGAAGATTGTCTGTTTGGGAATGCGGTCTGCGCAGATTCTGCTCGTCTGTTCCGCATGGACGCAGCGAGTTCCTTCCCAGAGCCGGCAGAAAGCAGGGGTACGACGAAGTTTGAATCTGCAGTGACAAAATGTCTACCTGTACTCGTACCGGCACCAGCCAATTGCGAAGAGCCCGGTGTCTCTCCCTGCAACATCGCCCAGTCAGGTCCTCCGCACTCTGATAATAAAGGACAAACCTTTTCCCGCGGGGTGACGTCCCTGGGGGATACCTCTGCGAAAGCGGGGGCGCGAATCAATCAAAATATTCTGATCTACGCTGGCACAGGCGCTTTCAAATCGGTTTGATGCACGTCTAGAATTGATCCCGATTTGCCATTCGCCTGCACTAGATTTCGCTCGAAGGTTGCCAGAGCATGATGACTCACGTTCGTCGGTTGATTCTCGTTGTGCCACTTCTGATGGGGATGGACGTCTGTCTCGCACAAGAGGCTGCCTCCCGACTTGCCTCTCAAGCCGTCGTTCATTTTACATTCGAAGAAACGAGCGGAGCTGCTGAGGATCGGGCAACCGTGGGGCATGGGCACGACCAGGGATCGGTGATGAACGAGCCCGTCCGTGTCCCCAGTCCCTTCTGGAATCAGCAGGGGAAGAAGGCGCTGCAACTCGACGCTGCACGGCAGCAGTTCATCGAAATCGCCGACAGCCCTGACGTCGATGCTCCCGTCGGTATTACTGTCTCGATGTTTTTCGTGAATCTGACCGATGCCGCCGAACCGAACTATCATGGCTTGTTCGCAAAACGAGGCACAGCGGACGGTCAGTTTTCGACAAACTATGGCATTAACTTCCAGATGCCCGCCGACAATTTCCAGGTGTACATCCACGATGGCACGGATTATCGGGTTGCCAGCTACAGTTCGAAAGCGGCGGTACCGATCCGCAAGCTGACCTACATCACCGCCACGTATACGGCAGGAGATGCCCCGGGTGAAGACGCCGACACCGATGCGGATGACGTTCGAATCCAGTATTTCGTCAACGGACAGCCACTGGTCCCCAAAGGGGTCTCCCGCGGGATTGTCATTGGTCATGAAGCATGGACGCTGGACGTCAATCTCGCAGGATTACTCAGCAGTCTGCCTCTGACGATTGGTCGAAGCGAAGTCCATGGTGAGTACACAAGCGGTGTCATCGGTGACGTCCGCATCTTCCCCCGCGCGCTGTCGCCAGAGGAAGTCAAACAACTGTTCGTCGAAGTGGCGGGGAATAACGTCGATGAGCTTATCGCCGCTGATCGTCCTGCTCCCGCCGCGTTGCCGGCGATTAAGAGCCTTTCGCAACCGGGCCTCGAAATTGGTCACACAACACAGCTGATCGTTGAAGGAAGCAATCTGGGGCCTGCACCGGGCGTGGCATTTCCTTTACCGGAAGTTCGTTTTGACATCGCGAAAGAATCGACGCCCGAGCGACTGGTTCTGAATGTGACTGTCCCTTCCAAGACGGTTCCGGGGTTGTATCCACTCTGGGTGAAATCCCAAGTGGGAATGAGTTCCTCAACAGTACTCGCCCTTGATCGGCTTCCCCAGGTTCCGTTAGCGAGTTCCATCGATCAGCCAGCGACATTGCCCGCGGCGTTCTTTGGAACGCTCTCGGGTGGGCAGCAGCAGACGGTGTACTTCGCCGGTAAAACTGGGGAACGGATCGTCGCCGATGTGGAATTGAAGCGGTTGGGGGGAGCCGCCAATCCCGTTCTCGAATTGAAGTCACCCAAAGGTGCTCCGCTCACAATCGGCTGGGGACAAAGCCCACTCCGTCGTGACGCACGGATCGAGTACACGTTAACGGCGGATGGCATCTATTCCATCGAGCTGCACGATTTGGCCTTCAATGCTCCCGGTTCAAGCGTTTTTCGGCTGAAAGTAGGTGACTTGAAACTCGTAGACGGTCTCCTCCCTGCCGCTGGTTCTCTCGGCAAAATGGAAGTGGAGCCCATCGGTCCTGGTTTTAGCAATTCAGTTCGAGTACGGGGTGAGCTGACTGCACCCGCAGAAAGCAGATTTGGACTCTTCTCGATTGACTCTGATTTATTGTTCTGCGGAAGCCTCCCCGCGATGGGATTGAGTCAGGGGACCGAATATGCCGAACCTCAAAGTTCTTCGGGTGATCCACTACCCCCCATCACAGTCAATTTCACTCAGCCAGACCGTCCTTCCGTAGGGATTAGCGGCCGGGTGGCACAGAAGCGAGAGATGGATCGTTTTACGCTCAATGTGATTCCCGGTCAGAAACTCCGATTTACCTTACTGACCGACACACTCGGCTCCACTTTGCAGGGAGAAATGAGCATTGTCGACGGTGCCGGCGGTAATCTGCTGGCTCAGACAAGTGATCAGCCCACGAGCGGAGACCTGATTCTGGATTACTCGATTCCGCAGGGAACCAATCAAATCCAGCTCAGGATTCGAGACCTGTTCGGGAGAGGTGACCCGCGGGCTTTCTATCGAGTGGTCATTGAACCAGCCGACCTGCCTCGGTTTTCTCTGCAATTGAACACTCCCACCGTCAACATCCCCGAAGACGGCTCGGCCATCATCGAATTACAGGTTAATCGCGCTGGGTACATGGGGCCTATCCAGCTCAGCGCCGTTGGAGACGACTCCGTCACGATCTCGCCCAGTCAGATCGTTGCCAACCACCAGGGAAAGATGCTGCTGCGACTTGTGCGAAGCGGGTCGCGACAAACTGCACACCCATCCCTCCTGAGAATCGTCGGTGAATCAGTTGACCTGTCGCCGCAGATTCGCCGGACGGCAACACTCCAGACCGGTTCGTTGGCACCAGCGTTCGCAGACACTTTGGCAGTCGCAACCACTCCAGCATCAGGACTGGCTGTTGAACTTCAATACCTGCCGACGGTCCTGTATCGAGGAACGACCATCGATCTTCCGGTCAAAGTCCAGCGAAGCCGCGAGCACGCAACAGCAACGCTGCCCGTCCGGCTGTCACTCGACTCGACGGAACCAGCCCGCAGACGCGATCCCAACAACGCTGCCGCGGGAACATTCCCACAAGTCTCGATCGCACCCGCGTTTCTGGACTCCAGCGACGACCAGACCGTGGTACTGAAGTTATCCGTACCAATGGATGCGGTGGAACCGGCCATCAACTTTACCGTTCGAGCAGAAGCCACACCTCACGCCTACTCAGACAGGGTTACCGCAACCGCGTTCTCCCAAACATTTCTTGCAGAAATACAAACGGGTGTCGCTCCCAAAGTCGACGAAGCGACTCTTTCCGTCGTGGGGGAAACAGATTATCGAATCACCGGAGTCCTTCAGCGAGCAGCCGGCTTCACCATGCCCGTCGAAGTCGCCCTTGGTGGACTTCCTGCCGGTTACACGGCACAGACGGCCAATGTGCCCGGGAATGAAGAGACGTTTTCGGTCGTCGTTCGGGGGCCGAAAGTGACTAATCAGACCGATCTTCCCAACGTCAAACTTCGCGTGACTACTGCAGGCAACCTCATAGTCCCCGAAATCCCTGTCAACCTGCAGGCGGTCCCCTAGACGAAGAATCGACGCCGCAGGACGATACTGGGATGGGTTCATCCGAATCCAGAAAGTCTTCCCTTTAGAACGAACCTGCCGGACTACAGCGAAATGAGGACACGAAATGAATCGAGGCCGCACCGCACTGTGACCCCTAAACCGCAGTGGGACTTACAGCATCCGCAGGAAACATTAATTCTGGTCATTGTCAGCGTTCTCGACGTGGTAATGACGTACCACCTGCTGACCCGGGGAGATGGCGGGTTCGTCGAGTCCAATCCGTTCGCGGGCTACTTCCTCGATCGGTGGGGCCTCAAGGGGATGGCCTATTTCAAGGCCGCGATGACACTACTGGTCTGTGTGATCACCCAATTCGTCGCTCGACACAACTCGAAGCTCGCCCGACAGGTGCTTGAAGTGGCGACGTTCATTGTCGGTCTGGTAGTGATCTACAGTGTCTGGCTTCATTTTCGACATCGGACCATTCCGATCGAAATCGACACTGAAGTCGCTTTCTTCGTCGTTCGGCAGTGGGCCTGAAAAAATCATGACGTGATCGAGGCAAGTCGGCCAAGACTTGTCTACGATGTGCCTTGGTCCAACATCGGATTTCCCCTTTGAATTACTCCCCAGTCAATTTCGATCCGAATCAGGAGTCGCTTCGATGAACCGTCGTCTTGCCAGTGCATCCCTTTTTCTCGCCTGTATCGTTTCTGCAGTCCCGGCGATTGCTCAGGAAGCTAACCGCCCTAAGCCATTGAAGGCCCTGTTGGTGACCGGTGGCTGCTGCCACGATTATGCGGGCCAGAAAGACCTGCTCAAGAAAGGAATCGAGGCTCGAGCCAATGTGGAAGTGACTCAAATTCATACCGATGACACGAGCACCAAAGCCCGTTTCGACCTGTATGACAATAAAGACTGGTCCAAGGGTTACGATGTGGTCCTGCACGATGAGTGCTCGTCTGACGTGACCGAACCTGAGTATGTCGAAAATATTCTGCGAGCTCATCGAAACGGCTTGCCCGCAGTGAACCTGCACTGTGCCATGCACAGTTACCGACTGCCCGGAAAGGATGACTGGTTCCAGTTCGTCGGAATTCAGTCGTCAGGCCACGGCCCCCAAAAGCCAATCGAAGTGACTTTCGTCGAACGCGACCATCCGATCACAGTGACACTGCAAAACTGGACCACAATTAACGAGGAGCTCTACAACAACCTGAAACTGTTCCCCACGGCCAAGCCACTGGCCCGTGGACGTCAGGACATCGGCACCAAGGTGGACGACTATGTCGTTGTCTGGACGAATCAGTACGGGAAGGGCCGCGTTTTCAGCACAACACTGGGCCACAATTCTGAGACGGTCGGTGACGATCGATATCTCGATCTCGTCACACGAGGCTTGCTGTGGTCATGCGACAAGCTCAATCCCGAATACCTGCAGCCGCTGGTCACGGTGAAGAAGAAATAGGCGACGCAGGATTTTCTCAGGGACCACAGGCGTTCGACTTTGCGCGTCTGTGGACTCTCTTTCCGGATGTCAATCCAGTTGATTCCGCACACTGCGAGTCGCAAATTTGCTGTAACTCATTTCACAATCGACCATAACAATCACGTCACCCCGACTCGCGATCGGTGAACAACAGTCCCATCAGCTGCCACCGATCTCTGGAATCGTCGTCTCGCTCCGGTGGCACAAATATTGTCCGCGAAGCTATTCTTCACAGAATATTAACGACGATCCTGTAGCCTCTCGAAGCAGTTAGGTTTGAAAATAGGGGCGGGTTCGACGACATTTCCGCTCACCAGAGTGTTTGCGTATGGAGAAGTCAGGATGAAATATTGTCAGATGAGCTCGCGAGTGATCATGACGGCGACCCTGGTCGTTGCGATGGGTCTATTCGCCGGATGTGAAATCAAGAAGGGTTCATCGACGGGTGACACCAACGATTCCGCTTCCTCCGCAGGGGGAACTGATTCCGTGACGAGCGCCGGTGATGTGAAACCAGCGACGATCAGCGCTGAAGGATCGAGCACCGTCTACCCGATCTGCCAGGCCTTTGCCGTCGAGTTCGAAAAGAAAGCAACGGGAAATACCGTCAGCGTCGGCCGTCAGGGGACCGGCGGCGGATACAAAAAGTTTCTCAACCGACAATCGGATATCTGGAACGCTTCACGGACGATCGCACCAAGCGAAGAAGACGAACTGAAGAAAAAGGGAATTAACTTCATCGAGTTACCCATCGCCATCGATGGCATCGTCATCGCTGTGCACCCCCAGAATGACTGGTGCACGCAATTGACGATTGGTCAACTGAAGCAGGTATGGGAACCCGACAGTCAGATCAAAACGTGGAAAGACCTGAATCCAGACTGGCCAGCCGAACCAATGGTTCTGTTCGGTGCGGATACAGATTCAGGCACGTTCGAGTACTTCACCGAAGAAGTGAATGGGAAAAAGAAGGCCACCAACACTCGATATACGCCCGCCGCAGATGACAATGTGCTGGTTCAGGGCATTTCCAGTAATAAGTATGCACTGGGATATATCCCCTTCGGATACTTTGTCGAGAACACGGATAAACTGACACCTGTCGCACTCTCTGCAACGAAAGAGGCAACTGAGACACCCCTCCCATTCGTCAGCCCATCCGTCGAGACAATTTTGAGTGGTGAGTACACTCCTTTGTCCCGTCCGCTGTACATGTACGTCAGCACTGAATCGCTGAAGCGCCCGGAAGTGGCCGAGTTTCTGCGATTCGCATTGTCCGAAGAATCACAGCCACTGATTGAAAAACGAGGCTTTGTCCGACTACAGGATTCCGCTCGTCAAAAATCGATCGAAACGCTGGAGAATGCGCTGAAAGAAGTTTCAGCGGGGAAGTAGCAGAACGGTTCTTCCCAACCGAGAGTGTTGATCATGCTGACGCATGATCAACACTCAATTGATCTGGAGATTTTCAAGGTGTCCGGCTCGCAAGAGGAAAAGCCCGTGTCCAATGGTGGACCGACTCGACAAGTAAGAATCACGTCATTGCGACGCCAGTTTTCGTTGAGGCACGCCCGAGAGCAACTCATTCAATTGGCATTGTTCTGCTGCGCATTACTGTCAATCCTGACAACGCTCAGCATCATCTACGTACTGGTATCACAGTCTCTGTTTGCCATCCCGCCTGATACCGCGTTCTTTCAGGACGTGAGTTTTCGCGAATTCTTCACCGAAACGAGGTGGACGCCACAGTATGCGGAAGAACAGCGGCACTACGGAATTATTCCACTCGTCTGCGGGACACTGTTGATCACGGGAATCTCTGCCGTGATCGGTCTGCCCATGGGGCTGATGATTGCCATTTACCTCAGCGAGTACGCTTCTCCCGCCTCACGTCGATGGGTCAAGCCCGCCCTGGAAATCCTGGCAGGTGTCCCCACAGTGGTCTATGGATACTTCGCTCTCCGATTTCTCACCCCGATTGTCATAACACCCCTATTCCATGATCTATTGGGATTGTCAGTACTGGGCAAGAATGCCCTTGCGGGTGGAATCGTGGTTGGCCTGATGATCATTCCGATGGTGGCGTCACTCAGCGAAGATGTGATGCGATCGGTTCCAGATAGTCTGAGAGAATCCGGGTACGCACTGGGAGCAACGAAATTCGACGTCAGTGCGAAGATCGTCGTGCCCGCCGCCCTTTCAGGGATATTCGCCGCCTTTCTCCTCGCACTCTCGCGCAGTATTGGCGAAACGATGGCTGTCACCATCGCCTCCGCAGGATTCGCGAATCTGACATTGAATCCCTTAAATCAGATCCAAACCATGACGTCGTTCATTGTCGATGTCATGACGGGCGAAGTTGTGACGGGTTCGACCCTGGAGAAAAGTCTTTATGCTGTCGCATTAATGCTGTTTATCATCACGATGCTCATGAACCTGATTTCTCAGTGGGTCCTCTCGCGTTATCGGGAGGTCTACCAATGAGTCTGCGAAATGACTCGTACGAGCGTCTGCTGAACCGTCGGCACACCGTTGGTTTCATGTTTGAATGGCTCTGTCGTCTCGCCACTCTGGCGGCACTGTCGTTCCTGCTCGTGTTGATCGGGTCAATTCTGGTAACGGCGTTCAGTCCGGGACGAGGCAAGGGCCTTGCTCCGGTGACTCCCCAAACCAAGGCTCCGTTCACCGAGTCAGCGCCCGAATTCGTCTTCAACGTCAGCAATGTTTCTGGTGGCGCATTCGAATTGAAGGACCGTCCGGGTCATCGCGTGACTGCCTTTACCAGTTCAGATCTGCGCAACGGAGTTGTCCAGTTCAACCACGATGGTCGTCGCGCAGCACCTGCGTACGACTTGAAGGTTTCGACGGCGTCGGATTCCGGCACAGATTCCGTCGCCTACACAAAAGTGGGTCCTGGGAATTTTCCTGACGACCCCCGGGTTCCTGTTGTTGGTCCACCTCGCTCACCAAAGCCGTGGGGCTGGCTCACCTGGAAGTTCCTGACTTCCGGAAATTCTTACGAGCCAACAGAAGCCGGTATCATGGTAGGACTTTGGGGAAGTATCTGGCTGATCTTTCTCACCGCATGTATGGCAGTCCCGGTCGGCGTCGGGGCAGCGGTGTATCTGGAAGAATATGCAAAGCCCACCATACTGACCCGGTTCATTCAATTGAACATTTCGAATCTGGCCGGTGTGCCGTCGATCGTTTACGGGATCCTGGGGTTTACCGTATTTTCCCGGATGTTCGGCATTTTCGACAAACAAGCGACGTATGTTTCGCTCAAATTGCCCGGAATGAGTTCCATCGACATCACACTGCCGCTGGGACCGGTGCTGTTATCCGGTGCCTGTACATTAGCGCTGCTGAGCCTTCCCGTTGTGATCATTACTTCACAAGAAGCACTCCGGGCGATTCCTGCTTCACTGAGACACGCTGCCTACGCACTTGGGGCCACGAAGTGGCAGACCATGTGGCATCAGGTGCTTCCCGCCGCGTTACCAGGAATTCTGACGGGTGTTATCCTTTCCCTGTCGCGCGCGATTGGTGAGGCAGCCCCCCTGGCTGTCATCGGCGTCGCAGCGCAGTTGAGTTACGCCCCGGGGCGAATCACTGGATTAGGGGACGTGCTGCAACACCCGGACAAGTTGATTCGTGCACCGTTTGATCGATTTACCGCCCTGCCAATTCAGGTTTACAGTTGGGTCAATGAGGCGGCCCCCAATTTTGAGCACGTTGCCGCGGCCGGTATTCTGGTCTTGCTGGCAACGCTCCTGTCCATGAACGGAATCGCCATTTTTGTCCGGCAGAGATATCAACGGAAGATTCAATAATTGTAATCCTTAGCTGTAATCCGTCTTCCTTGTTACTCGGTCCGCCGCGATCATGAGATCGATTGACCCTAAAAGATGACTAACTTCCATGGCTCTCGTTAAACAATTCACGCAGTTTGTCGAACCGGCTGGGAGCCCTGCGGGGGCGGGAACCCAGCCCGTTAACCCTATTCCCAAGATTGAAACACGGGAAATGAGTTTCTTCTATGGGACGAAGCAGGCACTTTACGACATCAATCTGAAGATCCAAAGCCGCTCTGTGACGGCATTGATTGGGCCTTCAGGCTGTGGGAAGAGCACGTACCTGCGGTCGCTGAACCGGATGAATGACATCGTGGAAGGGACCCGCGTCACGGGGTCCGTACTGCTCGACGGTGAAGATGTCTACGATCGCGAAGTTGATGTCGTGTCGCTCCGCAAACGCGTCGGCATGGTCTTTCAGAAGTCGACTCCCTTTCCGAAATCCATTTTCGACAATATTGCCTTCGGACCACGAATCGCAGGCCTTACCAAAAAGTCGGAACTGCAGGGAATCGTTGAGCGGTGTCTGAAGCAGGCGGCACTTTGGAACGAAGTCAAAGACCGCCTCAAGGACTCGGCAATGGCTCTATCGGGGGGCCAGCAGCAGCGTCTGTGCATCGCGCGGGCTCTGGCAACGAACCCCGAAGTCCTGTTGATGGATGAACCGGCTTCGGCGCTCGATCCGGCATCCACCGCCCGAATCGAAGATCTGATCTTCGAGCTGAAACAGAATTACACGATCGTGATCGTCACCCATAACATGCAGCAGGCCGCTCGTATCAGTGAAACAACGGCCTTCTTCTGTATGGGACGGCTGGTAGAAGTGGGACCGACCGAACAACTCTTCAGGAATCCGACACAAAAGGAAACAGAAGATTACATCACCGGCCGATTCGGGTGATAAAAGACCCCTTGATGGGGTTCGTAGAGGTGAAGATTAAAGACCGATTCTGCGGGACGTAGATACCACAAATACTGTCGCATCATTACCGGCCGAGTGGATTCGCGGGCCCCAAGTCTCAGGTTTAACAGAGAATTGAGACCGACTGCATCAAATCCAGCGTCAGGGCGAAGTCCGCAAGCAATCCCTGACTTGGCCTGAGACATCGCAAGCTACTGCAGTGACTTGAGCATTAATGGCATTCATCGTGTAAACAGGGCCTTACATTGCCGTTCGAAAACGGACCGGCAAACCACCGTCGGTCGGTGAGATAAATCGCGTTTTTCAGTGATGGAGGTAGGAGCCGTGTCGATCCATTTAATTCGAGACCTTGATAATCTCCATCGCATGGTGCTGACGATGTGTGCTCGCGTGGAAGAAATGATCCACTCGGCCGTGGAAGCACTCCATCGCCCAAACTACGAACGTGCGAAACAGATTATGGCTGCCGACGACGAAGTCGACCGAATGGATGTCGCTGTCGAAGAAGAATGCCTGAAGCTGCTCGCCCTCCATCAGCCTGTCGCCATCGATCTCAGGCGGATCACCACTGTCCTCAAAATCGGTGGCGAACTTGAGCGGGTGGCAGACCTGGGTGTGAGTATTGCTGAGAGAGCTTGCGGAATCGCAAGTTGCGCCGAAATCTCAGTACCCGATAATATGAAGCATATGTCGCGGCAGGCGCTCGACATGCTGCACCGCAGCATTGACGCGTATGTGCACCTGGATGTCCGGACGGCACGCGAAGTCTGCCTGCAAGATGAATCGATTGATAATTTGAACAGGGTCATCATTGAAGAACTGAGTCGCCTGATGCAATCGCGACCCGATCTTGTTGAACCGGCCCTGCATATGTTTTCCGCATCTCGCCAGATCGAACGAATTGCCGACCACGCCACAAACATCGCGGAAGACGTGGTCTATCTGGTGCAGGGCGAAATCATTCGGCATCGGAATCGATTTTCGACGATTCCTGAGAGGTCCAACAACGATATCACATGAGCAAACAAAAAATTCTGATCATTGAAGACGAACGTGCTCTGCAAGAGGTTCTGTCTTATAACCTCGAGCGTGAGGGGTTTGAAGTCGCGCTGGCCTCGGATGGGCAGGATGGACTTCGTCGTCTTCGTTCTTTTGAACCTGATCTGGTCCTGCTTGACCTGATGTTACCGGTAATCGATGGTCTGGAAGTCTGTCGACAGTTGCGTGCTGACACGAAGACTCAGGGAATTCGCGTCATCATGCTCACCGCTCGTAGCGAAGAAGTCGACGAAATCGTGGGCTTCAATATGGGCGCGGACGATTACGTCACAAAGCCGTTCAAAGTGAAGCCGTTGATTCACCGTATCAAGGCGCTGCTGCGACGAACTGGGACCGACCGGCAGAATCGAGATGTTATTTCGATTCACGGAATTGAAATCGATCGCGTCAATCACACTGCAAAAGCACGCGGTCAACTATTGGACCTCACTCCAACCGAGTTTCGACTGCTTTGGGCACTCAGCCGTTCAGCCGGTCGTCCGTTCGGACGGAATGAACTGATGGACCACTGCCGGGGGGAAGATGCGAATGCGCTGGAGCGGACGATCGACGTCCACGTCCGGTCGCTCCGTCAAAAACTTCGGGACCTGGGAGACGTCATTGAAACAGTTCGCGGGGTTGGTTACCGCTTCCGCGCCGAGAACGAACCGACTCCTGCGGTAACGGAATCCAACGAGCCGGCCGAGTAACTCGTTCGGAAGTTCGCTATCGGATCCCCGCAGAGTATCTGACCAAACCAGATCGCCGTGCGTTGTCGGTCGACCAGATCACAAATGGGCCTCTTCAGGCCGAGAAACAGAACTGCGAGGTGACTCAACGGGTGCCACGCGCAGGCATCTCGTCCGCAGACGAGAACACAGCCTGAGGTCTTGTCCAGTCGACCTTGGCAGCTTCCCTTGGGGGCCGTACGCAGTCTCATAACTCAAGGTTGCCAATTCGTTATCAGAGAGTATAGTTCCTTATGCGAAGGAGGAACGACGCATGCCCTCAACGTCCGACCTGGTTTCTGAAGATGCCGCCACCGACCAACCCTGGCTGGGAACAACAGTCCCAAGCTTGCTGCCGGCAGCATGGGACGAGATTGAACGCCATAAGTGGATTGAAAGCGAGAAAGCTCGACGCGATGTCGGGCAGGCTGCTGTAGCTGACTGGTTGAAACGCTTCTGGTGGAGATTTTGCCGCTGGCGACGAATCGAACACGTAGAAGGTGTCTGTCGCTGGTACGAATTTTCGCATCAGGATTTTGCAAAACTGATGCGGCCCATCTTCGAAAATGACCGGCTTATGCTGGTCATTCTAGAACTGATGAAAACCGATCGTCGCCGCGTGATGAACGATCTTGAAGTCATCGAATGGGCACGTGATGCGGGTGTTCCGATGGAACGCGTGATCGAGATTCTGACAGAGATTCACATCAATGTCGCTCGTCTCGATCCCCCCGTCGAATGGGTCCGCCGAACTCATGCGTCTCTTTCCAACTTGACCCTCGACTCTTAAGTGGACTCAATGGGCTGGTATCAAACGCAGTTAAAGTTGCCCCCGTTCCCGCGCGGTTTTCATCTGATTACCGACCACGTCTACAGGGCGATTCCGAACATCCACTCCGTCAAAATCGGCCTGTTGCACGTCTTCATCCAGCACACGTCAGCCTCATTGTCGATCAACGAAAACGCGGATCCCGATGTCCCGCGCGACCTCGAGTCCTCGTTCAACGCGATCGCCCCTGAGAGCTTTCCCTATGTGCATACGTGTGAGGGGCCGGATGACATGCCAGCTCACGTGAAAGCGTCGCTCCTGGGCAACTCACTGCTGATCCCCGTCACGGACGGCCGATTGAATCTTGGCACCTGGCAGGGAATCTATCTGTGCGAGCACCGTAATCATGGTGGATCGCGATCATTGATCCTCACTCTTCAGTCCTGACCGACCACGGCGGTATGACAGACAGAGCCGCTTTTCCGTCCTTCACGGTGAAATCGCCCCGTCAGACACGACCGGCGCGAATCATTCAGCTTGCTCGCACACGCTGCAGCGGGTGATACGCTTTATTCACCGTTTCGAATAGAGTGTCACAAACCGCCCGTAAGTTGGCCGGATCCCCCTACGAACGGGTCCTTCGGGACCGCTTTACCCAGACAGAGAATTTGCCGCGATTGCAGATCGGAGTCAGCTTTGGACATTGATACGGTCCTTCCCTCGAAAGCGCTGACAGTCAGCCAGTTGACTTCCCGCCTCAAAGGAGTGATGGAAAGTACGTTCCCGCTGGTCTGGGTCAGCGGAGAAATTTCGAACTGCAAACAAGCGAGTTCGGGACATGTTTACTTCACACTGAAGGACGAGGGGGCTCAGCTATCGGCGATAATGTGGCGCGGAGCCGCTTCCCGATTGCGATTTCAGCTTCGGGATGGTCTGAAGGTTCTCGCGGCGGGTCCCATCCAGTTATACGAGACACGAGGCCAGTACCAGTTGATTGCAGAGCAACTGGAACCCCAAGGGGTTGGGGCGCTGGAACTTGCTTTTCGGCAGCTCCAGCGGAAACTCGATGTAGAGGGCCTGTTTGATCCAGAACGCAAACGGCAGTGGCCGCTGATCCCGCGACGAATTGCCTTAATCACCAGTCCCACCGGTGCTGCGGTCAAGGATATGCTCCAGGTGATTACGCGTCGCTGGCCACGAGCGAACGTCGTGATTGTCCCGGTTCCCGTGCAGGGTGCAGACGCGGCACCTCAAATTGCAGAGGCCCTGAGGCGCGTGCATCTCATTCCCGATGTGGAGGTTGTCATCTGCGGACGGGGGGGAGGAAGTCTCGAAGACCTTTGGGCGTTTAACGAAGAAGTCGTGGCACGCGCCATCTACGACTGTCAAATCCCCGTCATCAGTGCCGTAGGTCACGAAATTGACGTGACGATTGCAGATCTGGTTGCCGATAAGCGCGCGCTGACGCCGAGCGAAGCAGCTGAACTGGTCGTGCCACTGGAGTCCGACGTCAAAGAGCTGCTTGAGCGAGTTCGACATCGACTGACAACAGCGCTTCAGTATCAGGCTCAGCGAGCCCGGTTTCAGGTTGAAAAACTACAGGACCATCGCAGTCTCTCTCGGCCCTACGATCGAATCCGTGAGCTGCAATCGGAAGTTGACGATCTGGACGAACGTCTCCGACGATCCATGCGCGGGCGTATCGACGTGGCACGTCAGGAATTGAGCAAGATCGCCGCTTCGTTGACGGCACTCAGTCCGCTGGCCGTCCTGGAACGCGGATACTCCCTGACCAAGCGACTCGCGGACGGAAACCTGATCCGGGATCTGAGTACTCTCTCTCCAGGCGATCGCATCTCGACACTGTTCTCAGGGGGAAGTGTGGTGAGCGAAGTGATTCAGGTCGAATGCGACGAGGATTAATCACGTCAGGCATCCGTCTATACCGACTCCGGCAGCCGTCTCTGCAGGCTTTTCCGCCTGAGATCGTGTTCGCCCTGCAAGGGTCCCGGTCGTCTCGCCAGGAAGCTCATTCAGGTCTGCTTCAGTAACGTTGGAGTCGACTTGATGCCACGGAATCGATTCGTCGGCAAATTCGATAGCTTCGTTTTGCTGCTGCAGAAATTGCCGAAGAACACAGAAATCGCAGCAGGCATCTCTCTTCGCCTCGGCCGATACCCACAAGGGGCATTCGCGTCGGAAGTATCAGGCAGAACAGGGATCGAGTCATGTCTCAAGCGACCATTGGCCAGTTATCCGGCCATCACAACTCATTTCGCCGCACGGCGACTTGGGCAGCAATCCTGCTCGTAACGATTCTGACGAATGTTCCTCAGGCTGACTGTGCCGAACTTGATTCTGTATTCCGATCGGATTTCAAAGCCGCCCTCGCAGAAGCCGAAGAGAAGAAGCTTCCTCTGCTGATCCATTTCTATGCAGACTGGTGCATGCCCTGTAAGCGAATGGACCGGGAAGTCTTCAGTGCGACAGACGTAAAAGATTTGCTCCAGACACGGTTCATCGCGACAAAAGTCAATTCCGATCAGCAACAAGACCTCGTCCGACGGTACGGCGTGGAAACCCTGCCCAGCGATGTCATCGTCGATTCCCAGTCGGGTCGTGTTCTGGCACTTCACGCAGGGTTTCAGGATCGTAACGGTTATGTGGCCAATATTTCGAAAGCTGAAGCCAAGTTCACCCGAGCACACGCGGGTGAAACCCTGGTCCTGAAATCCACTCCCGCCGCCGTCGAAGCAAAGGGAGCCAGTAGCACATCGTCAGGGGGGATCGAACTGGGTGAACCCAAGCCGATTATTGGGCTGGCCGGTTTCAGTCCGGTGGCGATTGCCAAGAACCGCCAATGGAACCGCGGATCTCCCAAATTCGCCTGGGACTATAAAGAGGTTACGTACTATCTCTGCTCGCGAGAAGAACTCGTGGAATTCCGTAACGATCCCGAGGCCTTCGCACCAAAACTTTTGGGATGCGATCCTGTGATCCTGTGGGAATCGGACAAAGCTGTTGCCGGGGACATTAAGTACGCGGCCTTTTTTGATGATGAACTGTTTCTCTTCAAATCCGAAGAGCGACGACGTCAATTCAAGGCCAACCCGGAAAAGTACATCCGACTCCAGCATGCTTTGAAAGTCGACCAGATCGACCAAACGGTCGTCCGCTAAGCCCCACGAATGGGCCGATACAACCGTCGGCCCATTCGCTTTTTTCGCGAGCGGCGAAGTTCCGAAGCATTGGTTCGGTCAGTGTCATCTGACATCTGTGGGGATCCAGGCGGCCTCAAGTCCCCTTGGTCAGAGGCTCGACGATTTTCTCAACGTTTCCAGATCAATGAGGAGTAACCGTCGGCTACCGAACGGTTTCTTGCCATCGCGCTTTCACCCCGCGTTCCCCTCGACGTCTCAAGGCCCTGATTGAGATCGTAAAACCACGAGGCTGATTGCACGCCACGGTCCATCGACACTAGAATTCGACCCGCGTATCCGCTTAACAGAGAGCGTTGACAGGGGTTCGGCTCATCAATTGACCGCGACATGAAATGAGGCGATTCCCGCGCTGGGCTGTTCGCACACGAAGCGTCAGTTTCCGGGAATTCCCTCTGGTGTTTCTCCCTTGTGCGGTCAGTGAGCACCAATGAAAAGATCTCGAGTTTCTATGGCTCGATGTCCGCTCGCAGGAACTTGTTGCCTTATTCATTAGACAGAAATGAATTGCCAATGCTCAGTGCGTTGATGTCCGATCCCACCGAAAACGCCAGCCGCCTGGTTGCTGTTCCCTCTGTCAGTTCTCAATCGAATCTGCCCGTGAGCGACGTCGTGGAGTCGATGCTCAGTGAACTGGGCTTCACGGTTGAGCGGCAAGAATTCCTCGATCCGCATGGAGTCCGCAAGGCCAACGTGATTGGCAAGATCGGCCCCGGAACAGGGGGCGTTGCCTACTTTTCTCACACGGATGTCGTCCCGGTCGATTCATGGTCAGTGGCCCAGCATGGTCCTTTCGAACCCCGCGTGCGAGATGGCCGGCTGTATGGACGCGGAAGCTGCGATATGAAAGGTTCCATCGCCACCGCGATGGCCGCCGTGAGTCGCCTCGATCCGAATCAACTCGTCCAGCCCATCTACATCGTCTGCACCGCCGACGAAGAGGTGGGTTTTCACGGTGCCCGTCATATGGTGGAGAATTCCACCTTCTACCGGGAAATGGTTGCGAGCCAAAGCCGCGCCATCATCGGCGAACCAACGGAACTCAATGTCGTTCACGCTCACAAGGGAATCTACGGGATTCGGGTCACTTCACATGGGAAGGCGGCTCATTCCAGTACACGGGACGGCGTCAATGCTAACCTCGCCATGATTCCTTTCCTCGCCGAGATGAAAGCAATTCACGACGAAACGCGAAACGAACCACGGTGGCAGAACGACCAGTTTGATCCCCCCTGGATTAATTGGAATATCGGTATTAACGACCTCAACTGTGCCGTTAACATCACCCCCCCGATCAGCATCTGCACCGTCTACTTCCGACCCATGCCGGGGCAGAACACGGAAGAACTCCTTTCCCGCTGTCGCGCCGCTGCCGACAGACAGGGACTCGAATTCAAGCTGGAATGCGCGGGGGCTCCTCTCTCAGGCGATGCGAACTCCGAATTCGTCCGGGAAACTCTGAAGTTGTCCGGTGCGACTCGCTCGAAGACTGTCTGCTACGGTACGGATGGGGTCATGTTCGGTGAATTGAAACAGATCCTGGTCCTGGGTCCCGGCAGTATTGAGCAAGCTCACAGGGACGATGAATGGATTTCACTGGAGCAACTCAAAAAAGGAGCGAACCTGTACGAACAGTTGTTCCGGCGCTGGTGTGTCCAATGAGTGGTTTTCCTGCACCGAGCGAGAATATTTCGGCCCCCCCGCAGACCCCGGGGAATGTTTCCCGCATCGCTCAGGTTCTGATCATCCTGCTGGCCGCAGTGCTGCACTACGTCGCGCTGGGAAATGCCAAGCCGCTGCAGAGCGCTAACGACCGTTCACGTTGGAGCACCGTATGGTCGCTGGTGGAACGGGGGACATTCCAGATCGATGAAATTCGGCAGCGTCCCGGTTGGGACACGATCGACCTGGTTCGGGTCGATGGGCATTACTACTCCACCAAGCCGCCACTTCTTACGTCAATCGTGGCAGGAATCACCTGGTGCGTACAGCGCACTACAGGCTGGAACTTGATTGATCATTTGCAGTCCCTCACCTTTGCGGTGCTGCTGATCGTCAACTTGATTCCATTCATCGTCTCCCTGGTTGTCTGGGTCGCGATTCTGAATCGAGTCTCTGACCAGAGTTGGACGCGGTTGATCGGCTTGACGATGGCTTCATTTGGTACGTTGCAATCACCATTCCTGATGACGTTGAACAACCACACCGTTGCCGCAACCTCACTGACATTTGCTCTCAATGCCCTGCTGAGAATCCTGGATGAGCAGGAGAATTGCCCCCGCTGGGTCTACAGCTTATGTGGGATCGCGTCTGCATGGGGGGTGGTCAATGAACTTCCTGCTGCTCTTTTCTTTGTGTTCGCACTGTTACTGAGCTTTCGAAAATCGGCGCGGTTGACGCTCATTTACTTCGTTCCGGCCGCCGCCGTACCGCTCATCGGACTCCTCATCACCAATGTCATCGCCACGGGGAGCTGGAAACCGACGTATGCAGATTACGGAACTGAAAAGTATCGATTCGTGGTCGACGGCATTCCCAGCTATTGGATGAACCCTCAGGGAATTGATCGCAACCTGGACTCGCCCTGGGCCTATTTCTGGCATTGCATCATCGGCCATCACGGAATTTTTTCGCTGTCTCCGATTGCATTGCTCGCTCTTGCCGGGTGGTGCCGGTTCGGGGCATCGAGCTTCGCTTCAAGTTCCCAGCCATCACAAGAGGCATCGAGCGATTCTCACAACGGGCCTCGCCGTGACCTCACGGCTCTTCGGACCCTCCTCTCGGTCGGGCTCTTGACGACCGTCGTCGTGATCGCCTTCTACATGACGCGGACTCAAAACTACAATTACGGCGGCGTCAGTTGCGGACTCCGCTGGGCGATCTGGCTGATTCCGCTCTGGATACTCGCCACGTCCCCGGTCCTCGATCTCTGGGGTCGAATTCGACCTCTTCGGTTCGTCACCCTCCTGTTGCTTTCAGCGTCGATCTATTCTGCCTGGGAACCGATCGACAATCCCTGGCGACATCCCTGGCTGTTTCAGTGGATGGAAGCGCGCGGCTGGATCAACTACTCCGTACCTCGTGTGAAGCTGGAACGCCCCCTGTGGACCTGGTTTGAATCGATTCCCCAACTTGAGTCCGACGAGTCAGGGTGGATCGAATTCACGTCCCTGCAACCCGGCTTACCCGCAAAGCGAATTCGGCTGACAAGCCGACTGGCATCCACATCCACCCCGAGTGGCATGAGGACCCTCGAGATTCGGGAATCGGGTGGAGTTCTCGGTTCAACCGAACGGGTCAGAAACCTGCTGATCAACGCGGAAAAGTTTCACCGTGGAGATTCCCCTGCGGAATTTCTTATGTGGACTGACCGAAAGGTCACCGCAGTAGAACAGCAGGAAGATCTCGCCTTCGTGCGCGGATTGCCACGGAAGGTGGGGTATGACGCTCGAATTGTCCGGTACCTGAAAACACCACTTCGGCCAGAAGCACTCCGGTGCGTTCAGGCGGCGGCCCATGTTTCGTACTCTGAAACAGACCAGTCAGAACCGCTGATTTACCGCTGTGATACCTGGCTTAGTCGGGAGGTTCCGTTCGGTGTTGCACAAGTGGAGTTCCGCATCAGCGATACCCGAGGGGTGATCCTCTTTCAGGAACGGTGGACGGTCAGCGACTGCTACCCGAAAGTTCCACCATTTGATCCCGCGACCGTCGTACAGCCAGAGATGACACATTAATCGTTGGTGCAGTCGGATTCCGGGTGCGAGGGAGTTCACCGAGGATCTTGAGAGGACGCCGACTGCTCAGCCGACTCTCAACGCAGCAACCTCTGTCTGATGCAGACCTGCTGCTATCAGGACAACTTGCCTGCGCGGAAATGACCTGCCATCAGAGAAGCCAGTCCCGGGAGGCAACGCCCCCTTGATCAACTCGCGATTTCCCGGAGCGTCTGCAGAGCTTGTGTGACGTGTTCGGTTCCTGACAGTTGTGAGTTGAATTTGGAACGGACGATCCCGTCTCGATCAATCAGATAAGTGATTCGTCGCGGAAACAGAAACATCACATTTGAGACACCGAACAACTTCCGTAAGGCGTTATCCTGATCGGCAATCATGAGAAATGGCAATTTCTTCTCGTCGGCGAACTTCTGATGCGTTTCGTTCGAATCCGCACTGACGGCGATGACGACCGCTCCCAGCTTCAGAAAATCTTCGTAGGCATCCCGGAAGGAGCAAGCTTCCTTGGTGCAGATCGGTGTGTTGTCGCCCGGATAGAAAAACAGGACGACGGACTGCTTTCCGCGAAACTCTGACAACCTGACCGTCTGACCGTTGGAGGCCACCACGGTGAAATCAGGAGCCACATCGCCGACATTGATTGGTTTCATGTCTGTCTCCGGCTGATAGCGGTCAAATACCCATGTTTGCCAAGACGTCTAGAAATCGATTTACGACTCCGGTCGCGACTGGCGCATCGACTTCAGCACGCGCAGCAGCTTCCTTCAGTCGATCTCTTGCCGTTTCCATCAGTCCGGGAGGTTCCTGCCCATGCAGAGAACGAGCCACCTCGCTCACGGCACTCGCCAGATGTGACGCTTTTTCCGAGAGACTTCCGCCGGCGTTCAGTTCTTTGCCCAGTTCCTCCAGTAAGCTGGCGAGCGAGCTTTGCGTCTGTGGTTCCAGATGACCCGCATCGCGAATTTCCTGGGCCAATTGCTGGAGATCGGCTTGAATCCGCGCCGATGTCGGCTGTTCAGGAGTGATATCATCACGCGTCAGTGACTCAGACATGATTGCAGTCTCTCTGAAGTGTCATGCGGTAGTCGTAGGGAGCGACGCCTGCCGCTTCCCAGTGTCAGCCAATCTTAGCAAGCCGGCGCCTCGGTCAATACGCCAGACACAGTTTTCACAGCACCTGACATGCGGATGCGGACCCTTGCAGGGGGGGCAATTGGATGGGTGTTGACGAAAACACCTCAGCCCGAAAATCGAGCTGAGGTGGCGATGAAGACTTCACACAGGCCTGCCGATGCGAGCCGGTTTTACGACAAGAGCAAGCGAAGGTCGTCTGTGGTCAGAGACTGCATAATCGAGTTGTTCTGTTCCAGAATTGCGTCGGCGAGTTCGCGTTTTGCTTTTTGCAGTTCCGCGATTTTCTCTTCGACGGTGTTCTTACAGATCAATCGATAAGCAAACACCTGGCGAGTTTGTCCCACGCGGTGGGCACGGTCGATTGCCTGAGTTTCGACGGCGGGGTTCCACCATGGATCGAGAATGAAAACGTAGTCGGCCGAAGTCAGGTTCAGACCCAGCCCCCCCGCCTTCAGGCTGATCAGGAACACGCCGCAATTTTCGTCCGACTGGAATCGCTCAACGCGCTCTTTTCGGTCTCGCGTCTGGCCATCCAGGTACTCGTAGACAATTCCCTTCTTGTCCAGCGCCTGCCGAACAATCGACAACATGCTGGTGAACTGAGAGAAGACCAGCGTCTTGTGCTTTTCTTCCAGCAGTTCTTCCAGATGAGGGATCAGCACGTCCAGCTTGGCACTGGAATCGTCCGGGGTTGAACGATTGAGCAAAGCGGGGTGGCATGCTGCCTGCCGCAATCGCAACAGGGCTTCGAGCACGTGCATTCTCGTCTTGGCCATTCCCTGTTCGGCAACCAGGCCCAGCAACGAATCGCGATAGTGGTCTCGCAGTTCGTTGTACAGCCGCTGCTGGTCGTCTCCCATCTCGCAGAAAATAGTCTGTTCGAGTTTTTCGGGAAGCTCGCTCGCCACGCTCATCTTGGTACGACGCAGGATGAGTGGCCGAAGTCCGTCGGACAAGACTCGCCGCGTCTCCTGGTTGCTCGGATCTGCTGCATGCTGCTTGAAGGCAGAGCTTCGTCCCAGCATACCTGGGTTCAGGAACTCAAAGATCGAACAGAGATCGCCAAGATGATTCTCGATCGGCGTACCGCTGAGACCGACGCGGTGCCGGGACTGCAGCAGCCGAACGGCCTTGGCAACTTGAGACGTCGAGTTCTTGATCGCCTGAGCTTCGTCCAGAATGATGTAGTCGAACGATAGTTCCTTCAGGATCAGAATATCGCGACGCAATGTTCCATAAGTCGTGAGAATCAGGTCGTGCTTCGTGAAGTCGTCCCTCATCTTGGCCCGATCCAGACCCGCGTATTCCATCACACGCATGGCAGGAGTAAACCGTTCACACTCATGTTTCCAGTTGAACATCAGTGATTTAGGTACAACGATCAGAGTCGGATTACGTTTCTTGACTCTCAGGCGTCGATCCTCCAGGAAGGCCAGCATCTGGATCGTCTTACCGAGACCCATGTCGTCTGCAAGACATCCGCCGAAGTTGAATTCCTCGAGGAATTTCAACCAGCCAATCCCTTCTCGCTGATACGGACGCAGTTCACCCTGGAACGTCGCAGGTTCCCGTTCAGTCTTGATCCCATCGAATGCGGCAAGACGCTCACGGGTTTCCAGAAACTTCGCGTCAAAATCAACGTTCTCCTTCGACGCCAGCAATGCATCGACGATGCTGACCTGAACAGCGCTGAACCGCAGATGCTCGCCGTCCGCGACGCCCAGACCTGCCAGCAAGCCGTACTTGACGAGCCATTCTTCTGGAAGGATCCCCAGCGAACCGTCGTCCAGAACGATCGTTCCATCGCCACGTGCCAATGCGGCAAGCAGTTCCGGGAAGGTGACATGAGCACCATCGAAATTGACGTCGCCGTGCAGTTCGAACCAGTCCACCCCTGACTTGACCTGGAACTTGAGGTCAACTGCCTGGCGAACTTGCTTCCCGTCGGCGCGGACTTGCCATCCTTCGGCCATCAGCTTGCGAACGGCGGGGGCCAGATCACGCGCGGCGATTTCCGCATCGTGCGCCCCTCGTTTCTGATCCAGCAACCGGCGGAATCCATAGTCCACGAGTTGAGACCAGGCGAACGCTTCCTTCGGTTTGTCTCGGACCAGGCAGCGGCTGGCTTCGCGCTGCACGATCGCCCATTGGCTGCTGGAAGCACGGATGGACAGACCGTCGTAGTCAAACAGCACTTCGGCCTTAAGGCGATCATTCTGCCAGCGGGATTTACCCGGTGCGTGCACGATGAGAATCGGCTTGGGTTCCAGCACGACTTCCATCAGCTTCAACTCTTCGGGCAGTTCCAGACGGGGCAGGGCGGGCATGTCGAGCAGCCGGTCGACCAGCTCATGCTCTTCCCCGATCGGAACTTTCAGGTCGTCTGAACGGCGCAACAGGGTCACCCAGGGAAATGCGTCGAAATCCTGAAATGGACGAACCTGGGTATTGGTAATGGCCAAGCCACCGGGAACGACCAGAACCGGATCCTTCAGCGACATGTGCTCATCACCGCGACGGAGCGAGCCGCGCAGCTTCCAGGCCTGTTCAGCTTCTTCAAACTCAACCTTCAGGCAGAGTTCCCAGTTGCCGTCTTCGTCCCAGGCGAGAGTCTCGGTGACGCGTTCCTCGTCGCCCAGAATTCGGATGCGGCCCGTTGCGCAAATGGCAGGGAGCAGCAACTGACACAGATCGTGCGGCAGCCGATAACGATGCGCGGCAAGACTATCAGTGACAGGTCCAGTCATCGAGCTGCGATCGGGCGTTCCCCCCACGAGGTGCGCCAGGATCCGTCGATCTTCATCGTCGTCGATATCTTCAAATTTACCGGGCTTCAACTTGAGCGGTTTGAGTTTTCCCCACTCACCATTGGACCGGCGCTGCCGGTGTGACGTCTGGATGACGATCAGCCCTGCTTCTTCGCTAGCGGCGGCATCAATCTCATAAAAAATCTGGCGCTCGCGACCAGCCGCAGCAGAGCCTGATGTGGCGTCTTCTCCCTGCATCGCCTTACGCAGTTCGCTCAGCTTGGATTCCCATTCACGTAATCGCGGCGCTGCAGCGGCGTCGAGTTCGGCACGGATGGACTCCCGCTCGGCGCGTTTCTGCGACCGCGAGCTTCCAATCGGCATGTAAGCCGCCTCGTCATCTTCGTCCCAGTCATCACCGACGAAATCAAGCGGTTCTTCTTCGACAGCGAAGGGAGGGATGTGTCCTTGCTTCGCCCCGTCGCCCACGTACTTACCGGCGTCGGCGGCCAGGATGGTTGCCCACAGATGCTTGCAATGGGGATTGCCGCTCTTGTTGGCATCGGTGCCGATGCAATTGCATGACAACTTCAAGATACCGTTGTCACGGCTAAGTTGAGTCTGGTATTCGACGCCATCACGGACGATAGCAAACAGATGGTCTGGCGTGACGCGAATCACCGCCACACGCTCCGCCTGAATGTAGGCAGCCCCTCGGAAACGAATATCTCCGCGAAACTTGCTTTCCAGCAGTTCCGACAACGTCATGAACGTGTCCCTGTTCCGGTCTAAACAACGAGTCTTCGAAATGCGCGCGGCAACAGGCCGCATCAAATTTGCGCGAGCCAAGTAAATTAACCGATCCGAACAATAGTGGGTAGTCTGGACGGCTCGGACTCAGAATCCGCACTTGACCCGCTTGAAATGAGGTGAAAAGCGGCGGTGATGCGGACTCGATTTGCGACTGATTCCGTGGATGGCGAGTATTTTTCAGCGACCTCCCACCACCTCCGGTACCCGCAGCTCGATGAGGGTTGGCAGATCGCGGGTGAATCCAGCGTCGTCCAACACCGGCAGACGAGCAGAGTTAGCTCGCCTGTCACGAGATTCAGGAAACCGCTCGACCGCTCGACAGATTACTCGTTACTCAGCTGCGATGTGAGTCCCTTTCTCAGCCACCGCTCGTTTCATCAGTGGGATCACCAGCAGCAGCGATAAAGCCAGGATGGCAAACAGCCAGAAATCGTCGAAGTACGCCAGTGACGCGGATTGCTGGTGACGAAGCTCTGAGAGAGCCTGCAGGGTCATCTGTTGGGCTCCGGCAGCGTCCCCGGTCTGCTGAACGAACAGTGAGTTGGTCTGATGAAAAAACTCATTGAAACTCGGGTTGAGCGGGTCGAGGAATTCCCCCGTACGTGCCGTGTGAAACTGGTCCCGTCGAATCTGGATTGTCTGTGCCAGCGACGTCCCCACGCTGCCTCCTTCGTTCCGGAGCAGTGCAAACAAGCCGACCGCGGCTCCGCGAAGATGTCGCGGTACATACATGTAGGCCGCCACATTGATGGGAGCGAAAATCATCGACAAACCCGTGATTGTCCAGATGCGGGGCCAGATCAACCGCCAGGGACTTGCGTCCAGATTCATCATGGCCATCTGATAACAGCCAATCGACATCACGACCAATCCCCCTGCAATCAGCCAGCGGGCATCCACGCCACGTCCCAGCATCGTTCCGACGATCATCATCATCATGATCGAAGCAACACCCGAAGGTGACATGATGAGACCCGAAACGAACGCGTCATAACCGAACAGAGACTGAAGCAACCCAGGCAGGGAAGTGCTCGCTCCGTAGAGCACGGCGTAAGCACAAAAGATGATCAGACAACAAGCCGCAAAGTTTCGTTCTGCGAGCGGGCGAAAGTTGATCACCGGCTGTTCAATTCTCATTTCATGATAAATCAGGTAAGCCAGCGAGAAAACGAACAGCACAACCAGTGTCTGAACGCGTCCGAACGGGTCACCCAGCCAGTCCCATTCCTGACCTTTGCTGAGCAGAATTTCCCAGGACAACATCAGAATCGTCAGCAGCCCCAGTCCCATGTAGTCGAACGAAAATGGCTTGCTTCTAAGCGATGCCCTTTCCTGCTTGATGTATTCAGGATCGTCCACCAGAAAGTAGCACATCACGAAAGCCAGTGCTCCGACGGGCAGGTTGATGTAGAAAATCCAGCGCCAGTCGTAATTGACCGTCAGATAGCCCCCCAGAGTCGGACCGATTACAGGAGCGAGCAGAGCAGCCACACCAAACATCGTCATCGCTGCCCCCTGTTTCTCCCGGGGGAATGCGTCGAGCAGGACCCCCTGACTGGAGGGCTGAAGGCCTCCTCCCGCAAGACCTTGAAGAATGCGAAAACAGATGAGCTGTTCCAGGTTCGTCGCGATTCCACAGAGTCCGGATGCAATCGTGAAGACAGCAATCGACATCAGAAAGTAGTTGCGTCGGCCAAGGTGTTGCGACAACCATCCGGAGATCGGAAGCACAATCGCGTTGGCGGCAAGGTAACTGGTGATGACCCATTCGCTATCTGTCACTGCGGCCGATAGCCCTCCTGCGATGTAGCGTAAGGCCACGTTCGCAATCGTCGTATCAAGTACCTCCATGAAAGTGGGGATGACCACAGCAACAGCAACGACCCAGGGATTGATGGCCGGACGGCTGACAGCAGGCGAGGAGAGTGCGACCGTACTCACGATAAGACTCCTTATGATTTCAAATGCCGAGGTGAGGAAGTTATTTGGCAACCGAGAACGTCTGAGACTCAGCAGATGCCATGGATTCTGCTGGCGGCAGTTCTGTTCGAGGTTGCAAGAACTTCCCGGCATTGGGTCCTGTCGCAGGTTCCTTGAAATAGACGTAAGGGACGACGGACAACCCGGTGAACAGCGGCAGCTTTTCGGGGTTGTAATCCGTCAATTCGATGCGAACGGGTAATCGTTGGACGATCTTCACGAAGTTGCCCGTGGCATTTTGTGGAGGGAGCAGTGCCAGTGTCTGCCCGGTCCCCATCGTGAAGCCCGTGATCCGTCCTGTAAATTCATTCCGTTTGCCATACATGTCGACTTCACATTTGACCCGTTGACCGATTCGCAGATCAGCCAGTTGCGTTTCCTTGAAATTGGCGTCAATCCAGATCTCATCAAGAGAACGAACCGTCAGCAGACTCTGGCCAGCCTGAACGTTGTTTCCGGGATTCACATTTCGACGAGCGACCACGCCATCGATCTCACTGACCACGTTGCAGTAACGCAGGTCCAGTTCCGCCTTATCCAGATCGCGGCGAGCCTGTTCCAGTTTTGCTTCCGCCTGTTTTATCGCAGGTGCTTCAGTAATCAGCTTGCTGAAGATGTGGTCGAGATTCCCCTCCGGATCTTGTCTCAGGAATTCATCGATCATTTGTTTGGGCGAAAGTGTCCACGATGAAGGGGTATAACCAAACTGAGCGGCCTCCTGCACCAGGGAACCGAGGGCCTGGCGTACCAGCGAGAAGTTCTGATCGAGTCCTCCGGGCACGTCGAGTGGGTTTTCATGATTGATCGGAAGCCCCAAGCCGACACGAGTCTGCTGGACAAGGTCCCGTGCGTTCGCAACCCGGTTCCGGGCGATGTCGACATGGGCCTTGTATGTGTCGAGATTCTGGGCTGCGATCGTCCCTTTCTCAGCCAGAGGTTTGTTCCGATTGTAGTCCTTTTCCGCCAGCTCGAGATCGGCCTGCTCTGCCTTCAACTGGTCTACGTTTGCTCGAAGCTGTGCGATCTGGTTCTGAACATTCTCCATCGTGTGATCGAGGCTGAAGCGGTAAGAGCGGATCTGTCCGACGCGCCCTTTCACTTGTGCCATCGCGACCGCCAGGTCGGACTCCGCGACCTCAACGGCCGCTTTCCGGATGTTGACCTGAATCTGGTAGGGTTCGGGATCAAGCTGAACCAGCAGGTCACCTTTCTTGACACGGTAGTTGTCATCGACCAGAACGCGATTGACCTGCCCGGCAACCCGCGGCGTCACGAAAGTGACATGCCCGTTTACGTAAGCGTCGTCCGTCGAAACGGTATTCAGCGCGAGCTCAATGCGAGGCTTTGCCAGGTAACCGAGAACAGCAATTCCCATCAGGATCGCAAGGCGCGAGAACCAGGTCCGCAAACGACTGCTCTTATTCGTTACTGTCGTCACCGGCGCTGTCGCATTAACAACACTCTGCTCTGATGTGACAGGCTGCTCAGTCTGCGAAACCCGCTGCGGAGGAGGATTGACCATTGCCGCAGGTGATTCAGGTGGTGTGGGAGCAGTGGGAACAGGCGTAGATGTAGACATGACTTACTTCACCTCCGAGTCAGCAGGAAAGGGGACGATTGCGACCGCTGAAGGGGGGCAACGCAAGGCCGATGCCAAGCGCAACAATTACTGATATCACGCTGTTGTCCGCGATAAATGACGAGAACGATCACGATATTGCAATCTTCTGAACTGGTTCGGGTAAGCCATTTGCCCGACGGACTAAAAACTGGCATATAGCGCTTTATGACTTGGCGATCAGCGTGAGGGACATGGTTAATTCAAGAACATGAGAACCAGGGATTTCTAAAAGGACTGGATTAATCCCAGGCCCGAGTCTGCCTTATTTGATGAGAGCGGGGGGGGAATGCTGCGAACCCGCATAATTATGGACGGGTTGTTATGGATCAGACTTCAGTAAAGGACAGGGAATGCAGCCACGCTCACGTCGTACAGCGGCACGGAAGACGGTCGATGTCCGCCACGCGGTCCATCAACGAAAAAAGGCTCCTTCAGTACAGATCTGATTAATCAGACCTGCGTTACGACGGAGCCAATTCGATTCAAACATATCCGGCAGGCCACAGCCTGAGCGCTGTGACGGGACGTCACCATTTTATCTGGTGATAAAGACGTCACTGCGAGGAAACCGGTCGAAGAGAGAAGCGGGCTGGCTGAAATTCGTCGACAGTACGTCAACCGAGTTCGCACCGAACCAGCTCGTCAGGTCGATATCTTCGTAGATTCCGGAATTGAATCCGATCAGAACTCGACATGGCTTATTGCCCAAATTCTCGATCGAGTGGCCATATCCCTGGGGAATGTAGCCCACGTCACCTTTTTCCAGCTCTTCGGTCCGGAACCGGCCGTGCGACCCGAACATCGTGATGCTGACGTTTCCTTCCAGAACGTACTGCCATTCATCGGCAGTCGGATGCCAGTGCAGTTCCCTCAAGCCCCCGGGTTCCAGTTCCAGCACCGCCCCAGTCATCGTCGTTGAGATGGGGAACTTGGTCGAGTCGACTAACCACAGTCGACCGCCATTATTATCGATCTTGGGATCGTTCTTCAGGAGTTGCCACTTGTGCGTCAGAGGAGCAGGATTCTTCCCTCCGAGTGGCGTCTGAGCATGCGCGGGCGGAACGGCCCCTCTGGCGAAGTAGACCTCATCCTTAGGGAAGTTCGCGAACGTCGAGGCAGGGACCCCAAAATTCTTCCCCAGCAGTCGCGGGGGCGTGTGAGCTATCCAGTCCGAGATGCTGAATGTTCCAAACTCGGAAAAATAGCCGTTGTCAAAAATCAAGATGAAGTGACAAGGTTCGTTTCCAAGACACTCGAGGACGTGGCCATGACCCCGAGGAAAGAACCAGACATCACCTTCCTCGAAGTCATTCGTCTCAGAGGCCCCGCCTGGAGTCACCACGGTTGTTCTAACGCGTCCCTTATTCACATAGGCCCATTCGGCTGCAGTTGCATGCCAGTGCAACTCGCGCATTGCACCCGGTTCCAGTGTCATTGAGACACCCGCAATTCCCTTGGAAATGGGGAATTCTTCGACGGTTGCCTCTTTGCCACTGCTCTTTCCAATCACCTTGCCTTTTGTTTTTTCCAATGCGAACTTGAATGAGGGGAGCTCTTTTCCGGACACGGCGGGATCAGGAACGTTATTCATGAAGCTGGTATCCCCTGCCGCAGCCTCTTTGCGACCCATCAATGCACCGGTTGCTGCAGCCGCAAATAAGGCGGCACCACTCATGAACTCACGGCGATCGAATCCAGACATCGTAAACTCCTTCACAGCGTCAGACAGAAAACGGGAGCAGGGCCACCGAAGACAACGCGACTGGCGTTCCGACAAGCACTCCCGATCAGCCTGATCGACGGAGGGATCAGTTGCTGCGTCCCTTGAGAGGGGGGTGGCTTGCGTGGCCGATGGTGTCTAAAGCAAGGACCGCGCCAAATCGGTCAGCGACACGCTCTTTTTTGTTTTCCCCCTGATTTACTGAGGTATCCCAGGGAAGCCTCAGACGATGACTCAGTTGGACTGTCGCTGTCCGGCGGTCGCGGACCAGCTTTTGGTCGACCGGCCAAAACTTCATCCACATACGGGATGCGGTAAACCGAAGAAGCGGATCAATTGTCACCTACGGTCGACTGACCTGACGCTGCCGGATCGATCTCGACGGTGGAATTCACCTGAATCCCGAGCTCGCGAAGTCGCATGCGCAGTGTCTGTCGTGAGATCCCCAAAACTCTCGCTGCCGAATGCTGATTCCCCCCCGTGAACTCCAGAGTTCTCGTGAGAAGCAACAGATCGAGCTGCCGGTGGGTCTCGGCATAGAGATCGGTCGCGTCGGGTGTCAGTCTCTCGCGGATGAAGCCGTCAAAATCCGGACCCGCATTGAGTGATACGGTGCTCGGAGCGGGGAGATCCGTTTTGACTTCGCTCAGCCCCGGAAGAAACGAGGGCATCAGCACATGCCCCACAGAGTTAAGAAGCGCCTGCTTTAAGACGCTCTGAAACTCACGGATGTTACCTGGCCACGGATAAGTCTTCAGGATTTCCATCGCTTCCGGCGAGATGGCCGTCACCTCTCGTCCCAGTTCGCGGTTCATCCTCCGCAAGAAAAATTTGACGAGCAGCTCAATATCGTCAGCTCTCTCTCGCAATGGAGGAAGATGAATCGTGAACACGCTCAATCGGTAGTACAGGTCGGATCGATACCGACCGTCACCCGACCAGTTTTTCAAATCTCGGTGCGTCGCGGCAATGATGCGAACGTTTGTCTGGATCGTCTCGTTCCCACCGACACGCTCAAACTGCTGCTCTTGCAGCACCCGCAACAGCTTGGCCTGCAATGGCAGGGGCATATCCCCGATTTCGTCGAGGAAAAGCGTTCCGCCGTTCACCTGTTCGAACTTGCCAATGCGTCGGCGATCGGCACCTGTGAAGGCCCCTTTTTCGTGCCCGAACAGCTCGCTCTCGAGCAGTTGCTCGGGAATTGCGGCGCAGTTCAGAACTAGAAACGGAGCGTCCGCGCGCAATCCATGCTGATAGATGGCCCGCGCCACTAATTCTTTGCCGGTGCCGCTCTCACCCGTGATCAGGACGGGAACGTCCTGGGCGGTCACCCGGCCGATGGCTTTGTAGACATTTCGCATCTCGGGGCAGTTCCCGACAATCGATCCTTCAATGTCGGAGTCAGCAGCGACATCGGCGGCGACAACGGCTGGCTCGCGCATGCGGCGCGAAACTTCCATGGCTTCACCGACAATGTCTTTGAGTTGCACGACATCGAGTGGCTTGAAGAGATAGTCGTACGCGCCAAGTTTCATCGCTTCGATTGCGTCATCTGCCCCTTTAGTCATTGTGGCGAAAATCACCGGAATCCGCCGATCGATTTCGCGAATTTGGAGGTAGACCTCCAGCCCCGACTGATCGGGCAGCCGCAGATCGAGCAGGACCACATCAGGATTCACCCTCTTGAGAAGGTCGAGCCCTTCCGCCCCGGTGTGCGCAATATGCAGATCAAATTTTTCGGGAGGGAACGCGTGCCGGACCTGCATCGGTATCAGGGTCGTATCATCGTCGATTAATAATAATCGGGCCATGTTTCCAATCTATCGCTCGAGAATTTCCGCGCTCCCGGATTATCAACTCGGTCGAGACAACTTTCCAGTTGGAACGAACGTGGCGTGTTCCGCTGATTTGCGTAATATGACATCCCTTCGCCGAATCGCGAACCTCTACAGGATCATGAACTGAATGGGCAGCCAATTTCTTCGCGGGGCTAAGGGTCATTCTGATTCGTCGGGCGGAAGCGAACTCGACCAAGAGACCGAGCAGCTTCGCAGGCGCAAACTTTGGGCTTACGTCATCGCGCTGCCCGGAATTTTTCTTGCAGTGCTGATTCGCTGGCAGTGGATTTCGGTACTTGGTGAGCGGGGACTGTACAGCACTCTGTTTCCCGCCTTGATGATCGCGGCCTACCTGGGGGGATTCTGGCCAGGGATCGTCGCCACGATCGTCGGAGCGATAGCGACGAATTATTTTATCGTCAATCAGCTTGCGGAGGTCGAACTGAAATCGGTCGGTGACTCCGTCGCGATGCTGCTATTCCTGACCACAGGACTCGTTATCAGTCTGCTGAGCGAATCTTTACACCGGGCAAGACGGAGAATCATCCAGGATGAGCGTCGTCGTGCTGCGGTATCGCTTGAGCAGACTCACAAGCGATTCTCGCACCTGCTCGAAAACTCATCCGATATTATGACCCTGTTCTCGACTGACGGTACCATCCTTTATCAGACACCCTCAGTGACTCGGGTTCTCGGTCACCTGCCCGATGACCGAATCGGAAAAAACGTATTCCGCGATCCCATCGTTCATCCCGAGGATCTCGAGGCCAAGCGAGCCTTCTTTCAACAGATGATCGAGCGTCCCAGAACTCCCGTCATTGCCGAATTCCGGTTGCGTCATCGCGAGGGACAGTGGAGAAACATCGAAGCCATCGGCCAGAACCTCTCGGATGAACCGGGGATCGAAGGCCTGATCGTGAACTATCGCGATGTCACGGAACGGAAAATTGCCGATCAGGCGATCCGGGATCGCGAAGAGCGATGGCGCAGTCTCGTTCAACTTTTGCCGCAACTGATCTGGACCACAGACGGCTGCGGACAGAGCGAATACTTCAGTCCTCAGGTCGGAAGGTACACAGGGCTCTCTGACGAAAAATTGCTGGAAGGCGAATGGCTGAAGACAGTTCACCCCGACGATCTTCCCACTGTCGTCGATCGCTGGAACTCCGCAATTGGGAATCTGTCCCCATACGACCTTGAGCATCGCATTCGTAGAAGGGATGGGGGCTATGGCTGGTTTAAAGTGCGAGCAGTACCCGTCCGAAATAATGCGGGAGTGGTCGATCAGTGGATCGCGTCCTGCACCGACATCACGGAATTCAAGGAGCTTGAATCCGAACTGCGCCGGCTGAATCAGAGACTGGAATTGGCCGTTCGTGGCTCGAACACGGCAATCTGGGAAGTGGACGTCAGGAATGATCGACTCGACTTCGAGAACGGCAGTTACATTAACGTCTGGGAACAGTTGGGCTTCCATTCATCCGAGTTACGGGAAGGTCGGTCATCCCCGATGGAACTCGTCCACACCGATGACAGGCCGCGAGTGGAACAGGCTTTGCAATCGTTCGTCTGCAGGGACCATGAAGAATTTGAGTCTGAACATCGGTCCCGGCATCGAAGCGGAAACTACCGCTGGATGCTGATCCGCGGCATTATGATTCGAGATGAGGTCCGGCACGTGAAGCGTTTCACTGGCACGAGTATTGACGTCTCGAACCTGAAGGAAACAGAACAGGCGCTGCGCGAAGCGAAGGATGCCGCCGAATCAGCAAATCGTTCCAAAGACGAATTTCTGGCAAATGTCAGTCATGAGATTCGTACCCCGATGAATGCCATTCTGGGAATGACGGAACTCGTCCTGGAATCCTCCCTGACCGAGTCACAGCGCCGCCTTTTACAGACGGTCAAATCCGCCGGCGATAATCTGCTCGGCATCCTCAATGACCTGCTTGACTTTTCCAAGATCGAAGCTGGCAAGCTGCATCTCGACGCGACCTCATTCTCGTTACGGCAATCAATTGGCGATGTCGTCCGCTTGCTGGCGACCCGGGCACATTCTCAGGGGCTTGAATTCGTTTGTGATGTCGATGACGGAGTTCCGGACCACATCATTGGTGACGCAGGGCGGCTTCGTCAGGTCCTGCTGAATTTGATCGGGAATGCGATCAAGTTCACTCCCGCTGGTGAAGTCGTGGTGAATATTACCAGTAATGAGGCTCCCCCCGCGCAGGGGAAGGTCCGAATCGAATTCTTCATCCGAGATACCGGCATTGGAATCTCGGCGTCAAAGCTCGAGGCCATCTTCCGCCCTTTCGAACAGGAAGACACTTCCACCACCCGCAAGTATGGCGGAACAGGTCTGGGACTCGCGATCACCACTTTTCTCGTGCACGAAATGGGAGGATCGGTCTCAGTCGACTCCGAACCGAGCCGAGGAAGTACTTTCCGCTTTGATGCTTGTTTCGATCTGTCAGACGAAGTGGCAACTGCGGACGACGTCTCGCCCGCAGAGATCGAAGGCCGACGAGTCCTTGTCGTCGACGATAACGAAACAAACCGAATTATTCTGGAAAATTGGCTGAAACGCTGGCGGCTCGATCCCTGTTGTGTGGCTGACGGAACATCGGCTCTTCAAAACCTGACCAGTGCCGCTGAATCGGAACGGCCATTCGAACTCGTGGTGCTCGATCGTCGCATGCCAGTCGTAGACGGTGTCGAAGTCGTTCGCCAGATTCGGAACACTGCCGCGATCGCACATCTTCCCGTCATCCTGCTGACCTCAGGAGACCCCGAAGAAAGTGAGCATGAGTCGAACCCCGTCCATGTCCAGGCACGACTCACAAAACCCTGCCAGCAGCCTGACCTGCTTCATGCGATCCAAGGGGCGTTTTGTCAGAGCACTCCACCCCCATCGGAACCACCCTCACCGAATGCACCTACCTTGGAACCGGTAACGGCATTGAACATCCTCGTCGCCGAGGATAATCAATTCAACGCGATGCTTCTCGAACAACTCCTCCTGAGAAATGGACACTCGGTGACGATCGTCCCCGACGGACGACAGGCACTGGACACCGCGCTAAGAGAGAATTTCTCGATACTACTGCTGGACATTCATATGCCGGAGCTGGATGGCTTCCAGGTCGCCCGGGCCATTCGGGAACACGAGCAGCTGTCCCGAGACCGCCTGCCTATCCTCGCACTCACCGCCCGCTTGACACCACAAATCCAGGACCAGTGCCTGGCCGCTGGGATGGAAGGCATGATTTCGAAACCCATGAAGGCTGACGATCTCTGGGCAGCCCTCAAAGCCCACGCGCGAATCCCAGCAAATGCTTCGGCGTCAGAGGCCAACCAGGTGCTTCCGGCGGAAACGCCAGTCTGTTTTGATGATCAACCGCCGTCGAGTCACATCCCTCACAGACCGGGTACATTCGACGTGTCAACTCAGCCCCACGGTCGCCCGTTCAACGTAAATCTGATTGACTCGGCCATGATTCTGTCAGTCTGTGGTGGAAGCCAGGAGATGCTCTCGGCACTGGTGCAGTCATTCCTGGAGAACTGCCCGCAACAGATGGAGCAGATCAAACGAGAAATGGCGGCGGGAAACTTGCTCGCTTTGCGCGAGGCCGCGCACCGACTCGCTGGCACGCTTCGTGCCTTCTCGCGTATCGCGGGCGACGAAGCAATTTCCCTTGAAGAAGCTGCGGAAGGGGGGGATCAGAAGGCTTCGCAAGTACGGGTCCACACGCTCGGGGAACTCTTGGAACAGCTTAAAGACCAGGTGACCCCTCTGACAATAGAGGCATTAAACGCGGGAAGTTGATTTACATCGTCGCCTTGTCGCTTTTCACCCTACTGCAAAAAGCAGGTTAAGTCGATACCCCTGCAAGTCTATGCCCCTCATCGACCGCGAGGAGCGCTAATCACTTCACGAGGCATCGCTAGCCGTTCGAATTCAGGGGAGTGTCAGGAACGCAGCCGGTGGCAATTGCGGGGCGGTGGTGAAATTGGAAGGAAGGGTACCGGTCAGGCTATCCAAGAAGCTCACAATATCTTGCACTTCTTCTGACTTCAGCGTGATTCCTAACTGCACCCTGGCCATAATCTGTACCGCCTCTGGCAGCGACCTGACGGATCCATCATGGAAATACGGAGGCGTCATCGCCACGTTCCGCAAAGGGGGGACCTTGAAAACGTAGAGATCCTCTTCCTTGTTCGTCAGAGTAAAACGCCCCTTGTCGATGGCAGGGCTTTTCGTCTCGCTCCAGTAATCACTCGTGATCCCGAATTTTTCATATGAAATTCCTCCCAGAAGTGCCCCTGAATGGCAGTCAGCGCAGCCAGACTTCTGGAACAATCGGAGACCTCGTAACTGGGGTGCATTCAGGGCGTTTTCGTCCCCTTTCAGGAAATCATCGAAACGAGCGGGGGTGACCAGCGTTCGTTCGTAGGCACCGATCGCGCGTCCCCAATTCGCTCTCGTAACGGGACTCTTGTCATCAGGGAACGCGTTGCGAAAGAGATCAATGTATCCCGGAATCGCGTCGAGTCGCGAAATGACAACCTCGTCGGAAGGGTTGTGAAAACCAGGCCCCAGCAGAGCGGCTCCGGCCTGCTCTTCAACGGACGGAAACCGCCCGTCCCAATGAATTCGAAATTGGAGGGCGCTGTTCAGCACCGTCGGTGCGTTTCGGACAAACGGTTTATTTTCGGCTCCTCGTGACACTGGCAGACCGTCCGTTCCGTACAACGCCGGCTGGTGACAAATCATGCAACTGCGAACGCCATCGGACGAAATCCGTGGGTCGAAGAACAACTTCTGTCCCAAGGCCACCTGCTCGGCCGCCACTCCTTCTAGGCGATTCGAATCGGATTTCGGCAACGGAGCGAAGACCTTCGAAGCTTCGTTCATGGTTTCCCTGGCCGAAACGGTTTCTTGAGCGGGCAGGATTCTCGCGATCCAGTCGGAGAGACCCCAGACAAGCACCGCGATTCCACACACGACTCGGATTGGACGCAGATGACGGAACATCAAACATCTCCTGAACGGGATTTATGAGAGAGCAGCTTCGCCGGGACCAACGGCGTCACCAGGACGACGTCGTTGCGAGCGATCTCGGTCCATGAAATTTCGGCCGGATCAACTTGAGAATCGCCGCAGCGGAAACGCAAACCGGATGCCGATGCCTGAACGCCGACGAACAATTCAGAAAGCCGCTCTTTACGAGAAACAACGTTTTCGTTTTCTGCTCAACGGGCTCATCCGCCAGGAAGTTTCAAGAGCGACCGACTAGAAATTGAGCCGGCGGGCAAGAAAATAGGCGTCCACCCGGGTCGTCGGTGATTTTGGAATGGCGCGTCAGGTAGCAGCAGCCAATAGTCGAAGGTCATTAGGCTAACGGATTGCACCACAGCCCCTTGGAACGGCATCCTCACTGATATCTCGCGGGATCTTTCAGACCGGCGTCCGCGAAACCTTTCAAACGCAGTTGGCACGAGTCGCAGTGCCCGCACGAGCGGCCCTGCGGATCCGGGTCATAACAACTGTGGGTGAGACTGTAGTCTACCCCCAGTTCAAGCCCCTTCCGAATGATATCGGCCTTGGTCAGAGTGAGAAGCGGCGCATGGACCGTCCATTTTCCGGTCCCTTCCACTCCCGATTTCGTCGCCAGGTTGGCAAGTGTTTCAAACGCAGCGATGAACTCAGGACGGCAATCGGGATAACCACTATAGTCGACCGCGTTGACTCCCACGAACAGATCGGAGGCCCCCAGAACCTCTGCCCAGCCGAGCGCCACAGAGAGGAAGATCGTGTTTCTGGCGGGAACGTAGGTAATCGGAATTCCATCCGACATCTCGTTGTCCGAGCGGTCTTTGGGGACCGCAATCTCGTCGGTAAGAGCGGATCCCCCGAACGCGCGCAGGTCCAGCGGAACTGTGATATGCCGTTTGACTCCGGCAGCAGAGCAGACCCGGTTGGCGGCTTCGAGCTCGAACCGGTGTCGCTGACCGTAATCGAAGCTCATCGCGTAAAGTTCAAATCCAGAGCTGGCAGCAATTGCCAGAATGGTCGCCGAATCCAGCCCACCACTCACCAGAACAACAGCTTTTCGCGGAACATCAACCATTTTATTTGTTACTCATTGTCAGCAGCGACCTCACTAAGCGGTGATTAAAGGAGTACAGAGTTGCTGCGCCAAGCGTACAAGAGCACCTCACCGAGCGAGCACCCGACGGGGAAGTGAATTCCTCGAGGACTTTCACCAGGAAGCAGTGAGTCCACTGCGAAGCCCGCCACCGCAACACGCCCAGACACCGCAGTCACCCCATCAGCACCATCCAACCCGCATTAACGAGCGCAAACGCCCGGGTTCAACCGAGTGGCGGTGTTGTTGACTCTCTCCTTTACGTCAGCAGTGAATTCGCCTGCCCAAGTGCTCCCAAGGGGGTGGGAACAGGATGCAGGATCAGGAACCCATCTTGACCTGAAGTTTGCGATTCGCATATACGACCGCCCGTTCCTGGTAAGATCATTCTGGAATAAAAAACGCTCCGTATGCGACAGGTTGAACGCTACGTTATGGTGGAATTGCTCCGCGTATTTGGCGGATTGATCACCATTTCGACGTTGCTGCTGGTCTTTGTGGGCGTTTTCGGCGAAGCGCGGAAGTTTGACTTGGGAATCTGGCAGGTCCTTCAGATCATGCCGTATGTCATTCCCAGCTTGATGCCTTACACCATTCCTGCGACGCTTTTGTTGTCGGTCTGCGTGGTCTACGGTCGCATGGCAGGTGACAACGAGATCATCGCGGTCCGCGCGGCGGGCATCCACATTATGCACCTGATGTGGCCATCGTTCTTTATTGCAGGTGTCCTCAGCATCGTCGCACTATTCCTTACGGATCAGATCATTCCGTGGGCCTTCGGAAACATTGAACGAATCGTCGCAATGGCGATCGAAGACATCATTTTCGACAAGCTCAGAACAGAGAATCAGATCAACGACAAGGACCATGGAATCTCGATCAACGTGACCGGTGTCCGTGGTCGTACGCTGATCCACCCCACGATCCGTTACACCCCGCCGGGTGGCGAATCACTCATCATGCAAGCCAAAGAGGCTCAAATCGAATTCGATGTGAAGAACAAGAAATTCTATTTGAGCCTGTGGGGGATGCAGGGGAATCTCGGCAGCAAAAACACCACGTTGTTCGTCTACCATGATCGAATTCCGCAGCAGCTCCCCAGTCGCGGGGAATCCGCCGGAAACCGCGTGCTGAGGACGCAGGATCTGGTGACGAAGATCGACGAAATGCACCGCCTGCGGAACGACACCCGCCGGATTCAGGCGATTGAGGTCGCCTTCGCTTATTCTCGTGGTGATTTTGACAGTCTGAACAGCATCAACTTTCAGCGTCATCAACGAAGATTAGATTCTGCAATGAACACGATTCATGGAATGCGAACCGAATACTATAACCGGTTCGCAATGTCCGTCAGCTGTCTGTTCTTCGTACTGCTGGGAAGCCCCTTCGCAATTCTGATGGCGAAAAAGCAGTTTCTTACCTGCTTCCTGTTCTGCTTCCTGCCCATTTTGACCGTCTATTATCCGATCTCGATGATGACGCAGAACATGGCGAAAAGCGGTCAGATCGACCCCATCTGGTCTGCCTGGATGGCCAACCTGACCTTGCTGCTGGCAGGGCTCTATTTCATTCGTCGGGTGATGATGAACTGACGTCGGACCAGTCTTTATCGGGTGGGGGCACAGACGCACCAAGTCTGTTTCACGGATCAGGTGGTCAATCTGCGCCTGCGAGCGTCTGAGCAGCGCAATTTTGCGGGCAAACAAACTTCCGTCCGGTCTTTCCCGCGGTGTGAGGACCCTGGGACTTCAGTTTACGCCACCACTGGTCAAGGCTGATACGGCGAAAATGGCATGTTGAAGGTCTCTGCGACCGGACGATAGGTGACTTTGCCTGCATGGAGATTGATCGCGTTAGCGAATCCCGGATCAGCGGCCGCCGCCCCAGCAAGCCCTAGTTTGGCAAGACGTTCAACGTAGGGAAGCGTCACATTGCACAACGCGTGGGTGCTGGTCCTTCCGACGGCCCCCGGCATGTTCGTGACACAGTAATGGACGATGCCATCGACCACATACGTTGGCTCGGAATGCGTGGTGGGGCGGGAGGTCTCGACACAGCCTCCCTGGTCGACGGCGACGTCAATGATGACCGCACCGGGCTTCATCAATTTCAGGTCTTCACGAGTGACCAGTCGTGGAGCACGGGCACCTTCCACCAGCACGGCACCAATCACCAGGTCAGCCAGTTGCAGTTGCTCACGAATGTTATGACGGTCACTGAAGACGGTATTCACATTTGAGGGCATGATGTCTTCGAGATAGCGAAGTCGATCGACGTTCACGTCCAGGATGACGACATCTGCCTGAAACCCGGCGGCAATGCGGGCCGCATTCTTACCCACGACCCCACCGCCGAGAATCGCGATATGCGCAGGAGCCACTCCCGGAACCCCCGCCAGCAAAATGCCGCGGCCTAACTGCGGGCGCTCGAGATACTTCGCCCCCTCCTGGATACTCATTCGACCAGCGACTTCGCTCATCGGAGTCAGGCAGGGGAGATCCCCCCTGGGACCGCGTAGCGTCTCGTAGGCAATGGCCGTTACTCCACGAGCCAGCACATTCCTCGTCAATTCCTCACTGGCCGCAAAGTGGAAATAGGTGAAGACAAGTTGTCCCGAGCGCAGCAGAGGCCATTCCTGAGGCTGCGGCTCTTTGACCTTCACGACCAGTTCTGAAGATCCCCACACCTCGGCGGCTGTCGCCACGATGCGTGCGCCGTTGGCGGCGTACATTTCGTCAGTCAACCCACTTCCGGATCCCGCTCCGGTTTCGATCAGAACCTCGTGCCCGGCTTTCGTCAGCTCCTCAACTCCCACCGGGAGCATTGCGACACGATATTCATCCAGCTTGACTTCTCGCGGAACGCCAATTCGCATCGCCATGACTCCACTTAAGCGGGATTAACTCGAAGCATCGCCCTGATCAACCACAGTCCACCGATCATCATGACAACGCCGACAACTCCCATGGTTGAGGCCGCAGTTTTTTGGGGTAGATTGAACATCTGAGCGAATCGCTGTACGGGCCCATTTGCCATCACCGATCGACTAATCGCCGCCTGATCATCCTCAAACGTGGTTACCTGCCTTTTGAGGGCCGTCTTGCCAGACGCCTTCGCAACGACTGCGGCTGTTTTTCCTCCGGTCTTCACGGTTGCCGGAACTGCACTCTTTGATATCGAATCACGACTCGATTGCATACCCACCTTCGTAGCTTTGACGGGCACAGATCGACTTTGTGATGTCGGTTCCGTTTGATCAATTCCGGGAGGCAGAGGAGCAACACTTGCCGCCGACTCTACCCGTTCTGGCTGCGTCAGGGACGCCGACGGAGATGCACTGGCGCTTTCGTTCCCCTTCGTCACCTTTTTGCGAAGCCGAAGCGGAGGCTGGTCTGCGGGGAATTTCGCGCTGTCAGTGTCGGGAGCGTTCGGCAAGTCGATGATCGAGGGCGACGGTCCCGACGGGATCATGTCCGCATCGTCGTCAGAATTCTTGTAAGCCTCACCCTTCGGATCTTTCGAAGTTGCCGTTTCAATCAATGGCTTTGCTTCCACTTCTGACGAAACAGGAATCACATCTGCGGCACGATCGTAGGACTTGCGCAGCTTGAGCGAAGTACGAGGAGTCGATACTGGAGAACGGGCCAGTTCCACGACCGCAGGAGCAGTTGCGCGTTCCATCGCGGCTGACTCACCGGTCTCGTGTGACGTCGTTACGGGTTCTCCGGGATTGAACTTCGATTTGGCCTCCAGACGTCGTCGCAGCTCGTAGACCTGTTCGACCGGGAATCCGTTTGCCGGCAGCTCTTTTGCAGATGGGTACTGCTGGGCCGACTCCGAACTTGAGTGCGAGGCATCCGACACTTGCGCCGTTTTTTCCAGATAGCGTGATCTCAGTTTCAGCCCGGCAGAATGCTTTGGATTGTCAACGTCCTGGGGTTCCTCAACGGACAACTGCTCAGGAGCAAACGCTACTGACTCATCTGAAGTTGGCATGTCCAGACCCGCAGAATCCTCATCTGCTGCCGAACTCTCCTGCGAACTTGTCACGGCAGGAGTTTGACTCGAAGGCGCCTGGTACCGCGAGCGGAGTTTCAGTCCACCCGTACTTGCCTCCGTTGGGAGTGAACTCAACGAAGCGGCTAAAGCATCCTCCTCAATATCAACTTGATCCGTGTCGAAGTTTACGCCCGCATCTTGGGAGGGAGCGACGATCGGCCGCTCCTTGCTTGACGTGACTTCCGCAAGATCCTCGACAGATTCAGAGAGGGTGTCCGTGCTGATGTCGCGTTGTCGTTCTCGCAGTTTTAGAGGAGGTCCACTGACTTCTGGCATTCCGGTCAAGTTGCCTGTGTCCAGCGAACCGTCCGTGCGATCGCCCGAGAAGCTTGACGCAATCGGGCCTGCGGCTTGGGCAGCCTCTCCAACGGATGCCACGTCCAAAGCAGGATCGTCAACGCTCGGCGGAGCCTCAGTTGGGGGTCCTTCCGGTGAGAACGTGCTGGAAGCGACATCGAACACGGGATCCCATGCCGCGTTCTCACCGTGTCCTGTTGAGGTATTTGCCGTAGCAGGATTAGCCAGCTCGGAAGATTCGGACCGCCCTGTGAAGGAATCCGTTGTGTCAGCCCCCTTCAAGGCACGTACGGGTTGCTCGAGATTCGCAACAGAGGAGGGAATCCCGGACTTCCTGGCAACGGATTGAGTTTTCTCCGCAGAGGAAAGAGCGGTCTGCGAGCCAGCCTTGCGTTTCGTTTCTGCGACTTCGCCTGGGGCGCTGCCGCCCCCCACTTTGGCATGTTGACCGTTCTTTCCGCCTGGCGGGGTGGCGGGCAGCGATTTAGCGAGCATCTCAGGAGTCGTCCCCTGTCGCTTCAGCCTTTCGCTGCGGAGCGAGCGAAGTTCGCTGACGTAATTCGCCGTTGCCGTGGGGGAAACATCAGGAGCACACTGAACCAGCTTCGCGGAAGACTCCGAAATGCTCGCGGCCCGGTCTGCCATGTAGATCGCGCGGTCGATTTCACCACGATCGGCATGCGCCTTCGCTTCGGCCAGCAACTTGCGAATCGCATTGTTGAAGTCACGAGCCTGTCTCGTCTCCGCCGTTTCGACGGTCTTCTTACGACTCGAGAGTGGCCAGTCGGCTCGCAGGTCCATCGATTCGGCCGCAACCAGGGAAATCGATGTCAGACCTGCGATCGCTCCGCATCGAAGACGGCGAGCCCACAACACATACTTTGAATGATGTTCAACCATTCGCGCATCCTTTGGTGAACGCGAACACACGGAAGACCTGGAATGTGTCTCACACCCCAGCACATCTTTCGGATCGGTTACACCAAACGAAACGCTTCACCCGGTTGAGGTGACTTTGGGGACTTTGGCAATAAGTCCGGCGCCGAATCATACATGAATTCCCCAGCTTAACTCTGGCGGATTCGGTGAATCTCCAGCAGCGTCGGGCCAACGGCAGAAGTTTCCTGTACGGCCCCTCCACTCGTGAGCCGCAGAACTCATCCGTGACTGCAGCCTCGTCCCATGCCAAACAGCCTGGGTGCGTCGCAGAGCTCTTGCCATTCCGCAAAAATCGCTCAGGCTGGACACGCGCCTCATGGGCACGCCCCGGTAGTTATCGAGAGAGAGAGATCACGCCCGTGTGCAGTAGTTGCCGAATTCACTTCGACAAGTCTCCTCTGCTTGAGCGGACCTGCTGCTTCAGTCTTCCAGTCGAACGTCCACACTGGCACTGTGGGCCGTGAGACCCTCCACTTCCGCCAGTCGCCGGATGTCGTCAGCCGCATCTTCCAGCGCGTCACGGTTGAATGAAATCACACTCGAGCGCTTCAGGAAGTCATTGGCACAAAGTCCATTCGCGAATCGGGCAGTTCCCCCTGTCGGCAGGACGTGCGAGGGGCCGGCAAAGTAGTCCCCCACCGCAACGGGTGTTGAATGTCCGACGAAGATTGCCCCCGCATTCTGGATCCGTCCCAGAATTCTTTCGGCCTCGTTTGTCGAAATATGCAGATGTTCGGGAGCTAGCCAATCCGCCAAAGCAACGGCCTGGTCTTCGTCACGCGCCACCACAAGTGCCCCGTAGTCGTTGAGGCTGGCTCGCGCCAAATCACCGCGAGGAAGCTTCTCCAACTGCCGGACCAGTTCAGCCTGGACTTCGGCGATGAGTGGAGCGTGCCAGGTAATCAGGACTCCGGAACCTGGACTATGCTCTGCCTGCGAAATCAGATCTGCAGCCACATATCGTGCGTCAGCAGATTCGTCTGCCAGCAGGACGACTTCGCTCGGACCAGCAATGCTGTCGATATCGACTTCACCAAACACGTGTTGTTTCGCGAGTGCGACGAACAGGTTGCCGGGGCCGACGATCTTATCGACGCGTGGCAATCCTTCTACGCCGTAGGCCATTGCCGCCACCGCCTGGGCTCCCCCAATCCGGTAAATTTCCGTCACGCCGACTTCAGCACAGGTAGCCAGTAGGAACGGGTTATATCCACCAAATTCGGTCGGGGGGACAACGACGGCAATCTCTTTCACACCCGCAGTTCTGGCAGGAACGGCCGTCATCAGCACAGTCGATGGATAGGCCGCGGCTCCACCGGGAACACAGATACCGACTCGTCGAAGTGGCAGGTACCGCTGACGCAACTCGACCCGGCTGGTGCCGTCCTGACGAACCAGATTCACATCCTCGTGCAGAATTCGCGTCTGAAATTCGGTGATGTTCTCTTTAATCCGCCGGATTGCCGCCAGGAAACGCTTATCACAGGCCGAGTGGGCAGCCGCGATTTCGTCATCGCTGACCCGGATTGACTCCGCGGACAGTTCTTTATTGTCCAGCTTTGCTGTGTAGTGCAGGACCGCTTCAAGTCCGCGTTCCCGCACGTCTTTACAGATTCGCTGCACGACCTGACGAGGAGCGAGCGGTTCGCCGAACAGTGCAATCGTGCGATTGCGCCCCGCGTCGGAGACAATGTCCCCTTGCGGACTCAGCTTCTGCCGTAGCTCGGCGAGGGCTTCGAATGGATCCTGAACAGAACAGTCAATGGTCGGAATTGTGAGAGTCAAAATAGGTTGCGCTTCAACGAGACTTAATTTTGTTTGACCTGAATCGCCGCTTTTACCGCTGCTTCAATGTCTTCGTGTTTGAACTCTTTGTCATCGCCGCTCTCGAAAACCTTGAACAGCTTGCCATCTTTGCCGTAGATCTTGAAATGGGGCAACGCGCCGTCCGCGATTTCGAAGACGTCAGATCCCTCACCGGAAATATCCAGCGAACTGACCAGGTTCTCGAAGTGAGCATCGTTGAGAGCCAAAAACTGCTTGACCTTTTCAGGAACCTTCCCTTTGACGGGGTCATCGAAGCAGAGCGACACCACGACAAGCCCCTGGTCAGCAAATTTCTGACTCATTTCCACCGTCTTGGGAAATGCCTTCCGGCAGGGGACGCACCAGGTCGCCCAGCAGTCGACAACGATCACCTTACCCTTGTTGGCAGCGATGACCTTGTCGTATCCCTCTTTGTCGACAACACGAACATTGATCGACTTGGACGATTGTGCCTGAGCGATCACGGAAACGGCCGCGATGAATGCCATTCCCAGCAGGGGTGTAATCCATCGGCGGCAGCAAGACTGGACGTCGTCCATGATGGTCCTCGTTGGAGTCGAAACAGGGGCAGTTGCCGGCCTAACATCTGGCCAGCCCGTCACATCAAAAAGCTTACCGACTCGCCTCACGATGTCTAGCGCTGGCTGGAAATGCGCCGACATCATGAGGATCGGTCGATAGTCGGCTTCCGGAAAGACGGCCAGTTCAGATCAGTTTCCAGCCTGGTCGATATTCGCGGCGAATGTACTGATCTGCTTCCGGCGCGTTGGGGCATTTCAGCTTCTGAGCGTCCCATTCCAGCTTCTTGCCGACTCGGTAGGCGACGTTTCCAAGATGGTTCGCTTCGGTCAGCCACCCGGAATACTCGAAGTTGCATGTCGTCTTCAGGTCCGTTTTGCAAGCCCGTACCCACTCTGCCTGCTGCCCGGGAGACTCGGGAATGAATGGGTCCGGACGTTTGAAGTCCTTGAACTGGGTTTCGGGAAGCAGGATGTGCTGGCCATAGTCTGACAGCAACATTCCCTTATCTCCAATAAACAGATGACCATTCTCCCACTGGGGAATTCCCTTTTCCGTCCAGATTTTTGGCTTATGCGTCCCCTGATACCACGTGAGACGAACAGGAGGCATGTCGCCCCGCGCGCCATATTCGTAGCTCGCATGCATCGAGGCGGGTGCCAGGTCCGGGTGCGGCGGAGGGCCGCTCGCTTCAATCGTCAGTGGCGCCTGCAGTTTGAGCGCCCAGAAGGGGAGGTCATTAAAGTGACTTCCGAGGTCGGACATCGTGCCGCTGCCCCATTCCCACCACCGATACCACTTAGGCCCGGGGAAGTAGACGTTGTTGAACTTACGTGCGGGTGCGGGACCGAGCCAGAGGTCCCAGTCCAAGCCTTGAGGAATCGGATCTTCCTCTTTTGGACGCTCTGTCACCGACACGATGTCACCAAACCGTTGGGCATCTTCAGCGGACTGCAGTCCCCAGGATCGCGAGGTCCAGACGTGGGCTTCACGCACGGGTCCAATCGCTCCACTTTGAATCAATTCCACGACGCGGCGGTAGTTACTTCCAGAGTGGATCTGAATTCCCATTTGCGTCGCAACATTTGCCTTCGCAGCCGCTTCGCGAATCACGCGTGCCTCCCAGATGCTGTGAGTCAGCGGCTTCTCGCAATAAACGTGTTTGCCGAGTTGCAAAGCAGCGAGTGTGGCGAATGCGTGAGTGTGTTCGCAGGTGCTGACAATCACAGCGTCGAATTCGTGCGGATTATCGAAGACCTTCCGGAAGTCGACGACCTTCCGAGCCCGGGGATGTGCGGCAGCAGCACGGTTGAGATTATTTTCATTGACATCGCACAAGGTGACGATGTTCTCTGTCCCGGCGACGGCCTCGAGGTTTCCCGCGCCACGGCCACCGGAACCGATCACGGCGATATTCAACTTATCGATGACACCTCGAGCGCGAAGAATGGCGGGCGCAGCAAATGTACTGGCAGCAACTGCCGTCGTCGTTGCGAGAAATCCACGGCGTGTGATTGACGGTTGATTGTCCTGCCCATTGGAGGAGTTGGCACTCTTCAATCGGGAGGGTCTCACACTTCGAGAGGCGTCCGGCACGTTTTTCATGAGCACTGTCCCTGTTGTCGGTTTTCGTTTACTGGATTCATTCTCGATCGCTGCTGTCAATTCGCGACGCGCCTGTCCTGCGTCGTTCGCCACTTGCGTAGTTTGCCAGATGAATTGGCATCTGTTTTCGTTTATGGTAACTATCGCGTTCCCCTTAAGCAGTGTCCACTGACTCGTCATTTCTGCGGTTTGTCCGACAGTAGAAAGCACAGTTAGTCGTCGATTGTGCTTCTATGAGAGTAACTTGAATGGACGAACTCGAAATCTCGTTCGCAGCCCTCACCATATCGGATCTGACACTGCGCCAGGAATATATTGACCGAGTTTGCCACGAAGACACTGCTCTGCGAAGACGAATCTGCACTCGCATCGATGCCCTTCAACAGGAAAAGCATGCTCCGCCTTCGGACGATCTGGTGACGATTGATCTGGCGAAGCGGACAGAGCAGGGGGGCACGGGTGGTGATTCCAATGCCGCTGCAGAAAAGACCTTGGCGGTGCAACAGCAACATGCGCCAGTAACCGAAGTCATCCGAACGGTATCGGACGAAGCAGCCCTGTCCGCCATTCTGCAGAAATCCGACGAGAAAAATTCAATCGGACGGCTCCTGAACTATGAAATCCGGCGAGTCATCGGTCGAGGAGCCTTTGGAATTGTACTGGAGGGGTTCGACACCAGGCTGCGCAGGGTTGTCGCGATCAAATTACTGGCTCCGACCTCCACCGCCCGACGCGAAACCAGTCAGCAGTTTCTTTCAGAAGCGCGAGCAGTCGCTGCCATCCGCCATAGCAATGTCGTGGACATCTACTCGATCCACGATGAACCGATTCCATTTCTCGTGATGGAATACATTCCCGGAAAAACACTCCAGGGACTCGTCGAAGTGACGGGGCCACTGCCTCTCAGTTCCGTCCTCGAGATTGGTCATCAGATCGCCAGGGGATTGGCTTCCGCTCATCAGAAGGGCCTGGTCCATCGGGATATCAAGCCGTCCAATATTCTTCTGGAAGAAGCCAATGGTCATTGTGTCAAGATCACGGATTTCGGGTTGGCGAGTGACATTCAGAAGATCAACATCACTCAAGGTGGACTGATCGCCGGAACGCCGATGTACATGGCGCCAGAACAGGCCGAAGGGAAGGAGGTCGATCAACGATCGGACTTATTCAGCTTGGGCAGCGTGCTGTACTTTATGATCACGGGGAGGGCACCGTTCGAAGGAAAGTCGACAGCCGCGATTTTAAATCAGGTCATCCAGGACTTTCCCCCAGCAATTCAGTCGATCGTGCCGTCAGTCCCCGCATCATTGTGTGAGATCGTGGCAACATTGCACTCAAAAAAGCCTGAGAGTCGCTATCGCTCTGCAGAAGAGGTGGCCGATCTCTTGTCAAAATCACAAGCAGACATGCAGTTTCAGCGGTTTCCGGAGTTCGACGATCTTGTCACTCCACCCGCCGACACACGGGCAGGTGCAGAAATTTCGAGCAAAAACATGGGTGCGCAGCCGGTCGCCGAGCCTCTCTCCAGGCTGAAGAAGCATCATTGGTTTGCCACGACAATCGTCTCGCTGGTCGTCCTGGCCGGGTATCTGACGTTTCCCAAAGGGGAGACAAAGCGATCCTCGTCCAATGACTCGGAATCGGTCAGTGCAGCGACCTCGGATGCCGAATCGGCCCCTAGCGACTCGACGGCAAAGTTCTCTTTCAAGCAGCTCAAGGGTCTGCTGAACGAAACGGCCATCGGAGCAGGAAATCCGGACGATGTCACAGTGACGGAAGAGTACTTTGAATTTGATGCCACTGCTGCATCACCCACACTTTGGGTCAATTTTTTCGCGATCGACAGTCCTGAATGGACATTCACCACGAGTTTTCGCAACCTCACACGGGACCGATATGGCTGTATCAAGGTGGTCTTTATGCCGAATGAGGAACAGGAAACCAGCGGCATCATCTGCAACTGGACAAATAAGTCGACGGGATATATCGAGGTTCTGGAAGCACCCGAAGATGAAGTTGAGCCAATCCCGTTGCCCTTGATCGATACGGGGGAATGGACGGAAATCAAACTGGTCGTCAATCCAGAAGAAATCCAGTTTCACGTGGCTGGCAACTTGGTTACGCGCGCACGCCGAAGGAACCAAAAATCGGGCCATCTGGCACTTTGCGTTTGCAACTGGAGATGTCAGTTCAAAAATCCACAGGTCGTGATGACATACGCTCCTCGCCCCGCACCTGAAGGCATAGGCGAGGAAGCGCACGACGGCTCGGGACAGTAAGTCGTTTACGAGACCTTCAATCCCACGGGTTCAAGAGAGCGACAACGTGAAGCTCTGACATCTCAGACAGGGATTGCTGCCCCCCGTTTGATCACCCATACGTTCGGGCAAGATCCCGCAGTTCATCGAGCGCATCTTCAACGTCGGGAACAATCGCACCGCAAACGCGTGCTCCGCGGTCACAGGCTCCCAATCGCAAAAGGTCTTCGAAATCGGGCGACTCGCGCAACCGCTGGTAGGCTCGATGTCCGATGGTTCGGTCACGAATCTTGTGAACGTCCATGTGATGTTCAATCAGCCAGGCGGTTCGGGCGGTGATGTGCCCCTCAAGAGCTTCGAGACCCGCTTCGACGTGATTGTTTTTGTCGAGCCCCTTACCGATGTCATGCAAGAGTGCTGCGAGTTGGAACTCTTCGTCGTAGGGCAGCTCGTCACGCGCCAGGACATAGCATTGTAGCAGATGATAGAGAACGTCCCCTTCGGGATGGTAGTACTCATCCTGCATCACAGTTTCCAGAGGAATCAGCAACGAGCGGTAAACCTGGAAGCGATCAATCGCTTCATCTGCGGTTGCCAGTTCGACTTCGAGGTCGGCATCGGGATATTCGCTGCGTAGAAATTGCTCGAATTCCGGTAGTGTCGCACGCTCTATTGCCTTGCCGGTAATCGAGCTTTTGAACACGAAACTCGATTTATCTGGTGAATACACCGTTAATTCGATCGGAAACCGTTCACGAATATGAACGTGAGTAAAGATCTGTTCCTCGCCGTTTTTTCGGACCCGCTTTCTCTCAACCTCGTAGTCCATTCCCTCCGCATCCAGACTGCCCGTCACGGTGTCGATGCTGCTGGCGAAGACATGGATATCAATGTCGGACCCCTGACGGACATGTCCGGTCAAAGTGCTACCGATTACTTTAGGGCGACAATGGGACAACAGCCGCATGATTCTGAGGGCTTCGACTCTCATTTCCCTCAGTCGTTCAAACCTTCCGTTCCCTTCGAACAGCGTGGCCATTCGCTGAATTTCGTCGCGAATCTCCGCGTTCGTGGGGAGTTCTGAGGGTTTGACCCAGCCCCGACAGATTCGTCGGGCAGCTTTGAGCTTCGCCCGGTAGTACTCGGATTCGTTCCGCGAGTACATCAAACGGGCCGCTTCAACGATGATACCCCGTCTCAGCTTTTCGTCAGTCATTTGAAGATGTGCCGGATATATCAGCCGATCCGATCAGTCACCGACGACGAAATGTCGCATGCGTGGCCGATCTTATGCGCAAGAGAGACGAGCCCATCAAAGCCGACACCAGGCTCGTCCAGCTAGTCTGAATTCTAAACCTCACCGCAGAGCCGTCAAGATGGATTCAGATTCACGTTGACCCTGAAAACCGACTGCTGCTACAAGCCACACAATTACAGATCATCTTCGCGTCAAGCGTTGATTCGGCAAGCAAATCTGGTGGCCCATCCCCTGGAAACGGCTGAGAGAAGCGTTTCGAGAATGGCCAGCAGATTTGCCTCGACCGCCGCATCATCGACATCGGCGATCTGTGAAGGATTTGCACGTAGTACAGGAACTGCTCGCGGAAGCCGAGGGCTTCAGCACATGCCGGGCGATCACCCGAATCATTCATCGTCAATTGCGGACTTTCTCTATGAATAAAACCAATACCGTGACGGTGCACTTGATGGCCTGGGCCATGGCGATCACCCCTGCCAGTTTGGGCATTCTGTTTCACACGGGGGTGCGATCGATTCCGTTGTCGATCGAAGTTCCCTCCCAGCCCGCTTTAGCCTTCCATCAGTACGCCGTCGACTTGCGGAAGATTCATCCCACCGCAGAAGTCCCTGCGACATTCGTCTTTCAGAATCGGGGAACGGAGCCGGTACGAATCACCGCGATGGAACCGAGTTGCGGGTGCCTTACGCCGTTGCTGCAGGGTGATTCCGACAAGGTCATTCCCCCCGGGGAACAGGGACGGATCATTGTCAGGATGCAACCCGCGAATACCACTGTCGGTCCCCACGAATACACGGTTGATGTGAAATATACTGATCCCGAGCCAAGGGAAACGCGGTTGACGCTGAAACTGGAGATTCCTCCTGCGACACTGACAGTCTCGCCTCCGGCTCTGATCGTCTATCACCCCAAGGGGTCAGAGCCCACGACCTATGACTTCACTGTGACCGACGGACGTGGCTCGATGTTCGACATTGAGGAACTCATCGTGAACAGTGATCTCGTCGAAGCTGCGATTGGCGAGACTTCACGAACACCGACGGGCAAATTTCAGCACACAGTCCGCGTTTCGATTGCTGGCGAACTGCCACCAGCCCGGACCCAGATCCTCCTGAGAATTAGAACCACGGACCCGGACTTTCCGGAACTGCGCGTTCCGCTCATGCTTCAGGGGCCCCCCCAGTCGACAGCCGACGCCAGCGCATCGGGGCTTGACCACGATCATCAGTGAGACCTGACGGTCAGCTTCTGAATACAATCGGAGGTTCCCTGGCAACGCACGCTCGGAAACATTCCCTGCGATCGTTTGACCTCGGGCCTTTCGATTCGCAATTTGATCTCGGTCAGTAGTGCTTCGCGACATCTCGCGGGGGCAAGCGTGCAGGAGCCCCCGTTACTACCCTTGAAATCTAAGCAAAACTCTGTCGAGGATCTTCCGACAGTTCCGCTACGACGCAGCCCCGCGCGGTGAGGCACGATGAACCTTTCCGTCCCGCCCGACTCTGGGCACCCATCCTCAATCCTGAACGGCAGGGCGAATCGAAGTCCGTCGTCGTGACTGGGTCGATCGATTTATTCCTGGTCGCGGCCCGTGACGTTATTCATCTTGGAATCTCACTAACCTGCGATCGGTTTCGAACGGATGGCGTTTAGGGTATCTTCGTCGCCCATCCTGGTGCCTCTCTCTTTGTGCCATTTCGAACCTCTGTCATCGTAAATTGGAGAGTCCTTATGGACATGACCGCGCTCGTCGACCTGATGAGCAACCTGATCTATCCGATGCAGGGTATCGCGGCCGTTTATGGAATCTTTCTGGTTGTGCTGATCTTTCGTCGGATCAATCAGAAGAAATTCCGCTCCGAGGCAATAGCAGACGAATTCCTGAATCAGGTGAATGAGCATCTCAAAAATCGAGAGTTCGATGAAGTTGTGACCTTGTGCGACTCCCCGCCCTACTGGTCCAAGGCTGTTCCGCAACTCATTCTCATTGCGATGGCAAACCGGCAGTGGCACCCCGCCAAACTGCGGCAGGCAATGAGTGAAACATTCGAACGCGAAGTGCTGACAGAACTGGACTATCAGATGTCCTGGGTCAATACCGTGGTAAAAACCGCTCCCATGCTCGGATTGCAGGGAACCGTGCTGGGGATGATCGCGGCATTCGGAAAGATTGCCGGTAAACAGGCGACAGGTGTGAATCCGGCCAGCCTCGCGAACGACATCAGCTTTGCACTGATTACCACGGCCGTCGGTCTGATGATCGCGATTCCCCTCGTCATGTGTATGGCGTCCATGCAGGTTCGGATTGGCCGATTGACAGACAGCGTTCAACACCAGATTGGCAAATTCCTTGACCAGCTTGAACTCGTCTCATCCAGACGGAAGTAAATTCGTCGCACGGGATGCAGCTTCGGAAAAGACCTCTTTCGTGGCTGCAGGAGTCAATCCCCGTGTGGAAATCTGCCCGTCGATCGCTCTCTTCACGTGAATCTCCAGCAAGGTGTCCGACATGGCAAAGCGCAGCCTGTTTACGAATGGAGGATCGTTCGGCGGTGGGCGCAAAATTGCCGACGGGGAAATGGACATCACTCCCATGATCGACGTGACGTTCCTCCTGCTCATCTTTTTCATGGTCGCCTCCACCATGCAGGGGACTCCCGATATTGATGTACCACCCGCGGAACATACCGTGGGCGTCGATTCGTCGGGCACCGCGGTGCTCACGATTTTTGCTCCATCGAGTTCCGCCGATTCGCCCCGCATCGTCCTTGGCGATGGACAGGGACCGGAAGCAGATCTGAATGAAGTGCGCCGATACGTCGAAGAGAACATGCGGGACGGGAAAAAGAAGTTTGTCCTCAAAGCGGAAGGAGACGTTCTGCACGGACTCGTCGACGAGGTGGCTCAAACAATCAAAGGAGTCGAAGGGGCCGAACTCTACATGGGTGTGGGAGACAAACCAGATGAGTGACCCGGTCAGTTCGCCGAAACCTACCGGACACGAAATACGATTCGCTCATCGGTGCGAACGTGAAGTCGAATGCGAACCGCTACCTGAAACTGCTAACTTATTGAACGGCACCTTTTCCTAACGCTCTTCTACCGGTCGTTTCTATGCCGATTCGTTTCCGATGCACGCACTGTCAGGGATTGATGGCGATTTCCAGCCGGAAGGCCGGTGCGGTTGTGGAATGCCCGACATGCGGCGAGCAGACCCAGGTCCCCGAGCAGGACATCTTCACTCCAGCCGCGCCGAAACAAATTCCGCAGGCCGACAACGAGCCCGACGTAGTTCCCGCTACCGACAAACCCGAGCACGCGGCACGAAAGTCAGACGAACCGGTCTCAAACGATCGGGACGGAGAGGAACTTGAGAGCGAGGAAGAAGAATGGACAGGTCCGTCGGATCTCCCCTTGGACGCGAATCCGGAACTGGTTTCGGAGACGCCGATACCTGCGCAGTCTTCCGATCCTCCGTTCTCGTTCGACAAAAGCCATGACGCCCCCAAAGAGGACCAGGTTTACGACGAGTATGATGAAGACGAGGAAGACGAAGAGCAGCGATACGCGCCGCTGTCGATCCGTCGGCGTAGTCGAGGTGATGAGGAAATGGACCTGACACCGATGGTCGATGTCACGTTTCAATTGCTGATCTTCTTCATGGTTTCAGCGTCGTTCAGTCTGCAAAAAAGCATCGAAGTCCCGCTCCCTGACCCCGACCAGCAGGGCGCAAGCCAGCAGGTTCAGATCATGGAAGACCTGTTGGGGACATCGATCATCGTCAAAATCGATGACAGCAATACGATCTGGATCGATGACGAACCGCTGGCGGATGCGGCGCAACTGGCAGAAACCCTGCGCGACAAAATGCGCAAGGAACAAAAAACCGAACTCCTGGTGACGGCCGATTCCCAATCCCAGCATCGTCACGTGATCGCGGTCATTGACGCAGCAAATGAAGTCGGAATGCAGAAAATCAGAATGACATCGCGAAAGAAAGCAGACTGAGGGTATTCAGCCCCTGTTACGCTGAAACCCGAATGCCAACCCCTATTTCCTTGATGAATGTCAAAATGGCTTCACTAAAACTTCAACGGAACGATGGTTCGACAGAGTCATTCGAGTTGTCTCGTTCGCAGCCTATGACAATCGGGCGTCAGCCATTCAACGACATCTGTATCTCCGATGCCGATATTGCCGCAATGCATTGCAGGGTCAGTTGGAACAAGACCGGTTTTGAAGTGACCGCAGCCACCGGGAACGGGGTCGAAGTCAACTCGAAGAAGGTGGCGCATCTGACTCTCAAGTCAGGCGATGTCATACAGTTGGGTGAGAGCCGCATCGTTTACGATGATCCACATTCGGCGCAGGTTCCTGCCCCCGAACTCCCACCGCTACCGCCCCCACCACCCGCAACCAGTCGCAAGCGTGACCGAAAGCCGCAGCGTGAGGAGCAACCAGAGGATCTTTCCCTGTTCGAGGGGCCGGTGATCACTGAATCACAGGCCATGATCGATTCGCTCTTTGGCGACGAGGATGAGAATGAGGATGATTTCCTTGACGTTCCTCGGGAAAAATCAAAAAAGCAGGCGAAGTCCGCGGGGACGCTGTTTGATCGGCCGCCCGTCCGCCCCGGAGAACAGGAGGTACTCAAATCTCCGCTGGTCCTGGCTCTGGCCGGGGGAGGACTGGCGCTGCTGCTCATCACAGGAATCTTCTGGTTCCTGATGGCCCGGGAACAGACCAATCGCATGTATGACCGTGCCGTTGCTGAAATGAACGACGGTCAGTATTCGCAGGCGATCGCCAGTTTTGAGCGATTTATTGAGAAGCACCCTCGACATGCACTGCGACGGCAGGCCGAGCGCGGATTGGCAAAGTCTCAAATCCAGAAAGAGATCTCTGGCGCGGTCCCTTCGTGGGAAAAGGGCCTTGCGCGTTTAAACGAGATGATCAGAGCACATCGGAATGATTCCGACTTCTCGACGCTGCATTCCACACTGTTTCAGTATGCGGAACAGATCGCACTGGGATCCGCTAAGACTGCGGAGACGAGCCACAATCCGGACCTGCTAGTGCTGTCTAAAGATGCGCAGGATCTGCTTGAGCGTTATTCCGATCCGGCAGCACCCCCCACCGGAACAGTGGCGCGCATCGTCGAACAACGGGGCAGGGCCAAGAATGCGATTGAAAAACAGCGAACGTTCGACACAGCCATGGCTGCGATTGACGCCGCGATTGCAGATAAAAAGCCGATGGTCGCACTTTCGGAACGCGAACGGCTCGTCAGGTCCTTCCCTGATTTCAAGAACGTCAAACGAGTCAAAGATGCACAGCAGAAGGCGCTCGATCTGGAGAAATCATTGATCGCCACCGATGAGACAGAACGCGCCGCAGAAACCACGGACGAGCCGCGCTGGTCTCCTGAACCCGTGCTCGCCGTGTCACATTCCCGGTCCCGGATGGATGACCAGACGACCGGAAGAATTGTATTTGTCACGGCCAAGGATTCTTGCTACGCCGTTGATCCAGCAACCGGAGAATTGGTCTGGCGGCGAGTCGTCGGTTTCCAGACCCCGTTCTTTCCGATCGTCTCGCAGGGATCGCAATCACTCGTCGTCCTGTTTGATACTCGCAGCAACACTCTACAGGCATGTCAGGTTGCAACCGGTCAACTTGCGTGGAAACAGCCGCTGAATGCCCCGATGATTGGAAAGCCGTTGATCCATGAGGGACAGCTCTACTGTTCCCTCCGCGGTAACAAACTGGTGAGGATCGAAGTCGAAACAGGACGCCTCTCCGCGACCGTCTCGTTCTCGCAAAACCTGGCAACTCCTCCCGTGCTGTCGAGAGACGGTAACCACCTGCTCGTACCGGGCGAGATTGCGATGATCTATTCGCTTTCGGTGCACACGACCTCGTCCAAACCCGCGCTGTCAGCCACAGCAACCACCTTCACCGATCACTCAGGCGGCTCTGTAACAGCCCCTCCGTTAATGATGGGGGACTTATTACTGGTCTGTGAGAACGACCGCGCGGAAAGCACGAGGCTGAGATTATGGAACGCAAGCCAGCCGGGCGACTCTCTCGTCGAACTCAACTCGACCCGAATCAATGGCCAGGTCAGGGATACTCCGGTGCTTCGCGGTAATCAGCTCGTCGTTCCCTCTTCGGGAGAACAGTTTGCCGCGTTCGCCGTTTCTGATGAACCGGGTCATCAGGGAATTGTGTCAGTCGGTGAATACCGGGCGGACACCAGCGCAAAATCCAATCAGCTTGCTTCCCCCCTGTTTGTGGCATTGGGCCCCGACAATCAATTCTGGTCTGCGGGGTCCGCATTTCGTCGATTTGAAATCACCGGCAACGCAATCCGCATGGATTCCAACTTCGCAGCACCAGGGATCGCTTCACAACCTCTTCAAGCAATCGGAGAACAGTTCTTCGTCGCACGAAAGTCTCGCTACAGCGAAGCAGTCACCTTTTCCGCGTTCGAACGGGAACGTCTGACAAGCCCCTGGCGATGCATCCTGGGGGACGGCCCTTTGACGATGGTGTCAACTCGCGATGGCGGCCTGATTTCTGTCGGAGAAAGCGGGACTGTTTACAACATCGGGAAAACGAGACTGGCGCAGGGGGGAATTGAACTGAAGTCCGGAACGGACCTGAATCTGCCCGCGAACATCAGCCATCCCCTACGAGCAACGGTCTTGCACGACCAGCGCATCGCCATCGTCGCAGCAGGCGAAACTGTCCAGATGCACGTACTCAACGCATCGGGCCAGCTAGTCGAAAGCCATAAACTGGATGAGATTCCTCAGACAGATCCCGTTCAATTAAATGACGGGATCGTGGTCCCACTTCCTTCCCGCCTGAAGCTGCTGTCCGGTAACCGCAAGGCCGCGCAGGATCTGATTCTGCCCGTCGGGGAATCGGACGAACATCGGTGGACTCATCTCGTTCGGATCAGCGATACCGAACTCATCGCGATTGACGGGAAGGGCCGTCTGACGAGGGTCCAGTTTCGGACAGGTGACATTCCTCATCTTGCAAGCGCGGCGGAACTCCAATTGGATCATCCTGTGGACGTCATGCCACTTGTGCGAGGTGAGACACTGTACGTGGCTGATGCACAAGGCAGTCTCAAGCAACTCAGTACGCGTTCATTCGATGTCGACAGTCAGATCAGTCTTCCGGCCCCGATCCGACAACTGTGGGAAGTGGGACAGTCAATTGTCGTGCGTGCAGGAGACCAGACTCTACGGTCACTTTCCCAGGGCAAGACACTCACCGCAGAATGGACGTATCCACTGGAACATCTTGAGCCGGTCGGTCCTGCATTGCTCGTGGGCGACCAGCTGTGGCTTGGCTGTCGTAACGGGACCGTTCTCGTGCTTGATCCCCGGACCGGCACCGAACTGCGACGAGTCGATCTGCCCCAAGGCCTCTCGATTGGACTGCGTCAGATACAGGAGACGCTCTACGCCGTCGCTGCAGACGGAACACTTTACCGACTCAATTAGCACGAGCTCACGGTTACTCGCTCACAGTCACCGGCCGCCAGTTCTTCATGCGAGCAGTTTGTCGACGACCTGGCCATGCACGTCAGTCAGTCGATAATTCCGCCCTTGGAACTTGTATGTCAGGTTGAGGTGATTGATCCCTAACAGATGCAGCATTGTTGCATGCAGGTCGTGTACGTGGATCTTGTCTTCGGTGACGTAATATCCAATCTCGTCAGTGGCTCCGATCGTCTGACCGGTCTTAATACCGCCCCCCGCGAGCCACATGGTAAAAGCTTCCACATGGTGGTCACGCCCCTTCAGATCCCGTGGTTCTCCCTGGGGCGTTCGACCGAACTCTCCTCCCCATATCACGATTGTTTCATCAAGCAAACCACGCCGCTTCAGGTCATAGACGAGGGCTGCGGATGCTTGATCAACTTCCTTGCATCGCTCATCGAGCGACGTTCCGAGTTCCGTTCCCACGTTACCGTGGTGATCCCAGTCAGTATGGTAAAGCTGGACGAACCGAACGCCGCGCTCGACCAGGCGCCGTGCCAGCAAACAGTTATTGGCGAAGGAGTGTTTCCCCGGTTCCGCCCCATACCGCTCCAGGGTCTCTTTCGTCTCTCCGGAAAGATCCATCAAATCAGGGGCACTGGTTTGCATGCGATACGCCATCTCATACGAGGCAATGCGTGTGGCGATTTCCGAATCCTGCGTAAACTCGTGGCGAATTCCGTTGAGATCGTTCACCGCACTAATGAAATCGCGCTGCTGAACGGAACTCATTCCAGGCGGGTTTCCCAGATTCAAGATCGGCTCTTTCCCGGAGCGCAGGGGAACGCCCTGGTACTTGGTGGGAAGAAATCCGCTGGACCACAGGGGAGCCCCGCCGCGAGGTCCGCGAGGTCCCGACTGTAACACCATGAAGCCCGGAAGATTTTGCGATTCGCTTCCGATTCCGTAGGTCACCCACGCACCCATGCTGGGTCGGCCCATGAACTGGGGCGATCCCGTGTTCATGAAGAGCTTTGCGGGGCCATGATTAAAGACGTCCGTCGACATTGAGCGGACGATGCAAATATCGTCTGAGACGGTCGCGAGATGGGGAAGGCAATCACTGATGACGGCCCCTGACTCTCCATATCGACCGAATTTGCGGTCGGTCCCCAAAAGTGCCGCGTCTGGCTTGATGAAGGCAAATCGCTTCCCTTTGACGTATGACTCGGGAATGACCTGCCCATTGAGCTCTTGCAATTTGGGCTTGGGATCAAACAGTTCTAGCTGACTGGGACCACCTGCCATAAACAGGAAAATGACGGACTTTGCTTTTGCCGGGTGATGTCGATCGCGACCGCCATATCCCGTTGGTTGCGGCTCTGCAGAGGCTGCGCGACCAGAGCCCATCAAACCACTCAGTGCCATCCCCCCCAGTCCCACCCGACAGTCTCGAAAGAAGTGACGGCGAGTCGATTCTCGCAGCAGCAGTTCTTCGAAGTGCATTGCGTCCGCCATCTGGATTTCTCCTCAACTCGTCATGCGGGATCACGGGAAATGTTATAATACGATATTAAGCCCACAATTCACGACACTTCTGGAAGAAAAATCATGACGACTCAAAGTGCAGAACAACTCCGAGCAAAACGCTGCCTGCCGTGCGAAGGAGGCGTTCCCAAGCTGACAAACGATGAAGCGCAAGCACAACTCACCCGGCTCTCCGGTTGGTCGCTCACGGCCGACAGCAAACGAATTCGCAAGGATTGGACCGTGAAGAACTTTATGGCGGGCATGCGATTCTTCAACAAAGTTGCAGAGATCGCAGAAGCAGAAGGGCATCACCCCGATCTGCATATTGCCGGTTATCGGAATGTGACAATCGAGATCTGGACTCACGCCATCGACGGCCTGTCCGAGAACGATTTTATTCTGGCAGCAAAGATTGACGAGTTGCCTGTGGAGCTTAAGTCCTGACGACTCACACTGCTGGTGATGCCGGAACCGGATCTCACAAGGAATAAATCAATGAGAAATCCAGTGCGGCCAAACCGGTGATACGAGAGATCGGGTCACTGTAGCTGTGTCCGTCAGTTCTGTGAAAGCATCTTCATCACTTGCGATGAGGATAATTGGAGGGGGACCAGCCCATAACCCGTTTGAAGATGGAGGAAAAGACGAAGGGGTTCTTGTAGCCAACGCGAGTGGCGATGGATTCGACCGTAGAACTTCGTTCTGACAGTAACTCCGCCGCTTTCCTCATACGCAACCAGATCAGTTGTTGCCGCGGAGTGCGACCGAGCTCCCGGAGGCATAGACGCTGGAGTTGCTTCTCGCTGAGATGCACGATTTCTGCCATCTGTTTGACGGTCCACGATTGGTCCAGTGATGCTGCGACCTGTTCCCAGAGTTGCCAGATTCGGGCGTCCAGTCGCGTTGGTACTGCAAACCGCAGGACGTAGTGATTCACCAGATCGATCCATCGTCCGACGACGGTCTGGTCCGAGGGTGGGGTGTTGCTAGCCGATAAGATGACGCTCTGCCGCGACAGGCACTCGTGATAGAGTCCTAGAATCGCCAGACGCAACCCTTCCGGATCGAATTCGGTCAAGACGGGTGAATGTGCCGAGATCAATGGCTGTTGACCGGCACGTTCCTGATAACGAACCCAGCAAAAGTCCCACACTCGGCCTGGTGTCGTGTGAAACGCCTGAAGCGTGCCAGGTGGCAGCAGTACTGCCTGCCCCGGCCCGCAATCCGTCCAACGACCGTCGACGAGAACTCGACCTTCCCCGCCAAAACAGGCAAGGAAATAACTTCCGGACAACCGTGTCCTCACGATTTGAAACGGAGAAGCCATTTTGGCCACGGCTAAATGTCGGATTCGATATCGCTGCAGCTCAGGACATATGGGCGATTCTGACAGCCATTCCCGAGAATCGTCGGTATCTGCCCGAACGACGTAAACCAAGGCACCCGCAGGCCGAATGTCGGTTTCCGATAGCTTTTGGTCGGATCGACTCATGGCGATTTGACTTGAAAACGGTATGATAGAGCGTCGACCAATGTCGATGCGATTCGAGCGCAAATGAGACAGAAAGCGGAAGGATGAACGTGGTTTGCAAACGACAATTACAGTGGCTGATGGCTGTCATCCTGATCAGCAGCATCTTTGTTGCTCCCTCTGGACTATTCGCGCAATCGCCTGACCGAATCGATTTCGGACGCCAGATTCAGCCGATTCTGGCAAAACGGTGCTTCGCTTGCCATGGACCGGATACTGCCGAGGCGGACCTGAGACTAAACGACAAACACGCGGTCTTCAAAAAGTTGCCTTCTGGAGCTCAGCCGATCGTCGCTGGACAGCCGGACGAGAGTGAAATTCTTCGGAGAATCACTGCCACGGATGATTCGCTCCGCATGCCCCCCGAAGGTCCACCGCTGACTGTCGAACAGATTGAACTGCTGACCGCCTGGATCGCCCAAGGTGCTGACTGGAAAGAGCACTGGGCCTTTCTTCCCCTGCAGTCGACGCCCCCTCCCGAAGTGAAAAACTCGGAATGGGTCAAGAACCCGATTGATGCGTTCATACTCCATAAACTCGAGCAGGCAGGACTGAAGCCCGCTCCGGAAGCCGAAAAATTCGCGATGATCCGTCGTTTGACATACGACTTGACCGGGCTTCCTCCAACGGGAGAAGAAATTCAGTCATTCATTTCAGACAAGTCCGCGAACGCCTACGAAAAGCTCGTCGATCGACTGCTCGCATCAGAGCGTTATGGCGAGCACTGGGCCAGGCACTGGCTGGATGTCGTCCGCTATGCCGACACCAACAGCTTCGAGCGAGACGGGCCCAAGCCCAATGCCTGGCGTTATCGCGACTACGTCATTCGCGCATTCAATAGCGATAAACCATACGACCAGTTCGTACGTGAACAACTGGCGGGAGACGAGTTGCCCGACGCAGGATCCGATGGCTTGATCGCTACGGGTTTCTACCGGCTCGGCCAATGGGACGACGAACCGGCCGATCGACTTCTGGCAGTCTTCGATGGATTCGATGACATCATCACCACGACCGCGCAAGGCTTCCTTGGCTTGACGGTGAACTGCGCTCGCTGTCACGACCACAAGATCGACCCGATTCCGCAGCAGGACTATTACAGCTTCCTCTCGTTCTTCCAGGGGATCACGCCCAACGGCTATCCCAATCCCAATGTCGAGCGGCCAATCTTCCGCGACGAGGCCGCAAAGCAGGATTATCTGGCAGCGGTGAAAGAGCACCAGGCTCAACTCGACCAGATCCAGGCGTCAATCACAAAGATCGAACAAGAGTTTCGGGGGAAGCTGAATTCACAGACGACTGGCCAGCAATCACCCGATCTCGACGATCTGGAGTACCGCTTTTACCGTGACACGTGGGACAAATTGCCCGACTTTGATTTGCTGAAACCTGAAACGACTGGCAAGCTGGAGCAGGGCTTCTTCGACATTACGCCAGCGTCACGTGAATTCTCGTTCGGATTCGTGTTTAAAGGGATTTTGAAGGTCCCCGCAGACGGCGAGTATACTTTTACTCTGGATTCCGACGACGGTTCACGCCTTTCGATCCAGGGGCAGGAAGTTCTGCTGCATGATGGGATCCACGGTACAGGAAATCCCCAGAAGCGAACGATCGAACTCAAGAAAGGACGTACTCCGGTTCGCCTGGACTATTTCCAGGGACCGACCGGCGCCAAAGAGCTGATTGTAAAGTGGTCAGGTCCTGGTTTTACAAACCGTTACCTGTCGGCGATCAGCAATGATGCTTCACTCGGGGAATCGGCTCCGACGAAGCAGCGAGACTTCAAGAGCTTGATCACGAGTCAGGGACCGACCCTCCTGGGTGAAAAACGCTACCTGGAATACACGGAACTCTTGAAGCAGTTGGAACAGAAGAAGAATCAAAAGGTCAACGTGGACATGGCGCTTTGTGTGACCGAAGTCGGTCCCACGCCACCTGAGACGATGCTGCTGAAGCGAGGAAACCCGCAGTCTCCCGGGGACAAAGTGGTTCCGGCCTATCTTTCCGCCCTTGGTGGCGGCGATGCTCGGATCCCCGAGCCTCCTGCCGGTGCGACGAGTTCCGGACGAAGACTCGCTCTGGCGAACTGGATCACTGCACCGGACAACCGTCTCGCAGCCCGCGTGATGGTCAATCGGATCTGGCAGCATCTGTTCGGACGCGGCATCGTCCGCTCACCGAACAATTTTGGATTGCTCGGCGATCCCCCGACTCACCCCGAATTGCTCGACTGGCTCGCGATCGAATTCACGCGCGGTGCCGATGCCGATGGAGCAGGGGCCACTCGCAAGATTCCCGGCGCACCCTGGTCGATCAAGCGATTGCAGAAGTTGATCGTCCTGTCGAACACTTATCGCATGTCGTCACGAGCACCACATCGCTCTGCAGAGACGTCGTCTCAGGAGAGTGCAACCAACGGCCCCAATCCGCTGGAGGTCGACCCACTGAACAATCTCTTCTGGCGGCACGATATGCGGCGCCTGGGTGCAGAAGAAATCCGCGATACGATCCTCGCCGTGAGCGGGAAACTCAATCTCAAGATGTACGGACCGGGAGTTTTTCCCAAAATCAGCGACGAAGTCAAAGCGGGACAGTCCGTCCCGGGAGCAGGGTGGAACGAGTCATCTGAGGAAGACCAATCCCGCAGAAGCGTCTACGTCCAGGTGAAACGCTCACTGATTCTCCCCATCCTCTCTGACTTCGATGTAGCCGATACGGACAACAGTTGCGCAGCGCGATTCACCACCACCCAGCCGACGCAGGCACTCGGGATGCTTAATGGGGAATTCCTGAATCAACAGGCGGTCGTGTTTGCGGCACGATTGAAGGATGAGAAAGGGACCGAACTGAAGCAACAGGTGATCCAGGCCTATCGCATCGCGCTCAATCGAGAGCCCGACCCGGTCATGGTTGACCGCGGTATCCAACTGATCCATGACCTTAAGACCAAACACGGATTGTCTGCGGACAAGGCACTGGAACAGTTTTGTCTGATGACACTGAATCTGAACGAGTCGATCTACCTCGACTGATGTTGAAATCCATGTTGGCGAGTCGCTGACCTGGCTTCATGAGCTTCAGTCAGATTCGTCCGCCTCAAACCGGCATACAGCTCTAGATGATCAGGAAGAAAACGATGTCCAACTCTAACTTCTGTGGACGAACGCGGCGCGAGTTTCTCTGGCAGTCCGGTGCAGGTTTCGCTGGAACCGCCCTCTCTGGGATGCTTCAGCGTGATCGCTTCGGACGGTCTCAGGTGCATGCGGCTGGCATCACCGGGCACCAGAATCCGTTAGCGCCTAAGGATCCGCACTTCGCCCCCAAAGCCAAGAATGTGATCTTTCTTTTCATGTATGGTGGTCCGAGCCACATTGACACGTTTGATTACAAACCGGCCATGAAGGGCCGCGACAACCAGACCATTGAAGTGAAAACTTTCGGACGCGGTGGTCACAAAAATCAGGGCCGCATCGTCGAACCTCGCTGGGATTTCCACCAGTACGGCCAGTGCGGCAAATGGGTCAGTGATCTGTTCCCTCATCTGGCCACCTGCGTCGACGACATCGCGTTTCTGCACTCCATGACTGCTGACTCGCCCATCCACGGTTCCGCCATGCTCATGATGAACTCAGGAAAGATTACCTCCGGTAGTCCGTGCCTGGGCTCCTGGGTCAACTACGGGCTGGGAAGCGTCAATGAGAACCTGCCGGGATTCGTCGTTATGCTCGATCCGTCCGGGGGTCCAATCAGCGGAGCAAAGAACTGGTCGAGCGGATATATGCCCGCGACCTATCAGGGAACAATTCTTCGCTCAAAGGGGTCACCCATCATCGACCTCAACACCCCCGCAGGCACAACACGGGCCATGCAGCGGGAACTGCTGGACGCGCTCAAAGATCTCAACACGGAACACGCGGCGACGCGGTCAGACAATTCCGAATTGGCCGCGCGCATCAACAGCTATGAGTTGGCCTTTAAGATGCAACAGTACGCGCCGGAGGCAGTCGACTTCTCACAGGAGACCGAAGAAACGCAGCGAATGTATGGAATCGACAAGCCGCGAACGCAGGATTTCGGCCGACGTTGCCTGCTCGCTCGTCGACTGGTTGAGCGGGGTGTCAGGTTCATCCAGTTGTATTCCGGCGGTAGCCATAACGACGCGAATTGGGATGCCCACAGTGATATGGAAAAGAACCACAATTTCCACGCGGGCAATACAGATCAGCCCATCGCAGCGCTGCTTAAAGACCTGAAGCAGCGTGGAATGTTGAAGGACACCCTGGTGATCTGGGGTGGAGAGTTCGGTCGGCAACCAACAGCAGAATACGCGATGGGAACAGGGCGCGACCACAACGCGTATGGATTCACGATGTGGATGGCCGGGGGAGGTGTCAAAGGAGGAGTCAGCGTCGGCACAACCGATGAACTTGGCTCGGCTGCGGTGGAATCTCCGATGCACGTGAAGCGGCTTCACGCCACCGTGCTGCATCAGATGGGTCTCGATCCTAACGGCCTGTCCTACTACTTCGGTGGACTCGACCAGAAGCTCGTTGGTGTGGAGCATGTCGAACCGATCAAGGAAATTATCTGATCCGTCGAGATGCGAAGACGTCCTGGACCATCTAACAGGAAAGGGCAGGGCAAAGGCGATATGAGCCTCTGATTCTGCCCTTTCTGATGGCGCCTCACTTGCGCCGGTTGGCAAGTCGAGCTTATTTGGTTTTCTGTTTTGCCTTCACGGCTTCCCAGTGTTTGCGAATAATTTCGGCGGCCTCATCAGTGGCTGAGAGCTTCTTTTGAAGTTCAGAGTTCGTCATCGGCTTGTCTGCTGGCATCGCAGGTGCCCCGTCGGGGACGGGGGGAGTATACGACGGTAACACCGCCGTATCAGCGCTGGAATAGTGCGAGCCGACGTCAGCCAGCCAGTCTGCGATCTCCGTTTCAGAGATCTTTTCTTCAAACTTCCTGACAGATTGCTTCGCCTTCGGCTTCACAGGGACTTGCAGCAACGTCGAACCGATCCTGAGAACATCTCCCTCTCGAAGCAGGGTCGGCCCTTTGATTGGCGCGTCGTTAACAAGCGTTCCGTTCTGACTTCCCAGATCTGTCACCAGAATTCCTTCAGGTGTATTTTTCAGGACGCAGTGTTTGCGGCTGACGAGTGCAGAACCGATACGCAAGTCGCAGTCGTCGTCCCGTCCCACCACCATTTGCTTGGAAGGCAGAACAAGGCGCTTCCCCTGGAGCTTGCCCGACTGAATGACGAGTTCTGACATTCTTCTCAACCTCTCTCAGATATCGAGGGCGATTCAGCACCTCGAGCATTGGCAGGCAATCGACAGCAGGGGCCTTGGCGAAATTTTATTCTGGTACCGTTGTCGGTTCGCTAAATTGTGGCATCCCGTGTTTCGCCCCTTCTGGAGGGAATTCAAACGAAAATAGTTGCCACAGTCACAGACAAGCAGAATCGAATCAGCCCCCTTTGTGTCTTGAAGCCCGGATTTTGTCCAGATGGCTTTTAAAACCGGGGATCCGAAGGTGGTAAGCGCGTAAGATTCAATTGGATTTAACGGGTCATTGTACGAACCGGCCCGATGACTCAGGTGACGCGATATTCGCACATTGTTCGACATCAGAATGACGACAAGACATCGAACATCAGAAGGTTGGACGCGTCCACCGAGCTCGAGGCTCACCTCGCCAGCGAACCTTAACTGGAAAGATTGAGCTATCGCCTTTCGTCGGTTTAATGACGACTGCGTCCGGGTTTCTTCTATTACCGGGACACCAGCGCGGTTGTGAAGTTCCGAGGGCTGATTCATCGCTATTGCATCGCAACGATCGGCTTCATCAATCAAGACAGGATTGATTGCGACATCGAGGTTCGGCAACTGAGACCAGCGATCAGAAATCACGTTTTCACTCGTCAGTTTTCCAGGCCTGCATCGAGAACGAAGCGAAGGGAGGTGGCTTGGCCTTAACGGTAGTCTATCACGTACTTCGAGATTCCATTGCGGAATCGGCGACGCTGAGTTGTCTTCCTGATTCCAGTATTCCGTCGCTCATCAGGGATGACAAGCTGACTTGATAAGTGAACATCAATCAACTGATAGCCCAAATCTTCTTATAACGCAACGTCGTGCTCTCCGTGATCACGTTCCTTCGGCGATGCGAACAGAGTGAATCAAAGTCCAGTCACGGCCGTACTACTCATTCTGAAAAGTCGCACCATCAGTTTCGGAATAGAAATCTGCCGGCGACCTGGGACGATACTCGGGGAGGATGCGAGCACAGTTAATCTTTCGCCCGCAACCCCGTCGCTCGCGCGACACCTTTCAACATTTCGTGTTTTCTTCGACCGGCTTTTACGAAGCCACACGAAGGACCGCTCCCCCCGGGCACAGCAGATCCATTTGCGACAGGCCCCTTCTTTAGACGTCCCCTCGTCAGTCAGCGTTTCGTCACGTTGCGCGCTGAGACAGATTGGTGACACTTGCGTACGATTCCAGAAAGTCACACCGTTCTGAATCGTGGGGTCTAGCATGCGAGAAATCATTCGGCCAACGATCCTGATGTGCCCACCCGACTACTACGGGATTGAGTACGAGATCAATCCATGGATGAATCGAGACACGCCCAGCGACTCAGCCCGCTCCATGCAGCAGTGGCAGACGTTGCACGATCTGCTGCGCGAACTCAACGTGAAGATCTGTCTGATGGATCCAGTCAAGGGCCTTCCCGACCTGGTTTTTACCGCGAATGCGGGTCTGGTCTGGAAGAACAAGATATTCCTTGCAACCTTTCGACATCCCGCACGTCAGGGCGAAACACCGATCGACAACGCCTGGTTCACCGCGAATGGATTCGAGACCATCACGTTGCCGGTTGGGCTGAACTTTGAAGGAGCAGGCGACGCTCTTTTCTGCGGAGACACGTTGTACGGCGGATACCTTGTTCGCAGTGATGCTTCTTCCATCCAGTGGCTGGGATCGGAACTGAATTGCCGCGCCATCCCGCTGCAACTGGTCGATGATCGCTTCTATCATCTCGATACCTGCTTTTGTCCTCTCGATGCGACATCTGCGATTTACTTTCCTCACGCATTCGATGACTACGCCCGCCGTGCACTTCAGCAGATCCCACTCCTGATTGAAGTCAACGAAAAGGAAGCCGCGAGGTTCGCCTGTAATGCCGTCGTCGTTGGAAGGCATGTCGTTCTGAATGAGGGTTGCCCTCAGTTGGAGGCCAGCCTGTCAAAGCACGGCTTCATTCCCCATAGCACACCGCTGGACGAGTTTCTCAAAGCGGGTGGAAGCGCAAAATGTTTGACACTGCGACTGGATGGGGAAGAGGCCGCGACCTGGTCCTGACGTATGCGTCGCCCGGCAAAGCGATTCCGTACTTACGGGGCGTCTTTCATCTGGCGCAGTCCGTCGAGTGCTCGCTCACGCGCAACGCCATGATCGATGATTGGTTTCGGATAGTCCTTTCCCAGAACAACATTGGCCCTTGCGAGAATTCCAGCAGGAGCCGTCCACGGGGCATGCAGCCAGGGAAGTGGAAGGTCTTTCAGTTCTGGTATCCAGCGACGGAGATAGGATCCTTGAGGATCAAATTTTTCCGACTGCAGTTGTGGATTAAGAATTCGAAAGTACGGAGCCGCGTCGGCCCCACAGCCCGCAATCCATTGCCACCCCAGTGTGTTATTGGCGAGGTCTGCATCAACCAGAGTGTCATAGAACCACGCGGCACCGTACTTCCACGAGATCATCAAGTCCTTAACAAGAAAAGAACCGACAATCATCCGCACCCGGTTGTGCATCCACCCGGTCGCCCACAATTCGCGCATTCCGGCATCCACTATCGGGTAGCCAGTTTCTCCCTTTTGCCAGGCAACCAGACCCGAAGGATCCGCTCGCCACGGGAATCTCTCGAAATCCGCCCGTAGCGGCCGTTCCACCGTCGACGGAAAGTGATAGATCAAATTGTGTGCAAATTCGCGCCAGCCCACTTCTTTAAGAAACGTGTCAGGCCCTGCCGTTTCTGTTGCGCTGGCAACACTCTTGCCCGACATTGTTTCGATCAGTTTTGAAGTCTGGTGCCAGACCGTGCGTGGACTGATCTCGCCGAAATGCAGGTACGGAGAAAGTCGTGAAGTACCGCGTGTCGCTGGAAAGTCTCGTTGTGTGTCGTATTCAAACGCGGCCGACTTCAGAAATCGATCCAGCACATCTGCGGCGGAATTTTGTGGTGTCTCCCAGAACTGATGAAAACCGTCGTCCCAGCGAATCGTGGGAAGTAGCTTGAGGTCGTCGACCGTCAACGAATTGGGCCATTGATCTGGCGGCCGAATCTGCTCGGGAGCGGGAAGTGGTTCGTCGGGGGGCGAAGCCTTGAGACATGCCTTCCAGAAGGGGGTGAAGACCTGATACGGACGACCCTCTTTGGTTTGAATGTCCCACGGTTCAAAGAGAAGATTGCCGCCGAAGCTCTCGGCCTCAATTCCGCGAGAATTGAGCTCACGCTTCGTGATTTCGTCTCGCTTGCGTAACGCCGGTTCGTAGCCCCGAGTCCAGTAGACGGCAACCGCGTCCAACTCGTCAACCAGTTCCAGCAGTATGGCCAACGGTTCCCCGGTTCGAAGGATCAAGCGGGAACCGCGAGATTGTAACTCGCGACTCAATCGCATCAGCGAATGATGCAACCACCAGCGACTTGCGGCACCTGGAGCGGTTTCATCGTTAACGGGACATGAATGGATGTAAAGCGGGACGACCGGTTCACCTCGCTCGATGGCCGACTGCAAGGCGGGATGATCTTCAATCCGTAGATCGCGTTGAAACCAGACGATATGGGGACGATTCACGACTCTGTTTCTAACCCCGCGTTTGTTGCCCCCGCACGCCGCATAGATCTGGCCAGATTCTCGAGTTGTTGGAGCGACTCACAGACCTGACACGACAATCCCGCGAGTCTCCGACGCAAATCTTCGTCGACCGCTCTACCACCCACCAGGAAAGCAACGCCATTTGCTTCGGCGATTTGCGACAATGATTCCACCTGCTTGACGAATCGATCAATATCAGAGATGCGAGTTGCGGTGAGCCAGAACAGTCGCGGCTTCATGTCACTGAGCGCATTCACCATGGAGTCAAAGGGAATTGACGTACCCAGCGAGGTGGCATTCCAGAGGCAGTCGCGCAGAACCAGTTCCGCCATTGCGTTCGGAAGGCTGTTGGTATCGTCTTCCAAAGTTCCACCGCAGGCATCCCATTCCTTGTCGGGCGCCTTCAGGGTCGATCGGAGATTGAACAAGACTCTTTGAAGGAACTCACAACTTCGACGTTCCTGGTAGACTTCGATTGACGACGACGCCCATCGTTCACGAATCTCGCGGAAAGCAGGGATCATCAGCCGGTCGCAAATTGTGCTGATGGAATGCCGGGCCAAATAAAGATCATAAACGACTTGCCAGACGGATTCTTCATTTCCTTTGATCAAGGCATCTACAAGGATTCTAACCCCTCGCTCCAGCCCAATCTCGGAACGCTGCGATCGGGTTGGCAACCCGAGAGCGCCGGGCACGACAATCACGTGTTCGCGTTCTTTGACGAACCTCAACACGTCACTCAGAGGCAATTTGCGATGCCCGCCGAGCGTACGCACGAAGTGAATTGCACCCTGGTCACAGTACCTTTTGATCGACGATTCGCTGAGTCCGATCGCTCTTGCCACTTGCTTTGGGGAAAGTAAATCATTCATTTCTTTTTCCCTGGCACGATTTCGTTTTGTTTTTAGACAGCTCACCGTCGCGTCCGCAACGATTACGATACAGTCTCCATCTCAAGGCCCGCCGGCTGATGATCGCCGTCGCATGTTACAAATCCATTTCATGAAGTAATACGCACTTTGGGTCCAAAACTCCATACATGAATGTCGTTTTTTTCGCCATGAAAGCGTCCAAGAACTCAATTCGCGCCGATTTGAAGCAGCGCCACCGATAAAAAGCAAAAAACGATTTGATAATGCACAGCGAAAAAATTCACCGTCTGTGTCAAATCGCGCGTCAGGATTTCGAGAAGCCAGGTACGGGAACAGAATAGCTGCGACGGCTAATTCTTCAGAAGTGTCCCGCCCAGAACAATGATTGAGATCGAAAAATAGATTAACAATCCCGTCACGTCGACGAACGTGGCGACAAAGGGCGCAGAGGAAGTCGCAGGATCAAGCCCGAGGCGTTTGAGAGCGAACGGCAACATCGAACCGATCAGTGACCCCCATAGCACGATCGCCACCAGGGACAGACTGACTGCCATTCCGACCAGCGCCCAATGTTCGCCATAGACATCGGAAAATAGACTCCATGTCGCAATTCGTAAGAAGCCAATCGATCCCAGCAACAATCCCAAAATTGATCCCGAGATGACCTCACGGCGAAAGACTTTCATCCAGTCGACAAGCCGAATCTCTCCCACAGCGAGGGCTCTCACGATCAACGTCGCGGCCTGTGAACCGGAATTTCCTCCACTGGAAATGATCAGCGGGATGAACAGCGCAAGCACCACCGCCTGGTCGAGCTGGTGTTCGAAGTATCCCATGACGGTGGCGGTTAAAAGTTCCCCGAGGAACAGAATGACGAGCCAGGTTGCTCGTTTATGCACCATCGTAAAGAGGGGCGTGCTCGCATAGGGCTCGCTCAGGGCCTCCAGTCCACCGAACTTCTGTGCGTCTTCGGTCGCCGCCTGTTCAGCGACATCCAGCACGTCGTCGATGGTGACGATCCCAACCAGTTTGTGATGTTCATCCAACACCGGAAGTGCCGTTCGATCGTACCGGCGGAAGACTTCAATTGCGGAGCGTTTCAGATCAGTCGCCTGCAGCGCAACGTAATTGGAGTCCATCAACCGCTCAATGGTGATGTGGACCGGTGCAATCAGAATCTGTCGAATTCTCAAGTCATCGATCAGGTGCATGTCATGGTCGACGACATAGACGACATTGAGAGACTCGCTGTCCTGCCCGTGACGACGGACATGCTCGAGCACGTGTTCAACGGTCCAATTCGGGCGGACCGCGACAAAATCGGGTGTCATCAATCGGCCGACACTGTCCTCTGGATAATGAAGCAGGGACCGTGCAATCGCCTGCTGCTGCGCGGAAAGTGTTTGAAGATGTTTCTCGCGGTCCGCTTCGTCAAGTTCTTCCAGCAAAGCGGTCCGGTCGTCTGCCGACATGTCATTGAACAGCGCCCCCGCGTCGGCGGGCTCAAGACTTTCCAACAGCATATGCTGTGTTGGCCGGTCGAGATATTCAAAGATCAACGTGCGCTGGGGCCCGTGTAGCAAACGAAATGCCGCCTTCTGGTCAGCGTCGCTGAGATCAGCAAACAATTCAGCAATGTCCGCCGGCTGCCACATATCCAGCGCTTCGCTCAGCGTTGTGCCATCGCGGTTTTCGATCAGCTCACGAATCTCTGGCAGCATCAACTTGCAAAGCATTTGTCTTGAATCCTCTCAGACTCGTCAGCTCGACCCGAGCATCCGTGTTCCGCTGTTCCTGCTGGTCTCTTTGCCGACTTCCCGAGATGTCATGAAAGCCAGCGTCAGACAGCGATTCCTGCGCCGATGAGCGACGGCTGGCACCCTCTACCAAGCATACGACGGAAGGCAATCACCCACCTGGAACTGGCGAGCTTCGCCCGAGAGAAACACCATACCGTTCGCAGAAACGGTGCCGCACAGGTCAGACGATCCGTGCCAGGGAACCAACCGGACACTGAGTCCCTCTTTCGTCCACGTCAGACACGCGGGATGATACGTTGGACGATCAGCCCGAGTCGAGTATGCGTGCTCGAGTTTCGCAAAGATCGGACTGGGTGTTGGAGGATCGACTCCCATCAGACGGCGAATCGCCGTCCGGACAAAGATCTCGCAGCAGACCATGCTGCTGACAGGATTGCCCGGCAAACCGAACACATAGGCAGAGTGGCTTGCCGAACTGACAGACGCTGATCGATCAACGCCGCAAAACTGACCGAACCAGAGAGGTTTACCCGGCTTCATTTCGACCTTGTGGAAGACCTGCTCCACCCCCGCTTCCGCCAGCGTTGCCGGGACCAGATCCAGTGTTCCGGCCGAGACGCCCCCCGACAGGACCAGTAGATCTGATTGCAACCCCTCTCGAATCTTCGACAGCAGGTCGTCGCGATTATCTCGAGCGATTCCCAGAGACATTGCCTCGGCCCCCGCTGCTGTAACTTGGGCCGCGAGCATGGCGACATTGGAGTTGCGAATCTGGCCGGGGCCGGGAGCGGATTCGATCGGAACGAGTTCGTCGCCTGTTGCCAGAATGGACACCTTCGGGCGTCTCCGGGCCGTGACGTGTGCGCACCCCAGTTCCGCAAGCGCCCCGATGCGGGCACCGTTCAGTGTCAGGCCGCGACTCAGAACACATGCACCTGACCGGACTGACGTCCCTCGTCGAATCAGGTTTGCACCGATAGTTGGTGGACCGCACTGCACTACAACGCGATCGCCGTCTCGCCGGGTTTCTTCAACCTTGATCACCACATCGGCTCCTTCGGGAAGAGGAGCCCCCGTCATAATCTGTGTGGCTTCACCCGGACCGACTCGCATCGATGGGACGCGCCCTGCTGTGACCGTTTCGATCACTTTCAGCGACGTGCCCACGGCGGTGACATCTGCTGCCCGGACGGCGTAGCCATCCATCAGCGATTTGTCGAAAGGGGGAGAATCCGAGTGGCTAATGACGTCCGCCCCCAGTGTCAGTCCCAGAGCCTCACTGAGAGGTACCTGGGAAACACCAAGGGGCGTAATAGTTGCGACCAGTTTCTGGAGGGCGTCGTCCACAGTCCACATATTGTCTTCTTTGCGTGGTCTATGAACTGGGCAAGGCCGGCTCGACTCGTCTACGTCAAAGCGGATTGCTTACTTTGCACGAGGCACTGGCATTCAACTCGACCGGCCAGTGGCCTAATTCATATCGGTTCACGGTATTCAGCTCAGAGGCGGCCACTCGTGCCGCCTCTACTCGATCCAGGATCCGTCTGACAGTCTGGAATCCTAGTATTCCCACTCAACACCCAGATTGAAGTTCGAATTGAAGAAGTCCGACTTCTGACCGTTCAATTGCGGTGTCTTGGGGAACTGGTTCCAGATGATTGTATTGTGCGGTCTGTAGACTTGTCCAACATACAGGAAGGTGTATCCCGCTTGCAGTTGGGCCTTCTCGAAGACCTCCAGGCGGTTCAGATAGGGTACCAGATTGAAGACCGGGAACTTGACGTTGATCGATTGCTCGAACATTGGCGAAAAGTTGGTTGTCGTCTGGCTCGTGCTGAACGCCGTAAGGGTCGGGTCGTTCGGCATCTGAGGTACCGTATTGGGAGAAATGATATTGAAGGCATTCCCGATCCCATACCCCGTGATCTGACGTGAGGTCACGTTTGCCAGGGCTCCGAACTTCGTATTTCCCCACATCTGGAACTTGGCATTTTGAGGTCCCAGATCAAACCGCAACCCGATTTCAGGACCTGCCATCTGTGACAGAGTGGAGGAGACCAGATTCGAGTGAAGCACGTTCGGGTTCGAGAAGATTGCGTCCAGTGCAGATGGCGTCAGATATCCCGTCCCTGTCGTGGTTCCCCCGCCACCGCCGCCGTTATTACCACCTCCACCACCAGTTCCGCCGGATGACGGATCGTTGACTGTGTAACCCAGTCCACTGTCAGAGCCGTCAAAGCTGAAGCTTTCCCGCAAGTGCAAGTACCGGGCACCGAGCAAGGGGCGAAGCTTGACAGCGCGACGCTCATAGATGGAATTGAAGTAATAGTCCGAGTTGGCCCCCATCAATTGCGAGTTAAACCGCAGGTACACACCCATGTCGTAGGGCTGGACCGCACCGTACTTGCCATCACCATCGGTATCTCCATCAGGACCTGTGCCGGTCGAAATGGTTCCGGTGGAGTTAGTAATCGTGCTGTTCGTTCCCGAACTGCCCAGAGGCAAACCAAACCAGGCATGCAGGTGCAACAGAGGATTGTAGTTACCACTGAACTCATTGATATCGAGCAGGGGATCAACCAGATTCCAGCTGGAGGTCGCTCGCCCCTGGACAAAGCCCGAGACCACGAACCCGGTGTCATCCGGATTGAACCAACCCCACGTGCCCCGGAACCCGCCCGAGGTCATCACGTTCGCGAGGTTGCCCGTATCCTGTGCGGCAAAAATATTAACGACAGCCGCTCCACCTGTCCCGTTGCCTCCGCCGCCGTTGCCACCGCCGCCATTGGCGTTGACGTTGCGTGAAGGACCAGTGGTAAAGACTGCCTGATTGAATTGGGTCGTCCCAAAGATCAGGTTGCCTGTCGTAGTCGTACCCGTTCCATTTTGCCCTTGAAGAGCGTCAATCGACACGGGATTGACGCCGGGGGCACCAATCAGAGTCGAGTCTCCCCCACGTGTGTGGGCAAGCAACGCTTCTGCAGAGAAATAGTAGCGACGATTTTTCTGCAGGATTCTGTTGAACCAGAACCCATCTTCATAGGCCGTGGAATCCACGGGAGGCCCCGCGAATGGCGACACATTCGGCCATGCATTCGCATTCGGAGGATACCCCGCAGGCTGTATCCCGGAGTAGGTTTGTGGCACCTGACCATACGCTCCCGCGAATGGCGATGGCATCATTCCCATTCCCACCTGATCCGGATTCCCATTGGTCGGCATTCCCGGTGGTTGGGCCGTAGCCGTACCAACGCCCGCCAAGGCCAAACATCCACCCATCATTACAGCAAACCAGTGCCGTGTCCGCATCAGTCGTTCCCTGACTATGAACGCCGTGAACTCGGAACGTTCGCGAGTCTCGTCTCAGCTCCGAGAAGCCCGTTCTCCGCTCCCCAACGCAACGATAACTCAACGGGCGCAGCATTCTGCGCCTAGCGGAAGTATCGGCGCAGTCGTGTGGTAAACTGTACCGAACATTCGGATCGTATTGAAAATTCCACTTTTTCGGCTCTGGATCGCCCCCATCGGCAGAACCCGCCGAACCTCCGGCTCCTCCACGTCCCGCCCCCGCAGCGAAACGGACTTACTTGAGAAGCGGGATAAGGAGACCGATCGCGGGCGCGAAATCACGCTGCGAGCAGAGTCAAGCAGCCTTTCAGCAAGGGAATTCCGAACCCATTTGATCAATCTGCGGACGAATCCTGCACAGCAGCCCCCCGCATTCACTGAGAGCTCCGTACAAACGGGCCTGCTTCCTATCGCAGGTGGCTGAAGAGCGTTCTGGTGGCATTTGCCAGCGAAGTCAGATCATGCTTCGAACGGACACCCTCATACCCGGCCCGCGCGAGACGCTGCCGCAAGCTGGAATCTCGCAAAATCTGCTGAAGCAGTTCGGCAAGCGATTCGGTGCTGCCATTACGGGACAAGAGTCCCCCCCCAGTGGAATCAATCAGTTCGGGAAACGCAGCATGATCTGGCAGAACGACGGGAATTCCGTTCGCCCAGGCCTCCAGCACGTAAAGCCCCTTTGGTTCCTGGAAGCGTGCTGGCACGCTGAAGACATCCACCGATTTCATGAATTCGACTTTTTCCGCATGAGTCGCGGGACTCCCCACATACTCAAAGGCATCCCCGAGGGGTCTGGCCATTTCGACGACGGATTCAAAGTAGGACTGGTTCTGCGCCCCGAGATAGCCACCCGCTTTTAGCCGAATGCCCGGGATCTTCTGTTTCAGCCGAAGCACGCTTTCCACCAGCAGATCGAGTCCTTTTTCAGGACAAATACGGGCGAAATAGCCAACTGTGGGTGCGGTCCCCACAACCTCTTTGGGCCGTCCATCATGCTTGGCACAGTCAATTGTCAGAGGGAATTCCAGAAACTTGCCGGGGGCCAGCGACAAATAGCGAGACATGTAGTCTCGATAGAACTTGCTGTGGACAATGTAGCCGTCGAACTCGGCCGCGCGTTCCGTCAAACGCTTCATGACCGTTGTCCGGTAGGGTTCGACTAAACCATCGAGAAAAACGTCGTCACCTTGCAATACACAGTAGACCGGGCCCGCATACCGTTTGCGCAATTCGCGCAAGGCACCTGAAAGCAATGCGTTGCTGAAACAGACGACATCCGGCTTCAGCGCCGCCACGAAATCGGCCAGCTCTTCCCCCGACTTGCGATGCGGTCCCAGTTCGCCATGAACCATTGATGCCGTCAGACTGCCCAATTTGGCGGCGTCAGTCTCGACTGCACCGCGAGTCGCCCTGCGGATGATCGCGGGGGAATCGAGCCAGCGTGTCAGAAAGCGGGGTAGCCTTCGCCAGAATCCAAACTGATCGTTGAGGTAAGTGTTAATCCCGCCGAAAAAAATAGGGGACGACGTCTGGTCCTCTTCATCGACGCGAATCGGCGTGTAAAGCGGGATCAGCGAAACCTCGATACCGGCCTGGTGCAACGCGCGAGCCCATGTGTTGTCGTGCATGCACGAGCCGCAGAACATTCCCGCGCCGCCCGCGGTGATTATCGCCAAATGCATTTCAGACGTTACTCGACAAGTCCCATGGTGCTTTCAAGACTTGAACGAGATTAAGTTGTCTTCGGTCAAAAAACCACCCGGTGTGCTCTGGTTTCAGAAACCGCTGAGAATCCGCTCCATGGCGACGGATCGATGGGCTCTCGGCCGTTTCTGTCGCTGTTCTCGCACTGCCCCAGATTCAGTCTGAATTCAGCGTGATGTGAAGAAGAGCTTTGACTCAGATTGATCCGCCAGAACTCCGACGCAACTTTGTTCCCCGTTCGTTCCGAGGTGGCGACAAGTCGAGTGCAATAACTACGAGAAGTCTGTCTGATCAATTCCTACAGCACGTCGTATCAAAATTCTTTCAGCATTTCTCCGTCGGCACGATGTGCGAGATTGCGCAACAGGTCCGGCGAGATATTCTGACTGATGAAACGGACGGAGCCGTCCCCCAGTACAAAGTGACCCCCACCTGTATGGAAGCTGCTCGGCCCCCCCACAGTTTCCCGTCCCCTTTCCAGATCGCGCAACTCCTGCCGGATATCTCCCCCGTTGACATTGCTTTGTGTAACAGGGTGAAGTTCGAACAAAACGCCCGGCCCTGGAATCGTCTCGGCAGCAACCGTCCCCTCGGGATCTGCGTCTGACTCGTCTTCCTTGGCGTCTTCGGGATTGACGGGTCCGCCAGCACCGGCGCTAGTCGGAGCGATTCGTACCGCATTCCGTAAAGAAGACTTTGTGCCGGAAATCCATCCCAGGTCACTTCCTGAATTCAAACGAGTCTCCATCACGAAGATCGTATTCGAACTCCCGTCGCGAATTTGCTCATAGCGAATGGAGCTATTCAAAAACAGGACGCCGTTTTGGTTGACATCGATGGGAGTCTCAAAATCGTTATGAACACCGCAGTAGCTGGTCAGCGCCGTTGTCGCCCCCCCGCCGGTGCCAGGATCCGAAGGGCAGATAAAAGTGCTGATCCGCTGCTGCCGTACGGGAACATTGGCCGGGTCATAAACCGATTTGGTGAAGTCGATGTGACCATAGACATTCTGCTGCTCGATGTACGGAAGAATCTGAGTCATCCAACTCATGTGATACCCCCCATTCTCCTTCGACATGATCGGCCCCGAGTCATTCTGTGTTCCGGGAGGGAGAACATCATGAGCCATCATGTAGTTCGTCAAGGCGAGACCGATCTGCATCATGTTGTTCTTACACTGCGTCCGCCGAGCTGCTTCCCGGGCCTGCTGGACTGCCGGCAGGAGAAGCGCGATGAGTACCGCGATGATGGCGATCACCACCAGCAGTTCGATGAGTGTAAAGCCTCGGCCCCGCGCTGTCCGAGCCTGAGGCCTCCGCGAAAGAGGGGGTCTCGACGCCTGGGAAGACGTGACATGCTTGTCGCCTGAATGAGCTGCTTTCTGGTGCAGGTGTATGCCGTTCATCGTGTTGATTTCCTGATGAGAGATGACAATCGCGGACGAAATATCGCTAATGAATCAAGGAATGTTTCGCTTTCTGACGATGCGGACTCGATCGGGGTGATCCACTGGGTAATCTGCCGTGGCCGTCACGGCACGCAGTCCGGATTCCTCGGAATCGGCTGCCACAGTGATTCTCACCATGGCGGTTCGTCCTGGCGCGAGTTGCTTTTCTTGGAGGGCCCATTCTTCCCCCGTCCATTCCGGATTGTTCTGCAACTGCAAGAGAGCCCGTTGATAGCCCGCATCGGCCAGAAGGCTCGCCTGAATCCGGTATTCCTCCCGTTTCAGTTGTCGATGAGATAACGCCGCCGTTCGTAACAGCGCGGCGATGATGAGTGACGAAAGGAGCAGCGCCATCAACGCGATTAACATGGCCGCGCCGCGACGGGCCCGCCCCCCTGGCGGGGCACTCTGACGTGAAGGCTTTCGTATCATTCCTGTTCCTCCTTCACTGACGCGTCGGCGTCGGAATCCCCTGACCGCGCAGGTGGTTCATCGCCCGTCGTCGCTGCCTCATCAGAAGCTCGCTGCCCGCTCAAATCCTGAGCTGGCGATGGCTTTGAGAGATAGGCCTCGATATTCAGTTGACGCAGTGGAGCGTACTCGTGGCGTTTCCCCAGTGGACTCGCAGCGGGACGCCGTATCGAAAGCACTCGTCGCTGCGCCTCATCACCCTCGCCAGAAACAAAAGTGATCTCACAGTCGGGCAGTACGAAATCGTCTCGGGCGACAACGGCACCTTGATCCCGCGTGAGCCGTGTTACCCCTTGATCCGTCACGACGTACCGGACCGATACGCCTGCATCCCGGCCCATCGATCGAGGCTGAAGTGTCAGTTCCGTCTCTTCCACAACGATCCCTTCGGTTGCCTGATGAATGTCATCCCGAAACAGGATCGCCAGTCGAGATATGGTTCGCTCTGTGACAAACCCCTGCAAGACCGCTTTGTCCATTCTCAGCAGAAGATTGAAGGTGACCCCCATGATCCCGAACAGCGTCGTCAACATGCTGATCACAACAACCATCTCAATGAGCGTATATCCACATCGCCGGCTGTGCTTCGCTGTTGATCGTCCAAACCGGGACTGTCTCTTTCGAACAGGGCAGCGCTGCGTCGACAAAGGGGGGGGGCATAAGTCTCTGCGGGTTCCCTGGCACTCGCGGCAAGTGAAACCGGACTGACCTGACTCCAACCGAGTGTCATGCACCATCACCGCACCTCGTCGATCTGGTAACGCCAGGTAGAGAGTTTTAACGGTTGGACATATTCCCCGGTCTTGTTCTTCCAGCGAACTGACGCAACGATCTGACGTGCCTGAGCTTCTCCAGCCACCTCATGAACCGAAACTTGTTGCTCCAGTCCCGGCAGGATGAGACGAAGTTCTTCTTCAGCATCCTGAAGCGGCACTTCGCCTGGTGTGAGCTTTGACCATTCCTGCTGCGTGGTTCGTTCGAGCAAGTTCGCCGCATGTTGCAGGGCGAATTGGCGTTGTTCTGTCGACCGACGCTCGTGTGCGACCACCTGCAGCATCGGTATGGTGGTCGTAAACACCAATACCATCAAGAGGCAAGTCCCGGCCATTTCGGTCAAGGTGAATCCCTTGCGCTCAGACACGGGAATACACCATCGACTCGGTGGGCCGCTTTGGAAACCGGAAGTTGTGTATGTCTTTTGAAACATTCCAAACGGACTTTCATGACGCGGGAACGGTGCCAAGCCGCTTCGACTAGCTCAGATCATTGAGAAGCTTGATCAAAGGAAGGAAGATGCAGATCACGACCATCGCTACGCTCAATGCGACAGCCAAGAGGACAATGGGCCGTAATATTTCGGTCAATGCTGCCAGGCGAAACGCCGTACGCTGTTCCATCTGACTCGCCACCATGTCCATGGCCCAGGAAAGATTCCCCGAGTTCTCGGCGGTTTCAAGAACAACAGCTTCTGAGTAGGTGACGATTCCGGCCCTCTGCAGGGTCTGCCACTGGGGGGCTCCCTCCTGGAGGGTATCGATTGCCCACGCCAGTCTCTGACGAAGTCGTAGCGGTCCCGGGTGCTTGGCGATGGAGTGCAAGGCTTTATCGAGGGGGGTTCCCTGATTCACGCACAGGGCGGCCGCGCGTAAGACATCGGGGCTATGCCATCTGATAAACCAGTGCCCGAGAAGTGATTGGAGGACAACTCGCCAGCCGTAATACTGTCCCACACAGGACAAGATGAGAATTCCAAGTGGAACATAAAACAAAGGCGCCAGATACAGATACCAGTAATCGCTGACCGTACGCGAGATCTGGATGAGCAGCACGGTCGGCGTCGGAAGTTCTGTTCCAAAATCCGCGAAAATTCTCCCAAACTTTGGAATGACCTGGTACATCAGGAAGGCCACAATCAGACACGTAATCGGCACAATGAGGGAGGGATAAATCATGGCACTGGCGATGTTCCCTGCTTCGTCCTCATCGTCAGTCAATTCTTTTGTAACTCGCACAGCAGTCGCACGCAGCGTGTCGTGCAAGGTCGCCGAAGTCACTCCACAGTGAATCTGCAATGCGGCCGACCGTGGCAACAGACCTTGGGGAACTGCCAGTTCCGTAAGCGGAATTCCTTCGCGCAGCCGATTCGTCAGATCCATCAGAATTCGATGGCGCCGTCCGTCGGTCCCCTTGGCATAAGCCTCGATCTCGTCGGCGAGGGGTCGGCCAGACCGCACCGCAAGAGCCAGCAACCACAGAAACTCAACCTGATTGGCTCGCGCCCTTGCACTCGCCACACGGAGGTCAGTCGTGATCAGCGACACGCAAACGACCAGGCCAATCAGCAGGCCGAAGAAGCCAATTGCGTACCCCGCGAAGGTGAGGAAGACCAGACCGCCGATGGCGATCGCCATCAAAACATAACTCAACTGGTTCAGCATGCTGCGGCGGGCCGCACTGGCGCGGCCCTCGGGCTGAACGGCTGAGATGACGCGTACGACGATACTGGCGAACAGCAAAGCAAATGGCCCGCTTATCAGCCCTATTTGTGTGCCGTCCATCGTTGCCTCCAGCTAAGCGAGAGCATTCAAGAGTTTGATCAAAGGGATAAAGATGGCGGCGACGGTCATTCCTGCCAGTCCCAGCACCGACAGCACCACGACGGGCTCAAAGATGGAATTCAGCGTGCGGCAAGCGACCCGGCACCTCACTGCAAATAAATCTGACAGGCTATGGAGCGCATCAACGACGGTCCGCTGCGAGCCCACATGCCGAAAGACCTGACTCAATGCGTTGGGAAGTCCTGCCGCCAGGGCTGCGTCGTCTGGTGAGACGCCGCCTTCAATATCGACTGCGACCAGCCGCGCTCGTCTGGAGACCCACTCGTCATTATTGGCATCCGCCGCGTGGCGAAGTGCACTCGAGAATGGCAGGTTCGCTTCGACCAGAATTCCCATGACCCGGCAAAACTCTGACAGTGCTGCAAGCCTGAAGACGCTCCCCAGCAGCGGAATCGAAGTCAGCCAGTTTCTTGAAAACCAGCGTCTCCCCGTTGCCGAAATCACAGCGAGACCAAATAAGATCAATGGAACCGCGCTAGCGACCAGAACCCAGCCTGCTCTCCTCATGAATTTGGAGAAGTTCAGTAGAGCAACGGTCAAGCCGGGCAACTCAATACCAAAGTCACCAAAGATTCCCTCAAACGCGGGAATGACCGATAAGAGAATGAACGCACTCACACAGCAGGCAAAACAGATCAGGAATGCGGGGTACGCCAGCGAAGCCCAGATCTCTTGCCGTAGCCACATTGCCTGCTGTGATTGATCAACACTGTATTGCATCACAGCGTCCAGCCGGCCCGACTTCATTCCCGCTTCGACCAGAGCCGTCATTGTGCGTGGCAAGCGCCCGGTCGAGTGCCGCATCGCGTCCGCCAGGGGGACTCCCCTTTCCAGTTGCTCGCTCAACTCGACCAGTGCGCGTCGCGTTGACCGCGATCGCGTCTGTTCCGCCAAAGCACGCAGTCCAGACTCAAGGGGCAGGCCCGCATGAATCGTGTGATTCACATGAGCGGCCACGGGAAGTGATTCCAGTCGCCCCGGCGGATTGGGGAGAGTGCCGTGATTCGCCATGGGAGTACTCAACGTAAAAGTCCCCACAAGACCGATCACGAGCTGGCCGTCTGTCAGCGTGATCGGTCGTACTGATAAGCCGGAACGCTTGAGTCACAGTTTTGTCGCGGGGGGTCCTTATGATCCGCTGCAAGCATTCATGGAATGGACCAGGTTGTCTCGACCTCGAACGGGAACACAGGCTTCCGCCGATGCTGATAGGGAAGCTGCGTCATGTCGGCCATCGTAACCCCGCGGGTATTGACGCGCAGAACACTGGGACAGACGGGACGGTAAGCAGCCAGCGGGGCATTCACCCCTTTCGCCACGATGATCTGAAACTGATCGGGTTGCAGGCCGAAAGCCGTCAGTTGCTTGAGACTGAACGGAAGCGTCCGCTTGGTTGTAACCATGATTGTCAGGCCGCGATCGGTCTTGAGGATTGCAGTGCGTCCCTGGTCGAATTCGGTGAATCCGCCATGCCGTACCTCCGACTCCTTGAACCGACCATCGGTCAGTTGCTCAACGCGAAACGTCCCTACGAGCGGAGCACCGTGCAGGTCATCTGTCCTGCCACCAATTGTGAACGTCGCCGTGTTTCCCACCCCCGTCGCTTCTGCTGCGCGAACAGCGTCAGCATCATCGATACAGACAAACGCAGGGCCAACTCCTGTACGATAAAGTTCCCAGGCAATCCATGTTCCGTCACCTGGCGATCCCCCCCCGACATTGTCACCCATGTCCAGCATGCAAACGGGTCCGGGAAGTTTCACGGCCTGAGCAACAGCCTCTTCGACGGTCAGGAATGTTCCGGCCAACCCGTGCCGCTGATTCCACATTTCCTGTCCGAGTTCATTGGCCACTTGCTGAGCCAATTCAGGCTGACCGTCTGTAATGACCAATGCAGACGAGCCCATTTCTGAGACATCAGCGTAGGGGAAACCGAACATCAGGCTGGCCCCCAGCACACCGGGACGATGTCTCGCTTCATCGAAGTGGGCACACAACTCGAGACAGGGGGATTCCGAAGTACATTGCCGTTCGATGTTGATGGCCATGGGTGGATAGCAGGCCGCCTGGACCAGGCGAATCTCCCCTTTTAATGTCCGCACCATGAGGATCGCGGCTTCGAGCCCGCGTTGTTCCTGGTCGACGTGCGGGTTCGTGCGATAGGCAACGAGCGCATTCGTCGCAGCGACCATTTCCGGAGAAAGATTTCCGTGTGGATCAAGTGTTCCGACGATGGGAAGATCAGGCCCCACGGCCTGGCGAACCCGGGTCAGCCATTCACCGTCGGCATCAGGATAGTCTTTGGAAACCGTTGCACCGTGCGGTGCAACCAGCAACCCGTCTAAAGGCCCGGCCTTGCGGAGTTCACTGAGCATCATATCCAGCAAATGGTTGAACGCTTCTGGTTCAATCGTCCCGAAGGGAAGGGCTCGCGCTGCGAACAACGGTACAGCTTCGATTCCTGCCGCTGCGAGTCCATCAAAAAATCCACGAACTTCGTGGTGAGCCGTTGCAAACGCCTGACGGACGTCTTCGCCTACAAGCAGCAATTCCTGACGGAAATGATCCAATGTCGTCACCCCAGGCAGGAACGTATTCGACTCTTGAATCAAAGCAAGAATTCCAACTCGCGGCATGATGTTTACTCTCCCCGTCTCAGGTTGTTGGCCAAGGTGTCAGGACGTTTTCACATGAGCGACAAGTACCATGATAAACTAAAGACAGCATGCCTGAAACTGTCCACGCAAGAATCTGACGAAAATTCCTGAAAGTCGGAGCGCCGCTGCCGAGTGTATCGGCAGCGACGACGCTGAAACAAACAGCTCGCCCCATTCCTTGGACGACTGCCGAATGCGCGAGGGTGCAGTAAGTTCGACTCGACAATGCCGTGAAACATCGTGGGGGACATGCTACAGTCGCGCTGCGAAAGTTTCGTCGAATCGACAGGCCCCCCCAAGGAACAGCCCCATTGGCCATTACAGACTTCGACCGACCTGAAGCGACTTCCCAGTTGACTACTTCTGGCCTCGTGTTGCGATGGATGCAATCCCTGGTCACGAGTTTGTTGCTGCTGGCTCTTGGGGCAGGTTGCTCTCAGGCACCTGCGGTCGCTACGCAGCCCGCTGCGAACGGTTCGAATGCACCGGCAGAAAATGGCGCCCAGACGGCCACATCCTCTGTTTCCGTCCCCCGTGACCAGATCACTCAGATCTCTGTCATCAATGCGCTCATGCTGGGGCACTACGATGGCATCACCACATTTGAGGAATTGCTGCGGTATGGTGACTTCGGAGTCGGAACACTCAACCAGCTCGACGGCGAGTTAATCATTCTGGATGGGCAGGGATATCAGGTCCATGGCGACGGTACGATCGATCGCGTAGCCCCGTCCGCGAAAACGCCATTTGCCGTCGTCACTCCATTTGATCGAGCGGAGCAGCAAAAGCTCCCGCAGATCGAGAGTCTGGAGTGGCTCGATGACCATCTGGACGAAGCGATCGGCCATCCGAATAAATTCATCGCCGTTCGCATTCACGCCAACTTCGCCACAATTACGCTTCGCAGTGTGAAAGTGCAGTCGCCCCCATATCGTCCCCTGGGGGTCGTGGCAAAGGAACAGTCAGTCTGGACTCGCGAGAATGTCACAGGAACATTGATCGGTATCCGTTGTCCCAAGTGGGTCCAGGGTCTGAATGTTCCCGGCTACCACTGGCACTTCCTTGCCGATGATCTGTCGTTAGGAGGGCACGTCCTGAAGTGTGCGGCGGGATCCGCACTTGCCGAATATGACGTCTGTCAGGAATGGCTCGTGCGTCTCGTCGATGCACCGGGATTCGATACGGTCAATCTGAACCAGGACCTTAATCGGGAACTCCGCCGAGTCGAGAGTGCCCGAGATGATGAAGAATCCGAAGCTCCCCCGAACAAATAGAATTTGCGGTCGCCATTACTTGTACGACACCTGCTCGGGACGCGGTAATTCATCGAGATTCCGGATCCCAAACAGCGACAGGAACCGGGGTGTGGTCACGTAGTGAACTTCTTTGGGGTTTTGGGGGTCCCGCACCACCGCAACCAATTCGCGGCGCACGAGCTGCCTGACGACCGCTCCACGTCCTGGTTTACCAAGCTCTTCAATCCGTGCCTGCGTCATCGGCTGGTGATAGGCGATGACCGCCAGTACCTCCAGGGCCTCTTGTGACAACCGAACCTCTTTTGGCCCCAGTCCGTATACTTTATGGCGAATCCGTTCAAACTCTTCGCGGAGCGTCAGGCGGTAACCTCCCTCACCAAGGCGGATTTCGTAGGGTCGCCCCTCAGCCGCATAAAGCCGGTTCAGTTCGTCAATCTCGCGGTCAACGTAGTCCGATCTGAAATCGCCACGCAAGACACTGGCCAGCCGACTTGCCGTCAGCGATGTTCCCCCCACAAACAGGCACGCCTCGATAATCTGACGAGGAACAGGCCGAAATTCGGGTGCCGGTACAGCGTCTGATTTCGCGAGCGGCTCCGGACTCTCATCCGCAATCCCGCCGTCGGGTATTGGCTCCAGCAACTCATCTGGTTCGCCTGCCGCCGCGGGTGCATGCCCGGCATTCAGAACGGGGGCTTTAGAGGCTTCCACCTCTTCCGCAGCGTCGTCGAGTCCTTCCTGCAGTTCCTCGAGTGTTGAGGATTCCGGTACGGGAGGCGCAAACTCGATTTCCGATGCTTCCAGCGCCGAGAGTGCCTTGAGGTAGGCGGCCTCCAGTTCTCCTCCCCCCCAGTCATCGACAGGATCGCTTAAGAGTTCATCATCCTCCTGCAGATCGTCGTCGTAGGGATCGAAGTCCGATTCATCGTCGCTGAGATCAGGCTGATCGTCTGAAAAAGAACTGGTCATACGACGGAATCCAGAGACGAAGACATTCTCGGACAATTGAATCCAACCATCGCCGATCATTGCAAGTGGACCATTCGCCCCTTCCAGACACGCGGATCGGGACAGAAGTCAACGGAACGTGCGACCGCGGTATGAACTGCGGTAAGCGGGCATCTCGTATTCTCGAATTGATTCGCGACTGGCCGGATCGTGTGCGATCAGGTATTTCAACCGGGCTGCCAGCCGATATCCTGCCAGGACGACTCGACGCTCGGCGATCGTATGTGCCTGAGAGATCCACTGCGGGGAAACGGCCGGGACCGACTCCGGCGCCACTTCATGAGATTCCACTTTGGACCAGGGGGTGTAGGGGAGCCGCCCGTTCATGTAAATGGCCTCGACAGCAATCTGGTAACTCTCTTCTGCGAATTCGGTCGACAGACGGTTCTGTGCGTATTCCGGCAGTCGCGACACAGACAAGCGTGGGTCGTGCGAAAGTCTTTCAGACAGATTCACAACATCCTGATAACGGGAATGGGTCCCCAGCATATCGTCCCAGACGGTGTGGAGTTTCCGGGGCTTCGAAGCATGGTTAATTCGAATCCCCAGCTTGTTCCCCCCTTCATCACCATGCTTCAGGAATGGAAGCTGTGGATCGACAAACGCCACCACGTGCAAGGGTTGGTGAATGTCGCCGATCAGGTGAAACAGCCAGCACATCCGGATTGCCCGGATCTCGTGTTGAGTCAGCTCAATTTCAGGATGCGATGTTTCCTGAGCCTTACCGCGCAAAATGAGGTAGGACTGGTCCAATTGATCGATCAGGTTGGTTTGTTCCGACGGATTCGACGGCTTGGGGAACTGCGGCATCGGTTGTGCCGGTAGCTCTGTGTCCAGTTGGCCCGGTCGAATACGGTAGTTGACGTAGTGCCAGTGAGGATGGTGATATCGGTAGATGGAATGAGAGGAAATCGGGGCGCGAGTCTGTTCTCGTGGCGGACGAATGTGGTCCGGCCAGGTTGCTGCGCGCAGGAAAATCCATTCGCTGGCCGTCACCTGACTCGGTCGATCCTTCAGAATGACGTCGTGCAGGTGAGGATGATGCCGCAAAATCGAGATCACCGCCGCCCGTTCGCCATCAGTCAACTGGTCGTAGGCGATTCGGGCAATCGTCATGTGCCCAAGATCATTCCACGCGAATACGGATGTGCTGCAAAATAAAATTAAGCACAGCGAAGTGATGAACTGACTGCGTCGCATGACAGAATCCTTTCCGTCGTGTCGTTTTCTCTGTGCTTCTGTATCTCTGTCACAGCCTTGAGTCTACGCCAGGATGCGTAGACTCAGGCCGTCGATTGCCTGATCAGTGACACTAGCCTCGGAAAGATCTGTGGCAGTTCACACCAGCGCGTCGAAATCGTGAAGCGCCCATCGACCAACCACAACAGCATCGCCGCCGTATTTGATTGCCAATGCGCACGTTCCGTAAATCGTTCCCTGCTCAGACTCTTCCAGAACGGTTTTGATATGCCTTCTCTCCAGACCCGGATTAGCGGGAAGCAGAGCAATTCATTGCAATTTCGACAAGATGAGATTGTCCTGATCTCCTGGTTTTCCTTTTGCCCACTGGATAAATGGTCAGGACCGACATCGATTCCGCTCAGTTACCACGCCAGTGGGGCCAGTTGGTCGCCCCGGTAACAGAGAAAGCGTGAAGCTCACCGACCCCAGCGATCCGGGCAAATCAAGACTGGATTCAAAAACTGGCGAACCTGGGTTAGACCGCCGGACTCACGCTGGGGGGAGCGAATCATTTCACAAAGCCCCCCAACTTTCCTGGATGAAACGAGACGGTTTGACGTTAGCAGGGAATCTCATTTAGAGTTTCCCTGACTGGCACCCGGAACTCACTTTTTTTGAAAACACTACTGATGCTCGCTAAACGCATTATTCCATGTCTCGACGTCCACGGCGGACGGGTCGTGAAAGGGGTGAACTTCCTGAATCTGCGCGACGCGGGTGATCCAGTCCAGGTTGCTGCCCGCTATGAAGAAGACGGTGCCGACGAACTGGTGTTCCTCGACATTACCGCCAGCCACGAGGAACGAGGAATCATTCTGGACGTAGTCCGACGTACGTCCGAAGTCTGCTTTATGCCTCTCACAGTGGGGGGCGGGATTCGGTCGCTTGACGACATCCGCATGCTGCTGAATGCCGGATGCGACAAGGTCTCGATCAACTCGGCCGCGGTCAAAGATCCAGACTTCATCCGCCAGGCCGCGTTGAAATTTGGAAGCCAGTGCATTGTCGTCAACATTGACCCCAAGCGAGTCCAGCGGGACGGCAAAGAAGTCTGGGAGGTCCATGTGAACGGCGGCCGTGTTCCAACAGGGCTGGAAGCAGTCGCCTGGGCCAAAGAAGTCGAGCGACTTGGTGCGGGGGAAATCGTCCTCACATCGATGGACGCGGACGGAACACAGGACGGCTATGATGTGGAAATGACTCGGGCCGTCGCGGACGCAGTGCAAATTCCCGTTGTTGCCAGCGGTGGCGCCGGAAACCCTGAACACCTGCGCGAAGTCCTTACCGAAGGTCACGCCAGTGCAGCTCTGGCGGCCAGTATCTTCCACTATGGAACTCACCCCATCGGCGAGACAAAACACTACCTCAAGGAGCACGGGGTGCCCATTCGCTTCAATTCGCTGACTGGCGCCGGCGCGAGTTGAGAATCCGCTGTCCGAAAGGCGAGTAAATACGGGGTAAGAAGTGGCGAGAGGATGCAGAGACTCTGGTCCTCGCCGCTCGAATCGCACTCCCGCCGAAGGATATTTCCTGAAATCGAGCTGACGACTGGCCGCTGTGTGTGAAATCCTCAGAACGTTTTCGACATAACACTTTTGCCAAGCTGGTTTAAGTGTCCTGTTGCCACCAAAGTCCGTGTTTGTGGTATCGAGCCTTAGGCGGAGCGGAATCCACTCCAAAGCCTCACCGTTTTGTCGTAGAATCCTGCACCGTGGTATGTCAACAAGGTCAGAGCCCCCGGGGCGTCCTGTCAGGAATTCCTATGCGAAAATCCACTGTTTCTGCCATCGTGGCAATTCTCTGCTTCAGTTCGGTTGTTCACGCAGAGAACTGGGGACACTGGCGCGGTCCCACGGGAAATGGAACCGCCCCGTCAGCGAACCCGCCGCTTGAATGGACCACGACACAGAACGTCAAATGGAAATACAAGATTCCAGGACTCGGATCGTCGTCTCCTGTGATCTGGGGTCATCGCGTCTTCGTCACCACAGCAGCTCCCGCCGTGGGAAAGAGTGCGGGTGACGGTGCCCTCGATTTTAAGGTCATCTGCCTCGATCGCGCGACGGGCAATCTGGTCTGGGAAAAGTCGGCCGTCATCGCCAAGCCACACCAGCAGACCCATTCCACGAACGGGTTCTGTTCGGCCTCTCCTTGCACGGACGGTGAAAGACTCTATGCCCACTTCGGTTCACGCGGACTGTACTGCTACACGCTCGATGGCGAACTCGTCTGGAAACGTGACGACTTTGGAAAGATGGACATCCGCAACAGTTTCGGCGAAGGAAGCTCGCCGACTCTGGCAGACAACAAAATTCTGGTCCCCTGGGACCACGAAGGAAAATCCGCCGTCTTTGCACTCGATAAGCTGACCGGCAAAACTGTCTGGAAGACGGATCGAGATGAAACAACGTGCTGGGCCACGCCACTCGTGGTCGACAACGAAGGACGCAAACAAGTCGTGCTGAATGGTCAGAAGTTTGCGCGCAGCTACGATCTGGATTCCGGTCAGGAACTCTGGCGGTGTGGTGGTCAGACCGAGCGACCAGTCGCTTCTCCTGTCGCCGAAAACGGAGTCGTCTACGTCACGAGCGGTCACCGCGGCTCGTTCATGGGTGCCTTTCGCTTGAATGGCAAAGGCGACATCAAAGGGACCAACCAGGTAGCCTGGACCGTTGATCGGGACACTCCTGACATTGCCTCTCCGCTCCTCTCTTCGGGGAGAATTTACTTTCACAAGGGGAAATCGGGACAGTTCTCCTGCGTCGATGCCGCAACCGGAAAACCTTATTACATGGGCAACCGCATCCCCGGACTCGACAGCATCTATGCTTCACCGGTCGCCGCAGGGGGATACGTTTTCTTGACGGGACGCAACGGAACGACGGTCGTCATCAAAGATGCTCCGAAACTCGAAATCGTGGGAACAAACTCGGTCGAAGAAACCGTCGACGCCACTCCGGCTCCTGTCGACAACGAACTCTTCATTCGTGGCGAGCACCACCTGTTCTGCATTGCGAATGAAAAGTAGCCGAATTGCCCAAGTGGCCGTCTCGGACCGGGATAAGCGAGCCTTCCCATGAGTTTCCAGAAGGAAAACGCAACGGAGGGCGCTTCGGGCGGCCACCTCCGAGCATGGCGGACAATTGCAAAATCCACACCTGCGTAATGCGGTACCCCACTGACCGAACGGCTCCGTAAAGTTCCGGTCCCATCCGAATTCGAGCAACGCGACTCACCGGGAATCGGTCTGCTGACTGGTGTCTTCAAGGAAACCCAGCGAGTTCGCGCCCACCGTGCCCAAGCGTGATTGAACGTGACTGAAACAGTCGCTCAGACGAGTCATCGATACCGGGTGGCGTAGCCGCACCCGTCGTATCATCGCCTCCAGGGGACCGAGCAAACTCGCTTGCTCCCCGCCTGATTCGGTTACCATCGGCGACGCAACTCGCTCGATTCTCCGTACGGGTGCCCAAATTCGTCAGCCCGATCCCCATCGAGAATGGTGCGGGAATTTTTCCAAGAGAAATTTGACTTTTTTTTGTAACGCTGCTTGTGGTCCAGCGAATTAAACTGCACAGCGGTTTCACCTCGCGTCCGTCTTCAGACATAATGTCGACTATCGGTGGTCGCATCAGGCAGACAGGGATGATTAATCGCCCGGTCCCTCGAAAGCGATCTGTGTTTCGTAGGATGTTACTGATGAGAAGTCAGACTATGGACCGAGTCCGCTGCGGAAGTGCCGTTCTGTGGTGCGTCGCCATTCTGATCTCAAGGGTCGCGGTTTGCCTCTCTGCCGAACACGTGGAGCAGGTTGAAAGTCGAACCCGAATCGATGAGGTCGTGGAAACGGGATGTCACGCTGAAGGCATCTCACCCCTTCCCACATGTAGTGACACAGAGTTCCTCCGCCGCGTCTGGCTCGATCTGGCGGGACGAACTCCGCCCTTAGAGGAAGTCTTGAAAGTGACTTCTTCGTCCCTTCTGGATCGTGGCGACGTCATCGAACGACTGGTCAAATCACCGGAATTTGCCCGCCACTGGGGTCGAATCTGGGCAGAGTATCTGACTGAGCAGCGCCCATTCGAGACAGAAGGGTATGACGGTCGCCGCCTGCTGCAGTTTCTGACAAAGGCCTTTCACGAGGACCAGCCCTACACAGAAATCGTCAGCGAATTGATTCTTGGTGAGGGAACAAGCGATGTCAGCGGGGCAACGAATTTTCTGATGCGCTACAATGCGGAACCGATACCGCTGGCGGGTGCAGTCAGCCAGAAGTTTCTGGGACTTTCCATGCACTGTGCCGAGTGCCACGATCATCCGCATGCGCGCTGGAAACAAAAGGACTTCCTCGGTCTGGCTGCTCATTTCGCTCGACTGCGAAAGATGACGCCGACCAATCCACAGGAAGGGGAATCGTTCTTCGTAATCATCGAGCGGCCGCGCGGCGAGCTACGTGTTGCCGATCGAAAGGCGAGTCCAAACGAGAATGGACAACAGCCGCTGCGAACGATTTTCCCTCAACTTCCTGACAGCCCACGAACGGACTCGACAAGAGCGCGACGAGCCGTACTTGTCGAATGGCTTACCGAGAATTCCAATCCCTACCTCGGTCGGCACATGGTGAATCTGGTCTGGGAACGGTTGCTGGGCGAACGGCTGGTTCCCAATCTGGATGATTGGCCCACCCAAAATCTGTCTCCGAATACCGAGTTGCTCAATCTGCTGGCTGCCGATTTCTGCGATAGCGGCTGGAGCATCCAGCAACTGGTAACCACGATCGCGAAGTCCAGGACGTACCAGCGGTCGAGTCACACCGACGTATCGGCGGACTCCCGATTCGATCCCGAGAAGGCGCACACGGAATGGGCGAACTGGTCACGAGCGAGGATTCGGCCGCTGTCGGCCGATCAGATTCATCTCTCGATCGGTCAGGCGTTCGGATATCACTTCGACGAGAATGACCACCGCCTGGCACACGTGACTGGCGAGGAATTTTCCCAGGACATCCCCAACAATAACCTGGGGGCGATCCCTCTGTCATTGAGTCGATCTCTCGCGCTGTACAACAGCGACTACGTCCGCGGAGCAGTCGAACTGGGAAGCGAGGTCGCGATTCGACTGTATGGCCCCCATGTCAGTTCCGAGCATATCGAGCGGATGTTTCTGGTACTTCTCTCACGACGGCCAACGATCGAAGAAATTGAGTTCTTTCAGGATCAAAGCAGCGAGGACGATCCACGCACGGGCCTGCAGGACATTCTGTGGGTACTGCTGAACTCGTCCGAATTTGTCACCAATCACTAGGAATACAGTGTATGTTTACTTCATTGTTTTCACGTCGATCGGTCCTGAAGTCCGCCACCGCTGCGGGGATCTCGTTCTTCAATACGTCCCTCTGGACGGCGCTGCTATCCGCACAGACGAAAGCGGCCGGCGCGAAAGCATGCATCTTGATCTTCCTCGAAGGTGGCCCCAGTCAGATCGACACGTTCGATCCCAAGCCAAGCACACCGACCGGCGGACCGTTCGAGGCGATTGATACCAAGCTATCGGGCATTCAGTTTTCCCAGCATGTTCCTCGTCTGGCTGCGATGGCCGATCAACTGGCGGTGGTCCGAACGCTGAGCAGCGAAGAAAAGGACCACGACAGGGCTCAAGTTTTGATGCTGTCAGGGTATCAGCCCAACCCTCGCATTCAGTACCCGGTATTCGGATCAACAGTCGCCTGGCAACAGTCTGATCCTGCCGCCGATGTTCCCGCATTTGTCTCGATCGGCAGGCGATTCGGCACCAGTCTCCTTGGGCCTCAGTTCGGCCCCTTTGTGATCGAAGACGTCAGCAACCCGGCTCCTAACTTGGCCCTCCCGGAAGATTTGACAGACGCGAGGCTCAAGCGTCGACTCGCTGCACTGGAAAAATTCAACACGCAGTTCGGTCAGAAGTTTCAAACACCGCTGGGCACGGATCTCACAGAACTGGCTCGGCGCGCCGATCGGATGCGGCACAGCGAGGTGTTCCAGCCTTACGACGCGGCCGCCAGCGAGCCGGAACTCTTCGAACGGTACGGCAGCGGGATTAACGATGGGTATCTCGCCCGAGCCTGCCTCATGGCGCGGCGGCTCGTCGAATCAGGAGTCAAATTCGTTGAAGTGAACTTCGGTGGCTGGGACACGCACGACAACAATTTCAACCAGGTCCAGGATCTGTCCGCGTCACTCGATGCAGGTCTGGCAACTCTGATCGAAGACCTTCAGGAACGGGGTCTGCTTGATCAGACTCTCCTCTGCTGCGTCGGCGAATTCGGGCGCACACCCAAAATCAATGGAGACAACGGCCGCGACCATTTCCCCAACGTCTTTTCCGCCGTTCTCGCCGGCGGCGGTATCAAGGCCGGCCAGGCGCTGGGGGAATCCACTGAGGATGGCATGGAAGTCAAAGATCGGGCCGTCACGATCCCTGACTTCCATGCAACGCTGTTCACCGCCCTCGGTCTGGATGTTACTAAAGACTACTTTGCTCCGGACGGCCGATTATTGAAGCTGACCGACGGAGGCAAACCGGTCGCGGAATTGATCTGAGATCCGACCCGCTCGGTTCAGGTTAGACCCGCTACGAACCTTCCAGCCGCAAAATCTGCCCCATTGCTTTACGCAACGAGCTGCGACACGCCAAATGGTACTCATGTCAGACTGGGCAATCTGCATGAACATCTCTCAGGGTATCAATTAATCTCTCCGCACACTCTGAACTGCATGAGTGCATCAGGCTGAGCCGAATGAAAATGAGATTACGAGAATGGATTCTCGCTTCGGCCTTCGCTGAAAGGATAAGCGAACATGACAGGAACTGCCCGACTCGCCAGCCTTCGAAAGCTGCTTTGCTGCGTGCTGGGTAGTTCCGCGTTCGTGGTCGGGTACGCGGGGTACGGAGCCGATCCACTCCCCGAGTTTGAACCATTCATCGAAATCGTGGGTGGGGATGATCTGGTTGCTGAGTCGTCTGAGATCGGTGACGCACTTGACCGACTTGCCGATATCCCGTCACCGTCCGGCGAGACCGATTCGAAGTCGAGTTCGGAATCCTCTGCTTTCGCCGGACGGCCGGTCCATCGCCCACTGTCTGACGTGAAGGCGACGATCGCCCCTCCGGCGGGGCTGTTGCCCAAGTCCAAACCCGTTCGCGATCTCGACGAATCCGTGGACCTCATCTTCGACGGCACAGACCGCCCCTGGGCCTACACCTGCTTTCATTGGGAGGCTCCCGCCACCCGCAGCCTTCCGCTGCTCTTTGAAGAGCCGAATCTCGAGCGACTCGGCTACGCGTACGGGTTCTGTGACTACGGCATCTGCGAAGAGGAACCCCGCCGAGGACAGCGGCTGCAGGCGCTTGTCTCATTCGTGCACTTCTTCGGCCGCGTCCCCTTCATTCCGTACATGGCGGGAGTTCATCCACTTACCGAGCCCTATTACACACTCGGGGTCGACCGACCGGGTAGTCCTGTTCCCTACCGTAAGCACATCATTCCGCAGAGTCTGCGGGGTACGCTGTATCAGGCGGGCGCCGCAGTCGGCGCCGTCTTCATTATCCCTTAGTCAGCCAGAGAACGATCGACGCCGCGCCGCGTCGACAGCGGTTTGGGATTGTCATCGAACATTCTCGGGGAAACCACATGAGGCACCCCAAATCATGTGCGGTAGCCGTTGCAAGAATCCTCAGTGGTGGGTAAACGAATCACCCACCGCAGCCAGGCTTGCAGGCCATGGCGCAGTGGGTGACATATCTATGGCGAATCATCGATGACTTCCGCCTGATCGAGAAGGCTGACTCGGCGAGCGAGACGAGCGGCCCTCAGTCTGCCATTCCCTTCTTCATGAACGCCAGTGCGTTCTGAGCCAGATATTCTTCGGTCGGAAACATGCGACGCCAGATCTTCGTCGCGGCGGCAAGTGCCGGCAGCGCCAGACCAAAAGCTTCAACGGTCAACCAGCCATCATACTTCAGTTCTTTCAACGTCTTGAACGTGGTCTCCCAGTCAACATGTCCTTCACCCGGAGTCGAACGATCGTTTTCTGAAATGTGCACATGGACGACCTGGTCCCAGCACCCCTTCATCGCGGCCGCGAGATCTTTCTCTTCGATATTCGCATGGAAGGTATCGTACATCATCTTCAAATTCGGATGATTAGCTTCGCGACAGAATCGGGCATCGTCCGCCGCGCTGGTCAGGAAGTAACATTCGAATCGATTGAGGTATTCACAGACCAGGGTCACGTTGTTTTTCGCCGCGTGGTCGGCGGCTTTCGTCAGTGAATCGAGGCCCCACTTCCATTCATCTGCAGTGGGACCAGCCCCACTGAACGTCCCTAACGCCGAATGCAGAGGACCGCAAAGCAGGTTTGCTCCCGCGGCCGCCACAGTGTCGATCGCCTTTTTCAATCGCTCGACCCCGGCAGAGCGAATTGCGGGATCGGCCGATATCGGATTGTCAGCATCGGAACAGACAGTCACGGCTGTTCGCTCAAGACCGATCGCATCAAGCATCTTGCCAAGTCTGGCGAACTTCGCGGGATCGAGATCAAAGACGGGAAGTTCGACGCCGTCGTATCCCCACTTCTTCAGGTTCTCGAGGATTCCGGCATGCTCTTCCGTCACGTCGGACGCCCAGAGCAGCATATTCATTCCGTATTTCATGCGGTTCACCCTAAAAGTTCGCGAATCAGGTCATGGATGTGATCATGGTAACGTGAAGCGATCTGCGGGAAGCAGATCCCGCAAACGCAGACGAACGAGATCTCTACCCGCCGTGATGACTTCACTGGCGTCGGTCGGAATCGGGGACAGTTTGACTCGCATCAGCACTTGATTCAAGAGAAGCAGTAATGTCAGATCACTCTCGTACCCACGCAGAAACTGCTCACGCCGATAGACTTCGATAAACCAAGCCAGTCGTTCTGTCGGTGTACGGGCCATCCGGTTCACCGCCACTTCGATCTGTGCGGGGTCAACATCATCCAGCAACCGCCAGTAGTCCTCAAACTGAACGTTGTACTGGTCCATCAGCACTCCATCCAGAATCAGTTCCATGCCGACATGCCCCAAAAAGTTACAGTGATACTTTTCATCAGGGCCGAGATTCTCGCGAAACATCCGTGTCAGTTCAGACGTCACCTCAACAAACCCGCGCGTGGCATGAAACCAGTCGTCATCGTGTAGATGCTGCAGCACTCCCGCAGCCACGGCGGATTGCACGTCGTCATTTGACGCCAGCCAGGGCTCAACATGACGCGGCCTCAGACGCACCTTCCGATCCGCCGCGGACAACCAGTCCGGGACCCCCGTCGCAGCCATCAGATAAGGCTCGTGAAGATGGTTCAGCGCGTGAGCGAAATAATTCATCCGGGCCACGCCTTCCTCAGGAATTCAATTCGACGATTGTATCATCATCCAGATTTGACCTGATTCATCAAGGCGTGGCCCAGACGTATGAAGCCGAGGAACTTTGATTCGGCTGGGCAACAAAGAGGAAGTAACTCAAGAGGCGTCACTGCTGCGACGAACCTCGTCACGACACGAGAATACCTGCTGATACGTCATCTGTCGGCCAATCGATGCGAACATCTGCGTACGAATGATACGGTCAGGAGTATTCGAGAAGAGTCGCTCCCTACGATTCCACAGATGACCTTTCCGCACCCTCACCAAGCCGCCTGTTCCGTGCAATGAACAAGCCGGCTCCTCCTGACAATAGCAATATCAGCGAGCCCGGCTCAGGTACGGCCGCGGGGTTGACAGCATATGTGATGTTGTCAATCGCAAAATAGGCGGGAGTATTCATCCCATAGGGCCCCGTATCGGATGAAGAAAGATTGAAGTAAATCGTCGATGCACCCGCCAGCGACGACAGATCGAAGAGAGTCCAGTCGGCAATGACATAATCCAGGGTTTGATCGGCAAATCGATAATCCGCAAGAAAGAACTCCGCAGAAATTGCAGCCACCGACTGCCCATCCGAGGTGCTCAGTACATTGCCGTCCGCATCAGTGCCATACGCTGAAAGCATCAGAAAGTCAGGATCATTTCCTGACGCACCTCCGAAAGCTTTCGCAAACGAATCTCCCCAGAGCATAGAGAGTGCCGCGTACGTGGTGTTGGCGACTTGGGCGCTCAGAATGGTCGCACCCGTGGGCAGGGAGAAGTGGGGGAGATCTCTTAAGGCGCTGACATCCATCGGATTGAAAGGAACTGGATCAAGAACGTTCGGAGAAATATCATCGTATCCGAATGCCACTCCGAATTGATTGGAACTGCTATCTCCAGGTGCGAAGACACTGAATTGATTCAGATACCCGCCATCGACAGTGTTGTGTTCGTTCGAGTATGAAAAACCATGCCAGAAACCGGATCCCCCTTGGTCCTGGAAGTTCGACAAAGTGACACCCGACGTCACGAAATCGGTCCGGATCTCAGGAGAATATCCGCCAGGCACGACCACTCCCCCCGCATCAAACGGAGGCCCGTGAGAACCTGCGGAGAGCGGCAGATCCTGGAATGTGGCGACAATTTCTCCGCCGCTCACCGCGGACATCGTTGCCAACACGACAGCGACTGACAGCGCCCATTTCGAAAAACACGCAGCCAATGACATCATAATACCGACCTTTCAACCAAAACTTCGACGACGACGCTTCAAGGGCGACTGGACACACCGGTGCTGCACGCTGAGACAGAACAGACTCTCAGTACAACGTGAGAGCACAGAGGTTCAGACCAGGTCGTAATCGACGGACAAAAAACGCAGCGTCCGCATCGCGGACTTCTGCAGAAAAGCTCTCATAGGAATGCGACTTCGCAGTCGTTTACGTCGCCACCTCAGCGAAATTAACGGGCTGGAGGGGCGGTCACAGCGACGTGCACAGCCTCAAAGAGAAGCTGTCGCAACACCACAGTGGTATCGCTGATTCGATACCACTTCTAAGAATTAGAGTAAGAATTTCTGAGGCGAATGATCGTTGCGATTAATAGTCGCCGACGATCTCTTCCCCCTTGTAGGATAGCAGAGCAGCAAAGACCTTGAGGTCAATCGTCTCGCTGATGAAACGGGCAGAGCCATCCCCCAGCAGAAAATTCGCTCCCCCGATGTGATAGCTATGAAATTCCTGACCGAAGTCGCAACCAATCCGCCCTAATGTGCTGCTACTGGCGGTCGTAACACAAGATTGCCATTTCGTCTGTGACGAAAGGCTATATCGCGCGTTAATGGGGGCTGACTGGTCGAAGAAATTTTTGTGGCCGGCCCAGATCCCGTGCAAAGCTTCAGGTGCTTCGCCGACAAAGATTGTCTGCGTCAGTCCGTCAATAACATCTCTGGACGAGACGTTGTTTTGATAACCCGTGGAGACGACGGTAAACGGCCCGCGGGAATCATAAGAATTGCTTCCATAATTGTTCTGGGCCTGGCATCCGACTGGTTCGCCAAAACAGCGAATTGCGCGTTCTCCGTAGTTAGCCCCGTAGTCACTCCGTCCAAATCGGATTCCAGGAAAATTGGCATTATCTCCTTGCAGCTTTCGTCGATCCGACGAGCGACTGGAAGGACATAGATAAACGGGTAGGACCTCTTCGGCGACGGACCAGTTCTCTGGTTCCAGATAAAAACGGTTCATGTCCCATTCGTTGAACAGGGCTGCCTGATCCAGACAAGGAAGGATGGCGACGCCCCAACTGATCGTTCGAGTTCGGATCAGATTGACATTTTTGAGCTGGGCAGAAGAGGAAAACCCTGCTGCAAATCCGGCCTTGGGAAACATACTATAGATGTCATGGTAGTTATGGAGTGCGATCCCGATCTGCTTGAGATGGTTTCGACAGTCCATTCTGCGGGCCGCCTCACGCGCCTGTTGGACTGCGGGAAGCAGTAAGCCCATCAGGACAGAGATGACGGCAATGACGACCAGAAGTTCAATTAACGTAAAGGCGCGCCGGCGGAGGAAGAGAGATTGCATGTGAGGGTCTTTCTCGCCATGCAGCTTCGGCAGCGGAAAGACACGAGCGCAGCACCGTGCGCAAGGACATGCCTTCCAGGGACGCTTGAGGCCGGAGCATCACACATGGCGTCTCACCGGGCCGTATTCTGACTCACGAGTCGAACGAACCTCGAACGCCTTCCCATCAGCCTGAGCCGACAGTGGCACAATGTCCGAAGTTCTCCTCGTATACAGCGGCGGTCCCGTGCCGGGTTCTAACCGGCTTCCTGTCCTGATCGTTTCTGATCGGACGCCCAATGAGACGGGCCGATTCTAACTAACATTGACAGATTGGCAATCCCTGTGGGCTCCGAGAAAATCGCTATTCTGATGGAGATCTTTATTGGTCACCAAAAACTGATTTCGTCGTCCGGCGGTCACCACTCGAAGGGAAGCGAGGCCCCAGTGCTTGGTCGTCGAGCCCCTTTGCAGGGCCTAAAGTGATCCTTGCCGCAGGCCTTGCCCATGACGCGATACCGATCGCAACAGGGTTCGCAGTTTACGGCTCACCTGAAACGAGGCTGACTTTGTAACTTCCCTCCGCCCTCGATCCGGATCTCCCTGTTACCGCAGAAACAAACGGTAGACGCGGTTATGAGTCTCGTCGATACAGGGGTAGCCGAGTGTCTGGACGAACTGCTGAAACAACGGTTGGTCCCGATCCGGAACCTGAATCCCGACCAGAATACGTCCATAGTCCGCACCCTGATTCCGGTAATGGAACAGGCTGATATTCCAATCGGGATGCATACAGGACAGAAACCGCATCAACGCCCCGGGCCGTTCGGGAAACTGAAAACGATACAGCCGTTCGTCAGTGGCGTTTCGGCTTCTCCCTCCCACCATATGCCTGACATGTTCCTTGGACAGTTCATCATCGACCAGATCGATCGCATTGAATCCCGCCTCGGTAAATGCGTCTGCGATGCTGGCGGCTTCCGCCCGGTCTGTCGTCACCAGGCCAACAAAGACATGGGCCTCACGATCATCCGAGATACGATAGCTGAACTCAGTGACGCTTCGCTGTCCGATGACTTCACACATCCGTTTGAAGCTGCCTCGCTCTTCCGGGATCGAAACCGCAAACAACGCTTCTCGCGCTTCCCCTGCTTCTGCCCGTTCCGCCACAAAGCGCAGACGATCGAAGTTCATATTGGCGCCGCAGGTGATTGCGACCAATGTCTTACCTGTCAGATTCCTCTTCGCGATGTACTGTTTCATCCCCGCAATACCAAGGGCTCCGGCCGGTTCCAGGACGCTTCGTGTATCTTCAAATGCGTCCTTAATCGCGGCACACACCGCATCGGTATCGACGGTGATGAAATCATCTACCAGTTCGGACGTCAGCCTGAATGTTTCTTCTCCCACCAGTTTGACGGCAGTCCCATCAGAAAAGAGTCCCACATCCGGAAGCTGAATTCTCTTTCCCGCACGGACGGATTGAATCATGGCATCCGAGTCTGTCGTCTGCACTCCGATGATCTTGATCTCGGGCCTGACAGCCTTGATATAGGCGGCGACTCCTGAAATCAGCCCACCGCCCCCGATCGCCACAAAAACGGCATCAATGGCGTGCTGGTGCTGTCGTAGAATCTCCATCCCGATCGTTCCCTGTCCAGCAATCACTGCCGGGTCATCGAAGGGATGAACGAAGACCAGCCCCTCACTCAATTCAAGTTGAAGCGCATGCCCATATGCGTCGGAGTAACTGTCTCCATGCAGGACAACTTCACCCCCCAGTGCTCGGACCGCGTCGGACTTCAGTCGCGGCGTTGTCACAGGCATGACAATCGTCGCGCGGCACCCCAGTCGTCGCGCACTGAGGGCGACTCCTTGCGCGTGATTACCCGCCGACGCACAGACGACGCCTCGCGCCAGTTCCGCCGGCGTCAGGTTGGCCATCTTGTTGTACGCCCCCCGAAGTTTAAAGCTGAAGACGGGCTGGGTGTCTTCCCGTTTCAGCCAGACCTGATTCTTCAATCGGGACGAAAGCCGCGATGCCAGTTCCAGCGGGGACTCGACCGCCACATCGTACACGCGCGCGGTTAAGATTCGCCGCAGATATTCGACCAGACTCGGATTCATGACGCCGCTTTCTTGGGCCCTCTGTTTCAAGGGACAGGGTTCCTTTTGGTTCAGACGGCGATCCTAACCGGGCGTCGCGTCCGAAGAACAGGGATACCCCGATTTCGAGCATGCCTGTGTCGCAGTCGCTTCCAGACCACGCAGCTCTGTGACGAAATCATCCTGCGCGGAAGACCTTCAACAGCGACAGATCTGAATCCCCTGCCAGTGCGGCGTGCCGCTCAAAAAGCGGCACTGATCTGAGTCCGCAGCAACAAACCCGACTGCCCTGCGACAAACCCGGTACGGTTTTGCTGCGCGGGTGAGTCCTCCAGCCAGGCCGCGTCGATGGTAAATCGCAAGTTGTTTTGTCCCTTCAGAGGAAACCAGTTGAATCCACCTCCCACTTCGGTCCCCGTTCCATAACCGCCGGTCACGAGCGACCCACGGGAATAGATCTCGACTTCCTGCGGCCGTACGAAATATCCCCCCTGTACGAATCCACCGTAGGCCGAGACCGAATCCACCGGCAATTGTCCTGTTCCACGAAGTGACGAAAGTTGCTGCAGATAAATTTCTGTCGCCAGACTGCATCCACGATACTTAAAAGAAGCATCGAATGCAGCGAGGGAAATATCGTACTCCCGCACCATCGCGCCGGGTGCCAGTGCCCCGATTTGTGTGATCAACGTTCCGTCCGACAACCGCACCAATGAGTTTTCGGGTGCTCCTCCGTCTGCTGCCTCCGCCTGCGCCGGAGCAAAGGTGTAGCTCGAACCAATCCGAATTGCGGGTTGCTGATGATTCTGGAGATCGGGGTAGCCGCGGCCAAAATCGCCCCACGGTTCCCACCACACTGATTCCGAGATACAGAACTGATGCGTGAACTGGCTTGGGCGTAGATTGAGCGTATTGAAGCCATTGGCCAACATGGCGTGATATCGGACGGTCTCGAAGACTTGACCCGTCACCCACACCCCCTGACTCAGACTGGGACGAAAGAATGTCGTTGCCATCGAGCGATCAGGACCTTCCTGAGCGACGGAAGCACTTCCCATCCACTCGCGACTTCCGGGAACCTTGTTCTGGCCGACCGAAATCGTCAGGGCTTTATTGAATTGATAACTCAGTACATAGGCGCGAAAGCCAATCGGATTACTGCTGACGGTGTTGTAATCGATGTTAAGCAGGTAAGACATTTTTGGCAGGAATGCCATTCCGGAGAAGATCAATCGGCCTCGCGGAATCAAAAAATAACTGCTGTTATTGATGGGAAAAGATTCACCTGAACTGTCGATCCATTCTGATTCGCTTCGCTCAAAAGCGTTAAAGCGAAACTGTGTTTGATTGTTGATTCGCAGTGAAAAGGGAGAGGATTCCGGATCTCTCGTCCGAATCTCAAATCCGTTGTAATAACGGGAAAAATGAGATGACGAACCATCGGAATCCCTGACCAGCGGTGAATCCACAACAAGATCCTCATCAACCGGATCTCGTTCCGTGGGGGGACGGAAGATTGAGTTCTCTTTCAGAATGCGAACTTCTTCCGAGAGCCGCCGGTTCTCTTCTACGACGGATTGTAGAGCTTGTTCGAAGCGTTCCAGCCTTGAATCGTCTGCGACAGGCAATTCGGGCAGGGAAGGGGATGACAGGATTTCCGACAGTCCTACGTCGTCCAGGGCGTGCACTCTGGACAGAAAAGGAGGCGACCCAAGAAGGACTGCAAGTAGCAGCCATACGGATATCAGACCTCGCGCAAGCGGCCCTGGCACACCAGACAGCCAGAGATCTGACCGGGCCTGCTCAAGGATGTCGCCAGATCGCCTTGAGTACCGCACGTGGACATCATTTCCTGCTAGGGCCGCAGTCGGTCGAGCGAATGCGCAAGCGATTTCGATCCGTCAATTCAATGATGCTGGTCGCGAACGGTCATATCGATCTGGCTCATCACTCCAAGACTTGCCCAGGAGCGCGGACACCTGAGGTGCCCGATCTCATCGCAAGCTCAGAGGCGCATTTCCAGGAGTCTCAGATTCATACATCGGCAAAATTTAACGATAAAATCAGCGGATCTGGTTAGAGAAACACTCCTGTCCCGGCTACACCATCTTGAGCCGACGCTCTTCGGCAGTTTTTGACATCTATGCTCTAGAGACAACGAGACTCACCTCAAGTCACCACCGCCTCGTGAGGATTGCCTCAAGTGAGACGCCTACTGCTCACCTGGACCGCGTTCTCCCCGAGATAGTCCATCGTCCCGGGGAAGGGACTGATCCCGGCAGGGGGAATGCCTTTTCGCCGCTGCGTCAGTCGGGACTTCACCATCAGGCCCCATCAGGGATACGTTTCTGAGGGTTCTAAACGTCAGTGGTGACACAGGAGAACTGGCATCTCACGATAGACTTCACGCTGTAACAGCGTCACAATTTACTGGCTTGAGCTGCCTGTCGTTCATGACCTCCACAGCAGGACAGCAGAATGAATTGGCAACCTGGATCAAGGATGGCGGGGACTCTCACTGAGAAAAATGTTCTCCGGCCATTCTGGTTGTCGACGGGACAATGCCTTCGATGGATAGGACATCGAACGATGAAGCGTTTGTTTCTTCTCGGTCTGACACTTTTCCAGGCGCCATGGGCAACCGCTGCTGAGGACCACCTTCAGTTTGATCGGGATATTCGACCGATCCTGTCGGATAAGTGCTTCCGTTGTCATGGCCCCGATGCAGCCACCCGTGAAGCCAATTTGCGACTGGATCGGGAAGACGATGCCAAGGCCAACAGAGACGGGCATTCCGCAATCATTCCGGGCCGATTAGACGAGAGCGAGCTCATTCGACGTATTGAGACCGAAATCGTCGAACAACGGATGCCCCCCACCGCGAGCGGCAAGTCGCTTTCCGTAGAAGAAATCGACCGTCTCCGCCGCTGGGTCGCTCAGGGTGCAGAGTGGTCGCAGCCGTGGTCTGCGGTCCCACCGGTCTCGCATCCCGCTCCCGTGGTGCAAGACCACGCGTGGGGACTTAACTGGATCGACGGTTTCGTGATGGCGAAACTCGAAGAAAACGAACTTCGTCCCGCGCTAGACGCCGATCGCACAACACTGATTCGGCGGCTCTCAATCGATTTAACCGGGCTCCCCCCGACACACTCCGAAGTCGTCGCGTTCCTTCAGGATGATTCGCCGAACGCCTACGAGAAATGTATTGATCGACTGCTGGATTCGCCCCGATTTGGCGAGCGAATGGCCAGCTATTGGTTTGATCTGGTCCGATACGCCAGCACCGTCGGCTATCATGGTGACCAGGTCCACTCCATCACGCCCTATCGCGATTACGTGATCGCTGCGTTCAACGCCAATCTGCCGTTTGACCAGTTTACCCGTGAACAGCTCGCGGGTGATCTCATTCCTGACGCGACACTCATGCAGAGGATTGCCAGTGGATACAACCGGTTGCTGCAGACCTCTCACGAAGGGGGAGTCCAGCCAAAAGAATATCTTGCCATCTACGGCGCGGACCGCGTTCGCAATCTTTCAGGTGTCTGGATGGCAGCCACCATGGGCTGCTGCCAGTGCCATGACCATAAGTTCGATCCTTACTCGATCAAAGACTTCTACTCCATCCAGGCCTTTTTCGCCGATCTCGACGAAGCTGAGCATCTGACGAAGGGTGACAACAACAGCCCGACAAAGCGCAGACCGGAAATCGAAGTCCTGAGTGACAGCCAGCAAAAAGACCTGGAAGAACTGGCGGCGCGCAGAAGCAGCCTGACGACCGAAGAGACTTCGACAGCGGCCAACGCGGAAGCCGTCAAGCAAATCGATGAAGAAATCGCGTTGATAAACAAGGGGGCCCGCCTGTCGATGGTAAGTCGCTCGATCGCCCCTCGCACGATTCGGATTCTGCCGCGAGGAAACTGGTTGGATGACAGCGGCGAAATCGTGCAACCGGCCGTACCTGAGCGGTTCGGAAAACTCGATATCGGGGATCGCCGTGCGACTCGACTGGACCTGGCGAACTGGCTAACGGACGACAGACAGGGGGTGGGAGGATTGACTGCCCGCGTGATGGTCAACCGTTTCTGGTATCTCCTGTTCGGGCGCGGATTGGCCCCTGTGCTGGACGATTTCGGCAGTCAGGGTGAAGTCCCCAGCCATCCCGAGCTACTCGACAATCTGGCGATCGAGTTCATTAATCGGCGCTGGGACGTCAAGGCGATGCTGAAGGAAATCGCCATGAGTCGAACCTACCTTCAGTCATCTCATGAGAACCGCCAGACGCGTGCCCTTGATCCACTCAACTCACTGCTTTCACATCAGGGGCGTTTTCGGTTTCCAGCAGAGACCGTGCGGGACAGTACATTGTCGATCAGTGGTCTGCTGGTGAATCAACTGGAAGGCCCCAACGCCCATCCCTATCAGCCTGAAGGCTACTACCGTCACCTGAACTTTCCCGAACGAAAGTACGTTTCGGACACCGGCGCGGGGCAGTGGCGACGCGGTGTCTATATACATTGGCAACGGCAGTTCCTGCATCCCATGCTCAAGGCGTTTGATGCCCCCAGCCGCGAAGAATGTACAGCCCAGCGGCAACGGTCAAATACTCCCTTGTCAGCGCTCGTGCTGCTCAATGACCCGACGTTTCTTGAAGCGTCTCGTGCTTTCGCTGTTCGAATCCTGACGGAATCGGGCGAGTCTCCGGAAGAGCGACTTCGATTCGCATTCAACGAAGCCGTCTCACGATCCCCTTCTCCGAAGGAAATGGAAGTCTTTAAGCATCTCATCGAACAGAGCCTCGAAGAATTTTCCAAGGACCGCGGGGCAGCTCGGGAACTCTTGTCGGTTGGCCTTAAACCGTTACCTGAAGGTATCGACCAGACTCAATTGGCGGCCTGGACTGTTATCGCACGGGCGGTGCTGTCGCTTAACGAAGCAATGACGAGGTTCTAATGTCACCGATTTCTTCTACGCGACGCACCGACGAATTGGACAGACTGACGAGCGACAGATTACGTCGACGGGCGTTCCTCTCAGGCTCGGGGCTTGGCATCGGCTCCGTCGCACTGTCGAGCCTGCTGAGCGTTCCGACTGCACGAGCGAATCCCTCGCCTCAACGAGAGCGATTCCCCGGCCTCCCGGGATTGCCTCATCTTCCACCGAAGATCAAGCGGGTCATTTTCCTTTGCATGGCGGGTGGACCATCACACCTCGAGACGTTCGACTACAAACCTCAGCTGGCAGCTCTACATGGACAGCCGATGCCCGAGTCGTTCACCAAGGGACAACCGATCGCGCAGTTGCAGAATGCCCAGCTTCAGGCTCATGGGCCCATGTTTAAGTTCGGACAGTATGGCCGGGGAGGGCAGTGGATCAGTGAAGTCCTTCCCTGGCACCAGAAGATGGCCGATGACATCTGCATCATCAATTCGATGACCACCGAGCAGATCAATCACGACCCTGCTCATACATTCATGAATTGCGGCACGGCGATCAGCGGTCGCCCGTCGATGGGGGCCTGGATCAATTATGGGCTCGGCTCGGAAACCAGCGATCTCCCCGGTTTCGTGGTCCTGACCAGTGTCGGAGGCCGCTTAAGCTGTCAGCCAATCGCCTCGCGACAATGGAGTTCCGGTTTCCTTCCAAGTCGTTTTCAGGGTGTCGAGTTCGCTTCCTCGGGCGAACCCGTGCACTACGTGCAGAACCCACCAGGAATCTCAGCCAGGTTGCAACGTGCGAGCGTCGATACGATCCAGCAAATTGACCGTCTCGCCGATCCCCTTTTTGAGAACGATGAAATCGATGCGCGAGTTTCCGCCTTTGAAACCGCGTTTCGAATGCAGACCGCCGTCCCGGAACTCATCGACACCCGCGACGAACCGAGCCACGTTTTCGAGCTCTACGGTGCAACACCGGGTGACGGTTCGTTCGGTTCCAATTGCATTCTCGCTCGTCGCCTGGCTGAACGAGGTGTTCGATTCATTCACCTGTACCACCGCGGCTGGGATCATCATGGAGATCTACAGCGGGATATCGTTGAATGCGCACGCCATACCGATCGAGCCAGCTATGCGCTGATCACTGATCTCAAGCAGCGCGGGATGCTCGACGAAACACTTGTCGTGTGGGGAGGTGAGTTCGGTCGGACACCGATGGTGCAGAATAAAGGCAAAACTGCGGGACGCGATCACCACATCAAGGGCTTTTCCATCTGGCTGGCAGGTGGTGGAATACGAACGGGTGGCAGCTACGGAGCGACGGACGAACTGGGATACCACGCCGTCGAAAAACCCGTGCACGTCCGTGACCTGCATGCGACCATGCTGCACCTGCTCGGCATCGACCATAGTCAGTTTTCTTATCGGTTCCAGGGTCTGGATCTCAAACTGACGGGTGTCGAAGAAGCGCACATCTTGCGAGAAATTCTCGGCTAAGGTGCAGATTGCCAACAACTTCATTACACCACGCCTGCAACGGGGGATGTTGCCGGCGCGTCAGGAATTGCTCCGACTGGAATTCAGTTCCCGAGTACCGGCAGTGAGCTCAACAACTCTCCAGTTTGTCTATTTCCGATCGTGCATCGCTTGGACGTGGCGGACGAAGCATCGACATTTCCAGAACGATCACCGAAGATGCCGACCTCACTCGTACGACTCTGCAGCGCCATGGAATCTCGCAATGAATCTTGATGAACGTCAGACAAAAGAAGCGCAGTACTCGGAACTTCTTGACGTCAAGAACCAGGTTGGGATCGCGTCGTTCGGACTCATGTCGAATCAGGTCTGGTATGACGATCCCCGCCGACTGACTTTCCTCTTGTCGCGTTATAAGTTCGTTTCCAAGATGCTGTCAGGAAAGGCGAAGGTGGCCGAGGTCGGTTGCGGCGATGCCTTCGGAGCGAGAATCGTCCAGCAGGAAGTCAAGGAACTGCACGTCTATGACTTTGACCCGATTTTCATCGACGATATCAATTCCCGACAGGTCGAACGATGGAAACTGCACGCTCACCTGCATGACATCCTGACCGGCCCGTTAGAGCAGGGGCCGTTCGATGCCATCTACAGCGTGGACGTCATGGAACACATCGAGCCTCAAGTCGAGCACATTTACCTGAGCCATCTGAAGAGCTCACTCACGGAGCAGGGAGTCTTGATTGTGGGGATGCCGTCGCTGGAGTCTCAGACTTATGCATCCCGGCAGAGCAGGATTGGACATGTCAACTGCAAATCGGGCCCTGCGCTCAAAGCCACCCTCGAACAACAGTTCCACAATGTGTTCCTGTTCTCGATGAATGATGAAGTGGTCCACACGGGCTTTTCGCCGATGGCACATTACCTGTTCGCCATCTGCTGCGGAAAGAAATGAAAGCTGCCTCGAATGCTCAGATTGTCCGAAAGGAAGGTCTCACCCCGAGGGAATGCTGCAGCAAAACCGTCAGTCCTCCGTCAACGACCAGTGTCTGACCGGTAATGTGACCAGCCCGATCGCTGCTGAGAAAATCAATCGCATTCGCAACATCGCGAGGGGTTCCCATTTGTCCCAGTGGGATAACAGTCTCGTAGTGACTCTGGAGTTCCGGGTTTTGGCGATAGAACTCGCGGCCCTCGTCCTTCAGGATCAGATTGGGCGCAACCCCGTTCACACGGATCCCCTTTGAGGCCAACTGGACAGCATAGAAGCGAACCAGATGATCCAGCGCTGCCTTGGTCACGTGATAGCCGAGAGGTTGTTCAGCGGCAATGAATTGGCCACAGACCGAACTCACCACAACAATTGCAGCGCGGGGAGCAAAGGAATCCGTTTCGACCAGATGCTCAATGACCTGCTGCGTCGCCTGGACCCCGACTTTCAACTCACCCTCCAGTGTATCGCCCGTTCCCCGATAGCGCTGCGAAAATGCGAGTCGTGTGACTGGACCAGACTGTTTAACGATCTCATCAAGTGCGGGAAGCAAACTTTCGGGGTCCGTCAGATCAGCGGCAAAATGCCGGATTTCCGCTTTTGAAGCCGAGGTCTCATGATTCGGCAAACGCCGTGCGATGACCGAAATGACCCCTTCGCTCTCTGACCAGAGTTGAACGAGTCCCCGGCCAAGACCTTTCGTCCCTCCGACGACAATTGAATGGTGCGTGTTCATGACAGCCTCAGTGCGCGCGGGCTGCGCGGATAGAGTGAGACAAATTGCCCGCCCCTGGCCACATACTCGGCGTTTCGATTCACGATCTTCTCTTCCGCTCCGGGATTCACGACCAGCAGACAATACGAAATCTGTCGTTCGACCAGGGCCTCAGATCCCCGAATCGGAAGGCCTCCCGCAGGAAACCGAAGTTTCTGTTTTTCGGGAGAGTCATCAATAACACAGTCGAGAAATTCCGCCAGCTCCATGATATCGATCAGCGTGCTTGCGCGATGCCCCGCACCAAAGACTGCCAGTCTGCCTCCATCGCTTCCAATTTCCTGCGCCCACCTCCTGAGCGCCTCTTTCCGGCGCGGCCAGATGTTTGCGAAAGACTGAACAGCCGGTTCAAGGGAACTGCGCTGGGGCGCTACAGAGGGAGGGGCGCTCGCCCGTCCCATCCAGACCAGGCGATCTTCCATCGGATCAGGAACACGCCGAAAATAGGCCGTTTCAAATCCAGCTCGATGAAGTCCCTGCTGGAGGGTCAGCTCGGTAAAGTACAGTGTGTGCTCCTCCCAGACTGCGGTCACGTCCACGTCAGCAAAGGCGGCCTGGCTGTCGGGGACCTCGATGAGCAGATATCCCTCTGGCGTCAGAAGCTGGCTGCATGCCGCAAGAAATTCCGCCGCATCGTGACAATGTTCCAGAGCATACCGGGCTATCACAAGATCCGCTGGACCGTGCTTCTCGACCACTTGACGGGCTCTTGGCACTGTCCATGCGGCCTGAACCGATTCCATGCCGACATTCTCTGACGTCAGACCGAGATCGATGACGGAATCAAGCAGACAGGCCTGGCCAAAATCCAGCCGCCGCAACAACGCACCGTCATCCCGGGTGAAGCCGACGATTCGTTCTGCGCGGCCGAACTGGGTCACGTTTGCCACGTCTCGAGCAGTCTCGTCGAGATGACCTTCCGGTTCCGCATATTTGATCCACGGAAAACGGGGCTGAATCTGCTCGATCGGTGGAACGTCCGATAGCTGCACAACGCCACACGTCTGGCATTCCTGCCAGGAGAGGGCCTGTCGATAAGCCGGGGAATGACCTTCCTCAAAGAATTGATTCGAGATCGAAACCTGGCCGAAGTCAGTGACAGGATTCACCGACTGCGACCGACAAACACGACAACTGGGCATCCACCCACTCCTGAAGGACCATCGGCTGAGACAACCGTGATGCGGGGCGGGGCCCATCATTCGAACGTGATGTATCCGTAGTCGCCCGTGTACCCTGCCTGTTGGTAGAGCCATTCCCATTCCTGTGGAGTGTGGAAGGCTCGACACGTCAATTGCCAGTAGAGGAGATTCGCTTTCTCTCGTTCGTTCCGGTAGGTTTCGACGACGATGTACTTTCCGCCCCGACTGACGCGTTCAATCTCTTTCACAGCCGACCACAAGTCGAAGAGATAGAGATTGTGAAGCGCGTTCAGACTGTAAACGAGGTCAAATTCATTGTCCTTGAATGGGAGTTTGGCGGCGTTTCCCACGTGGAGAAATGGCCGAATCTCTTCCTTGGAGTTTTCGATCGCGTAGGTCGAAATATCCAGGCCTGCCACTTCGATTCCCGGGACCACCTGGGTGAACTCATACAGGAGAAATCCCTTTCCGCACCCTACGTCCAGAACCTTCGAGCCGGCCTTCAGTCCGTAATGCTGAGCCATCGCCTCGGCAACAGGACGCCAGCGACCGTCGTAACGGTAGCCGCCATAGCCAAGGTGACGTTCTCCGTCCCAGTAATCCTTGCCAAACTGCAAAGCAATCTCTGCACATTCTGCTTTATCGTGGTCGAGAACTCGCTGACGGTAGTCCCGCTTTGTGGACTTATGGACCGAGGCCAGGAAATCAAGGTGTGCCATGCAGAGACGCTTCTCAATGGGGAATCACGGACGGTGAATGTAGGAAAGTGGAAGCTGTTGAATGGCTTCCAGATTGGACTGAACCCAGTCTACGACCTCGCGTAATCCCGTATCAAGGTCGATCTGGGGCTTCCAGTTGAGCTCGGTTCTCGCCCGGGAGGAATCAATCACATAGGCTGCGTCCTGCCCCGGTCGTTCGTCAACCGACTTCGTTGACTCTTCAAATGAACGCCCCAAAGTCGCACACATCCGCTGGACCACCTCGCGTACGGAAATCCCCTGATCGGGCGAAAGATGATACATCTGCCCGATTTGACCATGTTCCAGAATCGCCAGTTCGCCGCGGGAGACGTCACGAATGTGGATGTAAGACTTCACAGCTCGACCACCGCCGTGAAGCTCGATCGTTTTCCCTGTCAGCAGGTAAATGGCTGAGCGGGGAATGATCTTGAAGAGCTGCTGCCGGGCACCGTAAACGTTAGTAGCCCGAACCGTCAGCACGGGAAAGTCGAACTGCTTTCGGAACGTCGTCAGCAGCAGATCCGCAGCCGCTTTGGACGCCGCATAGGGGGTACTGGGATTCATCGGCGCGTCTTCGGTGACCCGTCCGACGCAGGTCCCATAGACCTCTGGCGAGGAAATGTGCAGATACCGCTGCAGGTAATTCTGACGTCGCAGGTGATTGACCAGTTCCGCCAGAGCGACACAGTTCGTCTGAAACCAGTCCTCAGGATAATCCCAGCTCGGAGCGACCTCGCTTTGAGCAGCGAAATTCACAACCCACTCGGGGCGTTCGGCATCGAGCAAGCTCAGAATCGCGCGTGAGTCGTTATTCAGATCAAGGCGATGATAAGTGAAGTGCGATCGATTGGCCGACTGAAGGTACTTTAGGAACAGCGACGATCGTTCGGGCGAGCGACTGATCCCGATCACTCGGTTTCTCGGATCGTCCAGTAGCAGGTCGATGAAGTCCTGACCTGAAAACGAGTTGGCACCAAGAACAACCACAGTCCGAGATCCGGAAGGGTCCGTCTTGCGAGCAGATTCTGACGCCACAAACTTCTCCTGAACTTAATCCGCTGAAAATTGGAACCGGCAACAGACACCCGGGCTGGAAACGGATGGATCACGGCCCCGGCTGACTTTGGGGCGTCTTTGCGCTTCCCTTATGCCCGGAGCCTCACTTCTTACCCCCATTTTACAGGCTTGGTTCTACCATAGACCACATGGATCGTCATTCCAAACTGAATTTGCAAGGGAAGATCAAACGTGATGGACGCTGTTTTTCTGACGGCACTCGTCGGCTTTTTTCTCGTGAGTGGCCTGCTGGTGAAGTGCTGCCAGCATCTCCAGGGAACCAGGTGATGGACCCAATTCAATCAATTGCCGCACTTCTGACAGTGGGGATGTTCGTGTACTTGCTGTTTGCGATGTTGTTCCCGGAAAGGTTTTCATGAATACCACAGACTGGATCGAAATTGGCGTATTTTTCGGTGTACTGCTTGCGCTGGTCAAGCCGCTCGGCTGGTACATGGCACGCGTTTACGATGGTGGTTCGGCCAGTCTTAACCGCATAATTTGCCCCCTGGAACGGACAATTTATCGCCTTTCGGGCGTCAGACCTGAAGAGGAAATGACCTGGCAGGCGTATGCGATCTGCCTGCTGGCTTTCAACGCAGTCGGCACGATGGGTCTCTACGTCCTTCAACGTTGTCAGGGTTGGTTGCCCCTGAATCCTCAGCAACTTCCTGCTGTCGCTCCCGATCTCGCCTTCAACACCGCCGTCAGCTTTGCCACGAACACGAACTGGCAGGCATACAGTGGCGAAAGCACGTTGAGTTATTTCACTCAAATGGCGGGCATGACGTCCCAGAACTTCCTGTCCGCGGCGTCAGGAATGGCGGTTCTTGTCGCGCTGGTCCGCGGCTTGACACGACGAGTGTCAGAAACGATCGGCAACTTCTGGGTTGATCTCACGCGAGGGACCATGTTCATTTTGCTTCCGCTCTCATTTTTACTCGCGGTTCTCCTGGCTGGGCAGGGGGTGGTTCAATCCTTTTCTGCCGCTGCAGTCGTAACGGTTTTGGATCAGGTCAAAGACGGAGAACGGAAATTAGCGGCAACGCAGGTAATCCCACTCGGCCCTGCTGCTTCACAGATTGCGATCAAGCAACTCGGCACGAATGGCGGTGGATTCTTTGGAGTAAATTCCGCACACCCGCTTGAGAACTCGACACCGCTGAGCAACTTTTTGCAGGTTGTGTCCATTCTGCTGATTGCTGCGGCTCTGTGTTACACGTACGGAGATCTGGCAGGTGACACGCGACAGGGCTGGTCACTTCTGGTCGCCATGCTGCTGATCTTCACTCCGATGCTTTTGCTGTGTGTCTGGTCGGAACAACAGGGAAATCCTCGCCTCGGTGGACTCGATGTCGATCAGTCATCAAGCGCCCTCCAGAGCGGCGGCAATCTGGAAGGAAAAGAAGTTCGTTTCGGAACAGCAGCATCCGCTTTATGGGCGACGACGACCACGGCCGCGTCCAACGGCAGCGTGAATTCCATGCATGACTCGTTCACTCCACTGGGGGGACTCGTCCCGTTGCTCTTGATGCAGTTAGGCGAGGTCGTTTTTGGTGGAGTTGGCAGCGGCCTTTATGGCCTGGTGATTTTTGCAATCCTTTCAGTGTTCATCGCAGGACTGATGGTAGGAAGGTCCCCGGAATACCTGGGAAAGAAGATTGAGGCGTTCGAAATGAAGATGGCTTCGCTCGTGATTCTGATCCCACCCCTGATCGTGCTGGGGGGAACAGCCATTGCAGTCTCACTGAATGCAGGACGTGCCAGTGTCTCGAATCCCGGACCACACGGTTTTACTCAGATCCTGTACGCCCTTTCTTCGGCAGGCAACAACAATGGAAGTGCGTTCGCAGGACTGAGTGCGAACACTCTGTTCTACAACGGCTTGCTGGCTGCGGCGATGCTGGTTTCGCGGTATTGGCTGATGATCCCCGTTCTGGCTATCGCCGGTTCCCTGGCCAGAAAGAGGTACACCCCTGGTTCCTCGGGAACTCTCCCCACACATACTCCGTTATTCACCATTCTGGTCGCCGGCATGGTGGTTCTCGTGGGCGCATTGACGTTCGTACCGTCACTGGCATTAGGCCCGATCGTCGAGCATCTGCAATTGTCTGGATCCTGAATGCCCGCCTCATTCTGTTTACAGGCGTTTCGATAAACGCAGGAGAATTCTTTATGTCATCGACTGTCACACAATTCCTCTTCGACAGGAACGTCGTCGGTGCAGCGCTTCGCGATTCGATATGGAAACTGAGTCCGCGCCACCAGTTTCGCAATCCGGTGATGTTCACTGTTCTGATGGGGAGCTTGCTGACCACGGCGTTGGCGATCCGCGCCATCGTCGTTCCGGGAACCGAATCCCCCGGTTTCGTCGGTGCCATTGCTGCCTGGCTCTGGTTCACCCTGATCTTTGCAAATTTCGCCGAGGCCATGGCTGAAGGGCGCGGTAAGGCACAGGCAGACGGCTTAAGGAAATCACGGAAAGAGGTCATGGCTTGTCGGCTATCAAGTTCGCGAGGCCGGGAGTCGGTACTTTCATCTCAACTGAAGAAAGGGGACGTCATTTTTGTCACTGCGGGCGAAGTCATTCCCATTGATGGCGAAGTCATCGACGGCGCCGCTTCCGTGGATGAAAGCGCCATCACGGGGGAAAGTGCTCCGGTGATCCGTGAAAGTGGTGGCGATCGAAGTGCAGTGACGGGAGGAACGCGAGTCATTTCTGACTCGTTGACCATTCGCGCGACATCAAACCCTGGCGAAACATTTCTTGATCGGATGATCGGGATGGTAGAAGGGTCCAAACGTCAGAAGACCCCCAATGAGATTGCTCTCAGTATCCTGCTTGCGGCGATGACAATCGTTTTTCTGCTGGCCAGTGCAACACTGGTTCCGTTTTCAGAATACAGCGTGATACTGACTGGAAAAGGAACTCCCATCAGCCTGGCCGTCGTCGTTGCCCTGCTGGTCTGCCTGATCCCGACGACGATCGGCGGTCTTTTATCCGCAATCGGAATTGCGGGAATGGATCGAATGATCCAGGCGAATGTGATCGCGACATCAGGACGCGCCGTCGAGGCGGCAGGTGATGTCGATGTATTACTTCTCGACAAGACCGGCACGATTACGTTGGGAAACCGACAGGCCGTCGAGTTCATTCTCGCTCAGGGTGTCACACCCCAGGAATTCGCCGACGCCGCACAACTCGCGTCACTGTCCGATGAAACGCCCGAAGGACGGAGTATCGTCGTCCTCGCCAAATCCAACCATGGGTTGCGCGGCAGAAACGTCGAAGAACTGCGAGCCAGATTCATTCCGTTTTCGGCTCGGACACGGATGAGCGGCGTCGACCTCGATGGACGGGAGATCCGTAAAGGGGCCGTGGATGCAATTGAATGCTACCTCCGACAACAAAATGGCGAGCTCCCCCGGGCGTTGAAAGAGGATGTTCATCGAATTGCAAACCAGGGTGGGACGCCGCTGGTCGTCGCGGAAAATTCGCGCGCTTTGGGTGTCATTTACCTCAAGGATATTGTCAAAGGAGGGATCTGCGAGCGTTTCTCTCAACTGCGTCAGATGGGCATCAAGACTGTGATGATCACGGGTGACAACCCCATGACAGCCGCGGCCATCGCTGCAGAAGCAGGAGTGGACGACTACCTTGCTGAAGCAACCCCGGAGGCCAAACTGTCGCTCATTCGCGAGTATCAGCAAGGAGGAAGACTGGTCGCGATGACGGGAGACGGCACCAATGATTCTCCCGCACTGGCACAGGCAGATGTTGCCGTCGCAATGAATTCGGGAACGCAGGCCGCCAAGGAAGCGGGAAATATGGTCGACCTGGATTCCAACCCGACAAAGCTGATCGAGATTGTCGAAATCGGAAAACAACTTTTGATGACGCGGGGATCCTTGACAACTTTCAGCATCGCGAATGACGTCTCGAAGTACTTCGCGATCATTCCCGCAGCATTCGTCTCAACATATCCCGAACTGAATCGCTTGAACGTGATGCACCTGGCAACTCCCGCCAGCGCGATCCTGTCTGCGGTGATCTTCAACGCGTTGATCATTGTCTTTCTGATCCCGCTCGCGCTCCGCGGTGTCCGCTTACGTTCTGCGGGTGCAGCCGAGTTGTTACGCAACAACCTCTTGATCTACGGATTGGGAGGCTTCCTCGTCCCATTCGCCGGGATCAAGATGATCGATTTAGTTCTTGTCGCTCTTCAACTTGCTTGAGAATGGAATGACAATGTTTCAGACAATACGGACTGCCGCCACCTTACTAGGCGTTTTGACCATTGTGACGGGACTGATTTATCCAGTGCTGGTGACCGGTGTCGCGCAACTTGCCTTTCCCCGAGAGGCAAATGGAAGCCTGATCGCACACCCCCAGAATAAGAATGCATCAATTCGGAAGGGAACAGATCAGCCGACGTCATCTCATCAAGACACTCGCCCCACCTGGGTCGGCTCTGAACTGGTCGGACAGCACTTTGTCAGCGAGAAATACTTATGGGGTCGGCCGTCTGCAACCGCCCCTGTCGAATACAACGGAATGGCGGGAAGCGGATCAAACCTTGCAATGTCGAACCCTACTCATTTCGCCTCTGTGAGTGCGCGGGTCGCCAAACTCCGGGCAGCCAATCCGGACAATCAGTCTCTGATTCCCATCGATCTGGTGACCGCTTCGGCCAGTGGGCTTGATCCCCACATCTCAGAAGCAGCGGCACGATACCAGGTCGCACGCATTGCGAAAGCCCGGCATTGCGAGCCTTCGGTTGTAACGCAGATTCTGCTGAAGCATATCGAGCGACCGACAATCGGCGTATTCGGACAATCCCGGGTGAACGTGCTGAAAGTAAATCTCGCGCTCGATTCGATGTCCGGGGACCGCTCGGACGAGGAAGGGAACTCTGCGGAAGAGCCTGAACAGAGATGATTTACGATGCAGTCCATCAACGAGCGATTGACTCCGTCACACGACGCTACGATGAAGCCTCGTTAGACATCCTTCACTTGACTCATTTTACTTTTCCGTCGGAATGCTACCCCCATGATGAAAGAGCGTCCTGATCCGGATGCACTCCTGGCCCGCGTTCAGGAAGAAGAGAGTGAGCGAAAGCGGGGAAAGCTCAAGATTTTCTTCGGCATGGCTCCCGGTGTGGGCAAGACCTACGCCATGCTGGAATCCGCACGGAATGCGGCCTCAGAGGGAACTGATGTCGTAGTCGGTTACATCGAGCCACATGTCCGGCCCGAGACGCTCGCCATGGTGCTGGGGTTGGACCTCTTGCCTCGTCGAATCATCCGCGCGCGTGACAAGGGGTGGGAAGAGTTTGATCTGGAAGGGGCTCTGGCTCGAAAGCCGCAGCTCATTCTTGTTGACGAGCTGGCACATACGAATGCGGAAGGATCGATTCATCCAAAGCGTTGGCAGGATGTGGAAGACTTGCTGGCGGCGGGGATCAACGTTTTCACCACGCTGAACGTACAACATCTTGAAAGTCTCAATGATGTCGTCGCCCAAGTGACGTCAATCCCCGTGCGTGAAACTGTACCCGACAGGGTGTTTGATCAGGCTGATGAAATCGAACTGATCGATCTAGCGCCAGATGATTTGATTGATCGCCTGAGAGCAGGGCGAGTTTATGTTTCTGCACAGGCATCTCGGGCCCTTGAGAATTTCTTTCGAAAGGGAAACCTCATCGCACTGCGCGAGCTCGCTCTGAGGAAGACCGCCGAGCGAGTGAATGTCCAGGCGATTGGATACCGGCAGCAGCATGAGGTATCTCGCATTTGGGCCACCTCAGAACGGATTCTCGTTTGTGTCGGCCCGAGTCCGATGTCAGCGCGACTGGTCAGATCCACCCGACGAATGGCTGCCAGTTTGCGAGCGCCGTGGGTCGCCTTACACGTCAACCTCGAACACGCTAAGCCCCTCAGTTCATCGGACCAGCAGCGGTTGGAGAACAATTTACGTCTGGCTGAGGACCTCGGAGCGACCGTTGAAGAAGAGAATGGAACTGATTTCGCTTCTGCAGTTCTGGCGTACTGCCAGCACCACAATATCACCCGCATCGTCGTGGGTAAGCCACAGATGGCCTGGTGGCGCGAGTTATTGCAAGGCGGGTTTGTCGCGCAACTGATTCGTCGGTCGGGAGACATCGACGTCTATGTCATCAGCGGCGACGGAGAACCGGCTTCAAATCGGCACGTTTCAGGCGAGGTGAAGCCCGTTTATGGCCTCGCATACTGGGGGGCAACGGCAGCGGTTTCGGCATGTACTGTCGTCTGCATCGGCCTTTCTCGATATTTTCCGGTTACCAACCTTCCGATGATCTACCTGTCCTGCGTGGTAGGGGTGTCTCTCATCTGGGGGCGTGGTCCTTCAGTCTTGGCGACAATTCTGAGCGTCGCGGCACTGGACTTCTTCCTGATTCCTCCCTATCGCACGTTCGTGGTGGGGGACTCGCAGTATCTTCTAATGTTTCTTGTCATGCTGGTAACGGGACTCATCACGAGTGATCTGGCTTCCCGAGTACAGGTCTACAGTAAAGCGATACGACAGCGGGAACGGAGAACTGCCGCACTCTTTGCACTCAGTAAAGAGTTGGCTCCACTTCCTTCTTACGAAAGCGTCGCCGCTGCCGCTCAGAGGATTATCTCCCAGGCGCTCGACGTTCACGTCTGGATCCTGCGTCAGCCAGAATTGCCGGACCAGGATTCAAAGCGGTTGGAAGGGGACACGCCGCTCGCCAGACACGCAGGCGTGATTCGCTGGGTCTTCGATCACGGCCGCCCCGCAGGATACGGTACCGATACATTGCCGGGAACGGATGCAACCTACCTGCCTCTGCATGGATCCGAGGAACTGGTTGGCGTACTAGGGGTCCTGCCGAATCGTCAGACTTCCAAACTGACGATTTCCCAAATGAAGCTCCTCGATGCGTTCTCCAGTCAAATTGCTCTGGCGCTGGAACGCTGCAAATTGGCCTCGGAGGCCGAGAAAATTCGTTTGCAGATGGAAACAGAGCGACTACGTAATACGCTTCTCAGCGCAGTTTCACATGATTTGCGTACGCCACTCACCGGGATTACCGGCGCAGCCAGCCTGCTGGTAGTCGGCAATGAAAAGCTGACGTCTCCCGCCCGCCTCGAACTCGCCGAGTCGATTCTTGAAGAGTCCGACCGTTTGACTCGCCTCGTGGCCAACCTGCTCGACCTTTCCAAACTCGAAGCCGGAGCGATTTCACTTCAACTCGTGCTGCAACCGATCGAAGAGACCATCGGAGTCGCACTGTCCCGACTCGAAAGGCGGCTCAAAGACCATCCCATCTCCACCGATCTTCCCGATAACTTGCCACCTCTGACGATGGACGGAATGCTGATTCAGCAAGTGTTGATCAACTTACTGGAGAATGCCGCGAATCTGTCATCTCCAGGGGTTCCCATCGAGTTGCGTGCGCGGGTCGGCGAAGGTGTGCTCACGGTTGAGGTTGCCGATCGGGGCCCGGGAATTCCGGAGGGCCAGGAAGAACTCATCTTCGACAAATTCTACCGCGTGGCCGGTCAGTCCCAGTCGGGTACGGGAATTGGTCTCACAATCAGTCGAAGCATCATCGAACTCCACGGGGGAAAAATCTGGGCGGAAAACCGTACGGGTGGGGGAGCGGTATTTCGGTTCTCCATCCCGGTCCAACAGCATGGGACTGCGGCTGGTAACATCCTCGGGTAATTCGAACGGGCAAGCACCGGCGTCTCCCGGGCGGCAGCATGATCGAGTGTGTTCCGAATTCCAGGAGGATGATTACTAAAGCTTTGTCTATCCAAGTAAGATTCGACTGGTACACCATTACACCGTGCTGAATTCGGTTGGGAGAACAGCACGTCCAAATGTGCCTCCACGACGAATTCCCAGTCCACGCACCTGAAGAGAGTGGAACGTCCGCCGAAATTTTGGTCACAGCACTCCGAGTCAGGTTTTAACGATGGCAATTGGGGATCGTCCAAAGATTCTGATCGTCGAAGATGAGCCGCAGATCCGCAAATTTCTCCGGATCTCGCTGGAAACGGCTGGATATTCGGCAATCGAAACCGCTAATGCGGCCGCCGGAATCGGTCACGCCATTACAGAGCCTCCTGACGCTGTGATTCTTGATCTGGGCCTGCCTGACCAGGATGGCCTTGCTGTCATCACGCGACTCCGGGAATGGTCAAAGGTTCCCATCATCGTCGTTTCTGCACGTGGCCGCGAAGCCGATAAGGTGCTGGCATTGGACGCCGGAGCGGACGACTACCTGACCAAACCCTTCAGCGTCGGTGAGTTGATGGCGCGGGTCCGCGTGGCCCTTCGACATTCCACCGCCGCAACCAGTCCGACCGCCGAACCCTTGTTTAAGGTGGGCGATCTCCAGGTGGATCTGGCTCGACGTGAGGTGACGGTCGCGCAGCAGTTAGTCCATCTGACACCTACGGAGTATCGCCTGTTGATTGTCCTCGTCACACACGCCGGAAAAGTCGTGACCCATCGACAACTCCTCAAGGAAGTCTGGGGTCCCGGCAGCGTTTATGAGAATCAGTACCTGCGTGTTTACATGGGTCAGCTACGTCGAAAAATCGAAACAGATTCAATGCGCCCCCGCTATCTGAAAACGGAGCCAGGCGTCGGCTATCGTCTGATGGACGATTGACGTTCGCTGGAATCAATCCGCTTTACCTCACTTGTCCCTTACAAGCTGCCGACCTGATGAAGAGAGCACCCACTTTGTGGGCTCCCCCTGGAAATCGACACAGCACCGTGCAGCACCTGAGAATCAACGGGATTCCGGACCCTTCGGAACATCGACCGCGCGGCCAATCCGAAGGTGTCGCAGTCCAACAACCGTACTGTGGTTCTGCAGACCAAGAAATCCTCTCACGGACCGCAATGCGAGATGAGGCATTTCTTCGGCCGAAATGTTCGTCACCTGCACTCCGTTGTGCCAGGTCGTGATCTTTTGACCCAGGCAATTGATCTCAAGCGAATTCCATTCACCCAGCGGTCGAGAGTTACGCGGGTCAGCACCGACGAAGTCATAGATCGACGCTGAGTACTGGAAGTCTTTCAGTGCGGCGTGCTCCGGGGCAGTGTCATCCAGAATCTGAACCTCGAAGCCCGCCGCAGGTTGGGTATCGTTGTCCCGATGGTGATTTCCGTCTGCTGGAACCCGCACGTACACTCCGCTGTTTCCCCCCTTGGTGACGAGGTAGTCGAGACGCAAATTGAAATCGCCGTACTCGTCTGCAGAGCGTAACCAGGGACCTTTTTTTCCTGAGCACGTCAGAACACCGTCAATAACAGACCAGCATGCCTCGCGATCGCCACCCACACCCTCCCAACCCGCAAGGTCACGACCGTTGAACAGCGACTGGTAACCAATCTCTGCGACTGTCATATTCCGCAGCAGGAACTGGCCTCCGTTCGGTACTTCGATCTGGAAGCCGATCCATCCATCGCCCTGCTTCAGTCCCGAGACTTTCCAGGCGTGCTTTCCGTTGATTTTCAACTCCGCCGATTCACCGACAACTCGCAGATCGAACGCGTTCCACTCACCGGCTGGATTGATCAGTCCTGTACTTTCCGTTCCGGCTACGGTGGGGATGCTCCCTTCTTTGCCCTGCTGAAGATTGACCTGATAACCGGTCAATGGAAATGGCTTTCCCGCGAGTGAGGACCGAATAAAGATTCCCGCATCGTAGTCTTCAGAACTCAATGCCTGCCATTCGACGTGCAGTTCAAAGTCACGTAAGCGATGATCACTCCGCAACCAGCCATGACCTGCTTTCAGGCGCAGGCTTCCGTCCACAACATCGACTTCTGCCTCGTTTTCGACCGACCAGCCGTTGAGCGACTTGCCGTCAAATAGCGGTCGCCGATAGATCGGAATCTCTTCACCCCGAACCGGGCACACGGCAGAAATAAGGACCAGGACTAACATGAATACCGAGAAGGGCTGCATCAATGACATTCCTTGAATCAGCAATCAAACCGCCTGCGCTTCGGAAAATGCCCAACCCATCCGTATGAATCGATGGATTCCTGCGAGCAGCGTAATCTCGTGGTTTTGTTTTATACAGCGACCCGTTGCCATCGAATTTCGAATTTGTCGGGAAAGAGATCTCAATCGATACGTCCGGCGGAGGGAGATCGAAACGGGTGAGCGGTTGCTGCGGGCGATGCTGAGTCCGTTCAGTCGATTAAACCCGCTGAAACTGGATTGCCAGTCGTCACATCTGCATCGACATCAGGACCACAAACCATAGAAGCCAAAAAGGAGTCAGGTGACGAGCACCCGACTCCTTTTCTCATACGCTGCTCATAATCACGGGCCGCGAGAGCTAACCCATTGTTTGACGTTCAGCTATCCGCTTTTTTCTTCTTTTTCGCGGCCTTCTTCACGGCTTTTTTGGGAGCTTTTGCTGCCCCCTCCGTCGTGGATCGACCCCGCGACTTCTTCGTGGCAGGACCGCGTGCGGCCCGCTCTGCAAGCAGCGGCAGTGCCTCTTGCAGCGTGAACCCCTGGGGATCTGTCCCCTTGGGCAGCGTCGCGTTGACTTTCCCGTGCTTCACGTAGGCGCCATAGCGCCCATCGAAAATCTGCACAGGCTCTTTGTCATCGGGATGCGGTCCCAGTTCCTTCAGCGGAACCGGTGCCGCCTTCGTCTTCGCCTGAGCAAGCAGTTCGAGCGCCCGCTCCATGGTGATGGACAGCACGTCATCGGTCTTGTCCAGTGACTTGAAGGTCTTCTCATGTTTCACATAGGGGCCATACATACCGATCCCGGCGTTGACCACATGCCCCGTCACCGGGTGCTTTCCAAGCTGTCGCGGAAGCGACAGATAATCAAGCGCGTCTTTCAGTGTGATTGAATTCGGATCGCGTGTCTTGGGAAGGGAGACCCGCTTGGGCTTGGTTCCGTCTTCCCCCACCTCACCGAGCTGCAGATAGGGTCCGAAAGGCCCGACCAGCAGGAAGATCGGCAGTCCCGTCTCAGGATGCTCACCCAGCGACTGGGGGCCCCGCTGCTTAAGATCAATCAGATTCTCTGCAATCTCATTGTTGATGTCCGCCGGTGCCAGACTGTCAGGAATCGACGCAGTAACGGTCTCTCCGTTGCGTTCGGTTTCCACGTAGGGGCCGAATTTTCCAACTCGAATTCGCGACGACAAACCATTGAATGTCAAGGTGCAGGCAAGACGCGGATCGATTGCCTCTTCATTTGCCTTGACCTGGGCATCGAGTCCGTCCGATCCGCTGTAGAAATGCTGGAGGTAGGGAAGTCGGTCCCCCTGGCCGTTAGCGATATCGTCGAGGTCCTGCTCCATCTTGGCAGTGAACCCGAAGTCGACCAGCTTGGGGAAATAGGTTTCCAGCAATTGTGTTACTGCGAAAGCTGTGAACGTCGGTACAAGCTGCGTTCCCTGTTTGACGACGTAGTCACGATTAATAATCGTGTCTATAATCGTGGCATAGGTACTCGGTCGGCCGATTCCATCTGCTTCCAGTGCCTTCACCAGCGTGGCTTCCGTGTAGCGTGCGGGTGGCTTGGTTTCATGACCGATGGGATCGAGCAGAGCACAGTTCAGTCGATCTTTCTCGGCCAGTGGCGGCAAGGATGCCTCCTGATCGTCGAGTGCGGCTTCCGGATCATCGACCCCTTCAACGTAGGCACGGAAGAAGCCGGGAAATTCGACGTGGCGTCCCGTTGCTTTGAATTCGGCATCTTCGACAGCAACCGTCACCGTCTGGAATCGCAGCTGCGCTTCTGCCATCTGCGTCGCCACGGTCCGTTTCCAGATGAGCGCGTAGAGCGCCGCTTCACGCCCTGACAGACCGTGCTCTTCCGCCGTTTTCATTTCCGTTCCGGCGGGCCGAATGGCTTCGTGAGCTTCCTGCGCGTTCTTGGTTTTCGTCGTGTACTGACGCGGTTCAGGGCTGAGGTATTCTTTTCCGTAGCGATCCTGCACCGATTTTCTCGCAGCATTGAGTGCCTCTTGAGAAAGATTGACACTGTCGGTTCGCATGTAAGTGATATACCCGTCTTCGTACAGGCTTTGTGCAATCCGCATCGTGTCACGGGCAGTCAATCCGAGCTTGCGGTTAGACTCCTGCTGTAACGTGCTGGTCGTGAAAGGAGCATACGGCTTACGGGTTTGCAGTCGTGTTTCAACCGACGACACCACCCAGGGCTGGTCCTGCAAACGGGCTTGAAGTTCCCGCGCTGCTGCTTCGTCGAGCAGCTTGACCTTGGCATCCACCTTGAGCTTGCCCGTCTGCTCGTCAAAGTCTTTGCCCGTGGCGACTCGTTCGCCGCCAACCGTCGCCAGCGTTGCCTCGAATTCTGCCCCGGTTTCCGTTTTCAGTGTTGACTTCAAGTCCCAGTACGAACCTGACTTGAAGGCCAGTCGCTCGAGTTCCCGTTTCACGAGCACGCGCACCGCCACGGACTGTACACGCCCCGCCGACAGCTTGGGCTTGACCTTCTTCCACAAGAGTGGGCTGAGGCGGTAACCGTAGAGGCGATCGATGATTCGGCGCGCCTCCTGGGCAGCGACGAGATTCATGTCGAGATCGCGCGTCTTCTTGACGGCTTCCTGAATGGCTTCCTTGGTGATTTCCGAAAAGACCATGCGCTTCACGGGGACTTTCGGCGCAAGAACTTCCGCGAGATGCCAGCCAATGCTCTCTCCTTCGCGGTCTTCGTCGGTTGCGAGTAACAGTTCGCCGGCGCCTTTCAGCGCGTCCTTCAGTTCCTTCACCAGTTTCTTGCGTCGATCGCTAACGATGTAGAGCGGTTCAAACTCGTTGTCGACGTCAACACCGTATTTGGCGAGATTCGACTTCGTCTTCTTAATCTCTTCGGGGATATCTTTAGCACTCTCAGGGAGGTCGCGCACATGCCCCATACTGGCCATGACTGTATAGTCATTACCGAGATAGCTGCCGATTTTTTTGGCTTTTGCGGGTGATTCGACGATCACCAATCGTTTCATAGACTTTTCTGTCACCGGAAAACTTTCCGTTTGCAATCACCAATTGACTCAGGACGACCCCGATGGCCCGAACGACACACACTTCCCACCCACCAGTATTCGTGGATGTGGCGCAACTGCCGACAGCAGAATAGACTGGGTAATGGTTGTGTTCAGCAAATCCCTTGTGTGCCGAGCATGTCTGGCTACAATGCCGACGTTCGCACGGGGAATTCCAATAAGGAATCGTAACAGGGTCTGTCAAGCGTCGAGCTTTACAGGCTCTCTCACGAAGTCTGTCATTAACATCACAAGAGTCAGCCTGATTGTCATTTCATTTCGCGATCATCACCGTCGCGGATGACAGTTTCAACAGCGCTGACTTTGCGGCGTTCGGTGCAGCCAAACTCGTGCGGGAGAAGCCGCAACCAGGAAAAGGATTCCGTTGATGAGTAGCACATTCTTCGCATCGATCCGTCGAAATCAAAGACAGTGGATGGTCGTCCTCACCGTCCTCGCAATGATTTCGTTCTTATTCCTCGACTATGTCGGTCGAGGGACTGGACCGATGTCGCCCGTCGGTGGCGCCATTCTCATCGGCATTCTGTGTGCCGCCGGGATGTGCGTCGTGGGCTACCCTCGTCAGAAAGCGACCGAATTTGGCCTGGGCGGATTACTCGTCGGTGCGCTCGTCGGCTTCATCGGGTTTGCGGCCATGGCACAAAGTAAGCCCGTCGTCCGAACCGCGATCGGCAGCTTCACACGCTACGATCTTGAGCAACTGGCCCAAAATCGGATGCGAGCAAATCAGTTCCTCTACGCTGTCGCCCGAAGGGTGCAAAGCGGAATGCCGTCTGGTTTCGGCGGAATCGATGATCCTTCACTGGTGCAATACAAGATCCTGCTGACGGACGCTCAGAAAATGGGTATCCGAATCTCAGACGAGGGTGTCAATGATTTCCTGAAAGAGATCGGGAATAACCGGATGACTCAGCAGGACTTCCGCGAAAGTCTGCGGGAAGCGCGGCTCGGCGAGAGCGAATTGTTCGACATCCTGAAAGAAGAACTCGCCGCCCGGCTGGCAGTCAAGCTGACCTATCCGCCTGCAACGGTCGTCCAGGTCAGACCCGAGTTCGCACAGTACACTCAGACTCGAGAACCACTTCGCTACATGGAGCAGACCCCGGAACAGCTTTGGGACGCCTATCAGAAGATGAATCTGAAGCAGTCTCTTCAGGCAGTTGCGATTCCCGTCCAGGATTTCGTCAGTGAAACAGCTCAGCCCTCCGATGCAGAGCTGGCACTGTTCTTTGAAAAATATAAGACGAACCGTTGGATCGACGAAGCACGCCCTGGTTTTCTCCAGATGCCGAAAGTCCAGTTGGCCTACCTGACAGCCGACTTTGAAGAATTCGAGAAACGCGTCAATCCGACAGACGAAGAAGTGAAAGAATACTTCGAACGAAATAAGGATCGGTATCGCGCCCCAGAGACCAAAGAATCAACCGCACCGAAATTGCCGGAAGGTGAATCCACGAGTTCTGACGCGAGCGCACCTTCTTCCGAAGAACTGAAATCGGAACAACCTGTAGCCCCCACAGAAGAAAAGTCCGAAGCCGAGCCCGTAAAAGAAGAACCTAAGGCAGAAGAGCCCAAAGCAGAAGAGTCTCAGCCAGAGGCTCCTCAGTCCGAGCAACCAGAGGCTCAGCCTGAAGAGAAGAAAGAAATAGACGCAACCGAGCCCAAGTCGGAATCGTCCTGCGGAGAAGAGCCAACTAATCCCGAGCCGACTGCGAAGGACGAAGTTGTTCCCGAAACTCCAGCCGCAGAGGCAGCCCCCGCCGAGCCCGTAGCTGCCGAAAAAACGGACGAAGTGAAAGAGCGAGAAGCTGCTACTGCTTCAGAAACGGCTCCTGCATCTCCTGAAGCCACCACAGAAAAACCAGAGCAACCTGCTGCCGAAAGCAGCGAAATCGAAGTTCCAAAACTGAGTGAATCCCCAGAGTCGCTCCCCACACCAAAGCTGCGGGAACTCGATGATGAGCTGAAACTGGAAATTCGAGAAGCCATTGCACGTGAGCGGGCATTCGACCTGATCGCAACGGCCTTGGACGCGGCGTACGAGTTCATGGTCCCATTGGGCTTGGACTATGACACCACCACTGACCTGACCGAGAAGGCAGAAAAAGCGAAAACCATCGCCGAGAAGTTGAAGAAGTACGCTGAGCAGCACAATCTCCAGTATGTTGAAACCCCGGAATGGGAGTATGAACAACTGCTGGCAGAACCGATCGGGATGGCATTCGAGTCCCAGAAGCGCTCACCTGTGGCCAGCGATGTTCTGATGCGCGGGGACAATGGTGAGTCCCGCATGCCGCTGTATTCTCCTCGTCGTGCAGACCTGAGAACCCGACGTGGCTCATTCGCTTACTGGAAGATTAACGATCTTCCAGCCCGGGTGACCGAACTCAAGGAAGAAGCTGTCCACGAGAGGGTTGTTCGTGCATGGAAATTCGATCAGGCGCGAACCCTGGCAGAAAAACGAGCAAAGGCATTAGCCGAAATCGCCAAGACGGAAGGGAACAATCTCGCCTCCGCAGTCTCGGGTGAGTCTGCCACTGGACAAAAGGGTGATCCCGCACTGAGCCTCATCGAGACTCCCGAATTCACGTGGCTCTCTCGACCACAAAGCCTCCCTTCGGCACAGCAGGAACCGACACTGACAGACATCCCGCTCATCCCGGAGGTGGATGGTAATTTCATGAAGACCGTCTTCGAAGAACTTAAGGTCGGTGAAGTAGGTGTGGCACCAAATGCCAATCGATCGATTTACTATGTCTTCAAAGTAAAGGATCGTGAGAACGCGATTGAAGACGGTGGTGTCGCTGAACAGGAACGACGAAAGCAGTTCCTTGCCGAGCGATTCACAGGTCTTTATCCGATCATCAAATCCCCTTACGAATCGTTGGCGCAAGGCCCTCAACGCGTCATCGATCAATCGTGGGTACGTAACTTCGAGAGCCGTAACGAAGTCGAATGGACCGAGTCAGAAGCGACACGTCGCTCGCGCCGCTGACATGCAGTACGGTCCACGATGAACTATGGATTGCGATTGACTGGAAGGTCGTCTGTTCCCGCAGGGGCAGACGGCCTTTTTTTATTGGCAATCGGATCGTCGGTGCGGGGCGTTTGCCCGATATCCCCGACACTGAGCCTATCTCGTGAGGCTACCACCCCCTTCGGAGTGAGTTCAGGGAACTGGTCTTGAGTCTCCGCCGAGTATCAAGAATCGCTTGAAGAAGGTGGCACCACCGAGTTCGATCGCCTCCACTGATCGCCGACAGACTCGTGCTTTTCCATCGGTGCCATTTTCTTCGCCTGGTTTGACTCCCATGTCGCGAAGAACCGCTCAATCAGGGCGGGCAGCACGTACGTCATCACATCCGAAGGCTCAGGAAGTCACTGAGAAGACCCCACCCGTGGGACCATTCCTGTAAAGTCTGATCCTTCCGGATGGACGTCATTCGATTGAGTTTGGCGGGCAACAAAACGAAGTCCGCCCGGCGGCCAACTTGCCCCCGGGCGGACTTCGTATGTTGAGGAAAAATGCTCTTCCATCGGGCTTATGTCGGCGAGTTGACCGCCCGCTCCAGATGCCAGTCCTTCACCCCCAGGATATCTTTTAATCCTTCATACGCTTCTCTTCTGGCTGTCAGATCCTGCGCCGTGGCGTCAGTTCGCCTGACCGAACGGATGAGAAGATTTTTCGGGGTATGCTCAGTTTCAATGAATTCCAACACCTGCGTTTTATAGCCTTGCAGTTCAAGAAACTGGGCCCGCAGAGCATCCGTGGCCAGAGAGGCAAATCGCTCTTTCAGGATGCCATACTCGGTCAGCCCGACCAGCGACTGGCGGGAAATCGTCTGGCAGATTTCATGCTGGCAACACGGTACAGCCAGGATGACATTGCTCTTCCAGCGAAGCGCTGCGGCGATGGCATCATCGGTAGCGGTATCGCAGGCGTGCAGCGAAACCGCCAGATGCACCTGCTCAGACGGCACATAGGTCTCGATCCGACCAAGGTGGAACTCAAGGCCATCGCACTTCAGCGACTCTGCCACCCGTGTACAGTCTTCGATGACATCCGCTTTGACGTCCAGACCGACGATCTTAACTTCGCGTTCGTGAATCCGGGTCAGAAGGTGATGCAAGGCGAACGTGAGATAGCTCTTCCCGCAGCCGAAATCGACGACGTGGATGGGTCCAGTACTCGGGAGCTGAGGAAGGATATCCTCGACGAATTCGAGGTAACGGTTGATTTGGCGAAACTTGTGATACATCGTCGGACGAACCTGTCCGCTGGGCAGCATCACACCAATCTCGATCAGAAAAGGGCAGGGGATCCCGGCAGGAATCAGGTACTGCTTCTGGCGGTTGTGCCCCTCTCCCTCCGATGGCTGCTGTGTCGGAGGTTTTCTTTTCACCTTTTGAGGCTTGCCGTAGTTCCAGCGAACGGTCAGATCAGCCTGTGTTGTAAACAGGTGAGCGTCGCCAAGATTCACACCGAAGACCGATTTTGTTTGAGTGATTAGCTCGTCCATCGTCAGGTTTTCGTGCTTTTCCTGCTGTTGCGACCGCACTGCCCACTGGTACTTCGTTTCCCCCCCAACCTCAACCAGTCGAACCGTCACCTTAGAGATGGCGGACTCGGATTTTGAAAGGGGCTGACTGAGGACCAGTCGCAGGAACGTCCGTTCGCGGATGGAACCTGCCAGCAACGAGATCAACGTCACGGCCGGTGGTCGCTCACCCCCTGTCGGCTTGGCGGCTTTCTTAGGGTTCTTGCCGGACTTTGGGCGTTGGGGCACCGGTGGTTTTGAGGAAGCCCGAGAGGGGGCGTTAGATCGGGAATTCGGCTTCGCTCGTGGCATGCTGTTTAGTAAGTCTCTCTGGTTTGCAGGAACAGGGCTTTCTTTTCACCCGGCAAGGTGAAATCAAAGCCACAACGTTGGAAAAATTCTTCTGACGAGGTAATCGCCATGACTTCAAAGACATTTTGCGACTTGGCCCGTGCAATACAGGCAGCGACGAGCTCTTTGCCCACCCCCTGTCCCTGATATTGTGCAGAGACAGCCAGACTTCGCAATTCAGCCAGTTTAGCAGAATAGATCTCGAGCGCCGCGAACCCAATGATGGCGTCTCCAGAAATCGCAACAAACCCGTGACGGGTGAGATCAAGCAACTCGTCCCGTGTACGGGGCAGCAGGCGACCGTTCTCGACGAACGGTTCAATAAATTCCCCCAACGCTTCGACATCGCTTTTTTCAGCGGGGCGAACGAAGAAACTGGGCTTCAAACGGGTCTCGGTCGGCATGGAACGAACTTATCAATGAAATTAAGGAACTCCCCTGATCACAGGAGCGTCAGCGGTTTTGATCCACCATGAGGGACAGTTTTACCCGATCGACGAATCAGTCAAGGACAGCATGTCTTTGCGAAAGAGATGCCGTGCATTCGGGCAATTCCTGATATCGGGCCGGTCAACGTTTCACGATTGTCGCCTTCACTACACCGTCGAGCCGAGGAAACTTTGCATTGAGGTATTCATTCCCATGCATCTGGACCAGCATCTGGTCGGGAGCTTCGCCGTATTGGGCGTTTATGGAATCTACCACTTCCATCCCTTCCACGATGCGTCCAAATGGAGCAAATCCCTGCGCGTCTAAAGCAAGGTTATCCTGATAGTTGACGAAAACCTGTGTCGTTCGCGAGTTCGGAACCCCCGCCTTCGCGAACGTCACGTAGCCCCGTCTGTTCGACTTGATCACCGGATCATCTTTGATTGTCGCCGTTTTCCACTTCGCAGCGACCTGGGGATCACCGTTAATGCCAAACTGGACCATGAACCCTGGCACAACTCGGAAAAACTTGCAGTCATCGTACAGCTTTGAAGTCACCAGCTGATAGAAGCGATCGGCGCCATTCGGGGACCATTCACGCTGGACTTCGATGACAAAATTCCCGGCCGTGGTTTCAAATTTTGCCAGGAAATGTTTCGGTGATTTCTTGAACCGGGGCATTTCCAAAGCAAAGAGATTAATCCCAAAAGCGACGATTACTCCACACCCGATCAGGACCGACCAGAATTTGCTCGTCATCACTTCCTCCTGAAATGTGATATCTACGGCCCATCCTGGACCGATCAGTCTCGATTTTATACCAGATGCCAATCCGAATGAAGCCACGAAAACGGTCCGGCCACCGAATCAAGGCTGCCGGACCGCATCATCATCACCGAGGTTCACATCCACTGTCGCATATCGGCAGAGACTGCTGTTAAAACCGGTCTGGATTGAGGAGCTTTTCCATTTCCGGTGTTTTCATATTCTCAGGTGTTGCCAGAAATTCTCCCGTTCCGATTCGCTTCTCGACGGACTCTCCGCGGATGGATTTCACAATCGCCTGCACAGATTCGTACCCCATTGTGATGGGATCCTGCAGCACGATCCCATGGCACACGCCGTCACTCATGGCACGGATCAGTTCTTCACTGGAATCGAAGGCGATGAACTTCACCTTTCCAGACAGTTGAGTCTCTTTGAGAGCGATGAGTACACCATTGGCATTCGGCTCACAAACGGCAAAAATGCCGTCGACCCGATCCTTGTAGTTGGTCAGGATCTGCGTCGCTTTATCCAGAGACTGTTCCGGAGTTGTCCCGGCATATTCGTCCGACGACAGCACATGGACGTCTGGAAACTGCTCTTTGAGGGTCGTCAGAAAACCTTCTTCTCGCTGTTCGGTGCTTTCACTACCGGCGTTGTACCTCAGCAGGATCACATTGCCTTTCCCGCCTAAAACGTGAGCCATGTGCCGTGCAGCAAGCTCCCCACCCTTGTAGTTGTCAGTCGCCACGTAGGTGACAATAGCAGACTCGTCCTGAAGAGCACTGTCGAAGATCGCCACGGGAATCCCCGCCTCCTTCGAGTCTTTCACCGGTCCGATGAGTGCCTGTTTGTCGAGAGGAGCGAGCACGATTCCGTCGACTCGATTCGCAATAAAATCCTGGACAACGTTGATCTGTCCGTCGCGATCATTTTCCAGCAGAGGGCCTTTCCAGAGGATCTCGACATCCCCCAGATCCTTGGCCGCCTTAACGGCTCCCGCATGCACCGATTTCCAGAAGACATGCGTCGTCCCTTTGGGGATCACGGCAATTTGCAGCGTCCCGCTGCCCTTGCTCCCAGCGCCCTTCCCAGCGGAATCCAGCCCTGTCGTGGATGCCTGGTCCGCACATCCCATCAGGAAGGCGAGGCAAAGAAACGAACACGCGAAAATTCTCATGGTGCGAATCTCCTGACGAGTAGTGAGGTATTCCACGGACGTTACCGTGTCACCGTAGCGGGTCGCAAGCCGAGTGACAGGTCGCTCGAAACGAGAGCGGCCCACGATCTCCGTTCATCCGGAATATTCCTGCCTGTAACTGTTAAGCGCACCGGCCCCGGTTCCCGCATGATGGGGACGATTCAGATCGTGACTTGCTTGGTTCCCGAGGGATGTGGGTGGTTCAAGAGGAGTTCTGACTGACCGGCAGTGGGGTGGGTTGCCGGGCTTGGACAGCACGGATCAACTCAAGTCCGTATTGAAGGAACTGACAGCCTTGCTTTTGACATGTCCGAACGATTGATTTGATATTTGCAAAGGCTGTCGCACCCCAATCCGTCCGATTCACTCCTCCGTCGGCACGCGTGGCGGCGACGCTTCGAATGTCTCGTTCGGCCGGTGTGTTATCTGGGGGGACGTGTGGATGATCTAAAAAGGTAAAGAGTTCATCTGCATACTTTCGCAATCGCTTGAGTATGCGATTAACATGGGTGTTTGTGCTGATCGTCGTTGCCAGTTCCCCGAAGCGGTCTGAAATCGCATCACATTGTTGAGTATAAGCCTTCGGCGACAGTTCATCGCGCTGCTTGCCGAGTGCCATTGCCTCTTGAAACAAGGCGATCAGTGGTTCGATGATCCGCTTTGTGCAGATGGCAGGGACTTTCTGGCGCAGGTCGTGCAGTTCTCGCAGCAGATGGACCAGGCAGCGCTGCTTGGTCGCTTCCATCGCGTTGTAGGCGGCGTAGAAGTCCGTCACCAAGACACCGGCCAGCGAGTCTCCCAGTGCCTCGCGAATTACGGCACCGCTTCGAGAATGCCGAATCAGGTAGACGGCAATTTTGGGATTCGAGAAGCACCAGGCCCAGACGTTTTTGCCATTGATGCGCCAGCCGGTTTCATCGGCGTGAATCAAGTTTTGCTGCCGCAACAGATCGAGCAGATCGGTCACAACGGGAGCAAACAGCTTGCCGCCCCAAGCGAGATGTCCCAGTGCTCCTGCCCGACTCAACGGAATTCCCCACCACTGCGACAACAGATCGCAGCTTTTGCCCAGCGAGATCCCCAGATGAGCCCGGCAATACAGATTCAGCAGCCTTGCGCGAGGTCCCAGATGACTGCCCGGCAGTTCCAGTTCCGCACGACCCTGGCTGGTTTTTCCGCAGTCCCGACACTGATACTCATGTCGCCGATAGCGATGGTATTCAGGTTTTGGCTCAGGAATATCAGTGACAAGATGATCATCAAATCGGCCCGTCGGCTCGATTCGGCGACTGCCGCAGCAGGGGCACGCGTCGAGCACCACCTCGTGACATTCAACTTGACCGGGAGGAATCTCATCGAGCTTCGGCGGATCACGAAACACGCCGGGATGCTGCCGAAATGGCTTCTTGCGACGATCCTGCTTCTTGTTTCCCGCAGGCGGCTTGCGATTGGGTTGTGGCTTGTAACCCTGACGGCGAACCCGTTCCAGCTCTGCTTCCAATTCCGAGATCCGAGCATCACGCTCCGCAACCTGGGCTTCCAACTTCGCCACGCGATGCAGCAAAGCCGCTACCTGCTCTTTGAGTAACGCAACATCATCCATGATGCTCAAAATTTACCAAACCCTGGCCACTGGAAAAGCCCAGAATAGCTTAACAGTTACTCCTGCCTTTCGGTCCTCTCTGACTTCGACGACAAGCGATCGTTAGTGAGGTCCGCCGGCGGCCATGTTCCCGCGATCTGTTCACTTCAGCACCCACCAGACGCGATTGGCGGTTACTCCGCCAAAGCCTCAAGCAGTTCCCAGCGTTCAAAGGCCGTTGTCAGCTCCTGTTCAATCGCTGCCAGCCGACTGGAAGCTTTGGCAATTTCCCCCTTGTCCTGCTGATAGAAGCCCGGACTCGCCATGGTCTCATGGAGCTGCCGCTGTTCAATCTCAAGCTGCTCGATCCGTCGCGGCAACTGCGTCAGTTCCTGCTGTTCCTTGAATGTTCTGCGCCTGACACTGGGTGTAGTCGAGGCAGGATTAGAACGTGCCGGAACGGATGGCGTTGAGGCAGGCGCAGGTCGCACTTCTGGCGATGCCGTGATCGGCTTTCGCTGGGCGAGCCAGTCATCGTAGCCCCCGCTGTACTCCCGAACGTGGCTGTTACCTTCGAAGACCAGTGTATTTGTAACGACGTTATTGAGGAACGCACGATCGTGACTGACCAGAAGGACTGTCCCCGTATACCCCACGATCAGTTCCTCAAGCAGATCCAGAGTCTCTGCGTCGAGGTCGTTGGTCGGCTCGTCCAGTACCAGGACGTTGGACGGCTTGGAAAAGAGACGTGCCAGCAGCAGCCGATTGCGTTCCCCTCCCGAGAGATAACGCGCAGGACTTCGGGTTCGTTCCGGTGTGAAGAGAAAGTCTTCGAGATAGCCGATGATGTGACGTTGCTGACCGTTAATTGTCAGCATGTCTTTGCCATCCGAAACATTTTCCTGGACCGTTTTCTCTTCATCCAGTTGGGCACGAAGCTGATCGAAGTAAGCAACCTCGAGATTGGTCCCTCGCTTCACAACGCCGGAATTGGGCTCAAGCTGGCCCAGCAGCAGCCGGAGAAGCGTCGTCTTGCCCGTTCCATTCGATCCAATGATCCCGACCTTGTCTCCCCGCATGATGGTCGTGGTCAAATCACGAATGATCGATCGACCACCCACTTCGTACGACAGGTTTTTGACATCGACGACCAGTGCCCCTGACCGTTCCGCCTCCTGGATTTCGACTTTGACGTTTCCGACTTTCTCGCGTCGCTGCTGCCGTTCTTCGCGCAACTTCTTCAAAGCGCGAACTCGTCCCTCATTACGGACACGGCGGGCCTTCACGCCGCGACGAATCCACGCTTCCTCGACCGCCAGCTTTTTATCGAACAACGCCTGCTGCTGTTCCTCAGCCGCCAGCGCCGCCTCCTTCCGCTCGAGGAACGTCGCATAGTCACAGGGCCAGTCGAATAAACGCCCGCGGTCCAGTTCGATAATCCGCGTCGCCAGCTTCTGCAGAAAGACCCGGTCGTGGGTTACGAAAATCAGCGTCCCGCTGTACCGCATCAGGAACTCTTCCAGCCACTGGATCGCATCGATATCCAGATGGTTGGTCGGTTCGTCAAGCAGCAGGATTTCCGGTTCTGAAACCAGCGACTTACCCAGCAGGACACGTCGCTTCATACCTGACGACAGGCTGTCGAAACGGGTCAGGGGCTGGAGCTGCATGCGTTCGAGAATCTGCTCGATCCGATGTTCAAGTTGCCAGCCGGTGTCGTGATTCAACGATTCCGCACGACGTTCCAGTTCCACCCGATCCTCATCGCTGTGGATGGCATCCGGATGGTGCAGCAGGTACTGAGCGGCGACAGCACTCCCTTCGGCTCCGAGGCCGTCGGCCACCTCTTCAAAGATTGTCCCGCTACGTCCAACCGGCACATCCTGGATCAGTCGGGCAATTCGAATGCCCGTCTGCTGCTCGATCAACCCCTGATCAGGAGGAAGTTCTCCGATCATGAGTTTCATGAGCGTGGACTTGCCCGCTCCGTTGCGGCCTAACAGTCCCACACGTTCGCCACGTTCAATCTGCAGGTCGACGCGAGAAATCAACGGCGGAGAGCCGAATCCAAAACTGACATCTCGAAAACTCAGTAACGCCATCCAATTCCTCGTCTTCACATTTCAGTCGACAACTCGGCCCGTCCCGGAATGCAGTTTTATGTCACCTGATCCCAGAACAAAAGCAGGTACACCGACTTCCCTCGGAATGCGCCCGTTTTTGAAACCAGCCTGTCTGTTCGCAATCCGGTCAATCAGGCAAATTGCAGTTACGTCAGCCAGGTGATCCCCCCCGGCAGACACCGCGAACCGACTCGCAAGGAGTTTCGGCTACTTTGCTGAGCCTACCGGGATCAGGATTTCCCCCCGTCCCACCGACAGCAGATCGCCATGAAACAGGTCGTATTCGGACGACATCAGCTCTTCTCTGACAGGGAAGCCATACGATCGCAGCAGGCGAAGTAACAAGGGAACCATCTGAGGCTGGTACCGGGCCGCATAGCGGAAACTGGGAAGTAGTTGAGGCGGATTCTTGCCGAAAATCCCAATGGTCCCCCGTCGCATTCCTGCCCCCGGTCTCTGACCGCAATCGCCGAAGACCAGCACCGAGCCAGCGATTAAACTGGCCGCCAGCATCTCTCCGGCAGATCCTGCAATCGCAATCAGCCCTCGCCGCATTCCCAGGCCGACTTCGTCTCCAGCGTTTCCCTCGACGAGAATCGTCCCTCCCGTCATCCCCTTGAGCGAACCACGATACGCGGCACCGACAAGGTGACCGGCGTCACCTTTAATACGGATCAGACCGCGATGCATCTGCATCCCCACCCAGCCCCCAGCGTTTCCTTCGACCGTGATTTCTCCCCCCCGCATCTCACTTCCCAAGTGCCGGCCGACGTTCCCGTGAACGCGGATGGAGCCCGAAGTCATGTGAGCCCCGATCCAGTGAACCCCCGCCAGATCTCCTTCCCAGACAATGGTCCCATCACCGGGATCGCCGGCGACGGAAAACATCTCCGCGATCGGCAGCTTCTGATTCCCGTGAAAGATCGAGAACTGCTCGATCTCGGCCAGAGTTTTGTCACGAGTCCAATCGGGAGTGAAACCTTCCACTTCCACCGGCACTGGCGTCTGCGCCCGGTAAGTCATCGTCAGTGCCATGAAGTCCTTTTCCTCTTCCCAAATCGATCGTGTGAGAACCATTTACCAGTCGAAAGTCCGCTGACATTCCACGTCCAATCACCCAAACTATCCGTGGCTTCGCAAACGTACAATGTCGCCAGACCCCGGGCGAGCCGCAACGCAACAAACAACGCCAGTTGATAAAAAGGGCCGATCCGTGAACAAAGGGGCGATTATCTTGTGCGGTGGCGAATCGACCCGAATGGGTCACGACAAGGCATCGCTGCCGTTTGGACCGGAAACGATGCTGCAGCGCGTTGTCCGCCTGCTGAGTTCTGTTATTGACTCCTCCCGGATTGTGGTCGTAGCCGCAGCCGGACAACACCTTCCCAACCTTCCACCAGAAGTCCGTCTGGCTCGAGATCAGCACTCCCGTCGTGGCCCGCTCGAAGGATTTGCGGCGGGGTTGCGTCTGCTGCAGTCACAGGTGGACGCCGTCTTCCTTTCCAGCTGCGACTCTCCACGACTCGTTCCAGACGTCGTGGAATTATTGTTCCATCGTCTTGGCGAAGTAGACATCGCCGTCCCCTTCGACGGGACTTATGAACATCCCCTTACGGCAGTCTACAGGGCGACAGTTCTGAAACGGGTGGAAACGCAACTTGCGGGAAATCGATTCAGCCTGCGTTCCCTGTTCGATCAGGTCTCAACCGTGAGAGTCCCCACAGAAGAGTTACGTACCGTCGATTCCCACCTCACTACGCTCGCAAACCTGAATTCTCCTGAGGAGTACCGCAAAGCACTCTTGGAAATGGGGTTTGAAAGCGATCACCCCTCGTTTCTTGAGTGATTTGCCCCGTCATTTACTCGGCCATGCAATGATCAGTCCCCTCCAGATCTCTGGTCTGGCTCGATCAGATCAAGATTTTTCCGCTCTCTCGGCTGCGGGTACTCTCCACCAGCAGTGCTATTCCGGCTAAGATACGGCTTGTTCCGTTGAAAATGATTGCCGCAAAGGATGCTCCGAATGCCGATTTTTGAGAGTCGAACAGACCTGCACGGGTCTCTTGACCAGGTGTTTGATTTTCTGATCCGTCCAGCCAATTTGCAGGCGATCGCACCTCCCCAGATGCAGTTCGTGTTTGTAACGCCACCTCCCATTATCGAGCTGGGTAGTCGTCTGAAGGTCAAGGCACAGGTCTACGGGATGGTTCAGGAGCTGACGTACGAAATCGTCGAGCTCAACACACCCACTCAATTCCGTGAGAAGATGGTCGAAGGTCCGCTGAAGCTGTGGCTGCATGACTACATCGTCGAACCGCACTCCTCTTCGGATAAAGTCACATTGATCAACCGGATCGAGTTCGAACCTCCCGGCGGCGTCCTGGGCTTCCTGGTCACCGCAGACAGTATTCTCGAAGCACTCGAAGATGGTTTTGAACATCGCCGGGAAGCCTTGCAGAAACAGTTCCCGCATCCCGGTGCCTGAGAGTCAACCGGCCCAGGCCGGCATCTGGTACCAGGCTTCCTTCAGTCGCTGCCGGGCCCGTCGATAGTCGGGATAGAACTGACCGACAAGGCTCCAGAAGTTCCGTGAATGGTTCATCTCGCGCATGTGGCACAGTTCGTGGATCAGGACGTATCGGACCAGATCCGGGGCGACGAACAACAGTTTCTGATTCAGGCTGATGGTTCCGGTGCTCGAGCAACTTCCCCAGCGGCTCTTCTGGCACCGAATCACCGTTTTGACGTACGCAATCCCCGTCTCTTTGCTCAACTGGCGGAGCAGGGGATTCAGTACGTTGAATGCCTGGCGCCGGGTCCATTGCTGCAGGACCGAGTGGCAAGCGGGAATGTTGTCGACGGCCCCCACCACCCGCAGGCCTCCCTGGCCATCATCAAACAGCGTAATGGTGCCTGACCGACGGGGATGATACTGGACAATCCACGAGCGACCGCAGGCGGCGAATGAAAGCATCTGTGGCAAAGTCTCGGTCGGTTTGACGCGGCGCTGGCGAGCCTGATCGACCTTGGACAAGGCCGTTCGAACCCATTCATGCTTATCCCGCAAAAAACCGGGGATCAGCTTCCGATCGAACCCGCGCGGAACGACCACTTCCAGGCCCCGGTCCACCGAGACTCGCAGGCTCATATATTTCGCTCGGACGCTTTCACGAATCCGATATTCGAAATGAGGCTCCGTCATCCCTGGTCGCTCCTCACGATCCCGCGCGCCGTTGTATGTCCGTCCATGGAATCAGCCAGCCGAGCCACCCCGAACATCGTCGATGTAAGGGATCGAGGTGGGACTTACCACCGCGATTCCGTCGTTCTGATTCATGGCCGTGTTCTAAATCAAATTCACTGAAGACGGAAGAGACTTCTGGTCGAACCACGGCGTCGTAGCTGAGGATTTGCAGGGCCTGGCTCAACCCATCAGTACGTCAGCGGATCAGCAAAAAGATGAACGTGTAATTCAAATCACCTCCGTTGACGCGGTGGGACAGGAGTCAGAATCTTAGAGCGTATCGCAGGGGGACTACCGCTTCGATTTTGGGGCATTTGTTCCTTTACGTCGAGTGTCGGGGAAAGAGCTATTTGGAAAACAATCGTGCACTCGATAGTTCTTTGAGAAGAGACCGTCGTGTCGGATATTTCTTCTTCAGCCTTAACGCCTGTGCTTCGGCAAGTCCCGCCTGATCCGTTGCCGCAACTGCTTCGCGAAGATCGCACAGTAACGCCGCCACCCGGCGATACCCGTCAGTTGTCCTTTCCGCCACGATCAGTTCAATGTCACGCAAAACCTTTGCTGGATCGGAAGCCATTTGGGCGAGTCGTTCCTGACGTAGCCTCGCTGCAGTCGCTGCTGCTTTCTCTTCGATTTTTCTTGCAGCCTGTTCTTCAAGTTCCTGCAGTTGGTGCATTGTGCGAGACGGATTGTTCGTAGGCCAAACTACCCCTCCCTGACTGCATCGGAATTGTGACAACATCTCCGATCTGACCGACGCACTGCCGGTCCTGAGGATGGAAAGGAGCCAGGTATCTTTGAGATTCTTCGGCAGTTGGCGGATCCAGTCTTCCTCTTGAGCCAAAGTCTTGTCGCGACTGGAATCGGGCAAGGGAGGGCTCTCGATTGCAGAGGCCTCAATTAAAGGTCGACTGAGTCCAAAGAAATCCGCCAGCGCCTGCTGCGCTTGTGTCAGTGATTTTAAACCGGCGGGAACAGGGGCTTCGTAGGTTTCGTCTGGTCCATGATTGGAATCCTGGGCGACGGCGAGATGTGCCAGGTAAAGCGGCCTAAGATCACCGTCCAGCAACTCGGCCCGCAGCAGTTTCAGAAAGCTAAGCATCTCTTCCGGATCAATCAGATCACTTACGGAGTGCCCATCATAGAAAGGATCGATTGAGAGAATGCCTCCCAAACCGCTTGCGTCCCGAATGAACTTCAGACCGTATTCCAGTAGATACTTTTGGGACAACTTTCCGTTCGGTAGCCCGGAGGGAAGACGAATCATCAGCTTAGTAATGCCGTAATCAGCGTAGTGCAGGTGTACGTCGTAGCCACGGCGGAGCATTTCCAGTGCGTCACCTCGGAAATCTCCATATTGATATGTGTTTCTGAACGACCATTCCGTGATTTCGGCCCTGGACGACTGCTTACGCATGTACTCCAGGTTTTTCTCTGAGACCGGTCCGTCAATCGCCAGGAACCCGATGTACTGATACTCGCTCACCCAATATTCCTCAGAGAATCGCACCGTGTGCTGGTGACTTGAACGACAAGCTCAGCACGTCCGTGCTGGATCGAGATGACGTTCTTTCTATTTCAATGTACAAAGGTATTCAATCAAATCAGCAAGCTGTTCCGCCGTGAGATTCGCGACGATCCCCTCGGGCATGGCAGAGACCTTGAGCAGGTGCCTCTCTTCGACGTCGCTTTTCTTGAGTTCCCGCCGGCGACCATCCGCCTCTCGAATGATCGTCGCATCAGCCCGTTCGCTGACGACAAACCCTGCAAAGGTTCGGCCGTCGACCATCACGAACTGGTAACACTCATACCCTTGAGCCAGTTTGGCACTTGGTTTGAGGATCGATTCCGCCAGTTCAGGACGCTGGTAGCGTTTACCAATTTCGAACAGGTGAGGGCCTTTCGGAGTCTGACCGTCGGCCGTCGTGTGGCAAGCCGCACAGGCCTGTGTCTTGAACAGAGCCTCCCCGCGACGCGCGTCCCCGCTCGCCAGTAACGTCTGTGCAAGGGCGGAATCGACACTCATATTTCCCAGTTGCTTCCCGTTCGCAGGATCCGCCTTGGGAACAACCACAATCAGGTCGGGTTCATTCCCGACCGATGCGGAATTGCTCGAGATTCCCGCAATTTCAACACCATGCCGCCGCAGTTCCCTTTTGAGGAGCGAGACCGTTTCGGGATCACTGTCTTTCGCAGCGTTGGTAATGACTCCCGCAATCCGGGAACTCATCTCCCACTCGACTCGATCATAGTAAGGTCCACTGTTGTCCGGCCGGATTCCCCACCAGGAACCGTCGTAGTCGGCTTCGCGGTGGTAGAGACGGATCAGGGCCGTGAGGATTCCGTTCCGCAATTCCTCCGTCCTCGCCGTCGCCAGTCGCCGGATCAAACCATCAACCACCCGTGGCTGATGAATCGACCGCAGCGCCCACAGTGCACCTACCGAACTCGGTCCATCCAGCCCCTCCAGACAGGTTTCGACGGCCTGCAGTTGGACAAGAGCCTGCACCGCCAGATGCGGGATCACTCGTCCCGCATCTGGCTGGTTTTGCACGGGTCGCTGGGTCGGCATGACTGAGCCGTCCGATCGCATGGTCAACGGCAGGAGACTGGCTGCCGTCTCAGGACGATTCAGTCTGCCAAGACTGATCACCGCCTGGGCCCGCACGCGCGGCGACGGATCATTCAGGCTGTCCACGAAAAGTTGAGGATCCAGTTCAGCCGTCTCACCGGACCGGTCTGTTAACGCCCGCAGCACGGACTCACGCAGTGGAGCGATCTCCGCCAGTTTGCCGAGTGCCACATGCGAGGCATTCCCGTCCAGTTGCTTGAGTGTCCAGACGGCTGCCACGCGTCCTTCCAGACGGGCATTGTCGCTCGATGCCAGCTCGATTAGGGCTTTCGTCGTCTCCGCATTTCTCCCACGCGACAGGATTTCACCCTGCGCATGCAGTCGAGTGACCGACTGAGGTGCAGCGAGAGCCTCGATCAACTGATCGACAGATAGCGTGTTCAAATCGGGGAAGGGGACATCCTGCATATCTCGAGGCGTCACCCTGGCGACGAAACCGATGTTCGGCCCAGCGAAAACCGATGCTTCGCCCCCTCGCCAACTGGCGACGTACAGTCGCCCATTTCCATCCATGTCCATTCCTGTCGCACGGGGAATCTCGATGAAGACTTCTTGCTCCAGGTCAAACGTCGGTCCATTTTCCTTGAGCGCGTGCCGGTAGACTTCACTGCGGCCCCAATCGCCAGTCAGCAAAGTATCCTGATACGGTTCAGGCCAGCGAGGATCCTGGATGAACAATCCCCCCGTGCCACCACTATTTCCGAACGTCCCCAGCGTCGGCATGGTCTCGTCAGTGAAGTTCGCAAAGAGTTGGGTGTACCCGTACAGAGCAGACTGCTTCAGCAGACTGACACGCGTATCCCAGCCTGCGCCGTCATTGGTATTGTCACGCGTGAAGAGATTCAGAAAAGGATCGATAGCCAGATCGAATGGGTTACGAAGTCCACGGCAGTAGATTTCCAGTTCCGTCCCGTCAGGCCGAACCCGAACGACGCCGCCCCCCCGCAGGACGATCTTCCGACCATCTTTCCCCTGGGCTTCCTTGATTCCGTAGTCTCCGACACCGATGTAAAGCCACCCGTCGATTCCCATGCGAACACAGTTCGTCGTGTGGTCGCCCCCTCGTTCTGTGATCTGATCCGTCGTGAGACCTGTGACGAGCAACTCGCTTGACTCGGCGATCCCATCCCCATCCAGATCCTGAAAGACCGTCAGATCCGGCGGATGCATGACCCAGACCTTGCCATTGCGATAAGTCACACCGCGTGGATGCTCTACCCTGGCAAAGACTGTCACGTCATCGACTTTGCCGTCGTCATCCTGATCGACACACCGCAGGATCCGCCCCCCACCCGGAGTCCGCCCCAGCGAACCCTGTTCGTCAACAGCCACGTACACCGCGCCGGTCGGCTCGCAGGCAATCGCAACGGGATAACTGACGTTGGGTGGGGCCGCGAAGAGTGTCGCCTCGAACTTGGCCGGAACGTGGACTACTTCTTTGAAGGTCGACTCGTTGATGGCGGGAGCATTCTGGGACGACTGGGGCGGTCCAAAACTAAAGGGCTGAGGTACATAGCCGACTCGTTTCCCTGATAACTGTTCCGAGATCGACGCCAGCCGCTTGTCCACGAATGTCTTGAGATCAGGGGGCTGAGGCCCACCCGCTCCCGGTGGGGGCCCGAACGGAGCCACGGGTGCAGGACGGCTGGCGGTCGCGGCCTGTTCTTTTTCGATGACGCCCGCCGTCGCCTGTTCAATCTCGGCGATCTCCTTCATCAACCGGTCATGAGTAAAAATGGTTGCAACCTGATCTGCCAGCAGCTGGCGATACCGCTCAGTCACCTCGGGAATCTGGAACAGTCGATCGGGCAGCTTGTTCTCGCCCGGATAGGGCTTTTGCAGACTGACATCCATCAATTGGTCAGGAGTGCCAAACAACAGCAGATTCGCGAAAGAAAACTCCAGATCACCCGGGATGAAGTGGAACCGGTTCGAGGCGGGATCAAGGTACAGCGAATAGTTGTGCCCGAGGGCAAGAAAGCTTTCGAGGTTCGAGGTGAGTGCGTTCGCGGAGACATACTTCAGGAACTGATCGAGATCGATGAACGATCCAATCTGGACCTGAAATTCCTCGTCAGAGGCAGTGTTGACCAGTTTTGCAAACGCAATCACCCGCTGTTGTTCTTCCGGCGTCGCCTCTCGCTGGGGACGGTAAAAGGCTTGATAGGCCTCCCAGTTCTCACCCGGAGCATCGATTCCCCGGATCCGGAACGGCTTCATGACCAACCCCTTGTCGGATCCGAAATGTTCCCTCAAAAATCGCGCGTCAATCTCTTCGATGACGGTGTACAGCCCAAGGTATTCCCTGTTGTACCGGCCGGGCACCGTGAGGGTAACTTCTGCAAAGGCCGTTCTCGACGCTGGAACTCCCAGTGCCCGAAACAGATTGAAGGCCAGAGCTTCGCGGGCTTTCGAGGGATCAAGAGGCATCGAATGCAACTGAATCGACGACAGCCCGGCAAACGTCTGCTGCTCAAATCGATCGAACTCAATCTTCAGCGGGCGTTTCAGACCATTCGCCGCCACCAGATAAGTGATGTCACCCGCATAACGAATCCCCACCTTCTTAAACGTTTTTCCCTCAGCGGTGACGTTCCCTTCGGCCCAGCGGAACTCGGTTCCGAACAGGTTTCGATCACTCGGACGTGTCCCCTGCGCGGCGGGGGGTGGGGCACCAAACTGGGCCGGAGGAGGGGGCTGCATCGCTGCGTACTCCTTCTCCGACAACTCCAGATGCAGCGTCCAGACTTTCGCAGGGCCAAACGGACTGGCTGCCGTGGACGGATCGGACTGCGCGAGCAGCGAGGTACTCAGCAGCGACCACAGCACAAGACTCGGCACATGACTTCGCACGCAGAATCGCCAGATCATTCGGCCCTCTCCTGTCGAAAATCGTAGGGTTCTCGCCTGTGACGTCAGAAAGTCAGGAAAGCATCAGAGCGAGACGGGTTATTCAATCGCGACATCGGAATTGAATGGAACAGGATCGGACTGAATGAGATGACCGACACAGACGAGTCATTAAACGGCTTCGTGGGAGCATCCTGATGATGAAACCGACTTCATAACCCTTAACACACGTAACCCCATGCCAACGGGGAGTACGAAACAGTGTCTGCCCCGTTCTCCCAGTTCAAAATCCGCTGCTCATCAATGAACGACGCTCACCATTAATTAGGTCGTTCCGTATGAATCAGCCAATCCTCATTCAGTTCGACGTGCTTGATAGAGTAACGCCTGAAGGTAAATGTCACATGAATCTTGCCGTCGCCTGTCTGAATGATACAAGGATAAGAGTACTCACCGGGATTCGACTCCAGATGGAACGGGGTTTCCCAGGTACGGCCTTCATCGACCGACCGGACAATGCTCAGCGGCGTACGGGCCAGTTCCGAATCATTGAACACAGCGACGACATGACCATTCGCCAGTCGGGTCATCGTGATTCCCGAATCGGGGCACCGCAACGCGGACGGAGTTGCTTTCGTCCAGGTCTCGCCCCCATCACTCGATTCGATCTGCGTGATTCGGGGAGCGTGCCGCATCATGCTGAACAGCGATTTGTCATTGCGCTGAATGACGGCAGGCTGGTTTCCCCCATTCGTAAAGCCTCCCCGGCGCCACTGCTTTCCACCATCAGCACCAATGAGAAAGATGGAACCGGCCACACCATCGACGTTCGCTTCCAGTGGCAGCACCAGATCCCCGGACGCAAGTCGGACGGGTGGATTGCGGGGGACGGCCCGCAGTTTGGCGTCAAGGAACTCGCTGTCCTTGCTCCAGGTAAAGCCATGATCGGTCGAGACGCGCGACATTAGTCGGCAGTTATCCCACCCCTGGCCACGCCCCAGCGGCCGGGTGTATTCCATGCGGCACCAGATGATCCAGACACGTTCATGCCCGTCAACGAAGATGACACCGTTTCCGGGCAGGGGGTCTGGTCCCGAGATCAAGGCCTGTGGTTTTCCCCAGGTTCGCTCTCCGGCCGGACGACGCGAAAGAAACAACGTCTGGTCGTCGGCAGACTCGTAACTTCCCCCATACCAGAGGCAGAGCAGATCACCGTTGGCCGCTTCCGCGATCGTCGAACAATGATAGACCGACGCACCCGGGATTCGTTCAAACAGCAGTTCCGAAGAAAACGAGATGGCCCCGTACTTATCGTGCAGCTTCTGCTTCTGTTCCGTCGGCGCCAGTGGCGACGGTGTGACCACCGCTCCCTCGAACTTGGGTTTGATGCCGTTCACCACGGCCGCATCAAACGCCAGTTGACCCGCACGCGATTCCAGCCCACCGCGGTGAACCAGTTTCCCCGTCCCATCGACCAGAGCCACGGAAGGAATCGTGGATATGTCGAGCTTCTGAGACAGCGTCCCGGTGGGATCACGATAAATCGTAAAGATCAGTCCCCGGTCGCGTGCATACTCCGCCAGTTCCTCTGCAGACTCGGCGTTGTTGGAGCAGACGCCGATATACACGACTCCCAGCCGACGATGTTTTCGGTAAAGCGTGCTGATCGCTTCCAGCGACTGATCCACCGCTTCGCTGCGTCCTGAAAGAAACAGGAACGCCGCTGCCGCACGCTCTTTCGTGGGGGCGACGGCGAGTTCTTTTCCCCGTGCGTCCATCAGTGTGATCTCGCCGACATCGTCACCCAGTTCGACTGAAGCGCTTGCGGAATTTCCATTCAGCAGCACGAAACTCCCCACTGCGAGGATCGTGAAGACTCTGAAGCAGCGAAAACTGGTCATTGACAGCATTTCCGAGTTAGATGATTCGATCACCAGAACATCAAAAGATGATTACACTGTCTCTGCCCGAAATCCATTGAGCAACAATCAAAGAAGGACTGATCGGTGATCTCTCTTGAATAGTGGCCGAAGTCGGTCTTCAAAGGGGACCGTATGACGGGAATCCACGTGGTCACAGCTCAGCCAGAACCACTTCCCAACCGGAAGGCCTTGTTCAGGCATCTCCAGTGTGGTCCTGATTGAGTGGTTTCAGCCGGGCACGACGCGAACAGCGCAACTCTTATAAGAAGGCTGCTTCGAATAGGGATCAAAAACCGGGTCGGTGAGCCGATTCGTCCCTTCATAATGCATGGGGATAAACACGACTCCGCTGGGAACGGCGGGTGTGAGGAACGCCATCGCTCGTATCTCGCCTCGCTGGGATTCGACTGTCACCCATGTCTTCGGGGCGATCCCCAGCTTGCGGGCGTCCGCTGGATTCAGTTCCACGAAGGGCTGCTCAGGGTAAAGCTTCCGCAAGACAGCAGATTTCGACGTACGAGTCTGCGTGTGCCACTGCGAGGCGGAACCTCGTCCGGTCAGAAGATTAAAGGGATACTTCTCTGAAGGGGGTTCTGTCAGTGGCCGAGGATCTTCAAAGACGAATCGCGCCCGTCCGTTCGAATGGTAGAATTTGCCATCTTCAAACAGCCGACGTTCCTGGCGAACATCCGGCACCTTCCCTGCGTAAGGCCACTGGATACCTCCTCGTTCTTCCAGGAAAGCGTAGTCTGAAATCTGGGAGATATCGCACGGTTGTCCCCGCGAAAGCTCCTTCATGATTTCAAAAACGGCCGCAGGACTGGACCAGCGCCGAAACATCTCTCCGCAGCCCCAGTAGTGCGCAATCAGTTGAAAGATCTGAAAATCGGCAAGGGCGTGACCGGGCGCATTGTGCACCTTCTTTAACACGCCCAGTCTTCGCTCAGAGTTGATGAAGGTCCCTTCCTTTTCACCCCAGCCAGCGGCAGGCAGCACCAAATCTGCCCGGACCGCCGTCTCGGTAGAATGGTACATGTCTTGTACGACGAGAAAATCAAGTCGCTCGAGAATATCGCGCGCCTGATTCTGGTTGATCCACGAATGGGCCGGATTCGTACAGACGACCCACAGGCCTTTGATTTTCCCCCGCAGAATGCCTTCCATAATTTCAGGATAGGCCCAACTGTTTTCCGCTGGAATTCGATTCGGATCAATGCCCAGGACCGTTGCGACTTTGGCTCGATCGTCGGAACACTTGAAGTCGTATCCTCCCATCAGGCTGGTTGTGTTGCTGAACAGTCGCGATCCCATCGCGTTGCACTGTCCGGTGATGGAGTTGGCCCCGGTCCCCGGCCGGCCAATGTTTCCCGTCATCAGAGCCAGATTGATGATCGCTTGAGCCGTTCGAACCCCCTGATGACTTTGATTTACCCCCATCGTCCACCAGAACGAAGTTCGGTTTCGGTCGTGAATCGTCTCTGCAAATCGCACGATCTGATCAGGACGTAATCTCGTTTCGGCGGCGACACGCGAAACCTCAAACGGTTCAACAAACCGCGCAAACTGGTCATACCCTTCCGTCGATTGGTCAATGAATCCTTGATCGACCCAGCCGTTTTCAATCAGAATGCGCGCGGTCCCATAAAACAGAATCTGATCCGATTTCGGTGCGATTGCCAGATGCTGTGTCGCGTACATCGCGGTTTCGGTCATGCGGGGATCGATCACGACGATCTCAGGCGATCGGCGATTTCGCATCACGCGTTCCCACATGATGGGATGAGCCAGACACGGATTGGCTCCCGTAAAGACGAGAACGTCAGACTCTTCGAAGTCCGCGTAGGTGTAGGGGGGGGCATCAAATCCAAATGCCTGCTTATACGCGACCACGGCTGTCGCCATACATTGGCGCGTGTTTCCATCACCGTGAAGCATTCTCATTCCGAATTTCGCCAGCGCTCCGAGGAAAGCCATCTCTTCCGTGGCGATTTGTCCTGTGCTGAGAAAGGCAATGGAATGGGGTCCGTGTTGCTCCTGAATCCCCTTCATGCGGGATACAAACTCGGTCAGCGCCGTGTTCCAATCCACAGTGACCAGTTTACCGCTGGCATTCCGCATGAGGGGTGTCGTCGCCCGATCGGGTGCGTCAAGGACCGTGAGGGCTTCCCAACCTTTGGGGCAGGCCATCCCCAGGTTCACCGGGTAGTCCGTCGATGGAGATAAGTTTGCTGCCACGCCATTGCGAAGATGGATGTCCAAACTGCAACCGGTTGAGCAATAGCCGCAGACCATCTTCGTGACAGCTTCGGGCAGATGACGCGAAGGAAGTTGCCCGAGACCGAATCCGCCAGGTTCCTGCACCAGTTCTCGGGCTAATGCCCCTTCGCGCTGATGAATGAGCGACAACGGAGGAACTTGTCGAAGACTGTCAATCAGCTTACTCATGAGCGTACTCCACCCGGCATGCGGGGGCTCGAGACCGCGGCAAAGAACAGGTAGCGTTCGAACAATTCCGCACCGAGACAGCCGAACCAGATGAGACAAATCGTGCTGGCAATCAACGGTTCCGCAAGGACTGATCCGTCCTTCTTCAGCAGATGCAACAACAGCGATGGCAGAGCAAGTCCGCCCAGCACCCCCAGGCTGAGTCGCGCCCATGCCACGGGGAGCAGCGGTCCGCAGACAAGCAAGGCCGAACGCTTCAGCGAGGTCATCCGCGAACTTAATCGATGCCTCAACAGCGCGAGGTCAAACAGCAGCTTTGCCAGATTGAACGCGATGACCATGGGAACCAGTGAACGACCAATTCCAAGCAGCATCCGTGTTGCGACGTTGGCATCAACGAACCATTGCATCAGCAGGCACGAAAGCAACGTCGTCGTCGTCCCCAGCAGCGCAGTCGTTAATGTAAACCGAATGAGTGTCTGTTCGAGATTCCACAGGTCTCGCTGGGTGAAAACATAAATCATGACCGAACAGAAGACCCCGCTGAGCCCGACCGATGAGACCAGTCCCCCGAGGATCGGCAGGTAGGGGTGGACAAAACGCGCCATCGGCAATGCAGTCGACGAGGGCTGACTGTCAATCCAGCATGCCACCGCATAGAGAACTGCTAAGCACGCGAACAGACCGAACAACACAATCTCGCGACTCAGCCATGAGTGTCGCCAGCCCAGAATTCCGCGAAAGGCGTAAAGAGGACGCCCCAGATGGCAGGTGCTTGCGGCGAGGGCGAGCAGGCCAAGAATCAATGCACTCGTCGCATGCAGTGGACGAAAGAATGCAGCCAGATCCGCCCCGACCGTCGTATCGAGAATGAATCCAATCGTGAAGGCCCCAACCGACAATTGCGTCAAAACCAGCATCAGGATCAACGGCCAATGAGGATGGGCAGGGCTGATCGAATAATAGTCCGCAGGCAGCATATTCCGCGGAAACTGACGTGAAGTTTTATAGGTCGTCGTCGGCAGTGTCAGACTGGGATCGGGAGCCGCGGGCAGAAAGTTGTTCGCCTCGGAATCTTCGATCACTCGCTGAATGCTCACAACCCCAATCGCGATCGCTTCGTGAGGACATGCCTGCACGCAGGCTGGGGCCTCCCCCTTCGACAACCGATTCGAGCACATGTCGCACTTGCGCACGATCCCTTTCCCCGGATGATATTTGGGAACGTTGTAGGGGCAGGCAAGTGTGCAGTACTGGCAGCCGAAGCATTGATCGTCCAAGTGCTTGACAATACCCGTCTCGGCATTTTTTTCGTAAGCATCCACAGGGCAGGCGCTCATGCATGCGGGCTCGACACAATGATGGCACGCCGCAGTCACATGCTGCATGACAGGATTAAATTCGGTCCCGCCGACAAGCAGTCCCACATCACGCCACGTTTCATTCTGATCCAGTCCATTTAACGAGTGGCAGGCCGTGACGCAGGCTTTGCAACCCGAACAGCGGTCGAGGTCCACCTCAAACGCATACTGCTGCCCTGCCGCAGGAGGTGTCGCCGGGAGGAGCTTCTCGTAGTACCTGGCCTGGGCGGGTCTGTTATCAGTCCGGTGTTCTCGAGAAAACATCTCAACAGCGCTTAATTCCTGCTGCTGCTGAAGGAGATGGGCGATCAACGAAATGCCGTCAGGACGCTCGGCCGGAACCGGAGAAAGATCATGATGAAAATCCTGCAGTGTCAGGGGGCGGGTTTGGAGTGTCGTCATGATGCAGTCACCGATTCAGGGTGTTCTGCACAGCTCGTTGCCAGGCTGCAACCAATCTCCGTGGCATACACGTCATCAAGGATTTCGACGCGCGGAAGATCCAGGTAGACGCTTCCCCCTTCGACTTTGATCGGGAAGGTTTTGATTTTGTACTCCGCATCCGACAGGGATTCGCCAGTTTTCAGCGAGAAGGTTTTCTTGTGAAGTGGACAAGCCACTTTCGGGGTCCCGTTCGCATCACCAATCAGTCCGCGCGACAGGACGAACGCTTTCTTGTGCGGGCACATGTTTTGAGTGGCGTACCATTCCCCTCGGCTGGAGTAGTTGAAAACCGCGATCTGCGTTTTGCCGTATTTGACTGTCGCACCTCCATCCATGGGAAAGTCATCGACCGCCCCCACTTTGACCCAGCGAGTCTCCGCGTCAGTCACCCGACCGAATTGCCGGTCGACATCTGACTGGAACTGTTCCAGAGAGACAATTTCGTTCGGCCAGTCAGCCGGACGGGTCTGGCCCCGTTCCGTCACGAATTCGATGCAGGGTTCCGTCTCTTCGGTATTGACGAATTGCCGGAATCGCTTGCGCTTTTCGGGGTCATCCACGACCGACTTCCACTCGCACTGATACGTATCAACCAGATGCTGAAGCCTGGACTCCAGTTCTGAGGCCAGTCCCAGCGAGTCGTCGATCACAACCGCGCGGATGTGATCGATCCCCCCTTCAAGCTTGTCGCACCAGACCGAGGTTCGCGTCAGCTTGTCGGCCGTCGCGATGTAGTACATCAGAAATCGATCGATATACCGAATCGCAGTCTCTTCATCGATCCCCGCTGCCAGAAGTTCGGCATGGCGTGGTTTTGTTCCACCGTTCCCACAGACGTAGAGGTTATAGCCCCCTTCCACCGCGATCAGACCAACGTCCTTCGACTGTGCCTCGGCACATTCCCGGGTACACCCTGAAACGGCCATTTTGATCTTGTGAGGTGAACGAATCCCCTTGTAGCGGTTCTCGACTTCAATCGCGAAACCGACTGAATCCTGCAAACCGTACCGACACCACGTCGTCCCGACGCAGCTTTTGACGGTTCTCAGCGATTTGCCGTAGGCGTGCCCGCTTTCGAATCCGGCATCGACCAGCTTTTCCCAGATGTCGGGCAAGTCCTGAACCTGTGCACCGAACAGGTCAATCCGTTGTCCACCCGTAATCTTCGTATAGAGATTGTACTCCTGAGCAACCTCACCCAGCACAATCAGCTTTTCAGGAGTGATCTCACCTCCGGGGACACGTGGCACAACCGAATACAACCCGCCTCGCTGCATGTTGGCCAGAAATCGATCATTGGTATCCTGTAAGGCTTCGTGCCGTGGATCAAGGATATTGTCATTCCAGAGCGATGCCAGAATGGAGGCAATCGTTGGCTTGCAAATTTCGCAACCTGTGCCCGTTCCGTATTGCTTGAGAATCTCGGAAAACGTTTTCAACTGCTTGAGTTTGATCAGCGCGAATAACTCGGTTCGTGAATACGCAAAGTGTTCGCACAAATGGTTCGACACATTCTTTCCGAGCCGCTTCATGTGAGCCTTGAACAGGTCCGTCACTTGTGCAAAACAGCCGCCGCAACTGGCCCCCGCCTTTGTGCACGCCTTCACGGCCGCCGGGGACTCAAGATTGTGTTCCGTAATCGCGGCACAAATCGCCCCTTTGGAGACGTTGTTGCAAGAGCAGATCGGGGCCGAGTCGGGCATGCTGTCGATTCCACCCACCGCCGAAGCCGAGGTCGAACTCCCCACGATCAATTCATGAGGAGGGCAGGGGAGGACCGTACGTGTTTTCGCCAGCATCGAGAGCATCCCGTACTGAGACGCATCACCAACGAGAATCCCCCCCAGCAGATATTTGCCGTCGCGCGAGAACAGCAGCTTTTTGTACTTGCCACCAAACGGGTCTTCAAATTGCAAAGGTGTCGCGGTCTCTATAGTGGCCTCATAGTCACCGAAGCTCGCAACTTCGACACCCATCAGCTTGAGTTTGGTTGAGACATCCGCTTTTTCGAATCGCTTGTCCCCCCCTGTCAGAGTGGAGGCCAGCGCATCCGCCATCTCATACCCCGGTGCCACCAATCCGTAGATCATCCCGTTGTGATACGCACATTCGCCAATGGCATAAATGTGGGGATCAGAAGTTCTCAGCTGGTCATCAATTTTGACTCCCCCCTGCGGGCCGAGTTCCAGGTGAGCCAGAACCGCGAGTTCGTCTCGAGGGCGGATTCCCGCAGATACAACGATCATGTCGACCGGGAGTCGAGTCCCATTGTCAAACTCGATCCCTTCCACCTGGGTTTGACCGTGAACGGCCTTCGTAGTGCAGTTCAGATGAACGTGGACTCCCAGCGCAGCGATCTGATTGACCAGGACCCGGGATCCTGCATCATCGATCTGGCGGTGCATCAGTCGGCCGGTGTTCTGGATGACGTGCGCTTCCAGCCCCAGATCGTAAACGGCCTTGGCCGCCTCCAGCCCCAGTAGACCACCACCGATCACCGCACATCGTCGCGACGTGGAGGCGTGGGAAATCATCCGTTCCAGGTCTTCAATCGTGCGGTAAACAAAGACGCCTCGTTTTTCGATGCCGGGAACTTTTGGAACGAATGGATAGGAACCCGTTGCCAAGACCAGCCGGTCATATTCAATCACCACTCCTTTTTGAGATGTGACTGTCCGTTGCTGGCGATCGATCCGGTCGGCACGATCGCCCACATGCAGTTCGACGCCGTTCGCCGAGTACCAGTCGAGCTTTGCAAGCATTAGCTTTTCTGCATCGCGATGGGCGAAGAACGATGTCAGCCCGACCCGGTCATACGCCGCTCGAGGTTCTTCGCAGAAGGTCACGATCCGATATTGCCGAGCTGTGTCGTATTGAACCAGCTTCTCGCAGAAACGAAGTCCGACCATTCCGTTGCCAATGACAACGATCGTCTGTTGGTCCGAAGCGCAAGTTTGACGGGATTGGGCAGTGATCATGACCTACTCATCCTGAGCAACAGAAAGTTGAAGCGGAAATCGACGCAATGAGACAGGCACCCCTCAAACCACGGCGGGGGCACGTGAGAGTTCCAGGTCTGTCTGGTCCGGCAAGCGGTCGCTCAATGGGGGACTCACCGTCTCCGGTTCGCCAGCGAAGCGGACCGTCAGCACAGTGAACGACGCACACGTGACGCAGATGCCAAGAATGAACAGGGCTGTCGGCCAGGTGAGTGCGTTACTTTTGAAGAGGAACCCCGCAGCCACGGCCCCCGCGTTGCCTCCTGCTCCAACAATCCCCGTCACGCTGCCCAGGGCTTTGCGATTCAGGAATGGGGCAACAGAATAGGTCGCGCCGTTGGACATTTTGACGAACAATCCCAGCAGCATCAGCAGCGGAATTCCTGCCCATAATGTGCGTGCTTGGGAAAAGAGAAGCAGAGCCAGTCCTTCACAAAATAAGGCGATGAACAGCCATTTGACTCGTCCATTCACCCCCCATCGGTCCCCAAACCGGTCGCCGATAATTCCTCCCAGAGCCCGTGCGAAGAGATTCATTCCGCCAAACAGGCCTGCAATCATCCCTGCCGTCGCCACGGCTTGAACTTTGTCCCCGCTGCTCAACTCGCCGAAGTAGTCGACGAAGTACAACGCAGCGATATTGTCGAGCGTTAATTCCATTCCAAAGCAGCAGCCATACGCCAGAAATAGAATCCAGACTCGATAGTCGCAACAGGTCTTCCAGAAGGATCCCGATCCTGCTTTTGAGGACGTCAGGTGTCCCTGGCGTCGCAAGTCTGAAAAGTTGCCCGCCGGGGTGTCCTGCGTCAGGAAATAATAGGCGACCCCCATGAGCGCACAGACGATTCCCGTGATGAGCAGGCTGACCCGCCACGCACTGGCAGAGCTGAATCCAGGAAGGCTGAGGAAAGCGGCGAACATGAGCGGAATCACCATCTGCGTGACTCCCCCACCCAGGTTCCCCCAGCCGGCCGTGGTCGCGTTGGCCGTTCCAACACAGTTGGGAGCAAACATGATCGAAGTGTGATATTGGGTGACGACAAACGAGGCCCCAATCACTCCGATCGCAATCCGAAACAGCAGAAACGTCACATAGTCAGAGGCGAGTCCGATCAACATGACCGGGACCGCCCCCACGATCAAAAGCCCCGAGTAAGCGAGTCGAGGCCCGATCCGGTCACACAGCCAGCCGATGAACAAGCGGGCGAAGAAGGTAATTCCCACCGATCCGATGATACACCAGCCAACCTGATCTCTCGTCAATTGGAATTCGTCGCGAATGATCGGCATTAAGGGTGCAATGCCAAACCACGCGAAGAAGCAGAAGAAGAAAGCGATCCAAGACATATGAAACGCACGCATCGGCGGCGAATGAATGTCCAATAATTGAATGCGTGTGGCCTTGGCAGAAACATCCATTCAGTTTTTCCTGTCACAGATCACCGACGAAATGGAACTCACGCAGTCGCTGGCTCGTGCGAAGTCTCGAAAGGAAATCACTGCGAGAACAAATTCATTGCGGCGGTGTCGCGCTATCAAATGGGTGACTTCCCAGCGGAGAACCCATTTCTGGCTCCGAAGAAGTCGCGCCGAAATCAACGAGGAACTCGGACAACTCGAGGTGCCAGTCCCATGTTCTCAACACGGGGTTGAGTACGATGCGGAAACGAAAGCACTTCTGTTTTTCATGCCACTCAGTGGATTGACCCTCGTTGGCAAAGGATGTGCCTGCAGTTGTTCGGCGTGATTTGCACGGGCTCGAAATTTCGGACAGCCGAACGGTTCCATGTGGAAAGTCACCATCACCTTGAGGAAGCGAGTTGCGTCAGGCCAAGTATGCCTGATGGCACTTCCTCAATATGCTTTCCCGACCAAGATCCGGTGCGTAAAACTTATCATCGGAATCACTTACAACGTCGTACAGACAGCGAGACACGTAGAAGAGACAGACTCCACCGCTCGTTCTCCCGCAACATTCCTGTCCTTCGATCGCCTCTGCCGAGAAGCCGCCTGCGCACAGTTCATGCACACAATTGCCGCTTTTGGTGGCATAGCATGTTCTCAAGGGGCCGCCGCGAAAAGAGCCCGATTCTCAAGGAATCTCTCCCCCCGGCCTCTCTTCCTTGAACCTCTCTTCCTTGAATGCACTTGGCAACCTGACACCTTTCCTGCCGCACTAAGGGGTCACCTGTCAGCGGAACGAAGTTTGCGTCCTGCCACTGCTGGAACTGCTATCCTCCCTGTCTCGGGCACGATGCTCACAACAGACTTCAACAGGACTTTTGGCCGCCCGATCACTGGTAAACTTTCCCGCACACACTGGCTTGGTACCTTTGGAAAATGGTGCGAGAAAACCCCGCTCGACGACTCGACAAACGGATCTGGTTTTCGCTGAGTCTCTCAGCGGGGCTCGTCATTCTGCATCAATTCCTGATTCAACCGTCTCTCGTCCAATTGACGTCCGATGCCCCGGTGATCAATCTCGCGGGACGGCAACGGATGCTGTCCCAGAAACTGGTGAAGGAGGCACTGGCCTTCGTCGCCACCACCGAGAATACGACGCGGGAACTGCGACGCGGGGAGTTTGCCGAAACCCTCGAAACCTGGCGATCTGCCCATCTGCAACTCCGGAGAACGACCGTCGAAAGGGGCCTCTCGACCAATCCAGAGCTTGACTCGGGATATCGGCGCCTTGAGCCGCTCTTTCAGGCGATGAACGATGCCGGGATAAAGCTTCTGGCAAGTCATGATTCCCATGCCCAGCAAAGTGCCCTCGAAGGATTGCTGCTCAATGAACCCGAGTTCCTGAAGGAAATGCACAGTCTGGTCGGCGTGTACGAAGACCAGGCACGAACGCACGTGCGGCAATTGCAGGGGCTCGGTTTTGTCATCATGGTCGGAATTCTGGGAACGCTCCTGCTGGTTCAGTTTGGTGTGATGCGCCCCGAACTGAACAGTGTGGGAAAGGCTTGGGAAAAATCCGAAGCGAACTACGAACTGCTGGTGGAATCCATGACGGATGGCCTGGTCGTCCTGGATGCAAACGGCAGGATCGAATTCGCCAATCGACGGCTCGGAGAGATGCTCGGCCAGGAGAGTGAAGTCTTCATCGGACGTTCTCTCTCAGAGTTCGTGGCAGCAATCGACCAGCCGACTTATCAGCGCCTGCTTGCCATTGATGAATCCCCACAGTCAGCCGACATCAAGTTTGTTCGCTTTGAGGGAGGGGAGGTCGAGACCTCAATCTCGCCTCAACGAATGAGCCGCATTCAGGGAGACCCGCCCCGTCTACTACTGGTCATCACGGATACCACCATTCGCAAACAGATCGAACGTCGCAGCCAGGACCTTCAAACGCAACTGGTACACGCGAACCGGTTGAAGTCGATGGGAACCATGGCAGCAGCTCTGGCCCATGAAATCAACCAGCCACTGGGAGCCATCTCCAACTACGCGGAAGGCTGCCTCACCCGGCTGACCGGTGCTTCGCCTGATCCCCGGGAACTCGTCAGTCCCTTGCGTGCCATACTGCAGGCCTCTCTGCGCGGAGGCGAAATCGTTCGACGCACACGCAACTTTTCCCGCCGTCGCCCCTTTCGACTCGCCCCCGAATCCCTTAACGAACTTGTTCGTGAGATCGACGAACTTTGCCGGCCCGAAGCCCGGCGACGCTCCGTTGTCCTGGAACTCGACCTCGACGACACTCTGCCCGACGTGGCCGCCGATGGAATCCAGATCCAGCAAGTCTTGGTCATCCTCATTGAAAACGCTTTCAACGCACTCGATCACAGGGACCCCTCGCAAAGGAAGATCACGCTGACAACGCGTGCACGACCGATCGATGAGATCGAAATCTCCGTCAAGGATTCGGGACCGGGTCTGGTGCCTGACACGTCACAGTCCCTCTTCGAACCATTCGTCACCACGGAAGTGAACGGGACTGGCCTTGGCCTGACCATCGCCCGTGGAATCATCGAAGCTCATGGCGGAAAAATCTGGCATGAACCCAATGACGCTGGCGGTGCCGAATTCCGATTCACTCTGCCGATTCTGGCCGAGTCACCCGGGTCCGACCAAACCTGGCGCAAGGCACAGCCACCAACACCGCTGGATGTGAGCGAGGCTGTGGACGCGGATCTCCTGGAAACATCCCTTCTCGGTAACCAACCCCTCCCTTCCGACATCCAGAACGTCTGTACTTCCGTCGCCTCAACACAGAGGGACCGAACATGATTGGAGACGGTTCCCCTGTCGCTTTCATCATCGATGACGACGCGGACATGCGTGGATCGCTGGAATTTCTGATTCAGTCCATTGGAATTGCGACCGTCTGCTATGCTTCGGCAACCCGCTTCCTGGAGAACCTGACCCCTTCGCCAGCAGGTTGTGTCGTGTGCGATGTGCGCATGCCCGAGATGAGTGGTCTTGATCTGCTCGAACACCTCGTCCGACTTAGCAGCCCTCTCCCGGTCATCCTGATGACGGGCTTCGCCGATGTCCCCATGGCCATTCGGGCCATGAAGCTCGGCGCCGCGGAATTCATCGAAAAGCCCTTCAGTGGTCAGGTGATGCTGGAAGCCATCCAGCGCACCTTGATCGAAGATCGCACTCGGCGCACCTCGCGTGAGATATGGAGCGACTTCGCTGGCCGCATGGCAAACCTCACCGAAAAGGAACGCTCGACACTCGATCTGCTCATCTCGGGTGCCCCCAATAAGACCATTGCAGCGCGACTTGAGATTACCGAGCGGGCGATTGAAGGGAGAAGAGCCTCCATCATGAAGAAGCTCGGTGTCAGCACCTTCGCCGAACTTGTCCGACAGGTCACTCAATATGAACTTCTGCCCCAACTGCACGAGCGACCCCGCCTGTGACCTGTTGCGAGGCGACACGGAACCGAACAAGGCAGATACGGTCCCGTTCAACCCGTTCCCCGGAATGATTCCCAGTCGTTCGCACCTCCCGCCATCGCATCGAGTCGCGGCCGTGACGTCCCACACGAGCATCCGGTGGAGACGTCCTGGCCTGTGTCGCCCATCTCAAATATAAAAAGTCCCCTTGAACGGAGAGGTCTAACGGGAATGACCCCACGTCGAGATCAGGAGAGCCACATTCCTGACCCGAGTGGCGGAAGGAGGGTGAATTCCGAACTATTCCGGCTGGCCCTGTTCGGACGACTGTTCGGGAGTGTCTGGCGATGTCAGCCAGTTGCTGATGACGGGATAATCGGCCCGATCATGGCTGACGACCTGAGCATGCCGTCGTCCACTCGCGCGGCGATGTTCGCTCTCGCCATCCTCAATTTCCGCATAGGCAGGGACCATCACCGTCAGCATCATCAGTTGCGCAACACCGACTCCGAAGATTCCCCGAATTGTATCCATACATCACTCTCTACTTTTTTACGTGAACCATTCGTTACGATCGAAAGAGCGAAGTTGCTTTCGATCTTACTGGCGGTAAATACGTCATTCCGGGCCACTGCTGACAGGTGAATTCAAACCGTCTTGCAGTAATGAAAGTGAATCGCGATTCACCGCTGAATTTCGCGAAAGTCAGCCCGCGAAGCTTTCAGAACTGTAAACGCACTCACATCGCAGAGCCCCTATTCAGCTCCCCCCGTCCACGCGCCGCCACTTTCCTCTGCCTAGCGCTCGTCATTTAATCACCACCAGGCCCATTGAAGGTCAACCGGCATTGAGAAGTCGTGACGAGCATTGATAACGACGAGAGCTCACGGAGAGATCTCCCGGGGAATGGCTTCGGCGTGACGGGGCAGAGGGGGGATCCCATTCCGAGTTGTTCCAGCCCCTCCGTTCCCCCCCGCCGTCGACAATTGAGCCAGCGCGGGATAGTTTCATAAAACGAACTGCGCGCTGCACATCGTTTGAGCACCTTGAGCATCTAATCGCAAAACACCTGTTTTTCAGGCGTTTCAATTAGATGCTCAAGCTTGAGCATCTTGAGCACCTTGAGCATCTAATCAACCCCCGGCCAGGAACACGTCTCCTGTGCATCACGCACCTCCCCGGAAAAAGCTCCACGCCCCGTCGGCCCCCAGTGCCGTCGGCTCTCCGTGCCGGGTCAAACTCCACCAACAGAATCTGCGCCAGCGCAACCCGCCCCCGCGTCGACACAACACGAAAAATAGCGACAAAGAGCTTTGTAGCATAGAGACCACCACAAATAACGTCAAGATGTCTTGTCGCAGGATTGCTTTATGCGGACAGTCTCGCAGCATCCGCGCCGAGGTGCTGTCCCCCACGCTGCAGAGGGACGGCGCGACGCAACGGCGGAGTTTCAGCTTGCTCCTTTCAGGTGCCGAGCGTTACCCGACGCGTGATCCGGATCCGCTCGAGGAACGTCTCATCATGGCTGATAACCAGCAATGCTCCGTCATAGGCCCCCAGCCCCGTTTCGATGGCTTCAATCGAATCGATATCCAGATGATTCGTCGGCTCATCCAGAATGAGTAGCGGTGGTGGAGTTTCCCCGCCCAGCACGCAAGCCAGTCCCGCTCGCAGAAGCTGCCCACCACTCAGGGTCGAGACAGCCTGTAAAGCGGCATCCGCCCTGAACATGAAGCGGGCCAACGCGGCACGGCATGCCTGCTCATCGCTGGCGGGGTTCAGTTCGAGATAGTTCTCTCGAATCGACTTGGCCGCATTGAGGCAACTGACTGTCTGATCCATCACCACAAACGGAACAAACGATTCCACGACCCCATGCCATGGCTTCAACTGACCGGTGATCAGCCTGAGCAACGTCGACTTTCCAGAACCATTGCGTCCAGTAATCGCGACTCGTTCCGGCCCCCGCATGTGAAGCGAGAAATGACTCAGCACGGGTCGGTTGGGGTGATATCCAAAGGTGACGTCCTGCGCCTGGAGGACGGACTTTTGCCCGGAAAGTTGAGTGGACGCGAGAGAGACCGTGAGCGGTTGCAGCACTTCGATGGCCTCGCGCGCTGCGGACGCCGCAGCCTGAGCTTCTTCTCGCCTGCGCGCGGCCAGTCGGGCATTCTCCCCTCCCGTGTTTTCACTCCGGTCCTTCATCATTCCCAGAATGATATGCGGAGTCCCTCCGTCCGCTTTTTTCTTTCGCCCCCGGCTACTGACTCGCGCATGCCTTTGAGCCGTCAATTGAGCGTTCCGTTCGATCTGATCAATCCTCTGTTCGGCGTCGTCGAGCTCGCGCTGGGCCGCAGCGAGTTCCACCGCTTTCAATTCCCGGTAAGTGCTCCAGTTCCCTCCGTAGCGTTTCGCTCCCAGCGTCGTCAGCTCGACGATTTCGTCCATCGTGTCCAGTAATTCACGATCATGACTCACGACGATCGCGCCACGCGTCCAACCGGCAAGCACCTCGGTCACCGCTCGTCGACCGGGCCGATCCAGATTGTTTGTCGGCTCGTCCAATAGCAGCAACGCTGGCTCGCCGAACAGAAGCGCGGCCAGTCGCACACGCGTCAACTCCCCCCCGGAAATCTCCGCCAGTTGCACACCCGGCTCGAAACTCAGGCCGACTCGTCCCAGCGCCGCTGCGATCCTGGTTTCCAGCGTCCAGTCCGCTTCCGCCAGTTCGTTTTCGCTGATATTTCCCCGCTCGGCACGCCGGAGCAGGTCAAGTGAAGCCGTGACGCCGAACAGATCTGCCACTGTCATTCCGGCCGGGACCTGCACCGATTGACGAAGGAGACCGAGCTGACCGGACACGAAAACTGTCCCGGCAGCCGGTGCAATTTCCCCCGCAATCAGTCTCAACAGCGTCGTTTTCCCGACACCATTCCGACCGACAATTCCGGCCTTTCGGTGACCAAAATTCAAGCAGAGGTCATCGAATAACGACGGCCCGTCAGGAACCGACCAGGAGAGATGAGAGAGAGACACAGTGAATGCCATCGACGGATTCCTTCGAAGTTACGAGCCGGTTTACGGGAAACGGATTGGGTTCGTACGAAGTCATCCATCGTGTCATTGTCATCTCCGGAACAAAGAGAATCTGAGGATCAGTATGAGACTGACACAGGCCAGGTCAGTCAGGTTCGAAGGGTCTGAGAGCCAGTGGCGTCCATCCCGACCCAGAGTTCAGCCGAGGGTGACATTCAACAGGGTCGGGCCCGAGTGCGTCCGAGGGATAAGACAGCAAATCGCCATCGAAACCGGTGATCGCGATCAAGACATCATCAACGCCCGCGTTGACGAAAGAACAAGAACCAGGGGGCGATCCAATGACGGCCAGCAACGTATTGCGGCGTCAAGACTTCACGACTCGCACCCCTTTGGGTCTTTGGGTCAAATCAACATCGGTCGCATCACCTGTTCAAAATTCACATGAGCAATCGAAGGCTCACGATCCCACTGACCCAAGATATCGGCCTGCGGGAGCCGCGGGCTTTGGCCCATTTTTTAGTCTGTCAGCGAAACCACAACGCCAGCGTGTTTCCGCAATGTGCAAAAAAAAAGGGACGGGCACTGGGGCTCGTCCAACGGATTTCACCGTGCGAGTGAGAACCTTGCAGTGAAGACCCGTTGCCAGAATCTCCGTTGCCGCTCCAATCAGTCTCCATCCCCGCTCCCGTGAGGGAGCGATGTTTCGGTTTGGCTTTTGCCGCAATGCTGAAGTGATAGTTTCAATCCGCGCTCCCGTGAGGGAGCGATCGCGGAAGCGGAGTTTCGTCTCGTCGACCTGCAAGACGTTTCAATCCGCGCTCCCGTGAGGGAGCGATGCGACACGACCGATCCCGCCTTACCCGGCGCAGTGTTTCAATCCGCGCTCCCGTGAGGGAGCGATTCACGATTACCCGCCGCTGGCCAAGCTGCCGAAAGTTTCAATCCGCGCTCCCGTGAGGGAGCGATGTGAGTCACTATTCGGACTTGGCTTGTGGTTTCGCGTTTCAATCCGCGCTCCCGTGAGGGAGCGATCTGAGAAAATTGTTTGACGATTGCCAGACGTCCGTTTCAATCCGCGCTCCCGTGAGGGAGCGATCGTTGGTAGCATTGATAAGTCCTGCCGTACCGGGTTTCAATCCGCGCTCCCGTGAGGGAGCGATCATTGGTAGCATTGATAAGTCCTGCCGTACCGGGTTTCAATCCGCGCTCCCGTGAGGGAGCGATGTGATACGGTCTGACACTACTATGGTGTGGGGTGCGTGTTTCAATCCGCGCTCCCGTGAGGGAGCGATTCAACTCACCGAATCGTTCGCGGGACCTCGTGCCGTTTCAATCCGCGCTCCCGTGAGGGAGCGATACGCCGTGGTGCCATCTACGGGGCTCGATGACCACGTTTCAATCCGCGCTCGCGTGAGGGAGCGATAAACGATTTCTTCGCCATGATTCGAGACTCCAATTGCGTTTCAATCCGCGCTCCCGTGAGGGAGCGATCATCTACTTGCTCGACCGGTCCGCAACAACGGAGTTTCAATCCGCGCTCCCGTGAGGGAGCGATGGCCTCTGCCTCCTGATCAAATACCATCCCGATGAGTTTCAATCCGCGCTCCCGTGAGGGAGCGATCCGCGTCTGAGACATCTACATCCGGGACCGTCTCGGTGTTTCAATCCGCGCTCCCGTGAGGGAGCGATGAATCGACGGGCGGCGGTTGTCCCCGTCAATCGTGTTTCAATCCGCGCTCCCGTGAGGGAGCGATGAGGGGAGGAGGAGCAAATGGTTTTGATTAGGCAAAGTTTCAATCCGCGCTCCCGTGAGGGAGCGATGACACCGACGAGGTGGAGCGGCTCCTGCAGGCAGCGTTTCAATCCGCGCTCCCGTGAGGGAGCGATAATACGGTCTCGCGGTGGCACCTTGGTCCAAAAGCGTTTCAATCCGCGCTCCCGTGAGGGAGCGATGCAGGGTTATCCCAATGGCGATCGCTGGAGAGCAGGTTTCAATCCGCGCTCCCGTGAGGGAGCGATGCATATTCTGGCACATGGCCGTCGTGGCCCCATAGTTTCAATCCGCGCTCCCGTGAGGGAGCGATCTCGTTGAGATGCCGCTTCTGCATAGCTCGGTCTGTTTCAATCCGCGCTCCCGTGAGGGAGCGATTCTGGATTTACGCACGATGGGTTGTCGCATCGATGTTTCAATCCGCGCTCCCGTGAGGGAGCGATGAAGTGCTTCCGGAGCTGTCGAGCCTTCGCTTGGTTTCAATCCGCGCTCCCGTGAGGGAGCGATGTGATCGGACGGCGTTTGATACAGCCGCCGTCGTGTTTCAATCCGCGCTCCCGTGAGGGAGCGATTCCATGATCACGTTCACGAATGTCGTTTTTCCGTTGGTTTCAATCCGCGCTCCCGTGAGGGAGCGATGTCGGCGGCTTGCTTTCGTTCTTCAACGATGTCGTAGTTTCAATCCGCGCTCCCGTGAGGGAGCGATAGTAGCCTACCTAACTGACCGTCAGCCCCAATCGGTTTCAATCCGCGCTCCCGTGAGGGAGCGATAGGCATTCCCATAGGTGGCATTGACGGCGCTAGCGGTTTCAATCCGCGCTCCCGTGAGGGAGCGATGCTGCGCCAAATCGCATAGGATTGCGCCAGATGCGTTTCAATCCGCGCTCCCGTGAGGGAGCGATATGGCGGCAAGCCAGAAACCGCCAACCGTAAACAGTTTCAATCCGCGCTCCCGTGAGGGAGCGATAGTAGCCTGAATAGCTAACTGTCAGCCCCGATCGGTTTCAATCCGCGCTCCCGTGAGGGAGCGATCCACCCGCCCTGACCATTCGGCTGAGACTGGCGGTTTCAATCCGCGCTCCCGTGAGGGAGCGATCATCTACACACGGAGCATCAAAGCCGGTCGTGAGTTTCAATCCGCGCTCCCGTGAGGGAGCGATTTGAGCGGCCAAACCTGCTGACATCGTGGCCCTGAGTTTCAATCCGCGCTCCCGTGAGGGAGCGATGTGGACTCCACTGTCGCCTCAACAGGCTCGGATGGTTTCAATCCGCGCTCCCGTGAGGGAGCGATAATATCAACCGCCCGAATGTCGCCAAACCATGCGGTTTCAATCCGCGCTCCCGTGAGGGAGCGATCGAATTGCAGTCCTGTCATTATCGGTGTTGGCAAGTTTCAATCCGCGCTCCCGTGAGGGAGCGATAAAAAACCGGTAGACGCCCTCCCGTGCTCGGGTAGTTTCAATCCGCGCTCCCGTGAGGGAGCGATCCACGAACATCATATGACTCGACAGTCAATCCGGTGTTTCAATCCGCGCTCCCGTGAGGGAGCGATTCTCGAACCACCACAACATCAGCGTCCGTTTGCCGTTTCAATCCGCGCTCCCGTGAGGGAGCGATGAGCTGTCGGGCCTTCGCTTGGAACGCTTTCGGATTGTTTCAATCCGCGCTCCCGTGAGGGAGCGATCCACGCCCAGCATAGACAGTGTGTGGTCTGTTGAAGTGTTTCAATCCGCGCTCCCGTGAGGGAGCGATACGATAGTATTGTGCCAGACAGCAACCGACACCCGTTTCAATCCGCGCTCCCGTGAGGGAGCGATCGAGCGTTGCGTCGGTCTGCTTTTCTGTGACTATGTTTCAATCCGCGCTCCCGTGAGGGAGCGATATCAGTGGGACAATCTCAGTCTGGAATTCCTCAGTTTCAATCCGCGCTCCCGTGAGGGAGCGATGCAACAATAGCCCGGTTTGGGCGAGGGGATCGGTTTCAATCCGCGCTCCCGTGAGGGAGCGATTTGGCGTCAGCAGCGATGTGTTTTTCTGTTGTGTGTTTCAATCCGCGCTCCCGTGAGGGAGCGATCTGCTGTTTCTGTGGCGGCTTAAGCATTAGGGGGTTTCAATCCGCGCTCCCGTGAGGGAGCGATCCAGCAAACCGTGGGAGCGGTGAGCCGCACAACCAAGTTTCAATCCGCGCTCCCGTGAGGGAGCGATCTGCTGAGTGGTGACACCGACTGTGCGTTTTCCGAGTTTCAATCCGCGCTCCCGTGAGGGAGCGATGACCATGTGCCACCGCGAGTCTCGACGTTTGAGGTTTCAATCCGCGCTCCCGTGAGGGAGCGATTCATCGATCGCTGTTGCTTCGGTCCATCCGCTCATTGTTTCAATCCGCGCTCCCGTGAGGGAGCGATTGATCTCGGGAAAGACCGTTCGCGGCCTCGCAGAGTTTCAATCCGCGCTCCCGTGAGGGAGCGATCCTCGTCGGCAGCTTGCTTTTGCAGGTTGTCTAGTTTCAATCCGCGCTCCCGTGAGGGAGCGATTTGTCCTGGCACCGCAGGATTCCAGTAGAGCTTTAGCGTTTCAATCCGCGCTCCCGTGAGGGAGCGATAAACTTCGAGTGTCCGATTAAGTGCACGAGTGGTGGTTTCAATCCGCGCTCCCGTGAGGGAGCGATATCAGCAGTTGCACGAGCACTTCCAGAAGCAACGGTTTCAATCCGCGCTCCCGTGAGGGAGCGATGGCGATGTCTTTGAGGCGTGGCATGTCGTTTTTCGCGTTTCAATCCGCGCTCCCGTGAGGGAGCGATTGCCCGTCGTGATGATTGGCTCGTTTGTCCCGTTGTGTTTCAATCCGCGCTCCCGTGAGGGAGCGATTCCCCGGATGAGCCCATCACGACGATCACTAGCACGTTTCAATCCGCGCTCCCGTGAGGGAGCGATCGTACACACACAACCAGCGGGAGCGAGAGAAATGTTTCAATCCGCGCTCCCGTGAGGGAGCGATCTCTGGTAGCACAATAGGTAGTGCGGCGGTGTTGTGTTTCAATCCGCGCTCCCGTGAGGGAGCGATCCAGAGCAAACCCTGCGACCGTACACCGAGGATGTTTCAATCCGCGCTCCCGTGAGGGAGCGATGATGAGTTCCGATCATCCAATTTTCGATGCTGTTGTGTTTCAATCCGCGCTCCCGTGAGGGAGCGATCTTCTGTGACACTCAGATGGAGTCGGCGATCGAGTTTCAATCCGCGCTCCCGTGAGGGAGCGATTCGACGCCGCCAGCTTGGCTTCGTACCGCTCTTGGTTTCAATCCGCGCTCCCGTGAGGGAGCGATCGGACGCGGATCTACGAGCTGTCGCCAGATGACCGTTTCAATCCGCGCTCCCGTGAGGGAGCGATAGAGGAGTTACAGCGGGGGATCGTGACGACAATTCGTTTCAATCCGCGCTCCCGTGAGGGAGCGATCCCGCGAGTTTAAATGACGATGGGCCATGAGTCTACGGAGCTGATTCCGCGAACCCTGCCGTTTTTGCTGGACGCTTTGCGTTGGAACGAAAGGCATTTTCTCTAAGTTGTTCCCTTTAGAAAATTTGCGAGGATCGCGAACCTGTCAGGGAAGCTGTGCGCGCTTCAGGTTCGCGTTCGCTTCCTGCTGAAGAACGGGACAGGCGCCTCGAGGCATGCGAGATCTTTGGTGAATTCGAGGCAAGCCCGGAGCCAGTCCCCGTTTTTCAACAGGCGGTCAGACGATCAACGGACCGTCCACATCATACGCCGGTTTCGCTCCGACGTGCTCGACGCGTCGATGCCAATTCGTCCCAAGATAATAGTAGCGCAGGCTATCCTCGTCAGGTTTAATAATCGATTCCAGCCGCGATTTGCAATTTGTCCATTGAGCAGGATCGACTTTCATCTCGAACACCGAATTCTGAACGCGCTGACCAAAGTCCAGACAGGTGCTGGCGACCTGGCGCAAGCGTTTCTTCCCCTCGGGCGAACTCGTCGAAACATCGTAAGTGACTAATACATACATCGAAGCCGACTCCCACACGAATACAGGCCGACCTTGCACAACTCACGCCGCAACTCACGCCACAGATGCGTCCCTCCCCCCGCACTTCCGAGCAGGGGAACTACTTCCAGACATACGGAGGATAGGCGTCAAGATCGCCGCGGATCCAGCGGGACATCAAACGAGCCTGGATGTGCAGCAGTTGTCCAAAGGTCATCTTTTCCCCCAGAAAGGGATGGGTGACCACCTCCTGCTTCCGCTCCTGATAAGCAACCAGTACGGTTTTTCGCGTTGAATCGCTCATCCGAACCGCCCCGGTTTCCACTTTTTCAAAATCTCTCGCATGCACCTGACGACGATTAATCAGGGAAAACACCAAGCGGTCCGCCAGACACGGACGAAACTCTTCCATAAGATCCAGCGCCATTCCCGGGCGACCTGGGCGGTCCTCGTGCAGGTAGCCGACCGCCGCATCCAAACCTGCTCCTTCACACGCAGAACGGGCATCGTGCGAAAGGAGCGCATAGACGAACGACAGCAGCGCATTCAAGGGATCCAGGGGAGGGCGACGTGACCTTCGCGTGTAGGTAAATCCCGCGACATCGATCATCAGATCGTTAAAGGCTTCAAAGTAACTGGCCGCAGCTTCTCCTTCTAATCCACGCAGGCGCTCCACAGTGGTTGCCGTCCGCACATCAATCTGGTTCGCATTCAGTCTGTCCGCGATCTTTCTCAGCCGGTCAGCACGAACGGGTTCATCGGTCTCGCGCGCAGCTCGCAGCAGCAGCGTACGACAATTGGCCAGCTTTCCCAGGATGATGCAGCGCGCCGCGAGGGCGGATTTGACAGCGTCATCCGCCAGCCGATACTGCTGGCGTCTTAAAATCACGTTGCCAGGAGAAAAGCCGACCACTGCGGCATGAAAACGTCCCGTCGACGATAGGAAAGAAATCGAAACTCCCTGACTGGCGCACTCACCCATCAATTGCGGGCTGACACCGACTCGCCCGAAACAGACAATTCCATCCAGATTGTGAAGCGGAACCCTGAGTCGCGTCTCTTTCTTGATACGGACCGCGACAGCCTGTCCGTCCTTGCACAAATACGCTCCGTCGGTCGTCACGAAAAGTGTGTTGAGGTGAGTCTTCATCGAGCCTCTCATTACAGAACCAGGAACGGCAGCAGTGAAAATCAAGTTCAGTCCGAACGATGGGCCGCAAGAACGCCGAACCAGGGCAACACTTGGGATTCACAGGGAGGTCACTCTGAAAGTGTCCCTTCGCTGTACTGCAGCATCCGTTGCAGGTAATCCATGGCGGAATGAGTGCGGGATGTCGCCGTCGGCAGACACAACGATTTTAACGAGCAACTGTCGCACTTCTTCTCGTAGACCGCAGGGGGAGTCTTCCGGCTCCGGATCATCTCATGCAGTCGCTGGGCGGCCGTGCGTGTCCGTTCTCTCAGGGCGTCATCGCAGGGGACGTCGACCCGTCGTCGCTGTTGACCATAAAAGAGCATGGCTGTCGGGATGGTGACTCCCAGCATTTCTTCCAGGCAAATGGCCTGGGCACAAACCTGCACTCGATCGCAATCATTTTTTTTGGGCTGGCCCCGTTTGTATTCGACGGGTGTCACTCGCCAGTGGATCCGATCTGCAGGGGCGGCCGACTTGATCGCCTGTGCCAACGTCTGGCCTTTTTTGCGCGACCCCGCAGGGGGTTCCCATTCGATCACATCCGCCTGACCTGCCAGGCCCAGCGTCAAGCTGTGTAAGTCCAGTCCGCGGGTAGTCCGGACCCCACGGCGAGAGTCCGGATTTCCCGAATGAGCTTTCTGATGAAGATGATTCCCCTGAGCGGTGAACAGATTGTCCGCCCAGAGCCGTTCAAGGTGGATCAGCGCACACTGCCGTTCGCAAAACAGCAGGTGCTGCAAGGCCGAAATCGGCAGCAGATCATCTTCAAAATAGACCATCGCATTCCCCGTTTAGAGCTTTCGATGCACCGTGATCCCCTCAGGAAGACTGGACTCGTCAACGCTGACGACGTAGTCAGCGAATGACCGGGCCGGAACGGCATCCCCGTCGGCAGTCGGCTTTCGGCTGACACGCACCCGCTCAAAGAGCTTATTTGCGGGTGAATTTCCGAGCGGACTTTCGTGCTCGAAGACGATCAGCCCCTGCGGTGACATCTCCCCGCGCGAAGCGGAGCGGTCCGTTTCAAACATCTGCAGCAAGGCGGTCCAGAACAGGTCCAGATCCTCGCCGTTCTGATTGAAACCGGTCTGGATCGCCAGATGCGGATTGATGAATCCATGAACGCGATAAAGCCCGTAAGGGATGGTGAATTTCCGCCCCATCGTACGGTTTCCCCCATCCTGCTTCTCAGCTTCCCGTTCTGTCGTCACCGCGCAACGGGTCACGGCATGTTCCATCGCGACGACCGGTTCCACACTACGTCCCATGGCGAACTGGACGGGTCCGCGAACCTGTCCGCAATTGACTTCGGTCGTCATGACAGCACCAAAACTGCGGATATCGAAAAAGTTCTGGCACATCCACGCCGTCAGATTGCGATCTTCTTCGGCCTTTTCCTTCCCTCTCGCGGTCCGTTTTTTGGGATCAATCTCCAGTGCCTTGTAGGCTCGGTCATGCTGGTTATTCAGAATCGCCTTTTCTTTGACATAGATCTCGTAGGGGGGCTGTTCCTGTTTGACCAGCCCGACAAAATTGCGGATCTTTCGTTTGAGGCAGACATCGGTGACCAGTCCCTGGCCGGTTTCTGCGTCCACGCGAGGCAGATTTCCGGCATCAGGATCGCCATTCGGATTGCCGTCTTTGACATCGAAGAGATAAACAAAGTCGTAGCGCGATTTCATGAGTGTCGGTTCCTGAGAAGTGATGTAACGGATGGGTCAAGTCAGTTGACAGCAGAGAGGGCATCCGGCTCTGCCTTCTCTTTGCGGATGAAAAAATCCTGTCGCTGGTGGTAATAGCCAATGGCGAACAGCCCCTGATCCTGCAGATTCAGATGGCCGGGAAACTTTTGCAACTTGCCGACAATTTCCTGAAATCGCTTTTCGTGAAAGAGCCGCTTTCCCTTTTCCAGCTTGCCAAGGTGGTGCTGGCTGAGACGAATCAGCCGGGGGAAGACTGCGGCAGGGGTTGCAGACGCAGACCCGAAGTAGCGATCCTTGATCGTGTCGTTAATTCCAGGAAGTGCATCCTCCTGCGTTTTTTCCAGTTCTGCGAACAGGCGTCCCAGACAGTAGGCGACGTCCTCGCGATTCGGATCCAGCGTCATGGCAATCTCCTGAGTAGGTGATGAATTCAAGCGAAACTGGCGATTGAGACAGGCTTTGATCGGGGCGACCCGCAGATACCTCAACTCACGGTCAGCACGGACCCGACGAATCAAAGCGGCAAGCAACATCTGGGGGTAAGCTTGACCGCTGAGAATCGATCTCATCAGCGCACCGCTCAATTGGGGTGGAATGTCCTTTGAGTCGCGAACAGTCTCGCGCAGGATCTGCCAGGGGCTGATAAAGTCGGGCTCGCTCTCTCGATGCTGCAGCGAAAGGTCGACGAAGTGTTGCTGAAGGTTGGCGACAATCTCACCGAGTGAGCTGACTCGCCAGAACCGGACCGAGATGCGGGCTGCGTTGGGTGAAAGCCCGAGAATATAAAACGGAGTCTCTTTGTCTCCGAGTTCCGCCGGATACTTTCCCTGGGCGATCAGATGCAGAATGTTCTGCAGTTTGTTCAGCAGTCCCTCGTCTTCTGGTGGGGGATTGCCCAGTACCAACCCGAAGATATTCTCCATGGGTGTGGGCTTTTCGGTCCAGAAGACGGTCGTGGCGTCCCCGATCTGGACTCGTCGACTTCGATCGGCCAGCAGACTGTTGAGTGCGGTGCAGTATTGAAAGGCAGCCGTTTCGCTCACCGGGGCATTTCGTGATTGCTCCTTCCCATAGGATTCAAAAGCGTCCAGATTGAATGAGACGATTGCGGCGCCGGAAGACTGAGCGCCGGAGACCCCCTTAATCTTGGGATCATGCAGTCGAGCGATCGGAGCTTTTCGACCGGTCACCAGACACTGTCCCAGTTCCGCTTCTGTAGACGTGGTCGCCTGCTGGAGTTGGTCCCGCCACCATTGCCGAACGGAGTCGACTTCGTGTACGAACTGACTTTTCCCCCGGATGCGAAAGAGGCCAAATCCAGTCCCGATCTCGACTAGACCGGGATGTTCGACAGACTGTGCAGGATCCCACTTTTCGAGAAAGCGGCAGACGGCACTGAACTGCGGATCTTGAATCGTCTGCTCTAATTCAAGGTGACGCTGGCGGAATGCTTCGAACGCCTGGCGAGTTCGTTCCGGCTTGGGGTCGTCAGGCTTGTAGCCCAACATGTAGGCGGGATTGTCCCACAGAAAACAGGGATTGACACCAGCCCCAGGCGGCTTTGAATCGCCACACACGAGCAGCGAGGCAGCGACCTTTTTCTTGCCGTCACCGGTCCTGAGATCCTCGATCCCGTGCAACGACCCATCCGGATCGAGAACCACCGCGTAGGAGATTTTCTGTCGGCTGAATCCTGCGGGCGCGATATCGGAATCGGGCTCAGCGGCCAATCGTTCGTAGTAGCTATTGAGTGCTTGAAGAATCATGAATGCACCTCCTGCAGCGCCGGTTGAAGGGGAGGAACGTCGATGACACCGTCGTGCATGCGGGCACGAAAGAAGTGGGGCAGGGTGTCACGCCGCTCACCGGTATGGCCACAGATCGTGTCCGACGTCTTCCCGGTGGCAGGTCGAAACTCGATATCGTGCAGGAGGTAGCCCAGGTCTTGTTCACCTGTGAGGGGGGACGTGGGAATTGAGCCATCGATCCACTCGAAGTCACAGGGAAACTCGCGGCATCCCAGATAGGGGTGGTGGAAATACTGGCCTCGTTCGGCCCGGCGTTTGAAGATGTTGTAGTGCTTTTCGATGGGATCGCTGGGATCCAGGATTTCAAACCGCGCTTCGATGGCATACGCCACATCCGTGAGGATGGTCGCGGCACGTTGTTGCCGCGTCTCTTCGATAAAGAGCGACAGTGGCTCGGTCGACCTTCCCGCCATGGCCTGTCGGGCATTGGATGCCGACGCCTTGGAGGAAACTTCATTTCGGCGCAGATTGGTGAAGCGAATCGGCTTCAAGACGTGCAGCCGCTCGACAACCCACCGGACCTGCGGCTTCCAGTAGATCGCTTCCAGCACCCCCCGCGCAGCGGACGGAGTAATAACGTCGTAGCTGACACGCTCGACCTTCATTTCCGGGCGAGTGAAGCAGGCGTAGTCCGCCCAAACTTTCAAGCGAATTGGCGACATGATCGTCATCTTCTCCTGTCTAGGTACCGTTGACCTCAGACCCTGAGTTATGAAGGCTGCAAGCTCTGCAAAGTAATTCTAGCAGTTTGTTGCTACATCGTTCAACCGTCATTTCATCGCTCACTCAGCTGAATTCAGGTATAAACGACCATCAGATCGAAACCCGGTCTGCGGATTGAAACTAGCAATTCGTTGCTACGCAGATGGCTGAGAAGGGGTGAGCGAATCCGCTCACCCCTGTTTCAATCGATCACATGATCAATGCCGATGGCTCCACGTAGCCCGGGCGGTCGATGCGAATACCCAGCTTCTCGTCGTAGGCACTCCCATTAATCAGTGCCGGGTACTGGCCATGAATCGGCTCAATGTCGGGAGCCATCGCTTGATACAAATTGTTGTAGAGCGTGACGGAATAGCGTTGGAGTTGGCGGAGGAGTTTTCGATCCGGGCCATCCAGCCTCAGCCGTCTGATGAGATCCCGGCCGACGCACCCATAGGGAACGAACACCGTCTGTCCCTGCTCTTCAATCAGTCGAAATCGATCTGCGGCATTGCGGAAGTCGGCTGAAAATTCGGTGGTCGGACAGGGGAAGCACTTCATCACCCCTGCTTCCGGTGTCTTGTCCCAGCGGTTCGGTCCAGAGCGTTTCCAGTAATGAAGCTCAAAGTAGGCGCGTATGGCGTCAGGACTCAGAACGTCCTCTTGAAAGGCTGGAATAATTTCACTCGCCGACATCGCGGTCGAACGGAGGTATCCCTGAAGAGTCACCTCCTGAGGGTCGAAGACAAAGACAGTTCCGATCTCGGATCTCCCTTCTCTGTTACAGCGACCCGCCGCCTGAGCGATCGAATCGAGACCCGACAACGCGCGAAACACGACCGGGAAATCCACATCGACGCCCGCCTCGATCAGTTGCGTCGAGATGACGCGGCACGTCTGTCTGCGTTGAAGTCGCCGCCGGATCTGAACAATCGTGTCGGAGCGATGCTGACCGCACATGAGTGTGCTGAGGTGATAGAGTCCCTCAGCGTTCCCGCTTGATTCCAGCTCGCGGAACAGTTTGGCGGCATGGGCGCGCGTGTTGACGATCGTCAGGAACGATGCCTGTTCCTCCATCCGTGTGACAAGTTCCTGATCAGTGATCTTACCTGGAACAATCTTGTTTTCTCGAGAACACGGTTCGCCAATGACGCGAACCTGAACCCGTTTCATCTGGGCTGCAAGCTTCGCAGGTTCCGGGATGATTTCCATGACGTCGGGAAGTCCAATCGTGAACTGGTCCCGGTAATGAACGGCAGGTTGTGTCGCGGTACATAAGACAATCGTGCAGCCGTAGCCGCGGACAAGCTCCTGCAGCGCTGCCAGACAGGGCCGAAGCCGATCCACTGGCAACGTCTGCGCTTCATCGAGGATGATGACACTGTTGACGAGATTGTGCAGCTTGCGACAGCGGGACGTTTTCGCGGCGAACAGTGACTCGAAAAGTTGAACATTGGTCGTGACGACGAGTGGTGCATCCCAGTTCTCGGTCGCCAGGCGAGAGCGGGGCGATTCACGTTGATCCTCCGGATCCACATTGGAATGGTGCTCCAGAACGATCTCGTCGCTCAACGACTGGAAAACCTGCCGGAAGACATCTGCCGTCTGCTCGATAATACTCGTAAACGGAATGGCGTAGACGATTCTCGACTTGCCGCGCTGGATCGCATGTTCCAGGGCGAAAGCGAGCGACGACAACGTCTTGCCTCCCCCGGTGGGAACGGTGAGAGAAAACATTCCGGGGGGCTTCGCCGCTGCATCACGGCACGCTGCCAGAATCTGCTGCCGACATGTTGAGACGGTCCCTGGTACGGCATTGAACTGCTTCTTTTCCAGTTCCGCATCAAGCGCTGCCTGCATTGTCATGAACGGCGGCAGATGCCCTGACGCACGACGTTCCGATTTCTCCCGATCACAAAATTCCTCGGTGGCCAGAAAGTCGGCATCAACCAGACACGAAAAGAGCATGCGTGTAAAGAACGCGTACCGGAACCCTAGAATATCACGGGTGTCCTTCGAAGCCTGCATTTCGAGCGGTTCGAGGTCGCACTCAGGACGGAGGATTTCATCTGGCACAGCGACACAAGCGGGAACCTTCTTTCTCTGTCGCTCAAACAGACTGGAATCTCCGCCACTGGCATTTGCCAGACCAGCGTGATGTCCTGCGATCACATAGGCGAGGATTTGGCCATTTCCGCCCAACTGCTTCGCCGCGAGCTGGGCACCCGCAGTGGAATGGTCAACTCGGTTGAACTGTTCAAGGTGGGCTTCAAAGCCATTGGCGGTGAGTAAGTAGTCCTGGAAGGCATCGCTATACTTTCCGAGATCATGCCAGAGTCCGGCAAGCCGGCCCCAGTTCTCCGCCTGAAAGGACTTTGCGAACGCAGCACAACGGTCACTCACGCGCTGAATATGATCACTTAGTAGCTCCCAGCGGGAAGTATCTGCGTCACCTTGAACACTATGCCCATAATAGGTCCTCTGTTTCTTATCCAGGTGGTTCATAGGAAACGACCGTACACATCCTAAAACCGACTGTCAAACGAATCGCTTTGCTATTATATGAGAAGGTGATGTGGACTGTTTATTCGTCGGCGGAGGGACGTGTAGTGTTCAGATCAATCGGAAGCTAAACAGTATTTCGAGGTCGAAACGGTCTACTTCTGATTACCTCGCGTGCCCGGTTCGCTGGCCAGGCACCAGGGGCGATTTCGATTGAGTCCCGCCTTCGCTCAAAGAGGAAGCCGGGGATATGGGTGCAATGCGCCACTTGTCTTCGCCCCATCCGCCAAAGGTGCTCGCAGTGTTGGCTGAAGTTGCTCTGACGATTCGAGTCCGGTGAAACAGTCATCGTTTCGAACCTCCTCACACAACGAAGACCTCGGCCAAGCACACAACAAAGCACAGACACAAGCAAGAACAGTTCGAGTGACAACCGCCATTATCTACCGTTCGTGATGATCCATGCGGCGAGTTGTTCGTCGCTGAGGTCCTCGAGCAGCAGCAGGGACTCGTAGGGGTCGCCGGTCAGGCCCAGGGCCTGGGCGAAGGCGGGTTCGGTTTTCTGTCCCTTGTCGGGCGCCTGCTGGATCAGCGGCCGTAACTCGGGGTGCAATCTCAATAGCCGCTGCTCGATCAGAAAGTGTCTTACACCCGCCTGCCTCTGCACGGGGATCTGCTGGCAGAAGAGTTCGATGGGCCATCCCCGATACTCGAAATTGGCGATGCAGGTCGGCTGCTGTCCGATGGAGAGTGATCGGACGGCGAATGCGGGCAACTGCTGGAACTCCGTCAGGACTCGGTCGCGGAAATGATCCAGGTCGGCGGCCTCGCAGGCGACATCGATGTCGCTTGAGGTCACCATGATTCCGAGAGGCGGGGTGCCGATTACCATGGGCCGGAATTCCGCCAGTTTCGCCAGCAAGTCCAGATCGGCCAGAATTTGTTCGTAGTGAACTCGCATGGTTCTCCCTTCGTGCTGCCGGGCTGCACTGACTTTTCAAACAGCTCTGACTGCATCGGGTTCGGTTGTAACGGCCGGCCGTCGGCTCCGTACCCGCGCCTGGCACTGATTTCCGCCGATCGACATTGCGCGTCATGCGGGGCAGGGTGCCGAAAGTGTTCGATTTCGGAAAGTACAGAAATTGACATCATTGACTGACTCTATATTATCGATAATATATACGCGTCGTGCGGTAGGGCTGATGTGATAGCGGATTTGTTCGCAACCTGTTCAAATGCTGCTTGTTACATCGGGCACGAGTTGGAAAGAGAGAATCGGCAATGCCTTCCCTGCGCCAATGCATGAGTGACAAGATCAGAAACGCACTGACCTCCAGGATCTTCGATGGAAGCTTGAAGGCAGGGGAGCGGCTGGTTGAGTTAGAAATTGCACGGGAATTTGACACCAGTCAGACTCCCGTCCGGGAAGCCTTGCGGGAACTCGAATCGCTGCAGCTCGTGGAATCGATTCCCTACCGCGGAACTCGCGTTCGGGAAATTTGTGATCGGGAGATGATCGAGGCGTATACCGTGCGGGGCGTACTGGAGCAACTCGCTGCTGAGCTGGCTGCACCGCGACTGGCCGGGAATGTTTCCTCTTTGCGGACGTCCCTGGCGCTGATTCACGATGCAGCCCGAACGGGAGACATCGAGGCGTATGCTCGCCACAACATTGAGTTTCATCGAACCATCGTCCTGGCATCAGACAATCAGGTGCTGATTCAGTCCTGGGAACGACTCGCATTTGAAGCTCGGGTCAGACTTCATCTGCATCGTCGTCATGAGCCAAGTTTAGTTGATCGGGCGCGCGAACATGATGGCCCGGTCGATGCTCTGGAACGGGGTGACGGAGTCACTGCCGGTCGTTTGCTGCGAGAGCACGCAGAGTCGTGTAAGCAGCGCTGGTGTGATCGAGTCGCTGGTTCGGCTGCTTCGCAGCAGACCGGTACGACGGAATTGACGCCCGTCACTGCCAGTTGTTTGTCCTGATGACTGTCGTTTGTCCTGGAGAATGGTGGCGTGATTGACCTGCCTGAGCCCGGCGGCCGGGGTCATCCCGTCGATTGACCTTCCCTTTCTGTGACTCACTTACGTCATGCCGACGCAAGCGGATCGCGGTACGTCCATTTACAAAACGTGACACCATGTGGATCGTTCGTCTCGCTCTGCGTAAACCCTACACCTTCGTGGTGATGTCCATTCTGATCGCAATCCTTGGGATCGTGACGATCGCCCGGATGCCGATGGATATCTTTCCGGAAATCCAGATTCCTGTGGTGGCCGTCATCTGGACGTACACCGGGATCTCACCGGACGAAATGGAAACGCGCGTCGTGGGAAACTATGAGCGTGTGCTGGTGTCGACCGTCAGTGGCATCGAACACATTGAAAGCCAGTCCCTGAACGGCATCAGTGTGGTGAAGATCTTTCTCCAGGAAGGGGCGAATATCGACAGCGCCATCTCGCAGGTCGTCGCGACCTCGCAGCAGGTGCTCCGTTCGATGCCACCTGGCATCTTTCCCCCACTGGTCATGCGCTATAACGCGGCGAACGTGCCGATTGTGCAGGTCTCGCTGAGCAGCGATGTGCTGAACGAGCAGCAGCTCTTCGATAACGCCACCAACGGACTGCGTCCCGGGATGGCGACCGTGCCGGGTGCTCAGGTGCCGTATCCTTACGGGGGAACCGTAAGACAGATCATGATCGATATCGATCCTGAAAAGCTGTATGCGTGGAACCTGTCGGCCGCGGATGTCTCGGCAGCCATCTCGGTTCAGAACCTGATCGCTCCATCGGGAACGGCGAAGATTGGCGAACAGGAATATAATGTCCGGCTGAACAACAGTCCGACGGTGGTCGAAGAAATCGCGAACCTGCCGATCAAGTCGGTCGGCACACGCACCATCTTCATGCGGGACGTCGCCCATATTCGCGACGGGGCTGCTCCGCAAACCAACATCATCCGGGTCGATGGCAAGCGCGGGGTGCTGCAACCGGTGCTCAAGTCGGGTGCCTCGACGCTGGAAATTGTGAATGGCGTGAAACGGCGCATGCCCGCCATCCTCGCCACGTTGCCTGATACGCTGAAAGCGACATTACTCTCGGACCAGTCGATCTTCGTAAGTGGTGCGATTCACGGAGTGCTGATGGAAGGAGCCATCGCCGCAGGGCTGACAGGTCTGATGATCCTGTTATTCCTCGGTTCGTGGCGCAGTACTCTGGTCGTGGTGATCTCGATTCCGCTGTCGATCCTCGTCTCAATTATGGCATTGTCGTTCCTGGGGCACACACTGAACGTGATGACGCTGGGTGGTCTGGCTCTCGCGGTCGGTATTCTCGTCGATGATGCCACCGTGGAAATCGAGAATATCCACCGGAATCTCCATCTCGGAAAACGCCTGGTTCCGGCCATTCTTGACGGGGCCCAGCAGATCGCGACCCCGGCGTTTGTTGCAACGCTGTGTATCTGTATCGTGTTCGTCCCTGTGGTGTTCATCACCGGTGCGGCCCGCTCGCTCTTCGTCCCGATGGCGATGGCGGTGGTCTTCGCGATGCTGACCAGCTACTTCCTCAGCCGAACCCTCGTTCCGACGCTGACCCACTACCTGCTGGCTGGCGAAGTGGAAATGTACGGAGGCAAGAAAGAGGGGGCGTCAGAAGACCAGGAACCACCCAGGTTTGGTCTGATCTGGCGGGTGCACCACCGGTTCAACCACTACTTTGACAAGCTGCGCGATTTTTATGGAGTCTGCCTGCTGACGGCCCTCAACCACCGGGCTCTGGTCGCGATGGCGTTCCTGACACTGGTGGCGGCGTCGAGCGCGTTGCTGCCGATGCTCGGACGCGATTTCTTCCCCAGTGTCGATTCGGGACAGATGCGAATGCACGTGCGGGCCCCCGCGGGAACCCGTATTGAAGAGACGGAACGCTGGTTCGGGCGAATCGGTGACGTCGTACGTGAGATTATCCCTCCGGACGAACTGGAAACGATCATCGACAACATCGGCATACCGAACAGCGGGATCAATCTGGCGCTCAGTGACGGCTCGTTGATGTCGGCGGCGGATGGCGAGATGCTGATCACGCTGCACGAGCACCACGCGCCGACCAATGAATACATCGCCAGGCTGCGGCGTGAACTGAACAAGCGATTCCCCGACCTGACATTCTACTTTCAACCGCCGGACATCGTGACGCAGGTGCTGAACTTCGGTCTGGCAGCTCCGATCGATGTGCAGATCGTCGGGCCTCGGGGCAACTATGAAAAGAACTACCAGATCGCCAAGCAGATCCGGGACAGGATTGCCGAAATCCCCGGAGCGGTCGACGCTCACCTGCAGCAGGTCATCCGTACGCCGGAATTGAACATCGACGCCGACCGAACGCTGCTCAGTCAATTGGGTATTTCGGCCCGCGATCTGTCGAACGACATGCTGGTGTCGCTGAGTTCCAGCGGTCAGGCAGCCCCGAACTTCTGGCTCGACCCGAGGACCGGGGTGCAATATCCACTCGTGGTGCAGGCGCCTCAGTTCCGGATCGATTCGGTTGATGCCATTAACTCGACCCCCGTTTCCCGCAGTGGAGACAGCACCGAAGCCCAACTGCTGGGGAACCTGGCCAGCGTACGTCACGCGTTCGGTCCCACAAACGTCACCCATTACAACATCGCGCAGAGTTTCGACGTCCTGGCGGGAGTTCAGGGAACGGACCTGGGCAGCGTGGCGGCGGCGATCGACAGGATCGTGGACGAGATTCGTCCGACACTTCCCCGAGGGACAACGATTACCGTGCGAGGTCAGGTGCAAAGTATGATGACCTCGTTCCGAGGACTCAGCTACGGGCTGATCTTTGCCGTGGTACTGGTCTATCTGCTGATGGTGGTGAACTTTCAGTCCTGGCTCGATCCCTTCATCATTCTGATGGCTCTGCCAGGTGCACTCAGCGGCATCCTCTGGATGCTGTTCGTCACTCAGACCACGATCAGCGTTCCTGCGCTGATGGGGTCGATCATGTGTATCGGGGTCGCCACCGCTAACTCAATTCTGCTGGTGACGTTCGCGAACGATCAGCAGTTGGCAGGCATGAATTCGATTGATGCGGCGTGGTCTGCGGGAGTTACCCGACTGCGTCCCGTGATCATGACGGCGTTGGCGATGGTGTTAGGGATGTTGCCGATGTCGCTGGGGATCGGAGAAGGGGGGGAGCAGAACGCTCCACTGGGGCGGGCGGTGATCGGCGGCCTGATGATGGCGACGTTTGCCACCTTGTTCTTCGTCCCGGTCGTGTACAGCGTACTGAGACGGCACCCGAAAAAAATCGAACTGGAACCCGAACTGATGGACTGAGGAACGCCTCATCACAGCATAAACCGCGAGAGACCGGAAATTTAGAAACGGGCCGCTGTCGTCAATGTTCCGCAGGCAGGCGCGGTCGAGGAGGAATGCGACGCCCCATGGACGAGAGTTTTCTGTTTTCTTCGCAGGCTTTGCCCGTTTCGTGTTAGACGCCACCCCGCGGTCGGTAAGTCGAGTAGGGACCGACGGCCGCGATCGAAGTCGCTCGCAGCTCCATTCCCAAGACCGCGAATGCACCAAGTCAGTCGCGTCAAGTTTTTGTTGAAGGACACATGATGTCAGTTGCTCAGGAGATTGATTCACCCGGTGTCTCAAAAACACATGCACCGCCACGTGTGCGGACGGCTGAGCCTCAAAAACATCAGGCTCATGAACAGCAGAGTCACGAGGAAGTCATCCAGAAGCCCGCGCAAGGGCTGTCATGGGGGACCATTCTGGCCGTGATGCTACTGGCTGGGTGCAGTCTGGTCGGGCTGTTCTTTGCGGGCTGGCTTCCACGCCAGCAAGTCACCGCGCAGCTTGAGCACGAAGCACACGAGATCAAGAACTCACTGCCGACTGTCCGCGTGACCAAGCCCGTCCCGGCAACGCCGATTGCTATGGTCACACTTCCGGGCGACGTGCAGGCGATGGAAGAGATCACCCTCTTTCCCCGCACCACGGGCTACGTGAAACGCTGGCTGGTGGACATCGGTGATGAAGTTGAGGCAGGCCAGTTAATTGCCGAGATCGATACGCCCGAAGTGCGGGCTCAGTATGAACAGAGTGAAGCCGCACTGGCAGAATCCCTGGCCAGTCTTGAACGGGCTCGCGCAACGGTGAATCTGGCAAAGATCACGACAAACCGACTGCGAACGCTGGTCGCCCGCAAGAACGCCGCACAGCAGGATCTGGACGATTCGGAAAACAATCTCGCCGTGGGAGAAGCAAATGTTCGACTGGCGGAAGCGACCGTTGCCGTCAACAAGTCGAACGTGCAGCACATGCAGGAGCTGTTGTCTTTCTCCAGGATCCATTCTCCGTTCGAGGGGACGGTTGTGGGGCGATTTCTGGAGACAGGGAAGCTGGTCTCGTCGGGGAACGGCACGGGGCAAGCACTGTTCCGTATCGCTCGCACCAATCCGGTCCGGGTCTTCATCAATGTTCCACAGGCCTACGCGGCGGGCGTGGTGAAGGACCTGACAGCCGAAGTGAGGGCACGTGACATTCCGGGCCGTGTCTTTCAAGGCGTTGTGACACGTACGGCCCGCGCGATCGATCCCCTGACCAGGACACTGCTGACCGAGATTCAAGTCCCGAATGACGACGGTGCTCTGCTGACCGGCTCGTACGTTCAGGTTCAGATGGAAGTGCAGCGCTACAGTCCACCGCTGCTCGTCCCCGCTTCAGCACTCATTTTCAACTCGGGCGGAACACAGGTCGCCGTCGTCGGCCCCGATAACAAGATTGAGTTACGGGTCATTGAAGTCGCAGGAGACATCGGCAAGCAGATCGGGATCGCGACAGGGATTTCGGAGAATGACCAAGTCGTGATCAATCCCGGGGATCGGATGTCTCAGGACTTAATGGTTGAACTGCAACAAGACGCCGTCGGCACGGCTGATTGAGGCATCGGCGATGCTGGGCAGAGCTCTGATACTGCTCGATAGGCCGGTCCGGCGGTCTTGGAATCGATGGTAGAATCAGGGAGCTGGCTGAGTAAGCGGACTGTCGGCCAGAACGTTGACGATGAGTGGCTCGCCCTGGATGGTGCCGAGTTGTACGGCTGCGGAAATCGGGTGAGCGCTTTCCTCGCGGAAATCGCAAAACCGAAACTGCTCATTCCACTCGATTGCGGTCATGTCCTTCGGTAGCGGCAAGAGAAACTGCTTCATTTGCTGGGACCTGTTCGCACCGACAAGGATGAACGTCACCTGCAGTTGAGAAGGAACTCCGCTCCGAAAATCATGAGGTACGATCATCACAAGGGCAGTGGTTTCAGCCAGTCTATGGCGGTCCAAGACTGGCGACTGAAGCCGGACTTGATGACTGCCGAATTCGATGGAAATCGTGGAGGGAACAGCATGCCTGACTTCGAGTGTCAGGTTCGAACCTAAGTAGGGGTTCTCTGGTTTCAACGAATCATTCTCGAGCAGATTGGGTGGAGCCCAAAGTGCAAATTCCGACTTGGCAAACTCCAGCCGGGGAGGCTTGTGATAATAGACCTGAGCCCTGATCTCTGGAACGGCGAATACCGTTTTTGAGAAGAGCCCCATGTGCAGTATTCCGATCAATCCCATCGATCCCGCTGTCACTCCCCAGATGATTTTCGGAATTCGGTGCTGGAGATAGGCGAGGGGCAGTACCCCCAAAGCAATCAAGTCCAGTGCGAACAGATTGGCGAAGAACATCGTCCGTCGAATTACGCTCACGACGTTGTCACCGAACGGAACCACCACAGGCGTCACGTCGAGCATCAGCACGACAAACGTGACTGATAAGGCCGCCAGCAAGGGAATTCCCAACATGGCGCAAAGAACCCAACGGGGCGGTTCCAGTTCTCTCATCCGCTGTATCACCACAGGATCAACAGCGCCTTGCTTGAGCCAGGATTGGTATCGGCAGATCACAAGAACTGCGATCCCAATCAGGAGAGTTACCCAAGTGATAAGGCATCCCACGGACATCCAGAACCAGTCCGTACTGTCGGCCGCTCGAGAGAAAAGCCACGGTGAGGAACAGAGCTTTGCGAGCAGCAGCAGCCCGACAAATGTATAAGTTAACAACAGCGCCCCGTCGACGGGTGGATTCGGCAGTTTCAATTCGACGGACGCTGCCCGTCGACATTGGCGAACGTGCCACCAAATCCGTATCGCCATAAAGAGATGCCACAATGCACCTGCGATCGGCAGAATCCACAATCGAATCCCGATGGGAAGCATTGTCAGCCCAAGCAATTCTATTCCAGTGATAAAGTGAAATGTCATCCAAATCCGCCATTCGGGCGGCGGTGATGTCCAATTCCAGCTTGAGAATGGAAAGAATGGCCACTCGTAGATGTTGGGATCTTGTCGCGTGAAACAGAGAATGCGAACCCATTCTGGCCGACGCCAGCCAAGGTAGGCGCACCAAAGCGCCAAGACAATCAAAAAGGCGAGCTCGCCCCAGTAGACACCTGCCACGACCGGAAGAAACAGTAGCGCGATGGTCGCTTTCATGATCGAATAGAGCGACGAGAGCGCTGACCATCCACCGGTCGCCGAAATCGTCGATGTCCCGACCCCCATCAGGCCGATCTTGGAAATCGATGCGGTCAATGCAGGCGATGCCGCGACATCGGTTGAAGCGCAAAGCCAGGACAGCAGCGTCGCCGTGGGTACGACGATTCCCATCCGTCGAAGCTCATCTCGCAGGCGTTCGATCCCGATATTCAGTCGCCGAGAAATCGTTGATTGATTCACCCCCAGCAGGTTCGCGATTTCGCCTTGAGTCGATCCTTCCAAATAGTGCATCAGGATTGGTGAACGAAGTTGTTCTGGCAGCTGACTCAGCACTTCATCGACAACCGGGGAGAGTTCGCTCCACGATGCCTCAGTCGGTGTCGAGTCTTTGCTTTCTGAGGGACTCGTTTTTTGCAGACCGCTGGAGTATTCATGGCGCTGACGCCGTTTGTCGCTGCGAAGTCGGTTCAGTGCGCGATTCGTGGCGGCCTGATGCAGCCACCCCACAACGGACGTTCGTATTTCCGCCGCTTGACGGGCCAGGTCAAAGAAACACTCTTGTGAGATGTCCTCAGCATCGTGAACGTTCGCAGTGATTCGCAGACACGTCCCGTAAACCAGCCCCATATGGCGACGCATCAGGTGGAGGAAGGGTTCAGGAGAACCCGAGCTGGTGTATCGGTTCAGCAATAAATGGTCGCTGATGTCAGTGTTGCAATCGCTCGGTACAGAGGGTTCGTCAATCATGCTTTCTCTTCAACTGCAAAATTTACGGCTGTCTCGGACAAACGATGTCTGCAATCAAAGGAACCACTCGGGCAGGCTTTATGCACTCGAAATCAGCGAGGTCTCGTTTTTGGAAATGCACGAACCTCGACGCAACGCGACAAGTAGAAATGACAATTCGGCACGGCAGAAGCGGCTCTGCCCGATCTACTGTTGAAGCAGGGCATTCGGATGGCAGTAGCAACTGGCAACCGGTTTGACGTCGGCCCGCCCCCACGCTCGCTTCACCCGTTCCCCCAGGGCATCAGCAAGTTCGGTTCGGCCCTGCCGTCCGAGTGACTGCTGCAGGCCCAGCAACGACCAGGCGTTTTCAGGATGCCGCAGGAGATCGGCCTGATATACGTGTTCCGCTTCGGCGGGCCGATTATCGGCCAGCAACAGTGCTCCCAGCGCGTGCCGCACAGGCTGCATCCAACCGGGAGGTTCGTCGTACCGCAATTCTTCTTCCAGCGCGACCGCGTCTCTTAACAGGGCAAATGCCTCATCTCGCCTTCCTTCGCGAAACGCCAGTTCGCCTTCCGCCATCTTGCGGGCAATGACGAGGACGTCCTTTGCCGGGTTGTTGCCGACGAGCCATTCATCATTGATCTGTTCGGCCACGACATCGAACAACCGCAGCTCTTCGCGTGATTCGTTCAGCCTTCCCAGCGCTGTCAGGGCGAGGCTGCGGGCGTAATGCCGCTCGGCCCGACTGAAGAGTCTCCATTCCTGGGGCTCGGGCTCGTCAAGGATTTCGTTCCATTTTCCGAACCGAATCAGCACGTGCAGGGCGGTCGGCATCAGTCCGTCGACACGGGTGACGTATTTTTTCAGGAACTCATGCGGGACCTGCTTTTCAATTTTGCGTGCCGCGTCGATCGCAATCTGATACCGCCCCTCCATCATGGCGGCATAGGAAAGAAAATGAATGTTGTGCAGGAAGTAGGCACTGTAGAAATCGGGTGGGGGTGCGAGCCGGAAGTAAACTTCATCCGCCTGGATGGCTCGTTCATTGGATTCGACGGCGTCGGCGTAGCGGCCCGTACGGATGTAGATATGCGAAGGCATATGGACCAGATGTCCCGATCCGGGGACCAGATGTAGCAGACGATCGGCCGCGGCGGTCCCTCGCTCAGGCCAGGGTGAAGCTTCGATGGCATGGATATAAAGGTGATTGGCACCGGGGTGATGGGGCATCTTCGCCAGTGCTCGTTCGAGGATGCCCACAATTTCCAGTGCCCGACCTTTCGGAGCGGCTTTTGTCGTCCAGAGGTCCCACGGCTGAAGATTCATCAGCGCTTCGGCAAAGAGCACACCGATGTCGGGATCGTCAGCAAACTGATGCCAGGCCCGTTCCATGGCATCAGCGTACGCCTGATCAAGTGGCGTACGATCCTCGGGAACGGGCCAGGCGTACCGCTGAGCCACCGCGCGGACCAGAGCCACCTCACCAGGGGTCTCATTCTCCAGGGCGAGCAGCCCCTTTTGGGCCGCCTCATACGCCAGCCTGCTTTGTTCTTCGCCCATCACGGGATTGTTGATGTGCAGCCCACGGGCGTAGGCGGAACCCCACCAGCCCATGGCACAGGATGGATCAATCTCGGTCGCTTTTTCAAACGAGCGAACCGCTTCGTCATGATTGTACCCATAGAGAAGCTGAATTCCCTGATTGAACCAGCGCTGCGCTTCGGGTGACGAGGTTGTCACGGCTCGTGCGTAGCCATCAAATCCGGGGTAAAAATTGGCACCCACGGCCGCATAAGGCCGCCCCGGTAATGAATCGGGATGATCGGCGGTTGCGGAAGATTGCGTCTGCTGTGGCTGTGCGGAGATCGATGCTGCTGCCAGAATGCACGTCGACAGCAGCAGACTTCTCGTCAGGAACCAGGAGGAACGGAGTGACATGGATGCCTCATCTCTTCTGCGATACGGTAATCAAGGTTGACAGCACGAATGTCTCAGACAGACTCGCCCCCGTCGAGGAATCTGCCCAGGTGAAAGCTTCATGAATTTTTGAGCAGTCATTCGTCACTTCTTCATCGCGTCAGCGTATTCAAAAAATTGTGTGACGGTAAAGTTGTACGGAATGAAGTTGCCTTTTGAACGGATAGGATTGTTCGAGAGGTTCTCGAACTTGCCATGGCCAGGAGCCACCAGACGATGAATCGGTTTTTGAACTGCGGCCGTTCCCTCTTGGCCTGTGTTTGTCTGCTGCTTTCAGGAATGACGGTCGAGGCTGCGGACTGGCCGATGTGGCGGTATGACTCAACGCGCAGTGCGGCGGCTCCCGAGTCGCTGCCCGACGGACTCAAGCAGATCTGGTCGCGAAAATTTTCTCCCCGCAAGCAGACGTGGGATGATCCTCTCAACCTGGACCTCATGACGTTCGATCGTTTTTTTGAACCGATTGTCATGGGGGGTCGTCTGTTTCTGGCGTTCAACGATCGAGACAAAGTCGTCGCATACGACCTCAAAACGGGAGCAGAATCATGGACCTTCTACGCAGACGGCCCCATTCGCCTCGCGCCAGTCGCCTGGAACAACCGTGTCTATTTCGCCAGTGACGACGGTCACATGTATTGCGTCAATGCCGAGGATGGTTCCTTGCATTGGCGATTTCGGGGGGGACCCAATGGTCGACAGATTCTGGGCAACCAGCGTCTGATCTCGATGTGGCCCATGCGGGGTGGCCCGGTCTTGCGAGACGGGCATCTCTACTTCGCCGCCAGTATCTGGCCGTTCATGGGAACGTTTATCTACTCACTGGATGCGGAAACCGGTGAAGTCGAATGGGTCAATGATGAATCGGGTGCACAGTATATCCTTCAGCCACATGGAGCCCCTTCGTTCGCCGGTGTCGCACCGCAGGGGTCGCTCGTCGCGACGCAGGATGTGCTGCTGATTCCGGGAGGTCGTTCTGTCCCGGCGGCCTTCAACCGTCACACGGGGAAGTTTTTGTATTTTGAACTGGCAGCGGGAGGCAAGGGGACCGGTGGTTCTTTCGTGGCTGCGAACGAAGAGTCATGGTTTGTGCACACTCGATTGAAGGGGACACGCGAATTCTCGTTGCAGACCGGCGTCAAGACCGCCTTCCTGCCCGATGAACCGGTGCTCGCCGGTGATCGCATTTATGCGGTGCTCGAGAAAGACACCGCGCCCCTTATCCGCGCGTTTGACAGTCGCAGCAAAGAGTCTCTCTGGCAGATTGCGGCAGACGGTCGCGGGGATCTGATTCTCGCCGGCGATCGTCTCTATGCGGCCGGCAAGCCGTCAGAACATCCGGGCGCCGAAGTCCGCACAGAATTGACTGCCATCCAGCTGCCGCAAACCGGAACCGAGGCAATGATCGCGTGGACAACCTCCGTTCCCGGAAGCGTGGTTCGACTGGTTGCCGCGAATGAGACGCTGATCGCCGTCACGCTCGAAGGACACCTCTACGCGTTCGGAAATACTTCTACTCCGACCGACGCAGTCCAGGAAGAAACCTTCGCCACGTTGGAGGTCTCAGACGAGGCTGCGGGAACGGCAAAGAGCGTCTTGAACGCCGGTCGGGCGGAAGGCTATTCGTTGTGGCTGGGTGCCGCTGACGAATCGCTCGTTACCGCTGTCGCCAATGAGTCGCCGTTCGTTGAATTGTCGGTGATTGATCCCGAGCAGGACCGAGTCGACCGGCTGCGTCGGCACTTCGATACAGCAGGAATTCTCGGTCGGGTGACGGTTCGACGTTCCACTCCTGCCGAGTTTCTCTCTCCACCGTACCTGGCCAATCTGCTGTTTGTCGGTGCCGAATTGACTCCTGCACTCTGCTCGACTCCAGAATTGCTCGCGCGGTTCTACGATTCAGTACGCCCTTATGGCGGGGTGATGTACCTGCTCGCCCCTGCTGCGGACCGGGAACAGCTCATCCAGCAAGTCGCGGCATTAGAGCTGGAGTCGGCCGAGATCGAAAGGGCCGAACATGGCATCGTGGTTCGGCGAGTCGGGGCACTTCCCGGGTCAGGAACATGGACACATCAGAATGGCGATATCGGGAACACGAATAAATCCTCTGACCAGCGAGTCAAGTTGCCACTCGGCGTGCTCTGGTTTGGCGGATCCAATCACGAAGACGTGCTTCCCCGCCATGGACACGGCCCGACCGAACAAGTGGTCGGCGGCCGCTTGTTCATTGAAGGAATCAATTCGCTCTCTGCCCGTGATGTCTACACCGGCCGCAAACTCTGGCACCGCAACTTCGAGAATCTCGGAACGAAGGATGTCTACTTCGACGAAACGTACAAAGAGACACCGCTCGATCCGTCGTACAACCAGATTCATATTCCGGGTGCCAATGCGCGGGGAACGAATTTTGTCGTGACCCCAGACCGGATCTACATTGTCGAGGGGTTCACCTGCCATGTCCTCGATCCCGCCACGGGTGAAGATCTGACGACGATCACGCTCCCTCAGCAGGATCCGAACCAGCCCCATGAGTGGGGCTTCATCGGCGTCTACGAAGACGTACTGATTGGGGGCGTTGGCTTCGCCCAATACCAGAAGCGACATGAGCTTGAACCTGACAAGGCGGACCCCAAGCGCGCTGTGTTTGGTGCCAAAAGTCTCGACCGCGCGGCCAGTATGGCTCTCGTCGGATTCGACCGCCATTCGGGAGAACAGCTCTGGAAAATCGACGCTGCGCATAGTTTCTGGCACAACGGCATTGTCGCCGGAAACGGATTGGTTTTCGCCCTCGACAAGAATCCGAAACCGGTCGAAGAATTTTTGAGGCGACGCGGGAAGTCCAATCCGGATACGTACCGGATCGTCGCCTTCGATGCAAAGACCGGTCAGGAAGCGTGGACACTGCCCGGAAAAGAAGTCTTCGGGACGTGGCTGGGTTATTCCGAGAAACGGGACCTGCTGCTCCAGGCAGGGGCGGCGGGAAGCGACCGACTGACTGCCGAAGTGGGGCAGGGGATGGCCGTCTACCAGGGCCGCACAGGCGAAACTGTCTGGAAAAAAGAGGGGCTCAAGTATTCCGGTCCCTGTGTCCTGCACAATGATCTGATCATCACCAATGCCGTCTCCTACACCGATTCTGCCGGTGCTTACTATCTGGCGGATGGCTCACAGAAAATGAACAAAAGCCCGCTTACGGGTGAGCTTCGCCCCTGGAGCGTCAAACGGGCTTACGGCTGTAACTCCATCATTGCCAGCGAAAACATGCTTACGTTCCGGTCAGGCTCTGCTGCATTTTATGACCTGTTGAATGAAGCAGGGACCGGAAATTTTGGTGGATTCCGATCGGGATGTACGGCCAACCTGATTGTGGCTGACGGAGTTCTCAACGCGCCAGACTACACCAGAACGTGCAGTTGCAGTTATCAGAATCAGACCTCGCTGGCACTTGTCCACATGCCCGATATCGATATGTGGTCTGTCAACAATCTGCTGGTGCTCGATCCGAAGGCCGGCCGGGTGCAGCAACTGGGAATTAACCTGGGTGCCCCGGGCGACCGTCGCGACCAGCACGGACTTGACTGGTTGGAGTATCCTCCCGTTGCAGGAGATTCCCCCAACCTGAGTCTCGAAGTCGATGGAGAATCGAGGTTCTTCCAGGATCACCCCAGCACCAAGTCGTCCGCCACCATTCCCTGGGTCGCGTCGTCAGGCGTGGAAGGGATGCAGTCACTTCGCCTCAGCTTGAAGGCCCAGCCGCTTCACAAGCTACAGACAGGAATCCCTGTTGAGCACGCCGACGACGACGCCCGCGAATCGATAACGAGTGGTGCCGTCGATCTTGACAGCGGCACAGCAGAACTCGCGGGAACCACAGCGGAACCGCAACTCGTCGGATTCCGTTTCAATGGCATCCGGCTCGCACGTGACTCGGCAATTCGATCTGCCCACCTTCAATTCGGTTCGCGCGCCGTCGGTGAGGAGCCGGCCGAGTTCGTCATTCGTGCTGAGGCAGCAGTTAATGCGGCCCGGTTCACGGCTGATAAAAACAACCTCTCTTCGCGGCGACTCACCTCATCCGAAATTCGCTGGAGTCCCGACGCCTGGAAACTGAGCTCCACAGGGTCGGCTCAACAGAGCTCTGACCTCACGCCTCTCATTCGCGAGGTCATCAGCCAGGAGGGCTGGCAGCCCGGGAATTCGATTGTCTTCGTGATCAGGGGTCAGGGACAGCGGACGGTGGCGACGGTTCGCAGCCGTGACGCGACGGGGGCCGCCCGGCTTGTTGTCGATGCCGACGAAGTGACTCCCGTCGATGATTCCGCGGCACGACTCGACCCCTATCGGGTTCGCCTGCACTTCGGCGTCCCGGAAAGTGCACCGAAGGAATTCCGTCAGTTCGATGTGGAGATTCCGGGACAGGGGCGAATCGACAACATCCAGCTGGGAGGAACCGCCCCGAAGAGCATCGTCAAGACATTCGATCGCGTCCTGCTAGGCGACTGGCTCGAGTTGATGTTCATTTCCCAACACGGACGACCCCTGGTCTCGGGTATCGAACTCCACCGGCTGGAACAATGAACGCAAGTTCCTGACCGAATGGGGCGGTGACCATCCCGCAGTCTGAGAAAATCGTGATCGAAACGGATACGCGTCCAATGAAAACCTCACCCGGATTACTCGTTCCGCGAGTCGCTTTGTGCTTCCTGCTGGCAGTCACCGCACCATGGTCCCTTGCTTGGGCCTGTAACGTCCCCGTCTTCCGTTATGCCCTGGAACACTGGGCTCCCGACGCCTATCGGGGAGTTGTCTTTCATCGCGGTCCTCTGTCGACCGAAGATCAGAGCCAGTTGGCATTCCTGCAAAGTCAGTTCGAAGGGCGACGCGTCAATCTGTCCATCCGCACCGTTGATCTGGATGACTCGTCAAACCTGGATGAAAAGCGACTGCTGGACGCTGCCTCCAGACTGAATCCTGGGGCTCCCGCAGGGACGGACGAAACGAGTCTTGTCGTTCAGCTTCCCGCCTACCTGGAGATGGATCAGCCCATCTGGATCGGCAAGCTCCATACTTCGACCCTCAAAACGCTCCTGGATTCATCCGTCCGGCAGAGCCTGCTCCAAAAGCTTGCTGATGGTCAGACGGCCGTCTGGGTGCTGATCGACAGTGGCGACCCGGCACAGGACGATGTCGCGGCGGCAACGCTCGAACAGGAGCTCGCCGAATTGACTCGGACTCTGACGCTTCCCGAGCTGACAGATTCGCCAGAGGACATCATTCAGGACGGTCCGCCGGTGCGAGTCGAGTTTTCGCTCATCCGCATTCGACGAGACGATCCTGCCGAGCAGGATTTCATTGCTCTGCTGCAAAGTTGCGAACCGGACCTCGCGACGCTCAACGAACCGATGGTTTTCCCGGTGTTCGGACGGTGTCGAGCGCTTCTTCCTTTGGTGGGAGCGGGAATTGCGTCCGATACGATTCGCAGCTCAGCCGCTTTTCTGGCGGGAGCGTGCTCGTGCCAGGTGAAAGAACTGAATCCGGGTTTTGACCTGCTGATCACGGCCGACTGGCGGCAGTTACTTTCATGGGCCAAACTCCCCGCCACGGCCGGCCTGGATCACCTCGGAAAGGCACCCAAGGAAGCAGAGCTGGTTCCCATCCCTCCCGGTTCTGCGAAGGGCGAGGCAACTTCGGTCGACACGACCCCGCCTGAGGTCAAAATCCCAATCGCGAGCGCGGACCAGAACCAAACCCCCGCGACGTCCCGCCGGACACAATTCGGAATCACTCAAATCCTCATTCTGGCGGGAGGGGTCTTGCTAATCGCGGGGATCGTGTCAGCACAGTTCCACCGCGGTTAGTCCGGTACGGCCCCTCATCCAGCACGGATCTCGCGTCCCTTTGGTGTTCATCGACCAAAAGTTCTCTTTTGAAGAACGCCTGTGACGACCTCGGGGGATCGAATTTGGTCATCGCTCCAAGCAGACCGGCCTGAATTTCAGAGATCGTCACTGGTTCCGGCTGTCGTCCCTCTGGAATGATCGGTCCCGCACAATGCCCTGCACTGAACACAGTCTTGCCGCCTTTCGATCGGCAAGGTCCGGAATCTCATCTCACGCAGATCGAACAGCAACAGCCGTCCCGCCAGAGATTCCCCCACACCGGTGATGACTTTGATCACTTCCATCGCGGCCAGCGCTCCCACCGTCGCGGAGACCGCGCTGAAGACGGGAAACTGGCGTTTCCACATCGGTGGTGCTTCGGGATAGAGGCATTCCAGGCAAGCCGTCTCGCCGGGAATGACAGTGGTGAGCTGCCCTTCGAGTTCGTACATCGCACTGTCAACAAGAGGCTTTCGCTGCCGCACCGCTTCTTGATTCATCAACAGGCGTTCGCTGAAGAGCGGAGCTGAACTCACGACGATGTCGCATCGACTGACGAGTTCAGCAGCATTCGTTTCCGAGATGTTCTGATCGACCATATCGATCTGCACATTGGGATTGAGCGCCAAAAGTCGGTCCCGAGCGGACTCGACTCGAGGACGATCGATCCAGTCTGTCGTCATGAGAGTCTGACGATTGAGATCATTCCGACGCAGATTACCCCCATGTGCCAGAATCAGCCGCCCGATCCCCGCTGCGGCCAATTGAAGGGCAACAGCACCACCCACGCCACCCACGCGCGAGATCAGCACGGTCGCCCCCTTCAATCGACGCTGCCCTTCACGTCCGAAGTCACGCACGTCGAATTGCCATGCGTAGCGGTCTTCTTCTTCCGGAGTCAGATCCGGCAATTCGTCCGTCATCTCACCCCCCACCGATCGGCGGAAGGAACTCAATGCAGTCCTGGTCCGCCAAACATACCGCCCCGGCCTGTCCGCTCGAATGTGCTACGCCATTCACAATGACCAGAAGACTGCGCTGGAGCTCACCTGCCGGATTCAGCAGATACGCTCGTACCGGATTGCCGTACTTTTCACCCAGGTGAGCAACGAGCTGTCCGACAGTCCCCCCATCGACCATCTCGATGCAGTCTTCTTTACAATCCGTCACCGACCGCAGTTGAGCGGCAAATTCAACCCGCACTCTCATTGCGATCCTCCTTCGGGACGATCGGCTGCGACCGGTCCTGGCCCCGTCAGATTCGATAAGGGCCGTTCGGTAATCTGGTTCGCTTCCATCACGAACAATTGATCGGCGAGAGCGACCGCTTCCGCCCGGCTGTGCGTAATGTGCAGCACGGTCAACTGACGTTCGCGCTGTAGAGATCGGAGCAAGTCGCAGAGTCGGTTACGTGTCTGTTCATCTAGTGCGTTCAGCGGTTCATCGAGCAGCAGCACCTGAGGCTGAAACGCGAGAGCACGTCCAAGCGCCACCCGCTGACCTTCGCCGCCACTCAGATGCTGCGTACGTCGATCAAGTAGACCTTTGATTCCCAGTACCTCCGACAAATCGTGTACGCGTTGGCGAATGGTCACAGGATCCATTCGGCGAATCCGCAGGGCAAACTCCAGATGTTCCCGGACAGTCATCGTCGGAAACAACGCCAGATCCTGAGGAACATAGCCAATCCCGCGATTGGCTGACTTCCACTTCGTCATCTCGTCACCGCAGATCACCACCTTGCCGGCGGTCACCTGTCTGAGCCCACAGATCGCTTCCAGCAGTGTTGTTTTCCCCTGGCCGGTTCCCCCCATGAGGATTCCGTAACGTCCACTCTCCACAGTCAGGTTGACGTGGCTCAGTTGAAACGGTCCTGAGCGGATTGTGACATCGATCAGTTCGATCATCGCCACCCCGCACCAAGCCAGCGGACAAGCCCCAAGACTAGAACGGACGCGACGACCATCAGCAGCGAGACTGCGACCGCCGCCTCAAGCTGACCGACGCTCAGTTCGAGGAAGACTGTTGTCGACAAGACTTCTGTCCGCATGCGTGTCGCGCCGGCAAAGACGAGGATGGGTCCAAATTCTCCCAGCGACCGAGCCCAGGCAATCGTGAATGCAGCGATCAGGCCTCTCCACGCTTGCGGTAGCACCACGAGAAAAAAAGCCTGACTCCGACGACACCCTAAGGTCAGAGCCACGAGTTCAGCACGGGGGTCAATCTGGTCGAACGTGATTCGCATCGTCTGCACCGCAAATGCACACGCCACGGCGAACTGAGCCAGTACAACAGCCGGCTGCGAGTAAGTGATCCTGAGTCCCAGTCGTTCCTGAAACCATTGCTCCAGATTTCCCCCCTCCTGTGGGATGTGGAACAGAATTAACAGGCTCAGTCCTATGACCAGCGGGGGTAGCACGACCGGTACATCGATCAAGGTGTCGATGATCCAGCGGCCGCGAAACTGAAAACGCGACAGCAGATACCCCAGCGGCGTCGCCACCCAGACCGAAAGGAGCGCTGAAATCGTGCAGGAGATCAGCGTGAGTCGAATCGCCGAACGAATCTCGGGCTTGGCGAGAGCCTGCGAAAAGTGTGCTGGAGAGGTATACGCAAGGTCGGCCGCCAGCATGGCAATGACGAGCACCAGATAGCTGCCGCCAAAACCACTCATCAACGTCAGGAAAGGGACGTCCGAACCAGCCCGATGTTTCTGAACCGTTGACGCCGGAACGTGCGACTCAATCATTCGTCGCCTGCCCCTGATTCAACCAGCGGAATCCTTCGTTGGCGAACTTCTGCTTCGATGATTCGGCGCGAATGGCCTGAAGGAGACGTTCGCTGAGCTGTCGTTGTGTTGATTCCCTGGCAACTCCATAAGGCTGCGTGGCGATCGAGCAGGGAATCCCCTCGATTCGAATCGCGTCCAGAAAATCGGCCGATCCGGCCGCGTTACTCAAGTAGGCCACGGCGGCGTCGAGAGACCTCGTTCGCATCTGATTAACCAGCATGTCCCCCGTCGGGGTCTGGACGACGACATTCTTCATCAGTTCCGACTGCAAACCACTTTCTGCAAACGTCCGTTGTGTAATCCAACCCATGGCACACTGCTTTTCATGGCCGATTCCCACTCGCAATCTGGACTTGGCCAGGTCTTTCAGCGACTTGATCCCGTGGGGATTCCCTTTCTGCACGAGAATCACCAGTTCGTTTTGTGAGACCGCTTCTGAAGTGGGAAACAGCTCCTTCACCTGATTCATGAACTCCACGTCACAGGCAAAATAGGCATCGGGAACCTGCCCGGCTTTCATCTGTGCCACGAGGATTCCGCAGCCGTTGTAGACCCGGGTCACACGGACCCCTTCGTGCTTCTCAAATGCCGCGATTGTTTCCTCAATCGCAGGTCGCAGCATGGACCCCGCATAGAGGGTCAGTTCAGGCTGCTCATTCCACAAATCGCCATCGGCCACCTGAAACCCGAACTCACGATAACGAAGCTGGCCCTTGTCCCGTGCACTCATGTACCGAACAAAATGAGCCGCCTGCTGAGGCTGGGAACTGGAATTCAAAACGGCAATTCCAATGCGCGATCGAACGGCCGTCAGTTCCGGAATCGTGACCGCTTCCAGCGTGTCATAGTCATGCAGAACAGCGTCGAAGACGATTCCCGCATCGACAGCGCCGATCTTCACGTCGCTGGCCACTTCATGAATGGTCGTTTTGAAAACGGTTGTTTGCTTGTTGAGTTCGTCCCAGCGGTTGGATTCGATAAGAATCTCTCTGGTCAACTTGCCAATCGCAGTCCCTTCGGGGTTACCTTGAGCGATTCGAACTTCGTCGCGTAACAGATCGTCGAGACTCTGGATTCCTTTGGGATTTCCCTTGGAGACCGCGGCGACGGCTTGCATCTCTGCCAGAGGTGACTCGCTGGAGACAAGCTGCTGTTCTTTCGCCAGTTCAAGAAAGCTCACATCAGCCGGCAGAAAAAGGTCGCCGGTCTTCGAGACACTGAGCGAAGCGAGCAGCGTTTGAGAGGGGCCGTATTGAACTTCGACCGCCCTGCCAAACTCACTTTCGTAGTCCTTGCGAATGGCCTCCATCACGCTTTTGTTGCTGGCCGCGCAGTACACCATCAGAGGTTGTTTGCCAGCAGCCGAATCATCACTCTCCCGAGTTTGCTGTGGCCGTTCCAGCAGACTCAAGACGAGCAATCCCAGCAGGGCCACGGATGCAGCCAACACGGCGAACGGCTTCAACGCGGCACCTCATTGCTTTCTGAACAGGGCATCTCAGGAAGAACTTTTCGTAAGAGACCCCTAGCATAAGTCCCGCTGCTTCACAGGACAACGCTTCTGGAAGCCAGTGCGAGCCTTCATCAAAGTTTGTCCAAAACCTGGCAAGAATTTCACATGCGAGGCATCGCTGCGGAATGGACTGGAAGCCGACAGACTGACTTGCCGCGTGTTACTTCCGCATGATCGCCCGGACATGCAGCTTGTCGGGGGATTCACGGACAACGGCAACGCCAGAGCCAGCTTCCTCCAACTGGACCAGCAGTTTTCCAGTGGGAGACCAGATGCCACTGCGACCCGCCGATGTCAAACCACCCGATGGTCCACCATAGTTTGCCAGTGCGACCGTCATTTGATACTGCTCCGCATACCGAGCCAGCTTTGCGGTATCCCCCGCGAAGTCGGAAGGAATGACAAACATGCTCGCCAGATACAGATTGGCCTGCCGCTCTGCCGCCCGTTGGGGATGTTCAGGCCGTCCAATGTCAGCGCAGATCGCGATGGCTGCGACGGTCTCGTTGAACGGAATCAAGGGATTCCGGTCGCCCGCTTGAAAATGATTCGGCTCGGGTGGCGGAATTTCGCCCGTCAAACTGTCGCAGACCGAACTGGAGGGAAACGTCCCCAGCCGATGCTTCGTGTAGATCTCGATGGAACGATCAGGGAGTATGATGAAAGCTCCCACGTAAAGCTTCTGCTCAATTCTGATCGGAGCGCCCACTACCAGCCGCGTTCCCGATCGCTCTGCCAGATCCACCAATGCTGCCAACCGCGCATCGTTCTCTTCGAACGCCAGTGACTCTCCCAGAGCGAGCTCATATCCGGTTAGCGACAATTCGGGGAACAGGGCAATATCCGCCCCTTCATCGACGGCCAATTTTGCCAGTGACAGATGTTCCTCGACATTCGCGGCCACATCCCCCTTTACAGGAGTCGTTTGCGCAACAGCAACGCAGCGTGAAAACATGATGACGTCCCTCGCAGAAGATCCCACACCATCCCCCGATCAGCCCCCGCGTAAGAGCGTCACGCGTCGTCCGTCTCACGACGAAACCTCAGCGTTCCATCAATCCTAAGCCTGCCTGGCCCTGCAGGGTAGCCACCCACCTGCGCTTCGCGCCGTGGCATCAGTAGACCTGTCGCTCCGCGACAGGATGACCGAATCGCCATCAGGTCACCTTTTCAATCCGCGGTTCGAACTGCCAAAGTGTTTTGGTGCAATTTCTTCGCGACATGAATTAGATTTAGTGGCGGATGGGTAAAGTGATCCGAATGTTGTGGGTTGGCGTTACCGATGGCTTTCCTGTCGCGGAGCGACAGGGCTACTTCTGGAGATCCTCCGATGCTTTCGCATCTTTGGCCGCTGCAGGTGTTCGACCCCACGTCAAGTTTTAGCATCGTTGAACGACGGCTTCCACATTGGTCTCAGGCTGGCACACTCTGCTTCATCACCTAGAGAACAAAAGACTCAATGCCAGAGAGCGTGAGCCGGCGTTGGTATGCGGACCGGAAACTCTGGCTCCAGCGACATCACATCGATCTCTCCAAACCGGGCTGGAAGGAAGAACTTCTGAGATTACCCAACGAAGTGCGAAACAACTTTGTGCAAACCTTCTCTGAGAGATGGCATACCCAACTCGACCACTGTCATGGCGCGTGCGTACTGAGCGACCCCGCCATGTCCCTGATCGTGGTAGAAAGTCTGATGAAATTTGACGGAGATCGGTATGAACTCACGGATTTTGTCGTCATGCCGAACCACGTACATCTGATCGCAGCCTTCGCAACTGAAGATTCCATGCTCGCACAGTGCACATCATGGAAGCACTATACTGCTCATCAAATCAATTCGAAGCTCGGCCAATCCGGTCCATTCTGGCAACAAGACGGTTTCGATCACCTGATTCGATCTGAAGACCAGTTTCAAAAGTTCCGGAAGTACATCTCGTGCAACGGGCCAAAAGCAAATCTGCCTCCGAACAAGTTTCGCCATTACTCGAAGGAATTGGGACGAGATGAGTCGAAAACAAAGTAGACCTGTCGCTCCGCGACAGGGAAACCGAATCGCCGTCAGGACATCATTTCAATCCCGGTGCGAACAGCCAACGTGCTTCTGGTTTAATTTCTTCACGCCATGAACCAGCCTTTGAGCGGACGGACCAACCGATCAGAATGTTCTGAGTCGGCAGTACCGACGGCTTTCCTGTCGCGGAGCGACAGGGCTACTTGGATTACTTTCAGGGCTTTTGCATGAAAACGCAGTACTATACCGCGACGAGTCTGGATGGTTTCATTGCAACAGAGGATGACTCGCTGGACTGGTTGTTCTCACTGGGCGACATCAACGATTCGAGCTATCCCGAGTTCATCGCGCAGGTCGGTGCGCTGGCGATGGGGGCTCATACCTATGAATGGATGCTGCGGCATGCAGACAAGGTGATCGAGGAAGTCGGATCGGCCTGGCCGTATGAGCAGCCGACGTGGATCTTCACACGACGAAAACTTCCGCTGATCGAAGGAGCCGATCTCCGCTTTGTCAGTGGGGACGTCGCCGCTATCCATTCCCAGATGCGGGCGGCGGCCGGGGGCAAGAATATCTGGATTGTGGGCGGGGGAGACCTGGCGGGTCAGTTCTATGACGCCGGGTTGCTCGATGAGTTGATCTTACAGGTGGGGTCTGTGACGCTGGGCCAGGGGAAGCCACTCTTTCCTCGCAGAATACTGAACCCCGTCCTCAGGCTGACTTCTGTCCAGCAGAAACAAAATGAGATGGTTGAGCTGCGATATGACATCCGGCATCCCGGGAGTCAGAACGGCGACTGATCTGTCCAAGTCGGTTCCCTCTTCGTTCAGATACCCTCGCGCTCCTGAGAGTTTCAGTGAGAAGTTGTCGAGCAAGTTGAAACTTTCGAAGGCAGGGTCCCGAGTAGTTCGGTTCACTTTCCTCGGCAGACCTTTTCGGAGGTGGGCGGATTGGACATGATGCCCCTTCTCCCGGCTCAGTGTCGCTGACTGCCCCCAGACTATTCCTTATCGAGATCGCTTTTCGTGAGTCCTCCCAAAAACGTCATCGTGGCCGATTCGGACATCTATGTTGTCGAGCCAGAAACGCTCCAGCGACTTCGCCAGTTGGCTGCAGACTCACCCCTGAAACGCTCGCGAATCTGCCTTCATCGAACCAGCGATGACCCCATTCAGGAAATGGTCATCATGTTCGACCGCGACACCTACGTGCGAGTCCACCGACATCTTAACAAGAGCGAGTCATTTCACGTGGTAGAAGGTCTGTTGCAGGTCGTCTTTTTCGATAATCAGGGGGCGGAAACACGACGGATCTCACTGGGTGCTCCCGGCACGGGGCGTCCCTGCCTTTACCGACTGGCATGTGATGCGTGGCATACGGTTCTGGTCGAGTCCGACTGGGGAGTGATTCACGAAACCACGAACGGACCTTTTGTTCCTGGTGACGCCGAATTCGCACCCTGGGCTCCGGACGGGCAGGACTCGGCTGAAGCAACGGCATTTCTGGAAAGTCTTCGTACCGGTTCGCCCAGGCAGTCAGGTCCGGCAGGTGCTGCGGGTACGAATTCTGCCGATTCTGGTGGTGCTGAATGGGTCGCGGACGAGAGACCGAACAGTTCCCTTCGGTCGCCCACGCTGACGACCATTATCTGCAATTACAACCACGGTCGGTCAATCGCTCGCGCGATCGAAGCGATGCTGACTCAATCGCGTCCCGCCGATGAATTCATCATCGTCGACGACGGCTCGACAGATGACAGCCTGACCATCATCCGCCACTGGGTCCAGAAGTATCCTCAGATTCGCCTGCTGATGAACGAGCGCAACCTCGGATTTCATGCATCGTTTCAACGAGCTATCACGGAGGCAACAGGCGACTTTGTCTACAGTGGCGCCGCTGATGACCGGATTCTGCCCGGCTTTTTCGCTGGCGCGATGCGGCTCGCGGAACTGTACCCCTCAACGGGAATTATCAGTGGTCAGTTCGTCAGCGTCGATCCCCTGGGCCAACCTCGGGGAACTTCGGGACTGAAGAACATTCATCAGGAAGTCTTTCTGGAACCGTCACGCTACCTGCATGAAGTGCTTGAGGTGGAACCCGCTACCCATTCGCTCTCCGCAGCGACACTGTTCAGGCGCATTCCTCTGATTGAAATTGGTGGCTGCCCGCCGGAACTCGAGTCGTGGGGAGACACGTTCGCCATCCAGGCGCTGGGACTTCGCCATGGCTTCTGCTACTGGCCATTCCCCGCCATGGAATGGACGATCAATCCGGGAAGCTTGTCACAGGAGACTCGATCCAATCCTCTAAAAGGGATGAGGATTCTGGAACGAGCGAAACAGTGGATGCGATCGGAACGATTTCGAAATGACTTTCCCGAGGATTATGTCGAGCGATGGTCGCAAGATTTCCTCCGGTGCATCGTCCACGAACAGCTCAGTCCCGCCATCGAAGGGAATCAGGCGTTTCAAAAAAGCTGCCGCCGGGTCGCCGCCATAGCTTCACTGCCTGTGCGAGTTTTGCTGCTCTGTTTATGTAACGTGATGCGAGCCCTCTATTTCGTGACGTTTCGCGTCATGAGGCGCGCAGCAACTCGGCGACTACGGCAGATGTACATGGCGGAAGAAGCGTCGAAGGGCGTATGAACACCACTTTCGGACAAATTGATTCAATTCTCAAAGTTGGCCGGTCGAATAGAAGATTTTAATTCCGGTAGCATTTCGCTCAAGTTGCGACGTGTGAGGTCGTAAGCCGGTTGAGAGAATGCGTGGCGGGGTCAGTTTTGACTGACAGACGCTGTTGCCTTGTCGGAACTCTTTCAGAAAAGACTGTATGTCGCACCGACGCCGTTCGATCCTGATTGCAGAGAGCAATCGGGCCATGTCTCAATCTTTAAGAAATCATCTTGAGGGGGCTGGATACTCTGTCTTTGTTGCATATGACGGCGAACAGGCAGCTATTCTCGCCGCACGTCAGCGATTTGATCTGATCATCGCTGACCTGGAACTACCTGCCATGACCGGCGCCGAATTCTGTCGGCACGTACGGGAAGACTTGCGATTAACGGATATTCCCATCGTCGTGTGCTGCCCTGAGGTCATGCAGAGCGAAGCGGATCGTCTGGTCTTCGCCCACAAGGTCCCTCGAGTCTTCTCGAAACCTCTCGACCCCGCTGCGGTCGTGCAATTCACCAACGAAACCGTGAGAAACCACGCATCTGCGGTCTGACAGCCCCCCTCGCGCTGCCGACGGGCCCGCACGGACCTGGCGGCGTTTCTTGCGGACCAATTATTACTGCACTGGTACTGCACTGGTTGACCATCCTGGATCAGCCAGTGCTTTTTCATTTCCTGACTTGCCTGGACCATACCCTTTGCTGCGAGGCACCAAGCGTTCGTAAGCAGAGTCGCGGAGCATGTCGCAGGTATCCAAGTGGAAACGGGAAAACTTCTCCTCTGAAGATGCTGCAGCCGAGTTGCGTAAGATTGTGGAACTGCAAAAGCTGCCTCGCCGGGCTCAACCCTGGACTCACGCTTTTACCAAATCTCACCGGCAGCGAATGACTTCGAGCGTGCCCGCCTGGATTCGACGCTCTGTCGAGTGTAGGTCGAGTGCGATATCTGCTGGACAGCCTGAAATCTCCGGCTCAACGAGAGGGCCAGAGCCGTTGGAGTGCGAAACATACACCAGTTCATCGACGTTCATCCCGCCCACTCAAGCGACTTATCTTTCGCTCGAACTTGCCATGGCAATACTTTCTGGTGAGATCGTTCGCAAATCTCTTTGATCGCCGCATCCCCTATTATTGGGCGTTCCAGTTCACTCCTCTCGACAGAGATTTCAGTCCTTCCTCCGGCGGCCTCCGGACTCCTGGCTTTCTGTCGTCCGGAAAGGCCAGGTCGTTCTGGATTTTCGTCCGCTTGTCGTCCACAAGTTTGACGATGTGATGGCTCCTCCGTTCCAGTAACGTTTCGAACCGATCGGGCCTTCGGAACTGTCACTTCGACCCGAATGTTTCTCCCCTCCCAATTGAGTCGCCCGCCTTGAGACCCGGCACCATTTGCTGACACCTGCCGTTCGCTTGGAGAGTCGTGCGACTCGTCTCAGCATCGAATTCGGATAGCACAGCAAACTCACAAGGTGAGTTCGTTCGACTTCAATGTACGATTGCCGAATTGGCGTCTCGCGCGGTCGATGAATGCGGTTTCTACTCTCCCGTAGCAATTCATCCCACACCTACGGAAAAAAGCCGCCCCCTGTTTAAAGGGAGCGGCTTTCGATCATTGTTCAGCCCATCAGACGATTACGGCAGGAATGGGTTGCCTGGGCTGTCGCCGAAGTACAGAGGGAAATCTGGATTCGGGAAATCCGGATCCTGGAATGCTCTCAAGTGGAAGTTTCCGTTGTAGAACGCATTCTGCAGATCTTGCGTCACACCATTCTGGCTGAAGTTGTTGGTCACATTCAGGTTATTCCCATCGTCAATCTGGAACAGCTGAACCAGTCGAGGCAACGGATTCTCATATCCGAAGTTCGAGATATTGTTGTCCTTGAATGGATCCGCATTTGACGCATCTCGACTTCCAAGAACTGCACCGTTGGGAGTTGAGTTGCCATCAAGTGGCATGTAGACGTTGCTGCCATCCCGCAACGTATTAACCATCGGATCCTGGATGTTGACGGTGTTTCCGATATTACCTCGCAGCCGCATGTCCATCTGAGCCGTGTAGTCAAGATAGACCGTGCTTGGATCTGGAGGAGTCGCTCGAACACTCAACAGTGGCTGCCATGTCTGACCGTTCTGTGGGTTGTATTGCACGAAGGATTCAACATGCAGATCGTTCGCAACGTTGCCCGTCATCCGGTTGTTCAAGATATCCGCAGCCAGGTAGGACTGCGTACTAACTCGGATAAACACACCATCCGCAGCTCTCAAGTCGCCTGCCCGACCGTTATACTGAATATTGTTGTTGTAGAGATTCAGTTTCGCATTGTTGAGGGTTGGCAGGAACATGTAGTTGCTCAAGCGATCAGCATCCTTGATCGAAGTGTTGTATCCCGTGTTACCCAAGCCATTATTCTGTGTGTCGTTCGGATTGAATGGGATGGGAGGATCAGCGTCAGCATTGGTGTCTTGGAACAGCACGAAATAGTCAGTTCTCGCGTAACCTGCGTTCTGTTCCATTTTCACACCGAACGCGCCATTATCATGGATGTTATTGCCCACGAGATTGAAAGTACTGTACTCGGTCGCATCAATGTCTGAAGCGGAGTATCTAAATCCACCAAAGTTGCCTTGCAACAGAATATTGACCCCGCTTCCCCCGTTACCAGCAATCTGCGAATCCGAGATATTCGCGTTCAACACACCCCCTGGATCTGATGACCAGTTCCCAGTTCCGTCCGAGGTCAGCGATACATCCGAGAAGCCGTTCCCGAATAGGTTGATTCCGTTGAGCGTATTACCCTGTACAACTGATTCGGTCACGTTTAGCGTGGCACGTCCCGCACCATTGAACAACCAGGTTGTAGAATCAGCTCCGTCCACGATCGTGAGCTTCGAAACGGTCTGGAAGTTGATCCCGTGGCCACCGTTAGCATTAATTGCAAGCGGCCCGCCTACGATCACTCGATCAACAGTCAATTGGGTATCCGCTGAGATCGCCGATTGGACGAAGATACCATCTCCCCGGTTGCCCTGGATGAATGTTCCATACTTTGGCGTCGCATTCACAGTGTCTCCCTGGACCAAGATATCATGGTCTCCTCCCAGGTACTGAGCCAGAATACCGCTCAATCCAGTAGCGTTGGCACCGAAGCCATTGCCGTTGATTTCTGTGCTTCCAGTGTTGGCACTCACTTGCATGAACGTTACAGATGGAGCATCGTAAGGCAGAACAGGATTGTTGGTCGTTTGGTCAGTTGGAGTGATAGTACTGGTCATGAAGATTCCATTCGATCCGTTGTTATTGATCTGCACGTTATCGAATGTTGACCGTTCATTTCCCATCGTATATCCGAACTCCGCACCTGGGCTTAGGCTGACGCGAAGGCCGTTCTGAGCATTATTATTGAATGTCGTCGCCGTGGCGTTGAGGACCAGTTGCGAATCACCAAGCAGGTCGACTCGGGCACCTTGTCCAACTCCGTTGATACCGTTGTTGTTCAGCGACGACTGAATCAGGTTGATGCGATTCGGCCCAGGATACTTCTGTGTTGGATCCTCGGGATCATTACCAAGTCCATGGAAATTGAAGCCGTTGACCAAGTTGCTTTGCATCGAGCTGTTGACGATATTGGCCCGAACCAGTGAAGCAGAAGCTCGGTTGAACAGAATACCGTTCTCGTTATTGCTGTTCATCAGCGTGTCGTAGATGCTGGCATGCATGTACGACCGGTCGTTGCTGTTCAGGACGATACCGTTGAGGCGGTTGTTCGACAACGAGCTTCCCGTGACGAGCAGGTTGAGGGTACTGCTGCCGTTGGTGGTTCCAGACAGACCGTTGCCCGTGGGGACACCATTCGAGGTTTCACCCGTGCCCGAGGAGCTGTTGGAGAACACGTTCTGGAGTGTGACGTCCAGGACCGAGTTTCCGTTGCTGACAAAGGCCATGTTATCGCCACCGGTCGTGTCGATGTTGTTACCCGAACCAGCACCGTTGCCGCTGTAGTTGTCTCGCTGCGAGGTGAAGTTCAAGCGAGCGTTACCGTCTGTTGAGATCTGCAGACCGTTCCCCGCGTTGTTCAGGACGTCATTGTCACGAGACACGACTGTCATGCCGCCGGTTGATGTTCCATCGGACCGCAATGAGATTCCGTCATTGAAGTTCGAGGAAATGATGTTGGAATCGATGATCGCGTTGAGCGTCGAGCTGTCATGTCGTTCCAGGGCCAGTCCACCGCCGGTGAAGGCCGAGATACCCGCACCCGTGATTCCCGTGCCGTTGTTCGAGATCTCATTGTTGCGAATCAGCAGGTTATTTGAGGTCGAGGTTCCCGAAGTTTCGACTCGGATACCATAACCGCCGTAACCCGTAACCGTATTGTTGATGATGTTAGCCGAGTTCACGACCGAGGCACCCGACGAGGCGATGTGGATTCCGTCCTGGCCATTGCCAAAGCCGGGAATCGATGCACCGAACACGTCACCCGTGGCCGAGACCGCGTCGCTGGTTGAATTGAGCTGTGTGACTCGCTGCGTTGACGACAATCCATTGCTGAAGTTCACCGTGATGGACGACCCGTTCGTCGCGGCCGAGGTCAGCGGCGAGCTGCCCGAGGCGAGTTCCAGTCGAGCCGTGGCACTGAAGACTTCGTTTGGATCGAAGTCGGTGAAGCCGAGCGGGATCAACTGACTGCCAGCGGCCATCCCGGAGTTGGCATTGTTAGCAGGAGCGTTCAGTCCGGTAATCAACAGTGGTGAAGACCCTGGGGTGACAGCCAGTCCGTTTAACGAGGTCAACAGAGAATCGCTGATCGGTTGAAGGACAACCGGGTTTACACTTCCATTGGCTCCCTGACCGGTCGCTGCGATCGTCGCAGGGGTACCTGCCAGGTTCCAGATCACACTGGTGATCTCGATTCCCGGATCCGACTTGTTCGTAATGGTGAAGGGGCTGGACCCGCTTGTGCCATTGAAAAAGAATTCGAACGAATCTCTTGGGGCGGCGACAGTCGAGGTTGCGCCGTTGGTGATGGTGTTGTTAATGATGTCGTAGGACAAGGCGGCGGTCCCACCGACAGCCAGATTGATCGCCGAAACCGAGTTAAAGTCAAAGGTGTTCCCGGGGTTGTAGAACGTCCCGTCAGGATTCTCGATCAGGGCACCACCGATTGAAATCTCCGTCACGCCGCTGTCGGACAACAGACCCAGACCGTATCGCTTGTTGCCACTGGTGGCTGACGATTCCAGACCAAAGCTGTTGTTGACGACATTGATGCGAGCGATTGAGTTGTTCGTGGTTTCGATGTGCAAACCATCCAGCGTGTTGTTTGTGAAGATATTGTTGTAGATGCCGTATGCATCGTTCGGTACGCCGAACTGAGGAATATAGGGCGGAGCATTCGGTGCAGGAGTCACTGGTGGCGACTTGAACAGCAGGGTACCACCGTTCGCCAACAGGTTCAGACCGTTGCCACCGTTGCTGTCAAATGTATTGGAGCGAGTAATGGCAGGGGTGGTGTCTGTCGCGGCAACGTTTACACCACCAATGATCCCGCCGATTGTTGCACCAGCACGAGCTTCAAGTCGCAAGCCGTCATTCCCGTTGCTCGTGAATTCGTTCCCTTGAACGATCACGTCAAGCGGTGTCACGAACGGAGGCGAGCCAGAGTTTAGCACACTGATACCATTGCTGACGTTGTTCGTCACCGTGT